>NZ_JAXHGM010000004.1:71597-239508 GCF_034808145.1 Halorubellus amylolyticus
GTCCGCTGACTGACCGCCAGAGCAACCGCGTCCGCTGACTGACCGCCAGAGCAACCGCGTCCGCTGACTGACCGCCAGAGCAACCGCGTCCGCTGACTGACCGCCAGCAGCAACCGCGTCTCTGACCGACCGCCAGCAGCGACCCGCAGCTTACTCCGTGTCGAACGGGTCGACGCCGCCGTCGGTCGACGGCGTCGGCGTCTCGAACGGGTCCGTTCCCGGGTCGTCGTCGCCGTCGTCACCGCGGCCGTCGTCGGCCTGCCCGTCGTGTACCTCGAACGCCTCCAGTGCGCTCCAGAGGTCCGACGCGCGCTCGCTCAGGCGGTCAGCGCTGCTGGAGACGTCCGAGAGGTTCGCGGTCTGCTCCTCCGCGGCCGCCGCCACCGTCTCCGCCTCGCTCGCCGTCCGATGCCCGATCTCGGTCGCACCCTCGGTCATCGCGACGACCTCCTCCGTGCTCGCCGCCTGCTCCTCGGTCGCCGCCGAGATCTCCTGCACGCCCGTGTTCGTCTCGGTGGCGTGGTCAGCGACCTCGTCGAGCGCCGATGCGGCCGCGCGGACGTCCTCGGCGTTCGCCGCGACGCGCTCGTTCACGTCCCGGACCTGCGCCGCGGTCCGCTCGGTCTGCTCGTCGATGCGCTCAAGGCGCCCTTCGATGTCCTCCGCGGCGTCCTTCGCCTCCGCCGCGAGGTCCTTGACCTCCTGAGCGACCACCGCGAACCCGCCGTCGTCGCCGTCACCGCTCGCGCCGCGGGACGCCTCGATGTTCGCGTTCAACGCCAGCATGTTCGTCTGGTGCGCGACGTCACTGATGAACTCCACGAGCTTGTCGACCTCGCGCATCTGCGCCTCCAGCGCGTCGATCTCCTCGACCGCGTCGGCGGTCTCGCCCGCGATCTCCTCCATGCTCTCGATGGCGTCCTCGGCCGCGTCCCGGCCCTCGCGGCCGACGGTAGCCGACCGCGCGGCCGTGTCCGCGACCTCGTTCGCGGACGCCGCGATCTCCTCGGTGGTCGTCGCCAGGCTCTCCATCTCCGAGCTCACCGCCTCGAGCTTCTCGCGCTGCTCGTCGGCACCAACGGAGATCTCCTGGACGGACTCGGTCACCTGTGCGCTCGCCTTCCGGACCTCGTCGGTCGACGTCGCGACGCTCCCGGACTCCTCCTCGACGGCGGCCGCGAACTCGCGGGCCGCCCGAACGGTCTCCTCGAGGTCGTCGAGCATCTCGTTGAACGACGTCGCGACCGCGGTCATCGCCTCGCTCTCCGACGACCCCTCGAGGCGCTGCGTGAGGTCGCCGTCGGCGCACGCGTCCATCGCCTCGCTGTAGGACTCCGCGCGCTCCTTGAGGTGCTCGCTGAACGCGTCCGCGGCGCGTCGGCGTTCCTCGGCCTCCTCGCGCGCCGCCTGTGCTTCCGCGATCTGGTCGCCGAGCGAGACGCGCATCTCGTCGAACGCGTCACCGAGCTCGCCGAGTTCGTCCCGGCGGTCGACCTCGACGGCCGTCTCCAGGTCGCCCTCGCGAAGCCGGCGCGCGTCCTCCGAGAGCGACGAGATGTCGGACACGGTGCTGCGGACGAGCGTCATCCCGACGATGCCGAGTACGAGCGCGAGCGCGCCGAGCATCCCGGCGACGCCGAGCTCGACGAACGACTGCACGGCGAACGCGTGCTCGGCGGTCGTCCGTCGCGTCACGTACCAGTCGGTGCCGTCCACGCTCGACACGCCGGCGACCGTCGACACGCCGCTCGCGTTCTCCAGCCGGTCGAAGGACTTGGAGAGGTCGAGTCCGGCGTTCACGAGCTGGTCGGACGCCGTGATCTCGGACTCGCGCTGCGAGAGGATGGTGGTCCCCTCGTCGTCGACGACGGCGTACGAGCCGTCAGCGGTCGCCGGCAGGCTCGTCCGCGAGAGCTCGGCCAGATCCACGACGAGCACGATGGAGCGGTTCGGGTGGTCCTCGACGGGCGTCGACAGGAACGCGACCGGCTGGTTCGTGTTCTGCAGGACGACCGGGTCGGAGACGCCGACCTCGCCGGCGGTCTCCCCCTGCGTCTCGTTCACGCGCTGCAAGTGTTCGTCGGTCAGGTCGGTGCTGTTCGGCTTGAACAGCCCCCAGTCTTTGCCGGCGCGAGCGAACGTGTCACCGTCCGCCCGGTTGACGTACAGCGCCGCGGCGACGTACGACGGTTCCTCGGCGTTCCGCATGAGGACGTCCGCATCACCCGTGACGTCGTTCTGTACCGGCTCCATCCGTGTGAGCGTCGTCGCACGTCGTTCCAGGCCACCTATCGTGGATTCGAGATGCTGGCTCTGGACGGTGGCGTCCTCGACGTACTCGGTCCTGACGTCCTCGCTCATGTTCTGGCTCACCGCGCCGTAGACCGCGCCACCGATGCCGCCCAGTACGAGGACGACCACCACCCCGGCGACGAGGAACTTCGTTCGGAGACTGTCCGTGATCGCGTCCGGCAAGATTCGCCCCATCAATCCCATCGGCCGCGCAAACTGACCACTCGTACATATATATCGCGGAATGGGTACCCGGGTGGGTCGACTAGACAAACGTACTTCGATCTCCAGCTATGTAGAACCACTGGCTTGGGAGAAAATTTAATCATAATATTATCCAAAATAATCTTTAGATTAGTTGTGAGAATATGGCGGCGTGCTGACGGGGCGAGAGTCACCGGTCACACGCTCGCGCGCACTCCCGAACCACGACCGCTCCCGCTCTCACCGCGCCGGTGGCTAGCCGACCTGGAACGGCGCCGACTCCGCGTCCACGTCGACCCCCTCGTCCGCGACCTCGAACGCAGCGAGATGCTCGGAGAGCGCCCGCGCCTGCGACGCGAGGTGCTCGACGCGTCCCGAGACGTCCGAAAGGTTCGCGGTCTGCTCCTCGGCGGCCGCCGCCACCGTCTCCGCCTCCGCACTCGTCTCCTCGCTGATCGTCGTCGCCTCCTCGACCATCGCGACGACCTCCTCCGCGCTCGCGGCCTGCTCCTCGGTCGCCGCCGAGATCTCCTGCACGCCCTCGTTCGTCCGTTCGACGTGCTCCGCGACCGTCGACAGCGCCGCCGCGGCCGCGCGGACGTCCTCGGCGTTCGCCGCCACCCGCTCCTTCGTCGCGCGGACCTCCGTCGCGGTCCGGTCGGTCTCCTCGCGGACGCGCTCCAGGCGCGCCTCGACGTCCGCCGCCGCGTCCTGGGTCTCCTGCGCGAGGTCCTTGACCTCCTGCGCGACCACCGCGAACCCCTCCCCGCTCCCGTCACCGTCACCGCTCGCGCCGCGGGACGCCTCGATGTTCGCGTTCAACGCCAGCATGTTCGTCTGGTTCGCGACGTCCGCGATGAACTCGACGAGCTCGTCGACGGCCGCCATCTCCGCCTCCAGCGCTTCGATGGCTTCGACCGCCTCCTCGGACTCCGCCTCGACGTCCGCCATCCCCGCGATGGCGTCCTCGGCGGCCGCCCGACCCTCGCGGCCCGCTTTCGCCGTCGCCGCCGCGCGGTCGGCGACGTCGTTCGTCGTCGCCGCGATCTGCTCGGTCGACGTCGACAGCGACTCCATCTCGACGGTCACCGACTGGAGGTCGTCGTGCTGGCGGTCCGCACCCACGGAGATCTCCTGGACGGATTCCGTCACCTGTGCGCTCGCGCGCTCGACCTCCGCCGTAGACGCGGCGGCACTGTCGCTCGCGGCCTCCACGGCCGCCGCGAACGACTTCGCCTCCGCGACCGTGCCCTCTATCGCCGCCAGGGTCCGGTTCGTCGCCGCCGCGACCGACGTCATCGCGTCGGACCGACTGTCCGGGTCGAGCCGCGCCGTGAGGTCGCCCTCGGCGACGTCGGTCATCGTCGCCTCGTACGCGTCGGCCTTCCGCTCCAGGTGTCGACGCATCGCCTCGGCCTCCTGCCGGGCGGCCTCCGCGTCCGTCCGCGCCTGCTCGACCTCGCGGATGCGGTCCCGGAGCGACGCCCGCATCTCGTCGAACGCTCGACCGAGGTCACCGATCTCGTCGGCGCGCCCCGTCGGAACGCGCACCTCCAGGTCGCCGTCTTGGAGGCGTTCGGCGGCTTCGGAGAGGTCGCGCACGGACCCGACGGTGTTTCGCCCGAGCGTCAGTCCGAGGACGCCGAGGCTCGCGACCACGAGCACGACGAGCACCAGCATCTGGTTCGAGATAGCGTGCTGGAGCGCGTACGCGTCGCTGGCCGGGACGCGCGTCGCGACCGTCCACGGGACGCTCTCGCCGACCGCGGAGCCGACCGCGAACGCCCGCCCGTTCATCTCGACGCGCGGCGCGAACTCGGTAGCGCCGGTCCGCATCGCGGCCCGACTGGGGTCGAACCCCTCCGTGGTCGCGTCGCCGAGTGGCGTGTGGTTCTCCTCGGTCGACCCCAGGAGCCGACCGTCGCTGTCGGTGAGAACGACCGTGCCGGACTCCTGGTCGAGGAGGGAGTCCTCGCTGACCGACCGCACGTCCGCGATGAGGAATATCGTCTCGTTCAGGTTCCCGTTCACGGTCGTCGCGAACACCATGTACGGCGTCTCGTCGCCGCCGATCTGGAACGGGTCGGTCGTCCCGATCGCGGCGCCGCTCTCGTTCATCGCCCGCACCGCATCCTGCCGGACCGGTTCCCGGAGGGTTCCCGCTCCCCCGCCACCGATCTGCATGAACCGCTGGTCGCCCGACGTGATCTCGAGTTCGCCGTCGCGCGAGTCGCCGTAGTACGCGGCGACGACGTGCTCGCGTCTGTCGACGGTCGCGGAGAGCGCGTTCTCTATCGCTTCGCCCGAGAACTCGGGCTGGCCCTGCATCGTCGACACGCTCACCCGGAGCGACTGCATGTCGCTCGTCGTCCCGCGGTACCACTCGTCTATCTGGTCGCGCTGGAGGGACGCCGTCGTCGTCAGTTCGTCTTCCGTGGCGTCCTGGAGTTGCTCGCCCGCGTTCACGTAGACGAAGCCGCCGACTCCACTGGCGACGACCGTGACCAGCAGCAGTCCGAGGAAGAACTTGGTCGCGTAGTTCCGTCGGAGGCGCGCTGGAACCAGTCGCCGTGTGATAGAACCCATCGGGTAACCGCTTGCCAGCAAGCCACCTATAAGTTTCTGAAATTTTATATGTTACTCGCAGTCTGTCAACGAGACTCACAATTCAAGAACCGTGAGAATGTTCCACATATTACGGGAACGAAGCGCCTCGCCGCGGCAACCACTCACCTACGCACTCACGAACGAACTGCAAAAAATCGACCTCTCCCCTCGACCCCTCGCACCCGTTCGACGCGTCAGGCCTCCTCCTCGAACCCGTCCTCGAACCGGAACGTCCCGTTGCGCTGGACGACCTCGCCGTCGACCTCGATGCGCGAGTCCTCGCTCATGTCCACGATCATGTCCTGGTGGACCGCGGACTCGTTGACCTCGTTCCCCTCGCCGACCGTGTCGTCGTAGGCACGCCCGATGGCCATGTGGACGGTATCGCCCATCTTCTCGTCGAACAGCATGTTGTACGTGAACCGGTCGATGTCGCGGTTCATCCCGATGCCGAGCTCCCCGAGGCGCTTCGCGCCCTCGTCCGTGTTCAGCACGCTCGTGAGGACCTCCTCGTTCTTGTCCGCGGAGTGCTCGACGACCTCGCCGTCCTCGAACACGAGCCGGACGTTCGTTATCTCGCGGCTCTGCACCATCACGGGCATGTCGAACAGGACCTCGCCCTCGACGCTATCGGGCTGTGGCGCGGTGAACACCTCGCCGCCGGGGAGGTTGTGCTCCGCCCAGTCGTTCTTCGTCGGGTTCCCGCCGACGCGCATCGTCACGTCCGTCGTGTCCCCGGAGACGATGCGGACCTCGTCCGCGTCGTCGAGTATCTCCACCATGTTCGCCTGGAACGCCTCCTGCTCGTCCCAGTCCTTGTTCACCGCGTCGAACACGAAGTCCGCGTACGCCTCCGTGCTCATCTCGGCGTCCTGGGCGTTCCCCGGCGCCGGGTACTGCGTGAGCAGCCAGCGCTTGTCCATCATCTCGTCCATCAGCGGCCGCATCTCCTTCTGCCGTGCCTGGTTCGTCTCCGGCGGCACGTCGCTGGACTCGAACGTGTTCTGGTCCGCGCGGATGGAGATGGAGACGTCCGTCTCCTTCGCGGCGGCGAGCGTGTGCTCGGGCGTCTCCCAGTCCTCGTCGTCCATCGCGAGCGCGTACGCTCGCTGCGCTCGAGACGAACCGAGCTGCAGGGACGCTGTCGCGCCGACGTCGCCGAGCTTCTCCATCACCGCGACGGCGAGGTCTTCGGCTTCCATCGGCGCGTTCACGAGGACGTTGTCCCCGTCTTCGACGCTGGTACAGTGGTCGACGATTATCTCCGCGTGTTCGTGGAGGCGTTCGTCCATGGGGAACCCTGTCCGGAGAACCGTCATATTCGTTTCGAAACACGAGGGTGGCGACGCGCGCCGGTGCACGTCGTGCTCGGTGCGGCGAGCGGTCAGTCGACGTGGGGTTTCGCCATGAGGTCGTCGAACTCGCGGTCGGCGAGCCAGTCGCAGAGCGCGACGAGTTGGTCGGTCGCGGCGTCGAACAGCTGCTCGCCCTTCGCGGCGGTGGCGTCGGTCTGGTCGCCGAACACGCCGTTGGGCGAGTTGTCGATGGCGTCGTAGTAGTTGCGTGCCCCGTGAACGGTCGGGTCGCCGTCTTCGAGGTTCACGCGGCCGCCGTCGCGCGCCTCGTCGAGCCGGTCCGCGTGGACGTTCTCGGGGTCGAGATGGAGGAGCATCGCCGTCTCCTTCGGGCCGCCGTGCGGGCCGTTCTGCTCGAAGAGGTCGTCGACGAGGTCCGGGATGGACTCGTCCCACATCCACTCGACGGCGTACGCGTCGCGGTCCTCGCGGAGGCGGCGCCCGACCTCGCGGAGGTGCTGCATGTTCCCGCCGTGGGCGTTCACGTACACGACGCGGTCGATACCGTGCGCGGTGAGGTTCCGCGTCAGGCTCTCCACGTAGTCGCGGAACGCGGGCGGGTCGACGCTCATCGTCCCGTGGAACTGCATGTGATGCGTGCTGACGCCGACCTTCACGGGCGCGGTGCAGAGGTAGTCGCCGCGGTCGGCTGCTTCGCGCGCCAGTGCCTCGGCGATGACGTGGTCGGTGGACTCGGGGAGGTGCGGGCCGTGCTGCTCGGTGGAGCCGACGGGGACGAGCGCGAGCGACTCGCGCTCGAAGTACTCGCCGAGGTCGGGCCACGCGTGGTCGGGCAGGTACATGGTCGACGTGGCGGGGCGAACCGACAAATGGGTTTCCGCCGCGGCAGGTGGCGACCCCCGCCACCGCAGATAGCGACCTCCCGTTCCGACGCAGCCGGCCCGGTGGCCGCTGCGCGGGCGGACTCGGCGATGCCTACCGTCGCCGTCGCGCGGTCAGTCCTCGCCGACTGCCGACGCGGCGAGAATCTCGGGCTGTGCGCGAGCGATGTCGGTAGTCGTGACGATGCCGACGACGTCCAGGTCCTCCTCGATGGGGAGGCGCTTGACGTCGTTCGCGGCCATCTCGTCGACTGCGTCCGCGACGCTCGTCGTCGCGGTCGTCGTCACGAGCGGACTGCTCATCTCGCGAGACACGTCGATGTCGCCGAGCGCGGTCTTCGAGAGGTACGCGGCGCGGAGGGCGTCGGTGCGCGTGACGATGCCCTCGGGCGCCTCGCCGTCGTACACGATGGCGCTCCCCGCGCTGTGCCGGAGCATCAGGTCGGTCGCGTCCCACATCGAGTCGTCGACCTGTACCGTGACGACGTCCGTCGTCATCAGTTCGCTGACGTTCATACCGACGCATCGCGGACCGCCGAAGTATGAATTGTGGCCGGACGGACCCGACTTCGGCCGGTGCACCAAAAGCTTACGCCGGTGAGGCGTCGAGGGGGCTCGTGAACCGACCGCGACTCGTCGTGGCCGCCCTGCTCGTCCTCCTCGTTGCCGGCGCCGGCCTGGCCCTCCTCGGTGGCCCGCCGGCGGAGACGGTCTCGGTCTCGAACGAACGCGGCGGGACCGTCGTGGTCGAGGTGTACCAGGTCGGGAGCGACGCGACGGTCCAGATCGAACGCGCCGACGGGACGACGACGACGCAGCGTCCCGACGACGTCGACGCGCTCGCGACCGTGACCACGGTTCTCGTCCCAGAGAACACGTCTCGCGAAGCGATTCTCGTCTTCCCGAACGGGACGGCGAGCGCGGACGCGAGCCAGACGGGGTCGCGGTTCGTCTACGTCGTCCACGACGGCGACCCGGACGGGCGGACGTACCTCGCCGTCGGCCTCGTCGACTGCGGCGACGCGACCCCGTCCACGAACGTCACGATAACCGACGCCGGCGCCGCCGTGGGACCGGACTCCTGCGAGTAGCGCCCGCAGCGAGCGAGGGCCGGAGCGACGCCGGGTTCCGGTGCCGGCAACCGCGCGGGGTGTGGGCAAAGCACAAGCCGCTGCCGGGTGGAGTGCATGGTATGCCAGGAGGCTCATCGATGACCCTTCGACCGTTCCTGTGGCGCGCCGAACGACTCTACGCGGACCGCGAGATCGTCTCGCGCACACTCGAGGGGCAGAAACGCTACGGGTACGAGGAGTACGCGGGCCGGGTCGCGCAACTCGCGCACGCGCTCGACGACGCGGGCATCGAGGACGGCGACCGCGTCGCGACGTTCTGCTGGAACGACCACTGGCACTTCGAGACGTACTTCGGCGTCCCGAGCATGGGTGCGCAGCTGCATACGATCAACCCGCTGCTGCCCGACCACCACATCCAGTACATCGTCGAGAACGCCGACGACCAGATACTGTTCGTCAGTCCCTCGCTCGTCGAGAAGCTGGAGGCTGCGGCGGACGACGAGGCGTTCGAGGGCGTGCAGCAGTTCGTCGTCACGAGCAGCGAGACCCCGGAGACGTCGCTGGACCCGGTGACGAACTACGAGGACTTCGTCGAAGGGTACGACACGGACTACGACTGGCCGGAACTGTCGGGTGACAAGCCCGCGGGGATGTGTTACACGTCGGGGACGACGGGGAAACCGAAGGGCGTGGAGTACACCCAGGAGATGCTGTGGGGGCACACGATGGCGACGCTCCCGCAGTCCGGCCTCGACCTCGGTGCGGACGACGTCGTGATGCCGCTCGTCCCGATGTTCCACGTGAACGCGTGGGGACTCCCGTTCACGTGCACCGCGGCGGGCGCGAAGCACGTCTACCCGGGGCCGTCGCCGGAACCCGCAGACGTCGCGCGGCTCATCGAGGAGGAGGGCGTGACCGTGACCGCGGGCGTCCCGACGGTCTGGCTCGGCCTGCTCGAGTACGCGAAGGAGAACGAGGTCGACCTGTCGTCGCTCGACCGCATCGTCATCGGCGGAAGTGCGGCGCCGGAATCCCTCGTCGAGACGTACGACGAGCAGTTCGACGTCACCGTCCTCCACGCGTGGGGGATGACGGAGATGAGTCCGCTCGGCACCGCGAGCCACCTCAAGCCCGGGATGGACGAGCTGAGCGACGAGGAGCGCTACGCGAAGCGCGCGAAGCAGGGTCTGCTCGTGCCCGGGTTGGAGATGAAGGTCGTCGGCGACGACGGCAGCGAGGTCCCCTGGAACGGCGAGGACTTCGGCGAACTCTGGGTGAAGGGCCCGTGGGTGACCCAGGAGTACTTCGAGCGGCCGGACGCGAACGAGGAGGACTTCGAGGACAAGTGGTTGAAGACCGGTGACGTCGTGACCGTCGACGAGGACGGGTACGTGAAGATCGTCGACCGCGCGAAGGACGTCATCAAGTCCGGCGGCGAGTGGATCTCGAGCGTCGAACTGGAGAACGCGCTGATGGCGGTCGACGACGTCGCGGAGGCGACCGTCATCGGCGTGCCCCACGAGCGCTGGCAGGAGCGACCGGTCGCGTTCGTCGTCCCGTCGGAGGGCGTCGACGGCGACGCGCTGAAGGAGGCAGTGCTCGCGACCATCGAAGCGGAGTACCCGAAGTGGTGGGTGCCCGACGACGTCCTCTTCATCGAGGAGGTCCCCAAGACCGCGACCGGGAAGTTCGACAAGAAGGTGCTCCGCGAGGAGTACGCTGACGAGAGCCTCGTCGAGGGGAAGGTCCCCGACGAGGCCGCGCCCGAGGACGACTGAGCGCCGGGCGCCGAACGAACGCGCATCCGGCGGTCCGCTCCCGACGTTCGGTCGGCTGGGTCGGTCGAGTGCGCGGCCGTCGACCTCGAAGCTTTTTCGGCCGGCGCTCGAACGGGTTGCGTATGCGCCGCCGCGCCCTCCTCGCCGCCCTCACCGCCTCGGCGTCCGCGACCGCGGGCTGCTCGCTGCCCGACGACAGCGACCGGTCGCGGGAGCCGTTCGCGGTGTCCGACACCACGGCCGAACCGACGTCCGAGATGACGTTCGAACCACCCGCCGATGGCGTCAGTCGCGGGTTCGCCGTCCCCGGATACGACGACCACCGGGTCGCCGTCACCACTCCGACGGCCATCCCGGACGACGTCGCGGTCACGCTCGGGTTCACGGCCGGCCCGACGACCGAAGCGCCAGCGGGCGTCTACGTCCGCGTGCAGGCGCTCCCGAGCGCCGACGCGCCCGTCGAACTCCCCGTCGGGTCGACGCCACCGTTGAGTGCGTACCGTGGCGTCCACGAGACCGAGGACGGCGGGTCACGCCCGATGTTCCTCGTGCCGCGCCGCGCCGGCGTCGAGTTCGACGCGCTCGTCCGCCGCGACCAGGCGTGCTGGCGGCCGAAGCTCCCGGTCGGCCCCGAGGACGCGACCACTGGCACGCGGACGCTCTCGCCGGGCGACGCGGTCGAGCGCGAGTACTACCTCGTCACGCCGTGGGCGAGCGACCGCTGCCTCCAGCCCGGCACGTACCTGTTCGAGGCCGACGCCGGCTGGCGGTTCTCGGTCTGTTCGTTCGACCGCGAACCCCCCTACGATTCCGCGTACGCGGACGCCGACGTCGCGTCACTCCCTGGGTTCGAGGGCACGCGCTGGTATCACGACGCCGACGCCGACACCGACCTGTTCCTCCGGCCGCGCAGCGAGCAGGTCGGGCTGCCGTCGACGACGGCGCGGTTCACGTTCCGCAACCAGTCGTACCGGCGCGTCCGCGTCGACGAGAGCGTGTGGGCGCTGTACAAGCTCGTGGACGACCGCTGGCATCCAATCGCACCGCTCGCTGGCTCCGCGAACGACGGGGGCGAACGGGCCGTCTATCCCGGGACGACGTCGACGCTCGCCCTCTCCCTCCACACCGACCCGGACGCACCGGACGACGACGACCGGCGTGCCGTCGGTGGACTCGGGCAGGGTCAGTACGCGCTCGCGTACCCCGCGACGCTCTCGCCGGCAGGCCCGAGCAACTACGGCAACCGGCCGACCGCCGCCCTCTTCACGGTCGTCGGGAACCCGCCGCGCGTCGACGCCACGGGCGCCGTCGACCACACCACCGACCGCGACGGCGTCCGGCACCTCCACACCACCGCCGACGAGAGCGCCGTCGCCACCCTCCACCTCGAACGCGTCCAGCGCGACGACGCCCCCGACGCCGCCCCCCTCGTCACCGAGCAGGTCCTCCAGCGCGACGCGCTCCGGAACGCCATCGTCGAACTTCGAGCCGCCACGACCGGCGTCGACGCCGTCGTCTACCACACCGAACCCGACGATATCGCGCGCACCGTCGCCTGGATAGACCCCGACGGCAGCGGCCTCACGTTCACGTACGACGGCGACGCGTACGCGATGACCTACGGCTGAGGAATCGGGCCGGCCGGTCGACGAGCGAGCGGGGCCGCTCGACCGACGGGTGTCCCGGAACTAGTGAACGAGGCGTTTGTTTATCTAGGCGGGCTACAGTCTCCCGTTGAACAGCGTGGAAACGAGCTGTCGGTTTCTGTCGAGGCGGGGCGCGAGCGGCCCGACCGTATTTGTATCCGAGGCCCGAAGCCGACGTATGGAACTGCTAGACGACAGCATTGTCCCCGAGGAAGCTCGCGACATCAAGCAGGAGGCGCGAGCGTTCGCGGAGGAGCACATCGCGCCCAACGCCGAGGAGTACTACCGGACGGGCGACTACCCGCACGACATCCTCGAAGCCGGCCAGGAGGCGGGACTGGTCGCGCAGGACATCCCCGAGGAGTACGGCGGCCGCGGCCTCGAAGTCCCGGAGATCCTCGCGATGACCGAGGAGTTCTACCGCGCGGACGCCGGCATCGCACTCACACTCCAGCTCGCGAGCTTCGGGTGCGAGATCGTCTACGAGCACGGGAACGAGGAGCAGAAGGAGGAGTACCTGCGGCCGGTCGCGGAAGGCGACCAGATCTCCGGGCTGGGGGTGTCCGAGCCGGAGGTCGGGAGCGACCTGTCGAGCATCGCGACGTTCGCGGAGAAGGACGGCGACGAGTACGTCCTCAACGGCGAGAAGTACTGGGTGGGTAACGGCGTCGAAGCGGACTGGTTGACGGTGTACGCGCGCACCGACGATTCGGATAATCGATACGGGAATCACTCGCTGTTCATCGTCCCCACCGACATCGACGGGTACGAGGCCGAGCACATCCCCGAGAAGATGGGGTTCCGTGCGTCGAAACAGGCGCACATCACGTTCGACGACGCGCGCATCCCGGAGGAGAACCTCATCGGGTTCGAGGGGAACGGCTTCCTGATGCTCGCCGAGTTCTTCAACATGGGGCGGGTCATCGTCGCCGGACACGGCCTCGGGCTCGCGGCCGCCGCCATCGAGGAGGCGTGGGACTTCACGCACGAACGCGAGCAGTTCGGTCGGCCGGTGAGCGAGTTCCAGGCCGTCCAGCACGGGCTCGCCGACATGCTCGTCGAGTTCGAGAGCGCGCGAGCGCTCACGTGGCGGGCCGCGGAGAAGGTTCGGGCGCACGACGACGCCGGGTACTGGGCGGCGATGGCGAAGGTGAAGGCGACCGAGACCGCGGTGGACTGCGCCGAGCAGGGGATGCAGTTCCACGGTGGCCGGTCGGTCCTCACCGACCGCCGCATCTCCCGGGTGTACCGGGACGTCCGCGTCCCCGTCATCTACGAGGGCGCGAGCGAGGTCCAGCGCAACCTCATCTACGGCCAGCGGCCCGGTACCTGAACGCGGCACGACGGCCGCCTCCCGTCCGGTCGCCGAGGCAACGGCAAGCATTATTACCCGGAATGGTCAAGGGTGGAGGTAGGTAGCGTGGGGCATCGTCGCACGACAGCCCCGACAGGGAGTTGACCAGATGAGTGGGACGAACTCGGTCCTCGTCATCAGCAACGACGCCCAGCGACGGGACCGCCTCGCCGCGCCCCTCGAGTGGTCGTACCCGAACGTCGACGTCGAGACCGCAGCCGGGTTCGAGGGCATCATCGACCAGCTCGCCGCGGGCGACCCGGACTGCGTCGTCACCGACCTGGAGACCGTCGAGGCCGCACCAGCGATACTGCAGGCGGCACGGGAACGCCACCCGGAGCTGACGCTCCTCGTCGTCGCGGAGTACGAGACCGAGCGCGGCGACGGCGCCGCCATCATGGAGGTCGTCGAGTACCTGGACGGCATCGGCGAACCCGGGAGCGACGACGCGTTCGCGGGCTGGGTCGCGAACTCCGTCGTCCGGACGCCCGGCGGTGGCGACGCCACCCCACCCGGCGGGAACCGCCCCGAGGACGTCGTCCGGGACGTCAAGCGGGCGCTCGTCGACGCGGAGTCCCCGATGGACATCGAGGCCGCGGTCTGCGAGCAGCTCACGCTCGGCGGCCGGTACGCGTTCTCGTTCATCGGCGAGTACGACCGCGGTGAAGGCCAAGTCGTCCCGTGGGTGTCCGCGGGCATCGACGACTGGCCGGTGAGCACGACGTTCCCCGTCGGCACCGGCGGTGTCGTCGACCGCGCGCTCAGCACGCGCGAGATACAGGTCGTGCAGGACGTCGACGACCACCAGCTGTCGGTCCCGTGGCGGCGGGCGGCGAGCGACCGCGGCTGTCGGAGCGCGCTCGTCGCCCCGCTCTACGTCGAGGACGAGCTCTACGGTATCCTCGGCGTGTACTCGAAGCACCCCGACGGGTTCAGCGACATGGAGGTCTCGGGCGTCGAGGAGATTTCGCGGACCGTCTCGTACGTCCTCGACACGATGGCGATACGCGGCCGCATCGACCAGCAGGAACGCATCCTGAAACGATACGAGCGACTGGTCGAGACCGTCGGCGACGGCATGTACGCGCTCGACTCGGACGGCCACTTCATGACCGTGAACAACGGCCTGATGGAGATGACTGGGTACAGCCGCGAAGGGTTGCTCGGCGAACACATCTCCATCATCCTCGGGAACGACGCGGTCGACGCCGGCCGGCAGCTCGTCCGCGCGATGTACGACCGGAACCAGATGACGGCGGAGACCAAGGAGGTGCAGGTCCGTCCGAAGTCCGGCGAGCCGTACCCGGGCGAGGTCCAGATCGCGCTCCTGCCGTACGACGACGAGTTCCGCGGAACGGTCGGCGTCGTCCGCGACATCACGGAGCGGAAACGCCGCGAGGAGGAACTGGAACGGCAGAACGAGCGCCTGGAGGCGTTCGCGAGCATCGTCAGTCACGACCTCCGGAATCCGCTCGGCGTCTCCCAGGGCTACCTGGATCTCGCGAGAGAGGAGAGCGACGAGTCGGTCACGGACTACCTCGGGCACGTCAAGGACGGCCTCGACCGCATGGAGGACATCATCGGGGACGTCCTCGCGCTCGCACGACAGGGCCAGACGGTGACGGAGACCGAACCCATCGAACTCGTCGGCCTGGCGCGCGAGGCGTGGTCGAACGTCGAGACGGCGGACGCGACGCTCCAGGTCGAGGGCGACCTCCGGTTCGGAGCGGACCGGTCGCGGCTCCTGCGGTCGTTCGAGAACCTGTTCCGGAACGCCGTGGAACACGGTTCCACGAGCACCAGGACGGAGTCCGGTGACGCCGTCGAGAACGGGAATCCCGGCGTCACCGTGACCGTCGGCCCGCTCGCGGACGACCACGGGAGCGCGTTCGAGTTCGGGGGCGACGACACGCCGAGGCGAACGGGGTTCTACGTCGCGGACGACGGCCCGGGGATGCCCGCTGAGATCCGCGAGCACGCGTTCGACTCCGAGTTCACGACGAGCGACGACGGCCTCGGCATCGGCCTCTGGGTGGTTCGCGAGGTGGCGTCCGCGCACGGCTGGACGGTGAACGTCGTGGAGAGCGAAGACGGCGGCGCTCGGTTCGAGTTCGACGACGTCGAAACGGCGTGAGGGAGAGTGATCGCGTCCGTCGGTTACTGTTCGCCGGGGAGGTCCTGGAACGCGCCGACGAAGTCGTCGTGGTCCTCCATCCCGGAGACCGCGTCGTCGACGCGCCCGCGGAGTTCGTCGACGCGCGCCGTGAGCTCCTGGTACTCGTCGTTGTCTGCGAGTTCGCGCTCGGACTTCTCGGACTCGAGGAGGCTCTTCTTCGAGACGAGCGCGTAGTACTCCTGGATGTCGTTCTCGTACGTGGAGCGCGATTGGACGCTCTCGACGATCTCCATGAGTTCGTCCTTCGAGACGGGCTTGACGAGGTAGTCGTCGAACCCCATCTCGATGATGTCGAAGTCGGGGTCGACGGCGGTCACCATCACGACGCGGCAGTCGTAGCCGCGGTCGCGGATCTCTTCGAGGACCTCGTCGCCGGAGAGCCCGGGCATCCGTCGGTCGAGGAGGACGACCTGGACGGACTCGCTCATCAGTTCCAGTGCTGATTCGCCGTCGTAGGCGGCTTCTACCTCGTACTCGGTCGTCAGCCAGGCGGTGAACAGGTCCGCCAGGCGCGACTCGTCGTCGACGACGAGGACCTCGAGCCCCCCATCGGGTGGACCACCTCCCTCTTGTCCGTCGTTTGCTGCCACGTTCGACCCATGGAGGCAATGCTTCATAAATGCCGCGACCACAGTTCTATCTTCTGATGGATGTACGTGAGTTACGAACCGCGCCGGAACGACGGTCGTTCCGCAACAGGCATCAACGGACCCGTCGACGGACCCCGAGCCACGGGCGATATCACCGTTGCGACCGGAACGAAAACCGACACGTCGGCGTCGACACACCCCACGAACCACCCAGCCATCGTGCGGATTGGTATCACACCAATAGGTCTAGCATCCACCACTGACACGACGCGAACCCAGGACACGAACCCCAGCAACACCCATCCGACCTCGACAGGCACACGCTCCCAGAACAGCAGACCCAGAGGAGGGATTCGAACCGGAATCAGACGTGCTCGTTCACGTCGTTCGCTACCCGCGACCGATAGGGCTCGAATCCCCTCGCTCGTCGTCGCTCACCGTCGTTCGCGACAGAAGAGCCAGGAGGGGGATTCGAACCCCCGAAGTCTCGATTACAAGTCGAGTGCATGAACCGCCCATGCTCTCCTGGCGCGTGGTTCACTCTCCGAGGTTGCCCTTTGTATCCGTTTCGACATCGACTCGCTTCTCGACGACGACGCGCTGTTCGACGTACCCCTCGCGGTCGTAGAACTCGCGAGCGCGACCGTTCCGCGCGAGCACCTCGAGGCTCACCACGTCCACGCCACGCGCAGCGAGCGCGTCCTCCGCCGCCGACAACAACGACGCACCGACGCCCGCCCCCCGCGAACCCGCTCGCACGAACAGGTTCTCGACGGTCCCGCGCGTCGCGTCCAGCTCGTACCCACCACCGTCCACCGAGAACGTCACGAACCCCACGAACCCGTCGTCGCCCCCCGACCCGTCGCCGTCCGACGCGTCCGCGCGACGAGCGACCAAGCAGGACTCCTCGACGACGTGATGGGCCATCGACTCACGGATCCGCTCCCGGTTCGCCGCAGCCTCCAGGTGCGAGCCGTGCGCGCGCTGCTCGGCCGCGAGCGCCACCCACGCGTCAGCGAGCGCCTCGACGTCGCGAGCGCGCGCCGGCTCGATGCGCATCTACGCCTCCGGCACCGACGGCGCGTCCCGCAACGCCTCGACCGCCGGTAGTTCGCCGTCCGTCAACATCTGGAGGCACGCCCCGCCACCCGTCGACACGTGATCGAACCCGGTCAGGTCGAACTTCCGGATCGCCGCAGCGGTGTCGCCGCCGCCGACGATACTGTACGACGCCTCGCTCGCCGCCGCGTACAGCTCGCGCGTCCCGCGACCGAACAGCTCGTCCTCGAACACGCCCGCTGGACCGTTCAGGACGACGGTCTCCGCGGACTCGAGGACGCTCCGGTAGAGACGGATGGTCTCGCTCCCCACGTCCATCGCCGCCTCGCCGTCCGCACTCGGGAGCGCGTTCAGCCCGAGTTCGTGACGGTCACCGTCGCGTTCGACGGCGACGTCCTGCGGGAACCGCACGCGGTCGCCGTGCGCGTCCAGGAGGTCCGCTGCGCGATCTATCTCCTCCCAGTACCCCTGGTCGTAGATGAAGTCCGAGGAGGCGTCGCCGATGTCGACGCCGTCGGCGAGCAGGAACACGTTCCCGACGACGCCCGTCGTCAACACCTGGTCGGCCATCCCGGATTCGAGGACGTTCCACGCCACGTCCACGGAATCGGAGACCTTCGCCCCGCCGAGGAGGTACACGCGCGGGCGTGGGGTGTCATCGACGTTCCCGAGCACGGAGACCTCCTCCTCCATCACCCGACCCATGTAGCTCGGCAGGTGCTGCTGGAAGCCGACGAGCGACGGCTGCGAGCGGTGCGCGGCGGCGAACGCGTCGTTCACGTAGTAATCGAGGACGGGGACGAGCCCCTCGACGAGATGCGTCCCGCCGGCGACCTCGGGGTCGAACTCCATGTACTCCTCGCTGTAGAACCGCGTGTTCTCGAGGACGACCACTTCGCCGGGTTCGAGGGCGTCGACGGTCTCTCGCGCCTGCTGGTTGTAGGTCGCGTCGAGGTAGGAGACGGGAGCGTCGAGCAGTTCGTCGAACCGGTCGGCGTGCGGACGCAGTTGCGAGAACTGGTCGCCGCCGGGGCGGCCCTGGTGGGCGAGGACGGCGACGCGGGCGCCGCGGTCGGTCAACTCTGCGAGCGTATCGTGGTGGGCCTGGAGGCGCGCGTCGTCGGCGAGCGCGCCGTCCGCTGTGAGTGGACTGTTCACGTCCACGCGGACCGCGACGGCGGCACCGTCGAGGGTGGCGTCGTCCAGGGTCTCCAACGGCATGGTTGGGGTTCCGAGGGGGCCCGTGAAAGACCTTTCTTTGTTCGACAGGAGCGGTTCGTTACCGCGTGCCAGGAAACGAGTGGAACGCTCGTGGGGTGTGACAACATCCTGAATAGATGCGGCGTGTGCCATGGCGTTCCAGGGGAGGGGACCGGCGTACGGGATTCAATCCCGGCGTTTGGCGGCAATACTCTAGCATCCCCAGACCCCAGAGAAACGGTCTGTTTTATTATAAACGGATGTTTGATTCGTCGTAGTTCCTGAATCGTGACGTGGTCGTGAAACGAGTGAAACCCGACGTAGTAACCGGACGACTACGGTCGGACGGACACGCCGACCGGACGCCTCCCGTCGGAGAATCCATATCCATCGAATCTGGTAGGTCGGGCAAGACTTAACTATCTCCTTGTCGCGCTTTCCTTGTAAGCCACACACATGGGAGCATCAGAATCAGTAACGAGAGGTAGAGAGCTCATCGTCGAGAAGCCGATGACAGCCGCCCTCATCTTCATCGGCGTCGTCCTCCTGCTGGACATGATCCGTCAGCTCCTCACGGGAGAGCTGGCGGTATCCGGCATGCTCGGGCTCATCTGGGACGGGTTGATGCGTGGGCTCTACATCGGCCTCGCCGGTATCGGGCTCTCGATGACGTACAGCATCCTGAACTTCGCGAACTTCGCGCACGGTGACTACATCACCGCCGGCGCGTTCTCCGGGTGGTCCGTGACCTACCTCATCGCCGGTGGCTTCGGCGCCGAGGCGAACATCGGGTCGCTCGCACTCGTCGGCGCCGGCGGCTCCGTCTTCGGCGGCACCCTCGGCATCAACGTCGTGAACACGCCGCTCGCCGTCATCGCCGGGCTCGTGGTCGCCGGGACGCTCACCGTCGCCCTGGCGCTCTTCATCGACCGGTTCATGTTCAAGCCGATCCGGGACGCCGGCGGCATCCCACTGCTCATCACGAGCATCGGGGTGGCGTTCGCGCTCCGGTACCTCATCCTGTTCGTCTTCGGCTCTGACACGCGCGGGACGACCGACGCCGGGACCGTCCCCGACGTCCGGCCGCTCGTCCTCGACGGCACCGTCCCCGTCACGCTCCACGACGGCTTCCTCATCGTCGTCGCCGGCGGTCTCATGCTCGGCGTGCACCTCCTCCTGCAGCGCACGAAGCTCGGGAAGGCGATGCGCGCGATGAGCGACGACGAATCGCTCGCCCGCATCACGGGCATCCCGACCGAGCGCGTCATCCGCTCGACGTGGATCATCGGCGGCGGCCTCACCGGCGTCGCCGGCTACATGTTCGTCCTCTGGAAGGGCACGCTGTCCTGGAACGACGGCTGGCTGCTGCTCCTGCTCATCTTCGCAGCGGTCATCCTCGGCGGCATCGGCTCGGTGTACGGCGCGATCCTCGGCGGACTCGTCATCGGCCTCACCGCGTCGACGGCGGTCATCTGGATCCCGTCCGGGTTCGCTCGCGCCGCCGCGTTCGTCGTCATGATCCTCGTCCTGGTCGCGCGTCCACAGGGACTGTTCTCAGGGAGGTCGACAGCATGAGCGAGACCGAGAACGGCGACGAGAAAGGATACGGGCAGAGCGAGGAGGAGAAACAGTCGGTGCTCTTCGGCATCGACTTCCGGAACGACTCGTACATGCTCCTCACGCTCCTCGTCGGCGTGTTCGCGCTGTACCTCATCGGCGGCGTCGTCATCGGCCTGCCGTTCCGCGGGCTGATGAACCAGCTCGGTCAGTTGAGCTTCTGGATCGCGGTGTTCGCGATGTCGGCGCTCGCGCTGAACCTCCACTGGGGGTACACGGGCCTGTTCAACATCGGGATCGTCGGGTTCATGGCGACCGGTGTCTACGTCACGGGAATCCTCTCGAAGCCCGTGTTCGGCTCGGGCACGAGCGCCGCCGAGGTCGGCGGGTTCGGGCTGCCGCTCCTCGTCGGTATCGCCGGCGGGATGGCCGCAGCCGCACTCCTCGGCCTCATCGCGGCACTCCCCGCGCTCAGGCTACGCGCGGACTACCTGGCGATCGTCACCATCGCTCTGTCCGAGATTGTCCGGTTCTCCCTGCTCTCGGACAGCCTGAGCAGCGCGAACTTCGCCGGCTACAAGGTCGGGCTCGGCGGCGGTGACGGCATCATCCTCGACTACGGCGATCCGCTCGAGGTGTTCGTCCGGACCGCGTCCGTCCCGTTCGACCTCGTGACCGGACAAGGCGGGTGGTTATGGGAGGAGGTCTACCTCGGCATCATCGTCGAAGCCGTCGGGACCGCCATCCCGAACAACCCGAAGCCCGTCGTGGACAACTTCGCGTACGCGTTCGTCCTCCTGCTCGTCCTCGGCGTGTTCTACGTGCTCATCACGCGCATCGGGAGCTCGCCGTTCGGTCGCGTCCTGAAGGCCGTCCGCGAGGACGAGGACGTGACGAACGCGCTCGGGAAGAACACGAACGTCTTCAAGATCAAGTCGTTCATGGTCGGCTGCGCGCTCATGGGTCTCATCGGCATCCTCTGGTTCGGGACGCAGGGGTCGGTGACGCCGAACACGTTCCGGCCACGCATCACGTTCTACATCTGGATCGCGCTCATCATCGGCGGCGCCGGGTCGAACACCGGGAGCGTCATGGGTGGCGCCATCTTCGCCGCGTTCCTCTTCCAGGGCCCGCGGTACTTCAAGAACATCGTCGAGACGGTGCTCGGGAACCCCGAGGCGCCGTCGAGCTTCGGCGCGGCGATGGCACCCCTCGGTGGCGGTGACGTGTTCCCGATGCTCCTGTACACGCTCGATTCCATCCGCCAACTGCAGTTGTTCCTGATGGGCGTCGTCCTCATCTGGCTCATGCATCGGCGGCCCGACGGCCTGCTCGGGCATCGGAAGGAGGCCGCGTCGAGCATCCCGCTCACGCGCCCCGCGAAGCAGACCGCGACCGACGGTGGTGAGGACCAATGAGTGACGCCGAACCCTCCGACGCGCCCGACGGCGACTCGGACGGTGTCACGGTCCCGGACGCCGACGCGGACGTCGATCTGGACGCGGTCTCCGGGACCGCGGACATGGTCGACGTCCCGCTGAAGGTCCGTGACCTCCGGAAGACGTTCGGCGGTATCACCGCCGTCGACGGCGCCGGCTTCGAGATCGAGAAGGGCTCGATGACGGGCCTCATCGGTCCGAACGGCGCCGGGAAGTCGACGACGTTCAACTGTATCACGGGCACGTACACGCCCGACTCCGGCGTCGTGGAGTTCAACGGCGAGGACATCACGGGCCTGGAGCCGTACGAGGTCGCCGAACGCGGACTCGTGCGGACGTTCCAGATCGCACGCGAGCTCTCGGAGATGACCGTCTTGGAGAACATGATGGTCGCACCGATGCATCAACGCGGCGAAACGCTCTGGCGGTCGGTGTTCGCGCGCGGCGACGTCAACAAGCAAGAGGAGGAGATCCTCGAGCGCGCGTGGGAGACCCTGGAGTTCTTCGACATCGAGCACCTCGCGAACGAGTACGCGGGCAACCTCTCCGGCGGGCAACGCAAGCTCCTGGAGATGGCGCGCGCGCTTCTGACGGACCCGGAGATGCTCCTGCTCGACGAGCCGTTCGCGGGCGTCAACCCGACGCTCGAGGAACGGCTTCTGGAGCACATCCACGAACTCCGCGACCAGGGGTACACGTTCCTCATCGTCGAGCACGACATGGATCTCATCATGCAGAACTGCGAGAAAGTCATCGTCATGCATCAGGGGCGCATCCTCACCGAGGGAACGCCCGAGGAGGTACGGAACAACGAGGACGTCATCGAGGCGTACCTCGGAGGTGAGGTATGACGGACGGATCGACGCCGAGCGAGTCAGCGTCGGACGCGACCGCCGGCGGCTTCCAGCCGGACGGTGGAGCGGCGACGAGCGCGGCGACCGACGTGACGCTCTACGAGGAGAGCATCCTCTCCGTGCGCGACCTCGACGCGGGGTACGGCGACCTCCAGATCCTGACGGGCGTCGACATGGACGTGAACGACGAGGAGTACGTCACCATCGTCGGGCCGAACGGCGCGGGGAAGTCGACGGTGATGAAGTCCGTGTTCGGGTTGACGAGCCACATGGGTGGTTCCGTGCAGTTCGGGACGAACGACATCACGGCGATGCGTCCGGAGGACATCATCCACCTCGGGCTCGGGTACGTCCCGCAGAACGACAACGTGTTCGGGACGCTCACGGTCCGCGAGAACCTCGAGATGGGCGCGTACATACTCGACGACGTCCCACAGGACTCGCTCGCCGAGGTGTTCGAGCGGTTCCCCATCCTGGATGAACGCCAGACGCAGAAGGCGGGGACGCTCTCTGGCGGGCAACAGCAGATGCTCGCGATGGGTCGCGCGCTCATGCTCGACCCGGACCTCCTCCTGCTCGACGAACCGTCCGCGGGACTGGCGCCGGACCTCGTCGCGGAGATGTTCGACAAGATCGACGAGATCAACGACGCCGGGACGGCGATTCTGATGGTCGAGCAGAACGCGAAGGAGGCCTTGCGGCGTTGCGACCGCGGGTACGTGCTCGTCGACGGGAAGAACCGCTACGAGGACGAGGGGACGACGCTCCTGAACGACCCGCAGGTCCGACAGGACTTCCTCGGCGGATAGCGACCGTCACCGCCCTTCGAACGAACCGGAACCACCGGCCACGCGCCGGTGGAGACCGACCGCGGACGGTCGGCTCTACGCGACCGTCGTCTCGTTTCCGGCGGTCGTTGCAGTCGTCGTCTCTCCTTCAGTCGCCGTCTCTCCGGCGGTCGTCGTCTCTCCGCCGGTCGTCGTCTCAGTCGTCTCGTTCCCCGTCATCTCGTCGTCGGACGGGAGGGAGACGGTGAGCGAGGCGTCCTCGGTGAGGAGCACCTGGAAGGGCGTGTCCGCGGGTGCGGCCTCGGTGTCCAGGTAGCCGACTGCGAGCGCGGAGTACGCCTGTCCGCCGTCGAGCGAGACGTTCGCGGTCGCGACGACCGATTCGTTGTTCCCGGCGGTCGCGGGCCTGATCTCGACGGTGTAGTTCCCGGCGGGAACCGACACGTAGTCCGAGGCGTTCCGGAAGGTGACGTTGTCCGCGAGCACGACGCTCCCGTTCGCCGCGGTGACGTCGACGGCGGGCGCGTCCGGCGAGAGGTGCACGACGCTCAGCGCGCTCTGGTTCGCGCCGGGCGTGAACGCGTCGTCGTCGAACAAGGCGGGTGCGAAGGCCGTGTCGGACGCGTTGGCGTCCTCGGATACCTCACCGCTGGCGGCGACGGTCCTCACCGTCCGCGGTTCGAGCGTGACCGCCCCGTCGAACACCGCGGTCTCGGTGCCGTTCGCGACGATGGAGACGTTGTACGTCCCCGCGGGCAGTGAGAGGTAGTCGCTGACGTCCCCGAAGGTTACGTTCGAGAGTACCGTCTGGTTCTCGACGCGGACGTCCACGGCGGGCGCGTCGGGCGACGCGTGCGCGACGCGGAGGTACGTGGTGTCCTGACTCACCTCGTGGCTGTCTGTGGCTTGATTCGAGTCGATGACTGTGGCGAACGCCACGGTACTCCCGGCGAGGGCGACGGCGAGTACCACGGCGAGCAGCTTCGTCGATGTGGATTGTGAACGCACGGATAAGCACGCGTGGCGCTCGTCGCTTTGTTATGACGCGCTGACGACCGACCCCGAATCCGGGCGGTCGAGGTACGTCCCTGCTACCGATTTCACGCCATCGCGGGCGTCCCGAGACGCGACCGCGGCGTGTCGAGTCGGTGAGCGACGAGCTGCTGGTCGTCGCATCGACGCCCGACCCCCTCGGATGGTCGTCGCATCATCGCGGCTTACTCGACCGGCTCGACGACGTCACCGGGTGGACGCGATCACCCGACCCGACGAGTAATCCGGTCGTGACACCGACCGCCAGGGACTGGCCGTCGCGTTACCCGCACGTAACATCCGGCTGTGAACCGTTCACCCGTGAAACGTCGAGCGAGTTCGTGAACGACGTGATAACGGTCCAGCACCGGTGGTTCGCTCAGCCGGTTGCGCCGCTGTCGACCGTGGTGTCGAAAGAAATCGGCGTGATTCGCGTGCCTGCGTGGTGTCGCGCGCCTACTGTGCGCTCATCGCGTCGCTGACGACGGAGCTGTACGAGGATTCGCCCTGGTTGAACGCGACCTGGCGGAAGACCTCGCCGTCGAACTCGTCCTCGAACACGCCCGAGAACCGCTCGGAGAGCTGCTGGCCGTAGTCGTTGTTGACGTACAGCGTCGCGGCGCTCTCCGCTTCGAGACGTTCGCTCCCGACCTGCGCCATGACTCGACCCTGGAGGCGGTCCGACGGTGCCGTCCGGAAGACGTAGTCGTTGTCCTCGAGGTTCGTGACGGACAGCGCCGTCGAGGACGGCGAGCAGCCGACGACCTCGTTCGGGATGAGGACCTCCTGGCAGACCGGGACGTTGACACCGGAGGACGCGCTCCCGCAGATGTACGGGAACCCGGCGTTCACGAGAGAGTTCGCCGCGGAGACACCGGACTGGGAGTTCGTCTCCGTGTCCTCGAGCTGCGTCGTGACCTCCATGTCGATGTCGCTCTCGTTCACCTGCATCGCGGGGAGCTGTGCTGCGCGGATCATGTCGGCGCCGGTGGACGCGAGCGCGCCGGTCTCCGGGAGGAGGATGCCGACCATGATCTCGCGGCCCATGCCGCCGGGCATATCGTCCGCGCTCGGGCCTTTGCCCTTGGGGTTAGCGCCCTGGAACTGCTGGACCTCCTGGCTCTCGGTGCCGCCCTCGATGAAGTTCCAGATGGCGTACGCGGCGGAGGCCGGGTCGCCGTTCTGGTCGAAGTTCACCGAACTGGACGTCCCCTGGAAGTTTATGTCCTCGCCGTTGGCGGCGGCTTCGACGCCTTCGACGAAGTTCTCGACGCCGACCTCCATGCCGCCGGGGTTGGCGACGTTGCGCATCTGGTCACGGATGGCGGTCCCGCTGTTCTCGCCGGCTGCGGCGTTCGCGAGGATGCCGATGGCGACGGAGTCGTAGGACTGCGTCGAGAACACGCCGGGGGATTCGCCGTACTCGTCCTCGAACAGCGACGTGAACGCCTCCTGGTTCGGGCCGCCGGCGGCGGGTGCGGTGCCGGTGATGTTGCTCATGTCGTTCCCGACCTGTCCTGGCAGGTCGCCGTCGCGGAGGCCGTCGGGGATGAGGATGTCCGTGTCGTCGCCGTAGGAACTGTAGAAGTCCCGGAACAGCTGGATGCCGTCTTCGGGGTAGCCGACGACCGTGAGCATGTCGGGGCCACCGCCGCCGCCGCCGAGTCCGCCGATACAGCCTGCGGTGCTTGCGAGTCCGGCCGCGCCGATGCCACTCAGTACGTCACGTCTTCGCACGTTCCGTGCCATGTGAGTCTCTTACAAAGGCGGGTGTAATAAGTCTGACCCCACCACCACCGTTTCGTGGGGTGGTTCCGATGGCTCTCGAACGGGTAAATCCGGCCGTTCCAGGGCCGAGTGTATAAATGGGCGGCCGACCGGCGGGGTTGGCCGACCGACCAGTGCGTGCCGACTCGGGCGGCTGCGTCGAGACAGCGACGGCCCGGAGCCGACGTCGAGTAGCGACGGGCGACGACGGGAGAGCCGACGTCGGGCAGCGGTGAGTCGCCCTCAGACGTCAAGGCAGTTGTCGCAGACGAGCTGGCCGTTCCGGTCGGTGAGCGTGTCGCTGAGCGATCCGCAGACCTCGCAGATGCTCTGGGGGTCGTACGTGGCGTCCTCGGCGGGCTGGCTCCTGTCGTCGGCGACCGGCATCCCGCCGTTCTCGACGAGGTCGCCGGCCGTCGGCTCGGCGTTCCCGGGTGCGGTCGCGGAGCGCGCACCGAGGACGTCGTCGGCGGCGAGCACGCCGAACAGTTCCTCGCCCGCGGTGACGACGAGATGACGGATGCTCTCGGTCCCCATGCGTTCGGCGGCGAGCGCGAGGGACTCCTCGGCGTCGATGGTGACGACGGGCTCGCTCATCACGACGCTCACCTCGGTGTTCATCGGGTCGCCGTCCTCGGCGATGAGCCCGACGACGTCCCGTTCTGTGACGATACCGACGGGTTCGGAGCCGCGGAGGACGACCGCGCAACTGGTGTCGTCCTCGTACATGAGTTTCGCCGCGCCGTTCACGGAGTCGGTCTCCGTGACGCCGACGAAGTTCCTGGCTGCGACGTCGCGAATCGACACGTCCGCATTCATACGTGAACGATTGGCACGACCGTTCTAAAAGCTACCTCCAGCAGACTTAAGCCCGTTCCAGCTTATACGGGCGCGGAAACCGACCGGCGCGGCGCTGGTCGGAGTGCGTCCGCGTCCCTCAGGAGAGTGGGTCACGCGAGACGTTCGTTCGTCGCGGACGGCGCGTCGACGTCGCCGTGACCGCCGGCGTGCGCGGCGGTGCCGTCTCGATTCCGTCTCGGTGCGGTCTCGGTGCCGTCTAGTGGAACTCGACGGTCGTGTTGCGGGCGCGACAGTCCTCGAGCGCGTGCTTGGCGTCCATCCCCGCCTCGTGTGCGGTCCGGTCGGAGCTGACGCCGACCTGCAGCTCGACGTCGGCGTCCGCCTGCACGTGCTCGATGGCCGCCCGATACTCGCTCTCGGCGAGGTCCGGGACCGTCGCGATGACGTTGTCGCCGCCGACGAAGAACGCGAGCCCGTCGTACTCGGTGTAGAGGTGCCGCATGAGGGACGCGTACCCCTGCTCGATGTGCGTGAACGTCTCGAAGGCGTCGAGTTCGTCGGTGTACTTGCCGGTCGCGTCCACCACGTCGAAGTGCGCGATGGTGACGTCGTCCTCGCGTCGATGGTCGCCGGCGATGGTTCGCCCCGCGAGCACCTCGCGCCGGGACTTGTCCTGCGCGCTCCCGTGGTCCTGCACGAGTTCGGTCGCGTCGACGAGCGCCTGCGCGGGCGTCGTCCCGGTCGCGGTCGCGACGCTCAACGTCACCGGGTAGCGGTTCCGCACCGACTCCTGGATGAGCTCGAGGTCGGCGTCGTCGAGCCCGTTCGTCACCGCGATCATGTTGTCGAACCGCGTGAAGAAGACGTACCCACCGCGGTTCCCGACGAGCTGGGACAGGTCGGCGTACAGGCGGGATTGCAGCGTCTGGAGGTCGACCTCCCGGCGCGGTTCGGGCGTGACCGTCCAGGGACCGTAGTTATCGATCTGGAAGAGAGTGACCTGAGTGTTCGTCACGTTGGCGGGACGTAGCGGAGCCGGCGGCTTAAGTCACCCTAAACGCGACGAACGTCGTTCGCTCGCGTGCCGACGGCTGGGTGGTCGCTGGTCGTTGACGCGTGCTGGAAGGAGTCCGCCGTCAGGCCGGCTTGATGTTCGACTCGCCGGCTTTCGGCTGGTACTCCCAGAAGTCCCCGGAGCGCATCGCGCGACCGATGGTCTTGTGGAAGTCGA
Organism: Halorubellus amylolyticus; assembly: GCF_034808145.1. Classification (NCBI taxonomy): domain Archaea; kingdom Methanobacteriati; phylum Methanobacteriota; class Halobacteria; order Halobacteriales; family Halorubellaceae; genus Halorubellus; species Halorubellus amylolyticus. The sequence goes on from NZ_JAXHGM010000004.1 coordinate 99,243, forward strand.
CGATGTCATCGAACTCGTCCTTGTCGACGTGCTCGAAGACGTCGGCGACGCTGACGACGCGGCGGTGGTTCAGGCGGACGGGTTCGTCGGCGTGTTCGTCGACGAAGTCGGCCGCCTTCAGCGGGAAGTCCTCGTCCTCGTCGAGCCGCTTCGCGAGGATTGCCATCCCGTACTTCCGCATGCCCTCGCTGCCTTCGTCTCCGTCGGGGTCGAACGGCCAGTCGGTCATACGAGAGCGTCCGGATGGAAGGCGCAAAAGGGTTTCTCTCCCCGACGACGCCGCCGACTGTCGCGGGGCTTACTGACTGCACGGTCACGTCGACTGTCGCGGGGCTTACTGACTGCCACGGTCACGTCGACTGTCGGATGACCTAGGGGGTTTGGCCGGTGACTTGGGCGTCGGAGGGTCGAAGACGCGGGTAGGAATGTCCGAATCCGTCTCTCCTGCCGGTGGTCATGGGGATGCGACGACGAACCACGAGACGATCCGTCGGTGGGCCGAGCAGCGAAACGCGAACCCGGCGCGTGCGAGCGCGAACGGTGACGGCGCCCTCCGGTTCTCGTTCCCGGAGATGGACCGGTTCACGGTCGTCCCGTGGCGCGAGTTCTTCGCGACGTTCGAACGCGAGGGGCTGGCGTTCGTCTACCAGCCCGAGGAGGACCCAGGGGTCGACTCCAGTCGGTTCTACAAGTTCGTCGACCGCGCGACGGTGTAACCGGCGGGTCCGTGTTCGGAGCCGCGTCGCCGAAGTCAGTTGCTGCACGCGAGGCCGTCGACGGTCACGTGTCTGGCGTGCATGGTGGGACGTACGTCCGCGAACGAGAAATAGCGGGACTGTCAGGGGGTCGCTCAGTCGTCGCCGCTGGCGCGCGGGCGTTCGCGGTCGCCGAGGAGTTCGTCGCGGTGCTCGTCCAGCAGTGGGGCGCGACCGCGGGGCCCGGTGGGGGCGTCGCCGAACTTGATCGGGCAGCCGGCGACGGTGACGTCGCGGTCCGCGCCCGGTTGTTCGACGTCCGCGAGCATCCCGCGGTCGTGGACGTGCGGGTCGTCGAAGACGTCCGCGGCGTCCTGGACGGGTGCGGCGGGGACGCGGCCGTCGAGCAGGTCGACGATGTCGTCCGCGGTCAGCGTCCGCGTCCACTCCGCGATCTGGGGGCGGAGGTCGTCGCGGGCGCGGACTCGACTGGCGGCGTCGGGGTAGTCGGCGGCGAGGTCGGGGCGGTCCATCGCCTCGCAGAGTTCGTGCCAGTGGCCGTCGGAGAACGCGGCGATGACGACGTGGCCGTCGTCCGTCTCGAAGGCGTTGTACGGGAACAGCGTCGGGTGGCTGTTGCCCTGGCGCGTGAGGACGTCGTCGTCGTACGAGTAGTGGTAGACGGCGCGTTCGCACATCGAGACCATGGCGTCGTACATGCCGGTGTCGACGTAGCTGCCTTCGCCGGTGCGTTCGCGGCGGTGGACGGCGGCGAGGATGCCGACGGCTTCGAGGACGGCGGTGAAGAGGTCGCCGATTCCGGGGCCGACCTTCGTCGGCGGACCGTCCTCCTGCCCGGTTATCTCCATGACGCCGCCGAGCGCCTGTGCGACGAGGTCGAAGCTCGGCTGGCCCTGCCGGTGGGTCTCGCCGGTGCGTGGGTCGCCGAACCCGCGGATGCTCGCGTAGATCAGTTCGGGGTTCAGCTCGCGGAGGTCCTCGTACGCGCAGCCGAGGCGTTCCATGGTGCCGGCGCGGTAGTTCTCGACGACGACGTCGGCAGATTCGACGAGGTAGCGGAAGTCCTCGCGGTCGTCGTCGTCGCCGAGGTCGAGTTCGACGCTGCGCTTCCCGCGGTTGACGCTCTGGAAGTAGCCGCCGTAGGGTTCGTCGGCGGCGTCGTCGACGTGCGGGGGGTTCGAGCGGATGAGGTCGCCGCCGGGGCGTTCGACCTTCACGACGTCCGCGCCGAGGTCGGCGAGGAGCATGGTGCAGTACGGGCCGGCGAGGACCTGCGTGAGGTCCACGACGCGGAGGTCCGAGAGCGGGCCCTCGTCGCCGGTGGTCCCGGTCGGGGCGTCGCGCTCGGTGTGGCTGTCGGCGCGGGTCGAGGCCGGCTCGTCGCCGGCGTCGCGTCCTGGCATGAGGCGTCCGTGGACGCCGTCACGCAAAAACCTTCCCAATAGATAATGATGGTGTGGTTTATTCTCAAACGCACCCTTCAACGTGTATAAGGAATATTATCATGATAGACCATTATCTTTAACTATTGTTCATCCAACTAAGCGAGTACATGGCCGCGACAGTCACTCTCGGTGTCATCGGGTCCGACGCGCACGTCGTCGGTATCACCATCCTCGAGCAGGCCCTCTCCGCAGCAGGGTTCGAGGTTCACAATCTCGGCGTCCAGACCTCCCAGGAGGAGTTCGCCGAGTCCGCAGCTACCCACGACGCCGACGCCGTACTCGTCTCCTCGCTCTACGGTCACGCGGAGCAGGACTGCCGCGGCTTCCACGAGACCCTCGAGGAAGCGGGCGTCGACACCGTCACGTACATCGGCGGGAACCTCGCAGTCGGCCAGAACGACTTCGAGGAGACCCGACGCACGTTCCGCGACATGGGTTTCGACCGCGTCTTCGACAGCGAGACCGGTCCCGAGGAAGCGATCCGCGCCCTCGAGATGGACTGCGCGCACAGCGAGCGCGATACAGAACGCGTCACCGCCTGATCCCGGATGTTACGCGACGAACGCATCCCGGCCGAGCAGTTGCGACGCACCGACGCGGACGTCCGCGGGAACTGGTCGACAGGCGGCGCCGTCGACTTCGAGGAAGCCGTCGAGTTTCACGAATCCCTGCCCGCCAGCAAGCGGTTCGCTGACGTCCTCGAGGACGCCGACCGGCCGCTCCTCCAGCCGCGAGCGGGCGTCGCCCGTCTCGACGAACAGGTCTCGCTCCTGGAGCACCTCCAGGACGAAGGGCAGGCCGACCTCCTGCCCACGACCATCGACTCGTACACGCGCGACAACCAATACGAGAAGGCCCAGACCGGACTCGAGGAGGCGCGCGAGACCGGGAAGGCCGCACTGAACGGGTTCCCGGCGGTGAACCACGGCGTCGAACGCTGCCGGGAGCTCGTCGAGGCGCTCGACGCCCCCATCGAGGTCCGGCACGGGACGCCCGACGCGCGACTGCTCGCGGCGATCACGTTCGCGGGCGGGTTCCAGAGCTTCGAGGGCGGCCCAATCAGCTACAACATCCCCTACTGCAAGGAGAACTCGCTCGCGGACACCATCGAGCACTGGCAGTTCGTCGACCGGCTCGCTGGCGCGTACACAGAACGCGGTATCACCATCAACCGCGAGCCGTTCGGGCCGCTGACGGGGACGCTCGTCCCGCCGAGCATCGCCATCGCGGTGATGCTCGTCGAGGGGAAGCTCGCGGCGACGCAGGGCGTCCGTTCGCTGACGCTCGGGTACGGGCAGGTCGGGAACCTCGTCCAGGACGTCGCCGCGCTCCGCGCGCTCAAGAACCTCGGCGAGCAGTACCTCGACGACAGCGTCGAGGTGACGACGGTCTTCCACGAGTGGATGGGTGGCTTCCCGCCGGACGAGGCGCGCGCGAACGGCGTCATCGGCCTCGGCGGGACGACCGCGGCGGTCGCGGAACCGGACAAGGTCATCACCAAGTCGCCCCAGGAGTTCCAGGGCGTCCCGACGAAGGAGGCCAACGCCGCGGGGTTGCGGACGACCCGCCAGATGCTGGACATGGTCCGCGAGCAAGCGATCACTCTCGAGGGCGTCGACGAGGAGCAGGAGCTCATCGAGCGCACGGCGATGGAGCTCGTCGACACCGTCGAGGCGCACGGCGACGGCGACGTCGCACTCGGCGTCGTCGACGCGTTCGCCTCCGGGGCGCTCGACGTGCCGTTCGCGCCGAGCGACGCCGCGATGGGCGCGGTGCTTCCCGCGCGGGACGACGACGGCCGCGTCCGCATCTTCGAGTTCGCGGAGCTCGACGTCAGCGACGACGTCAAGGAGATCCACGGGAACTTCCTCGACGAGCGCGCGCGAACGGAAGGGCGGGAGCGGTCGTTCAAGATGGTCGCTGACGACGTCGACGCCATCAGCGACGGTCGCCTCATCGGGCGCCCGAACCCGGGCGGTGACGCGGCCGGCGACGATGCCGCCGCGCCCAACGGAGGTGAGTCGCGTGCGGATTGAGCGCGTCCGCGCCGTCCCCACCGTCTCGGGGTTCTTCTTCGACGACCAGCGCGCCATCAAGCGGGGTGCGACCCAGGACGGGTTCGCGTACGACGGCGACCCGGTCACCGAGGGGTTCGACGCCGTCCGCGAGGCCGGCGAGGCCCTCACCGTGGAGCTCGACCTGAGCGACGGGACGACCGTCTCCGGGGACTGCTGTGCAGTGCAGTACTCCGGGGCGGGCGGTCGCGACCCGCTGTTCCGCGCGGACCGCTACGAGACGGTGGTCGCGGACCGCGTCGCGGACGCACTCGAGGGTCGGTCGGCGAGCGAGTTCGGGACGAACGTCGCCGAGCTCGCCGCGATGCCGGGCGAGGACGACCGGGAGCAACTCCATACTGCGGTCCGGTACGGCGTGTCCCAGGCGCTGCTGGCGGCGGCGGCGCACGCGAACGGCGGGACGCGAGCGCGAACGCTCGCCGACCACCTCGGGACGACGCCCGCCACGGAGCCGGTTCCGGTGTTCGGCCAGTCCGGCGACGACCGGTACGTGAACGCCGAGAAGATGATGATAAAGGGCGTCCCCGTCCTCCCGCACGGGCTGTTCAACAGCGTCGAGAAGCTCGGCGCCGAGGGCGAGGGGCTCCGCGAGTACGTCGCGTGGCTCACGGACCGCGCGAGCGAACTCGGGCCCGACGACTACCGGCCGCGCCTCCATCTGGACGTGTACGGCGTCATCGGGGACGTCTTCGGTGCGCCCTACGACCGCGCCGAGGTCGTCGACTACTTCGGGTCGCTCGGCGAGGCGGCGGGCGACCACCCGATACAGATAGAGGGCCCGATGGACGTCGGCGGGCGCGCCGAGCAGATCCACGCGATGACCGAGCTCCGGGACGCGCTCGCGGACGCCGACGTCGACGTCGACCTGGTCGCGGACGAGTGGTGCAACACGTTCGAGGACGTCGAGGCGTTCGTCGACGCGGGCGCCGCGGACGTCGTCCAGGTGAAGACGCCCGACCTCGGCGGCATCCAGCGGTCGGGCGAGGCGGTCCGGTACTGCGAGGGCACGGACGTTCGCGCGTACCTCGGCGGGACGTGCAACGAGACCGTGACGTCGGCCCGGGCGTGCGCGCACGTCGCCCTCGCGACGGACGCCTTCCAGGTGCTCGCGAAACCCGGGATGGGGTTCGACGAGGGCTACATGGTCGTCGAGAACGAAATGCGGCGCGCGCTCGCTCGCGACGACGCCGAGGCGACGACCAGAGCGGTCGCGGACGATTGATGCAGACGGCTACCGACTCCAGCACATGACAGGCGACTTCGAACTCTCCGACGGCGAGACGTTCCGCGCGGCACTCGACCGCGCCGCAACGAAAGCGAAGGGGAACTGCTTCGAGGACTTCGCGGACGGCGACGAACTCGAGCACGACCCCGGGTTGACGCTGACGCGTCACGCCAGCGAGACGTGGGCGGGGCAGACGCTCAACCACGACCCGGCGTACTGGCGGCCGGACGCGGCCCGCGACCGCGGGTTCGATTCGGTGCCCGCGCACCCCGATTACGTCACCGCGGCGGTGATGGGGCCGACCGTGGAGGATCTCTCGGAGAAGGGCGGGTACTTCCTCGGCCGGACGAACCTCCGGTTCCACGCGGACGCGGTCGACCTCGGGACGACCCTCCAGGTCCGCAGCGAGGTGCTCGACACCGCGACGTCCTCCTCGCGACCGAACTACGGCATCGTGACGTGGCGGACGGAGGGCGTCGACGCCGACACCGGCGACCGGTTGCTCTCCTACGAACGCACGAACATGATCCCGCGCCGGAACCCGCCCGCGGCCGACGGCGGCGAGCACGAGTCCGTCGACGAGCCTCCCGAGACCGACGACCGTGATCTCGGCCTCCCGGGGACGTTCGTCGAACCTGACGGCGGGCACTTCGAGGACTTCGCGGCGGCGCTCGCGACGACCGAAGACACGCATGGGGGCGACGCGGCGGTCGCGTACCGCCACGAGCGCGGGCGGACGATGGACGCCGTCACCGTCAGCCAGCTCCCGCTGATGACGCTGAACACCGCGAAGCAGCATCACGACGCGAACGTCATGGCGGACTCGCCGTCCGGCGACCTCGTCGCGTACGGCGACGTGACGCGGTCGACCGCGCTCGGGAACGCCCGCAGCGACGAGGCGACGTGGCGCGAGGTCGGGTTCGACGACGAGCGCTTCCACACGTTCGTCACGCCCGGCGACACCGTGTACTGCTTCACGCACGTCCGCGACGCCCGCGACGAGGACGCCGACGAACGCTACGGCACCGTCGAGTTCGAGCACGTCGCGTTCAACCAGGACGACGACCCCGTCTACTCGGGGACCCGGACCGCACGGATACAGAGACGCTCGACGACGAACGCAGGCAACTGATACAGATGAGAATCGCACGCACCTTCCAGACCGCACCGGCCGCCGTCCCCAAGGAGAACACGGCGAAGTACCTCGACTCCGCGCTCGCCTCGGAGGGCTTCCAGGCCCCGGACTGGCTCGTCCCCGACCTCGAGGACGGGACCGCCCCGGACATGAAGGCCGAGGGGCTGGAGAACACCATCGACCGGCTCGACGGCGGTGTCGCGTTCTCCGGCGAGATATGGCCGCGCGTCCAGTGGGCGTACGACGACGCGACGCTCCGGGACCGCGGCGAGGAGGAGATACGGACGCTCCTCGAAGCGGTCGGCGAGGAACTGACGGGCGTCGTCGTCCCGAAGGTCGGCCGCGCGGCGGACGTCGAACGCGCGATCGAGGTGCTCGAACGCGCCGAGACCGCCGCCGGCCTCCCCGAGGGCTCGATGGAGCTCGCCGTCATCGTCGAGACCGCCGCGGCGCGGTCGGACCTCCGCGAGATCGCGATGCTCGGCGACGACGACGCCGAGGGCGGCGGCCGCCTGGCGGGCCTCGTCTTCGGGCCCGTGGACTACACCGCCGAACTCGGCGGGCGCGCCATCGACGGCGACCGCCCGCGCTGGGACGGCCTCCTGGAAGCGCTCTCGAACGAGGCGAGCGCGAACGACGTCGTCGCCGTCGGCGGGCCGTTCGACAAGCTCTTCGAGGAACGCGCCGGCGTGACGTACTACAACGCTCCGGCGTACGCCGACCAGGTCGAGCGCGAGGCCGCGGTCGGCCTCGACGGCTCCTGGAGCCTCTACCCCAAGCAGACCGTTCAGGCGAACCGCATCCACATGCCGACGCCCGAGGAGCTCGACAGGGACGTCTCGAAGATAGAGCGGTTCAACGCCGCGAAGGCCGAGGGCACCGGTGCGGTGACCGTCGACGGCCAGATGGTCGACGAGGCGACGTTCAAGAACTTCGCGAACACCGTCGAGACGGTCCGCACCATCCACGCCCGTCACCCCGACCAGACCGGGGACGTCTACGACGACGCGCTCGTCGACCGAGCGCTCGACCTGGACACCGACTGGACGCGCTGAGAGAGCGTTCGCTTCTCGAACCCCCGCGTCGCTCAGACGACGGGGCCGCTCTCGGACTCGTACTCGAGCTCGGCGTGCTCGACGAGCGTCTCCAGCAGGCCGTCCCGTATCTCGTCGAGGCGCTCGCGGAGCGCTCGCACGCGCGGATGCTCGACGGCGGCCGGGTCCGGGTGGTTCTCCGCGATCGTCGTCACCTTCGACTGCACGCGGAGGTACTCCTGGAGCGCGTCGTCGTAGTTCGACCGCAGCAACTCGCGTCGAACGACCGTCCGGAGTTCCTCGCGCGCGATGGGCTTGCAGACGTACTGCTCGAACGCCATGTCGACGACGTCGTACCCGGGGTTGAGCGCGGTCACCATGACGACGCGACCGTCGTACCCGCGGTCGCGGAGGCGGTCGAGGACCTCGTCGCCGTGCATCCCCGGCATCCGACGGTCGAGGAGGACGACGTCGACGTCCGCGTCGACGACGTCGAGTGCGGCGTCGCCGTCGTACGCCACCTCGACGTCGTGCTCGTCAGACAGGAACGTCGCGTACACGTCCGCGACCCGCTCCTCGTCGTCCACCACCACGACGCGACCACTACCCGAAACACCCCCGGAAACCATGCGAAAAAGTAACTTGCCGTTACGCAAGTAACTACCCGTTAGCACACCCGCCGCAGCGATTACATCAAGCCCGGACCGAACCGCATCGAAACGCAACCCTCGACGCGTGCACGAACACCGACGACCCGAACGAAAGGACCGCTGCGGTCCGAAGAACCTAATCGTTCCCTCGGTCAACGCCGGAAGTATGCCGACTGACGTCGTACTCTTCGACCTCGACGACACCCTCTACCCGTACGCGCCCTGCAACGCAGCGGGGAAACGCGAAGCGTGGCGCACCGCACTCGAACTCGGGTACGACCTCGACCGCGAATCCTTCGAGACGCTCTACCAGGACGGCCGCCGCGAGACCAAGCGCGAGCTCGCCGGTACCGCCAGCGCGCACGAACGCTTCCTGTACTTCAAGCGCGCCATCCAGATCCACACCGGCACGCACAAGTCCGAGCACGCGCTCGAACTCGGCGAAGCGTACTGGGACGCGTACGTCCACGAGATGGAGATCTACGACCACGTCGAATCCGTCTTCCGCACGCTCCAGAACGCCGACGTCGACGTCGGTATCGTCACGAACCTCACCACGCGCATCCAGTTGAAGAAGATACACCACCTCGGCATCGAACCGTACGTCGACCTCCTCCTGACGAGCGAGGAGACCGGGCGCGAGAAACCCAGTGGCGTGATGTTCACCGACCCGCTCGCCCAACTGAACACGCGCCCGAGCGACGCCGCGTTCGTCGGCGACAACCCGACCGCCGACATCGAAGGCGGGAACGCCGTCGGCCTCGAGACCGTCCTCTTCGACCCACGGCGCGAACACGACGACCTCGACGGCCGCATGACGCCAGACCACCACATTCACGACTTCGCGGCCGTAACCGACGTCCTGCTATGACTCACGACGCCATCCGCGACGCCGTCGTCCATCACGCCCCCGAGCTCGCCGCGCTCACCCCCGGCCGCACCGGGAACCTCTCCGTCCGCGACGGCGACGCGTTCGCCATCACGCCCACCGGCGTCCCCTACGACAGCTTCGACACCTCGGACGTCCCCGTCCTCTCGATGGACGGCGAGCACCTCGACGGCGCGATGGACCCCAGCAGCGAGGTCCCCATGCACCGCCACATCTACCGGTTCGACGACCCCGGCGCCATCGTCCACACGCACTCGCCGTACGCCACCACGCTCGCCACCCTCCACGAGGAACTCCCCCCGATCCACTACATGATCGTCGCGGTCGGCAAACGCGTGCCCGTCGCCGAGTACGCGCCCTACGGCACCGAAGCCCTCGCGAAGAACGCCGTCGACGCCATGCGTGACGCCGACTCGACGGCGACCCTCATCGAGAACCACGGCCTCGTCGTCACCGGCCCCGACCTCCCCACCGCCATCGAGAACACCCACCACGTCGAATCGCTCTGCGAGCTCTACCTCCGCGCCAAAGCCATCGGCGGCGAGCCCCACGAACTTACCGACGACCAGCTCGACGTCGTCCTCCAGCAGTTCGAATCCTACGGCCAGAGCGACGACTAACTGACGGCGCTCGCTATCGACCCGGCCCGTCAGTCCTCCGCGCCGTCGCTCGCGACCCCGGACGGCACCTCCTCCTCGTCGACGTCCCGTTCGAAGTCCTCGAACCGAGATTCGTCGAGGTCGACAACCTCAGGGTCGTCGGCTTCGACGCTCGATTCAGTACCCTCCTCCTCGTCTAGGTCGGGTGGCCGATACTCGTACAAATACCCGTCGTGCACGACGTAGAACGCCTCCTCGTCCGGCGCCTCCACGACGCCGTTGTCGGTATCGATCGCAAAGTCGACGAGCGAGCCGAGCGACGACGCCTCGGCCGTCGGAAGCTCGAACGCCTGCGGCGGCAACCCAATCTCCGAGATCCACTCGTCGAACCCGTGCCTGTCGTCCAGGTACGCGAGGCGCTCGTGCTCCGCAGCCGAGAGAGCGATTCGGTCGCGTCGCCGGGCGACCCCGAGCACGCCGAGTCCGCCCAAGCCAGCCAGCAGCAGGAGTGGGCCACCAGCGGCCCGCACCACACCGTAGGACTGCTCGCGAAACACCGTCTCGGTGCGTTCGAACGACTCGACGTTCGGGCCTGCGTCACGCACGCGATACGTTCCGCCACCGAACGCGAGCGCCATCGCGTGAACTCGCGACCGCTCGACCGACTGCCCGTTCACCGACCCCGACGCGTTGACCGTCGCGCGCAGGAACAGTTCGGTCTCGTCCGAGGGCTCACCGAGACTCTGCTCGATTTGCCCGGTGCGGTTCGCGAGCTTCGTCGCGTTCACCGAGAACGGCACCGACACCGCTTCCCCTGGCGACAGCGATTCCCAGTGCTCTGCGTTCAGCCGGCGCGTTCGCTCCCATACAACGGTGACGTTCTCCGACCGATCCGCCTGCTCGACGCCACGCATCACCACCGCCAGTTCGACCGACGCGTTCAACTCCCCATCGCCGGTGGCGTCATACGAGTACTCGTAAGCACCCTCGAACCGCGGCGTCACTTCCGCGAAGTACACCGACCGACCGGTAAGGTTCGACCCGACCTCGTACAGCGGATTCACCGCCGTCACGACAGCGTGATGCTGGAACTCGCTCGCCGTCTCCCACGACGACGCCGTTTGCTCCACGCCCTCAGTCCCCGGTTCAACGTGCGTCGTATAAACCACCCATCCACCAGTGAGCGCCAACACGACCAAGACCGCCACGATCACCGCGAACTGCGCATCAAGCAGCGCACGAATCCGCAGCGAACGATCAGTCATGACCGCCCTGTTCAGGGCGCAGTCAATTAGTTATCCAACGGATTTGAAGCCGTACAAGCCTGTTATATCCGGGAGAGCGCCGACAAACACTGTTTGCGGCGGGTTCTAACTCGGTCGATAGCCGAATAATGGTATACAGGCCGATTCCTGAGCAGGGTCTGTCCTGCCGAACCGAATCAAGAGATATCGTCACTACACACTGACCCGTGATTTCGTCGCTGGGAAGGCCCCATTGTGGCAAGCGTTTCAACTCGTTTGGTGTCTATAACTTTGTGATTGGCAGTCTTCGCGTAGCGTACGATTCTTCCAATGCGACCCATCACGAGCCTCCCGACCAGACCGCTTGGGCAACAGGACATCGCCACGCTCGACGAGCAAGGGGTGCGGATCGCACCATACGGTGGCATCCCCGCCGGGGGCGAGGTCGACATCTACGCGGTCAAGATGCAGACCGGCGGCACCGCCCACGCACTCGGCTTCGACGACACCCAAGAACAGTGGCGACTGCTTGCCTCCACGGACGCGTCGGACCTCGAGACCGCCGACAGTCAGTTAGACGAGGTCCTCGACGAGTGGGTCCAGGAACGTTACGGTGGACAATTCGACGTTCTGAAAACAGTTTGAATACGCTGACCAACAGCCGTGAGAACCTGTTCTTAGATAGGATCAAATGTTATCTGGAGATCGCTACGGCCTCAGCGAACGGCGAATACGGCTCGATATGGAACGCTCGGAATCGCGTGACCGGTCACGAATCCGGCCGCCGCCGACGAGCGCTACGCCGACGAGGTAGAAGGGCACCGCAATCAACGCGTCGATGCTCACGATAGGCGCCCACGGGTGAATCTGGTAGAGTCCCCGTATCACGGGCTGTGGGAGGACAGCGAGATAGCGGTGCTCGACCACGAATCGCCGATAGTAGCCGGTCTCCGGCGGTGCGTGTAAGGTCACAGTTGCGTTCACCACGCTCTTACCCTCCACGTACAACTCCTGCGGGTCGACGTCGACGCCATCGCTCGCAGGTTCAAGATACGTCACGACTGGGAGGAACCCGCCGTTCCCGACCGCGTACCGCTGGCTCTTCGACTCGCCCATCGGAATGACGTTCGGACGCTCGGACGTGAACTCTGCGCTCACGACCTCGTACTGCTGGGTACCCGCGGGTACGACCATCGCTGCCGTCGCCCCTAGGACGAGAATAGCTGCGAAGGTTCCTATCACGACCCGGCCATCGATACCCGTCCTCCGTGACGTCACGCGGTCCGGTTGGTTATCACTCTCGGCGCGCCACTCTCCCAGCACATACCAGAGCACGGTCCCCGCAAAGAGCAGGTACGCGAGCCCCCCGGTCCCGAGCAGCGAAGGCATCCCCAAGGCAGCAGAGAGCCGAGCTTGTACCATCGACAACAGCGAGCGTGTCGTTTCAATGGTTGTACCGAGGTACGGAATGACGAGTACTTCCCCATCAATCTGAAGAGCGGTTGCAACGACTTGCGCGCGCTTGACTGGTGGTTCCCCGCTTTCGAGGTCAGTGAAGGGGTTCGCATCTCCTTTGGTGATGAATCCCTGTTCGGTCTCGTCCACGACCCGGTGTGTGGTTAGTCCACCACCGTGGAGTTCCTTTGCACGAAATACGACGACGTCGCCTTCTGCCACGGAAGATTCGATTTGTGCCGGTACCGCGATGAACCCATCACCCGGTTCGAGCGTCGGAGACATGCTCTCGGTCTCGACGTAACTCAGTAGGATAGGTTGACCAAGGGCCGCTCCAGCGAGTAGTGAGATTACGGCAAAGACAAGCATGATCTGCAGAACTACCGATCCCGTCTTCCTCAACCCCATAACGAGAGTACCGATGGACCTGCGAGGCATTGTTATACAGAGGTTTCAGAAGAAGGCGAGGACGCAGAACTAGGCTTATGCGTCGGGCGAAAAAGGAAGTAAGTCGGATGCGGTCGGTCCAGTTGTTGGAATGTCTAGTTGCTCCCGTACGGGCCATCGGCATCCGTGACGGCGTACCGAATTTCACCACCCGGCAGACTTCCTTTGTCCCGGGTGTCGATTGCCACACCGACTAGCGTCGAGTCGCCAGGATTGAGTCCACCGCCACTCGCGTTGGTCGATTCGTACCCCCCGAAGTTGTCCCAGCTTGGATAGAAGCTGTCTTCGGGGTAGCTGCCACTGTACTCGTCGTACACTTCCTTCGGGACGAAATGCCACTTATCGGGGTTCGCCAACCCAGATTTGTCTATCGTGATGTCGAGCTCGTTCGGCCCGTTGTTGTCCATCCGAAAGACTCCATCAAACGAAGTCACCGCATCCGCGTTAACTCCTTGACCGCCATGTCCGTTGGGCCCGAAGTCCAGCTTCAGTTGCTTGCCAACGTTCTTCGCATAGGGTGAGTCAGCATCCAGTCCCAGGTAAGCTGACTGGTCACCCACCACATCGACGTTGACCGTACGCGTTGCCTCAACACTTCCAAACGCACCGGTCCCCATTGCGGCCGCGCCGCCTGCGGCGAGCGATCCAAGTCCGAGCATGAATTTTCTGCGGTCCATAGTTCTGTTATCTGTTTTTTCGCGCCCCTCGTTCCCCAGATTAGGTGTGCCACGTTGTCGCGGAGCGCGTGTTTCCAACGTGAACGGGGTCCAGTATTGGAATATACAGGGCGTGAAATCGCGGAGGGTATCACGCGACGGTGCAATCGCGATTGGGCTTACCCGCACAGACCGTCAGTCGGATTGCGAACGTTGCATGTGGGTGTGACAGACGTGCCCTACTGCGGAAAGATTACCGCAGATGGCCCTGAACGGAGTGATCAGTCCGTGGGAACTGCTCGGTAACTGGTTGGACAGCAGAATCACTCGACGGCGTACGCTCCCAAGGAGTGTGAGCGCTGAACCGGATTGCGCGCGAGCTCTCTGGAACGAACCGCAGTCTTGCATATTGTCTGTATAACAATTTGCTCGTCTTGCGTGGGTTTCTCCGGCATGAGGGGGAAGCAGTTCTTGTTTGGCTTGCGGTATCGGGAAGGAACCACGTCTGGGGAGAGTGAAGGGCGATGAGCAAGACGCAGTCGTCGTCGTCCGCTGTCGGGGGGACAGCGGACGCTGAAGGGCCGACGTCGGCGACGTTCTCTCGCGACGCGGTTCTGGAGATGCTGAGTAACCAGCGTCGGCGGTTCGTGATTCACGCGCTCAAGCAGGCCGACCGCGAGCTGTCGGTGAGCGAGCTCGCGGAGCGCGTTGCGAGCTGGGAGTACGACAAGCCGATCGAGAAGCTCGATCATCGGGAGCGAAAGCGCGTGCGGAACGCGCTCCGGCAGTTCCACCTGTCGAAGATGGCGGACTACGGGTTCATCGAGTTCGACGCGCAGCGCGGGCGGGTGTCGCTCTCGGACGAGGCGGCGCGGAAGAACTTCTACGTGGATTCGCTCACGGGCGGGGACGTCCCGTGGGGCGTGTACTACCTCGGGTTCTCCGTCGTCGCGCTCGTTGCCGTGGCCGGTACGTCCTTCGGCGTGCCGCCGTTCTCGTGGGTGTCGCCCGGGGCGTGCGGGTTGTTCCTCGCCGTCGCACTGCTCGTGTCCGCGGTCGGGCACTGCTACGACAACTACTATCGGATGCGGCTCGGCGCGCGCGAACGGCCCGCGGAGGTGCGAGACCCGTGACGCGCCGCGGCTGGCTCGTCCTCGCAGCCGCACTCGTCGTCCTCGCGACGACGGCAGGCACGAGTGCGTTCTCCGCGGCCAGCCTCGACCGTAGCGTCCAGATTGACGTCGCCGACGACCAGAGCGCGTACCTCGGCGTCTCGGTCACCGGAAACGCGACGAACAACACGACGACCGCTACCGTGACCGTCACCAACCAGCTCCCGGGCGACATAGCGCTGACCACCGTCACCGCCACCGACGAGGGCGACAGCACCTCGCTGACACCCGGCGACGGCTCGCTCGACGGCGGCGACACCACCAGCGCGACCATCGAGAACGTCACCTGCGGGGAGACAGTCGTCATCCACGCCAGCGGCGACGCCGTCACCGTCACCCTCGAACGCGAGATCCAGTGCACCTGAACACACGTGGCTCTCGAGTGCGCTCACGAGCCCACGCGATCGCTGCCGCTCGGCGAGCTCGTTCGCGTGGAGAACGGTGGGACTGGGATTCGAACCCAGGAGGCTGACGCCACCTGCTTTCAAGGCAGGCGCAATAGGCCGCTCTGCCATCCCACCTCGGTCGGTGTTTCTGCGAGAACGCCATTAGGCCTGTCGGTTAGGCGGTGTTCTCTCGGGCGGTCACTCGCGGACGAGTTCGGCGCCGTCGTCGCCGTCGCGGACGGCGAGGCCGAGGTAACCGATTACCTGGGCGGTCGCCGTGGGCACGGCGCGGTCGGCGCGCTGGCGGGCGCGGATCTGGGCGACGGTGGTGCGGAGGCCGGGGACGGTGTCGATACGGGGGTAGGTGGGTGCGAACCCGACGTCGAGGCCGGCGTCGACGCCGCGTTGGGCGAGCGTCTCGACGGCGGGCGTGGTGTACGCGCCGTCGAAGTCGATGGAGTCGTTGAACGCGCCTCCCCAGACGGTCCCGTCGGTGCTCGGGCCGATGACGACGTCCGAGCGCCGGAGCTTCATGCTCGTGGAGTCGACGTCTTTCCGACCGAGCAGCGGGGCGACGGCGTCGGTCGCGAGGACGCTGGAGACGTCCGGGTCGTCGCGCAGGAGGTGCGTGACGGTGTTCCCGACGCGCGCGTCGAACGTCGACCCGACCTGAACCTCGAACCGGACGTCGTCGGCGCCGAGGTCGACGACCTCGCTCGCGAGCGCACGCACCTCGGCTTCGGCGGGCGTGTCGGTGACGTGCTCGTCGGGGAGCGTGTCGTCGCCGCGGTAGTTCACGAGCGTCTTCGCGCCGGAGTTGGCGGCGGCGGCGACGGTGTCGAGGAGGCTCGCTTCGTAGAGGTCGGCGGCCTCGTCGGCGTCGAGCGGGCCGTCGTCGACGAGCGAGGGCAGGACGAGTCCGGGGCGTGCCGGGTCCGCGAGGACGGCAACGAGAGTCATGGCGGAGCGTCGGGTCGCGCCGTCCTTCAACCCGCCGTTTTATGTCCGCGCTGACGGTACCGATGGGTATGAATCGACTTCGACTCCTCGGGTTCCTCGGGTCGCTCCTCGTCGTACTGGGTGGCGTGGGTGCGCTCGCCGCGTTCGGCCTGCGTGCGGGCGACTTCCGCGTGGTCTCGACCGGCGCCGTCTCCGGGCTGGTGGTGGTCGTGGCCGTCGGCGTCGTCGCGCTCGGTCGCGTCGGCGCGCTCACGAAGACGACGACGTACTGGTAGACGACGGACTGGTTGTCGACGCCGGGTGACGGCTCGCCGAGCTATCGTTCCTGGCGCCCCTTCGTCTGGCGGTAGTCAGACGCCATGAGTTCGGCGAAGAACTCGACGAACGCCTGTTCGTCGTCGTCGGTCATCGCGGCGGGCGCCTTCATGGGTGCGAGTTCGAAGCCGCGGCCGCGGACGCTCGTCGCGTGGTGGTCGTCGACGGAGAGTTCGCTCGCGGGCGTGGTCGTGTACTCCGCGGCGAGCTCGGCGAGTGCGCGTTCGCCGACGGGGACGAGTATCTCGGGGTTGATCATGCGGAGTTCGGCGTTCAGGTACGGCTCGCAGTTCCCGACCTCCTCGTCGCTGGGGTCGCGGTCGGGGTGATGGCAGCGTGCGATGGAGGTGACGTACGCGTTCGAGAGGTCGGGTTCGGCCTCGGGGCTGGCGCTCGCGCAGAGCATGCAGCGTTCGAGGACTCGCCGGAAGCGTTCGCCGCCGGCGTCGTGGAACGCCGGAATGGCGGACTCGTCGGCGCCCGCGCCGGGCGCGTCGACGACGAACAGGAAGTCCGCGCCGACGTCGCCGTAGCCGTGGACGACGTGCTCGCGGGTCTCACAGAGGGCGGGACAGTTCCGGCACTCCTCGTCCATCCCGAACGGGTTCGAGGTCTCCAGCTGGTTCGCGTCCACGGCTCCACGAAGGCGTCTCGCGCCGATAAGTCCACAGGATTCCGACGGTCGCGGGCCCGGCCCGGGGTCGTCGAGACGCGGTCGACGACGACGACCAGCGTCCTCGCGGGGGCTCCTCGAGAGACACGCCGAGCCGAACACGTTCGTACCCGGGCAGCTGAGGCCATTGAGACCTATGTCTCTTGGCGGTCGTTCCTTGCGTGGACGGTCCGTCGACCGGGCCAGGAATGCACGGAATCGTCATGAAGGCGATGAAGGATTTCGTAGTTGAGACGTACGACGAGGCGACGTGGCGCGCGATCCAGGAGGAGGCCGGCCTGGGCGGGAAGCTCTACGTGCCGGTGTCGGAGTACGACGACGCGGAGGCGCTGGCGCTCGTGGACGCGGCGACCGAGCTCTCCGAGCTGTCCGAGGGCGAGTTGCTGTACGCGTTCGGCGGGTACATCGTCGGCCCGCTCGTGGAGACCTACGGCGTTCACGTCGAGGGCGAGTGGACGGGCCTGGATCTGCTCGCGAACGTGGAGACGTACATCCACGAGGCGTTGCGCGCGAAGCGCCTGTCGAATTTCACGCCCCCGGAGCTCCGCGCGAAGCGCGTCGACGAGGACACCGCCGTCGTCAGGTACGGCTCGGACCGCGAGCTCTGTATGCTCGCGGAAGGCATCATCGACGGCGTCGCGGACCACTACGGCGAGTCCTACGAGATACGGCACGGGCCCTGCCAGCTCGAGGGCGGCGAGCACTGCGACTTCGTCGTCGAGCGCACGGGCCCGCAGCCGGCCGCGGACTGACTGCGGTCGTGGTGGACGGCGCCGGGCGGTTCAGCGGCCGAGGCCGCCTCGTTCCTTGACCTCGAGGATGAACTTCACGTTCTGCATCACCTCTTCGGGCGTGGTGTCCTCGTCGGGCGCGTAGATGTCGCTCGTCCGGTAGAGGACGTTCGCGAGCTGTTCGGATTCGCTGGTGTCGCCGCGGACGTCGTCGGCGATCTCGCGGAGGAGCGCGGCGCGCTCGGGGTCGGTCTCGAGCCCGTCGTCGTTCGCGTCGGCGTCGACGCTCGGGTCTCGGCCGGGAGGCTCCGCGTCGGCGTCCTGGCCGGAAGCGTCGTTGCCGGCGTCATCGCTGGGAGTATCGTCGCCGGGCATGCGTCAGCGGCTCGCTGAGGTTCGCGTGGTGTGCTCGCGGCGGCGGACGATGCCGGTGTTGTTCGCGACGTTCCGCGCGATCTCGCGGAATGCTTCGCCGGTCGCGGAGTCATCGTCGAGGACGATGGGCGCGCCCTCGTCGCCGCCGGTCCTGACGTCGGGGTCGAGCGGGACGCTCCCGAGGAACGGCATGTCGTGGACGTCAGCGAACCGTTCGCCGCCGCCTTCGCCGAAGATGGCGTGCTGGCCGCCGCAGTCCGGGCACTTGAACGTCCCCATGTTCTCGGCGATGCCGAGGACGTTCGTGTCGTGTTTCCCGAACATCTCTAGGCCCTTGCGGGCGTCGTCCAGCGCGACGTCCTGGGGCGTGGTGACGATGACGCTCCCCGTGACGGGGACGGTCTGGAGGAGCGTCAGCTGGGTGTCGCCGGTGCCCGGGGGAAGGTCGACGACCATGTAGTCAAGGTGGCCCCATTCGACGTCCTCCCAGAGCTGCGTGAGGACCTTGTGGACCATCGGGCCGCGCCAGATGACGGGGTCGTCCTCGCCGACGAGGAACGCCATCGACATCAGCTTCATCCCGTACTTCTCGGGCGGGACGAGGGTCTCGTCGCGCGTCGCGCCCGGTGGTTCGTCGGCGTCGACCATCCGGGGGACGTTCGGGCCGTAGACGTCGGCGTCGAACAGGCCGACGCGCGCGCCCATGTCGCTGAGGCCGGCGGCGATGTTGACGGCCATCGTCGACTTCCCGACGCCGCCTTTCCCGGAGGCGACGGCGATGACGTTCTCGACGTTCGCGAGGACGTCGTCGTCCGCGGCGACGCCGGTGTCGATGCTCGCGGACAGGTTCACTTCGCGGTCGACGGTCCCGATGGCGTCGCGGACGGCGTCGGCGATACCGGTCTCGGTCGGCGAGTACGGGGCGCCGAGGGCGAGGTCGACGTGGACCGTGTCGTCGTCCACGTCGATGCTGTTGACGAGGCCGAGGGAGACGATGTCGTCGCCGAGGTCCGGGTCGGTGACGTCCCGGAGCGCGTCGCGGATGGCGTCTTCGTCCATGCGCGTTCGTCGGGGCGAGCGAGCGAAAAGGGTTGTGTTACGCTGACTCCTACGCACTCCGCGTGCGGTTCTCTGATGGTTGGTGCGGTCGACCGATGGGAGCGGTGCGGCCGGTCGGACTGGTGGAGGCGGTTGGGCCGGTGATTGCAGTCGGACCGGTTGCCGGCGCGTGCGCGAGCCGGTGAGTGAGTCCCAGGAGTCGGGAACGACGAGGCACGGTTATTGTGTCGCGGTACCAAGTAGCATGCATGTCCGGGAAGCAAGCCACCAGCATGGACGCGCTCGACATCGCATCGTTCCTCGAGGACCACGGCACGGGCGTCCTCGCGCTCGCCAGCGACGGCGACGCGTACGCGATCCCCGTGTCGTACACGTTCGACGAGGACGAGGAAGCGATCTACTTCCGGATGGGGTTCGCGCCCGGGAGCCAGAAGCGGCGGTACCTCGAGGACACCGACCACCTGTCGTTCGTCGTGTACGCCGACACCGACGACGGCTGGAAGAGCGTCGTCGTCGAGGGAAGTGCCGAGACCCTCGGCTCCGACTCGCTGGACGCGGCCATGGTCGAGGCGATGGAAGGACTGGACATCCCGTACTATCAGGTGCACGAGCGGCCGGCGACGGACGTCGAGTTCCGCATCGTTCGCGTCGAGCCGACGCGGATGAGCGGAATCGTCGAAGGGGCGTCCGACCGTAACGCCCAGACCGCCGGCGGTGCCGTCGACGAGGGCAGTCGCTAATCGCGGACGGTAGCGCAGCGATTGTCGACGCGGGCGTCCCGGCTGCCGCGGACCGATGGCTTTTACGCCGGGCGAGTCGACGCTTCGCGTATGGCAGACGACGAGGACTACCGTACGGAACGGGACAGTCTCGGTGAGATGCAGGTACCGGCGGACGCGTACTGGGGCGCGCAGACCCAGCGCGCGGTCGAGAACTTCCCCATCTCCGGCATCTCGTTCGGCCGACGGTTCGTGCGCGCACTCGGCGTCGTGAAGAAGGCGTCCGCGCAGGCGAACCGCGACCTCGGCCTCCTCGACGAGGAGACCGCCGACGTCATCGTCGAGGCGGCGGACGAGGTCATCGCGGGCGAGCACGACGACCAGTTCCCCGTGGACGTCTTCCAGACGGGGTCGGGGACGTCCTCGAACATGAACGCGAACGAGGTCATCGCGAACCGCGCCGCGGAACTGAAGGGCGCGGAGGTCGGCGACCGCGTCGTCCACCCGAACGACCACGTGAACTACGGCCAGTCCAGTAACGACGTCATCCCGACGGCGATGCACGTCGCGAGCCTCGAAGCCGTCGAGAAGGACGTCATCCCGGCGCTCGACACGCTCCGCGACGTGCTCGACGAGAAGGCCGAGGAGTTCGACGACGTCGTGAAGACCGGACGGACGCACCTCCAGGACGCGACGCCGATCCGGCTCGGGCAGGAGTTCGATGGCTACCGGACGCAGGTCGAGAAGGGCCTGGTGCGCGTCGACAACGTCCGCGAACACCTCGCCGAACTCGCGCTCGGCGGGACGGCGGTCGGCACCGGGCTGAACACGCACCCGGACTTCCCCGGACTCGCGGCGGAGTACATCACGAAGGAGACGGGCGTCCAGTTCCGCGAGGCCGACTCGCACTTCGAGGCGCAGGCCGCGCACGACGCGATGAGCGAAGCACACGGCGCGCTGCGGACCGTCGCGGGGTCGCTGAACAAAATCGCGAACGACCTCCGCCTGCTCGCGTCGGGGCCGCGTAACGGGCTCGGCGAGCTCGAGCAGCCCGAGAACCAGCCCGGGTCCTCTATCATGCCCGGGAAGATCAACCCGGTCGTCGCCGAGGCCGTGAACCAGGTGCACAAGCAGGTCGTCGGGAACGACGCCGCCGTCTCGGCGGGTGCCGCGGAGGGCCAGATCGACCTGAACCTCTACAAGCCGGTGCTCGCGCACAACTTCCTCGAGTCCGCGGAGATGCTGTCGAACGCGAGCGAGACGTTCGCGCGCCGGTTCGTCGCGAAGCTGGAGGCGAACGAGGCCCATTGCGAGGAGCAGGTCGAGCAGTCGATGGCGCTCGCGACCGCGCTCAACCCCGCTATCGGGTACGACAAGGCGAGCGAGGTCGCGAAGACCGCGCTCAAGGAGGGCAAGACCGTGAAGGAGGTCGTTCTCGAGAAGGGCTATCTCGACGAGGACGAGGTCGAGGAGGTCCTGGACCCGGTCGCGATGACCGAGCGCGTCATCCTCGGCGACGACTGAGCGCTCCCGACTGTCGGCGCGGCGTCGAGACGGTCGCGCCGGTCGCGTCAGTTGACGGATAGCCAACCTTTTAGCGGTGCCGTGGCGAGGCATCGGACGATGAGACGGCGTCGTTTCCTGGCACTGGTTGGTATCGGTGGGACGGCAGGCTGCCTGCGGCTCGCGGGCGAGGACACGGCCACACGGCGAACGGCGACACGGACGACCGGGGCGTCGACGACGGCGCCCGCAGCGACCACCACGGCCGCCGAGGAGACGACGACGGCGCCGAACGCGCCGCTGCTCGCTGACGCGGACGCGCTCGACCGTCGCTGGAAGGGGCCGGAGTACGCGAGCGGCATGGCGGTCCACGACGACGACGTCTTCGTGGCAAAAGAGGGAGTGATAGCACTCGACCGCGCCCGAGGGTTCGAGCGGTGGCAGCCGCACCCCGACGACCACGTCCGTCACTTCGCGGTCGAGGGCGACGCCCTCTTCGTCGGCACCGAAGACGGCCAGGTGGTCGCCATCGACCTGGCGACCCGGAGCGAGCGCTGGCGGTACGCGGGCACGGACCTCGATTCGGGGGTTCGAACGGGGTCGTCGTCGGTCGTCTTCGGCGAGGAGCGCGGGGACGGCGGCGCGGTCGTGTGCCTAGACGCGGCAGACGGCACGGAGCGCTGGCGGGTCGAGACCGAGAACGCGGTCAGCGAGCTCTCCCCGCCCGGAGACGACGTCGTCGTCTTCGGGACGACCGGCGGGCCGACCGTCCAGTGCCAGGACCTCCAGACGGGGACGCGACGGTGGCTGTCCGAAGAGAGCCACCCGGCGATGACGCCGCTCGTTCGGAACGGGACGGCGTACGTTCCCGTCTACAACCGCGTCCTCGCGTTCGACGTGGACACCGGCACCGTCGAGTGGGAGTCTCGGCCACCCGACGGCGCCGACCGGTTCCAAGGTCGCTCTCCCGGTGACCGGTTGGTGCTGCGGGACGACGTCCTCTACGTTCCGACGTCGATGGGCGGCCTCGTCGCCGTCCGCGCGCAGACCGGCGACATCGCGTGGGTCTACGACGTTCCGGAGAGCGCGAACGGACTCGTCGCCGTCGACGACGACGCGGTCTGGTTCGGGACCGAGACCGCGGTGCATCGCGTCGACGCGACGACGGGCGACGGCGAGATGATCGGTCGGTTCTCCGCGGAGACGAACGATCTGTTCGGGTTCGAGGTGGCCGGCGGGACGCTGTTCGTCGCGCCGTCGCCGACGGCGGTTCGCGCGTTCGACGCCGTCGCGTGACGCCGCGCCCGCGGTCGTGTACCGCGTCTCAGTTCGGGAGGTCGTAGGCTGCGAGCCGGTTGCCGTCGGCGGTCGTCTCGAGGAGGTACGCGCGGTCGTCCGCGATGGCCGGTCGAAGCCCCCAGGCGTCGGCGTACGCTGCGTGCACTCGCCCGGTGATGCGTCCGGTCTCGGGGTTCAGGGCGTACAGAACGACGCCGTCGTGGCCTCCGGAACCGACGTAGACCGTGCCGTCGGCCGGGGTGACGATACCGTGGACGTCCTCGTTGAACCACTTCGTGAACCCGTTGGTGGGGTCGACGGCGTGCAGTCCAGTGTGGCTGACGTACAGCGTGTCGTCGTGCGCGACGAGATACGGGGAACTCTCGAGGGTCTCGCCGTCCTCGTGCTGGGACCACTGCAGCGAGCCGTCGGCGGGGTCGAGCGCGACGAGCGGGCCGGCGCCGCCGCTCGTGCTGTTACTGTACGTGGCGAAGACGCGGGTGCCGTCGGTCGCGAGGTCGATGGGTTCGGTGCCGTCCTTCGGGTTCGGGAACGACCATAGCTGGTCGCCGTTCGCGGCGTCGAACCCGTACACGGCGTCCTTGTAGTGGGTGTCGACGACGACGCCGTCGACGAACACCGTCGACCGTGCGCCGCCGAGGCCCGACTCGGGTTCGCGCGACCACTGGACGCTCCCGGTGTCGACGTCGACCGCGGCGAGTTCCTGGCTGTACTCGAAGCCGTACGCGTACAGCGTGCGTCCGTCGACCGCGGGCCGGGACGAGATGTTGGCGTCGGCGCGCCAGCGCTCCCGGCCGTCGCCGGCGGCCACCGCGGTCATCCCTCGGACGTTCGAGAAGACGACGGTGTCGTCGACGACGACCGGACGCCGGCGCCCGGCGACGTCCGCGTCGGTGGTCCACCGCTCGCTCCCGTTCTCGGCATCGAGCGCGTACGCTGGCTCGCGTTCGGCGGCGGTGACGACGGCGTCGTCGACGACGACCGGTGGACGGACGAGTTCGCCCTCGGGAGCGAACGTCCACGCCGGTTCGGTGTACTCGCGTGGCTCCTCGGTCGTGGTCTCTTCGTCGGTCGGTTCCTCGGCGTTCGTCGCCTCGCCGGTCCCGTCTCCGGCGGCGGGTCGCGTGGTGGCGCGGGTGCGCGCCGTCGTCCGACGCGCGGCGGTCGACTCCGCCGATTCGAGTTCGAGACAGCCGGCGGTGCCGGCGGCGACCAGCGAGGCGAGGAGACGTCGACGTCGCATCGACAGGAACGGAGAGCGCGCCGCTCCTAACAGTTGGGGTTTCTACGTGTTGTCGACGTCGCGACGTCCCTGGTCCGGTGCGAGCGGACGCCGATGCAACCAGTCGCGACGGAGAAAGCTTTATGAGTGACGGATTGTCGCACCCGACGGGTTCGAAACGACCGACGGCGTCGACTTACGAATCGTAACCGAACGCCGCCGTGGACCCGAACAATCCACGGGTGTTATTACCTGCGAGTGAGATACTTCAGCCATGCACACCTGCCGTGACTGCAACGAGAGCTTCGCCACAGAACTCGCGCTCGAACTTCACCGAGACACCTGCGAGCAGGCCGACCTCTTCTGTGAGGTATGCGGGAAGCGATTCCGCGAGTCCGCGGCGACGCGAGACGGCTGGCACTATACCTGCCCGACCGAGGACTGCGAGGGACAGGGAATCGGCGACCACATCAAGCGCATCGAGGACATCCGCGCCGCGACGCAGTGACCGGCGGACGCGACCGACGTCGACGAGCCCGCGCCCGGGCCGACCACACGACCGACCGCGCACGACCCGGACGGCGATAGCACGTCGACAGCGAGTGCTGGCACGCGCCGACGCGGGGACGACCACGGCCGACGCAACGAGCGCGGCCGTCGTCGCAGTCACCGAGCAGGGGGTCGCCGCTGTGGCGAAGGCGACCCCGGCCGGAACTGGACGGTTTTTTACCGTTCGACCGCGGACCTTCTCGTAATGACCGAGTACGATTACGACGAGCTCGGACTCGTCGCCGGCCTGGAGATACACCAGCAGTTGGACACGGCGACGAAGCTGTTCTGTTCGTGTCCGACGGAGCTTCGCGAGCCCGAGGAATCGGTTCGTTCGTTCGAGCGCTACCTGCATCCGACGAAGAGCGAGCTCGGCGAGATAGACGAGGCGGCCTTGGAGGAGAGCCAGGTCGAACGCGTGTTCGAGTACCTCGCGTACGACACGACGTGTCTCGTCGAGGAGGACGACGAACCGCCGGCCCGCGTCGACTCGGAGGCGCTGTCGGTCGTCCTGGAGATCGCGCAGCTCATGGACATGACGCCGGTTGACGTCGCGCACGTGATGCGGAAGCTGGTCGTGGACGGGTCGAACACGAGCGGGTTCCAGCGGTCGATGCAGGTGGCGACCGACGGCGAGATCGAGACGAGCGAGGGCGCGGTGCGCGTCGCGGACCTGATGCTCGAGGAGGAGAGCGCGCAGCGCGTCGAGGAGCGCGAGGACGGCGTGACGTACTCGCTCGACAGGTTGGGTATCCCGCTCGTGGAGATCGGGACGAAGCCGGACATCTCCTCGCCCGAGCAGGCGCGGGAGGCCGCGGAGCGCATCGGGATGCTGCTGCGGTCGACGGGGCACGTCAAGCGCGGGCTGGGGACGATCCGGCAGGACGTGAACATCTCGGTCGCGGACGGGGCGCGCGTCGAGGTGAAGGGCGTGCAGAGCCTGGACGACATCGACGACATCGTGCGGAACGAGGTCGGCCGGCAGGTGGCGTTGCTCGACCAGCGCGACCGGCTCCGGGAGCGCGACGCCAGCGTCGGCGACGCCGTCGAGGTGACGGAGACGTTCGCGGACACGGACAGCGGCGTCGTTCGCGGCGCGCTCGATTCCGGCGGCGAGGTGTGGGCGGTGCGTCTCGAGGGCTTCGACGGTATCGTCGGCGAGGAGATCCAGCCGGACCGGCGGCTCGGGACGGAGCTGTCGGACCACGCGAAGCGCCACGGTGCGGGCGGTATCTTCCACACGGACGAGCTGCCGGCGTACGGCGTCACCGACGAGGAGGTCGACGCGCTCCGGGACGCCGTGGACGCCGGGGGCGAGGACGCGGTGGCGATGGTCGCCGCCGGCGCCGAGGTGGCGAGGGACGCGGTCGAGGCGGCGGCGGACCGCGCACGCACCGCACTGGAGGGCGTCCCCGAGGAGACCCGGGGCGCGAACGACGACGGGACGACGCGGTACCTGCGGCCGCTCCCCGGCGCGGCCCGGATGTACCCGGAGACGGACGTGCCGCCGGTGCACCTCGACCCGAGCGACGTCGACGAACCGGAGCTGCTCACGGAGAAGGTCGACCGCTATCAGGACGAGTACGGGCTGGACGCGGGCGTCGCCGAGCAGGTCGCGTACGGCGAGTACATGCCGTTGTTCGAGTCCCTCGTCGACGACGACGGCGTCGACCCGACGCTCGCGGCGACGACGCTCGAGTCGACGCTCACCGCGCTCCGTCGCGACGACGTGCCGACGGGCGCGCTCACCGACTCGCACCTCCGGGACGCCGTCGCGCTCGTGGACGCGGGCGACGTCCCGAACGAGGGCCTGGAGGACCTGCTGTCGGCGCTCGCGCGCAATCCGGCGTGGTCGGCAGAGGAGGCGGTCGAGGCGGAGGACCTCGGTGGCGTCGCCGAGGACGAGGTCCGCGAGGCGGTCGTCGAGGTCGTCGAACGGAACGCCGGCCAGGTCGACGAGCAGGGGATGGGTGCGTTCTCGGCGCTCATGGGCGAGTGCATGGGCGCACTCCGCGGGAAGGCCGACGGCGACCTCGTCAGCGAGGTGCTGCGCGAGGAGATCCAGGCTCGCGCGTGACCGCCGAGTGAATCGGGTGGTCTCGGCGAGCAGCCCGGCCGGTCTCGATGACCGGGTCAGGGTGTCTCGAGAGGCGCGTCCTCGGTCCACCGTGGGAGTTTGACGACGAACACGGCGCCGCGCGGGTCGTTGTCCTCGACGCGCACGCTCCCATCGAACTCGTCGACGAGTCGGTCGACGAGGTAGAGGCCGACGCCGGTCCCGGAGGACTCCAGGCCCTTCTCGTCCCGACCGAACACGTCGCTCTTTCGGTCGTCGGGGATACCGGGGCCGTCGTCGGCGACCCTGATCGTCACGACGTCGTCGGTCGCGGTCGCGGACACGACGACCTCCGGGAGGTCCCGGTCGTTGTGCTGGACGGCGTTCTTCAGGAGGTTCCGGAACACCGAGTGCAGCATCTCGTTCGCGCGCACCGCGACGTCGGGGAGGTCGCCGTCGATGCGCGTGATGGCGCGCGGGAACGCGGCGTCGACGTCCGCGAGCTCGTCCTCGACGACGGACGCGACCGAGACGGGCTGGAGGTGGTTGGCTTCGTCGAGCACGACCGTCATGAGGTCCTGGAGGGTCGCGGTGAGGTCGACGACGTGCTGGGCGCGCTCGCCGACCTCCGCGACGAGGTCCGCGCCCTCGTCGTCGGTGACGTGTTCGGCGAGCAGGTCGAGGACGGCGAGGACGACGGTCATGTCGTTGCGGATGTCGTGTCTAAGGATGCGGTTCAGGAGTTCGAGCTTCTCCGAGCGCGCTTCGAGCCGCCCCTCGTACGCGACCTGTTCGGTGACGTCCCGACAGATACCGATGGTGCCCGCGAGCGCGTCGTCCTCGTAGAACGGGATGCGCGTCGTCTCGAACACGACGTCGCCGTCGTCCATCGGGATGCGTTCCTCGTACGTGACGCGTCGTTCCTCGTCGAGTGCGGGGCGTTCGCGTTCCCGGATGCGGCCGCCGACGTCCGGGCCGAACAGTTCCACGTCGGTCCGCCCGACGATAGCTGCGGCCTCACGGCCCGTGTACTCCGCGACGGTGTCGTTCGCGAGCCGGTACCGGCCCTCGCGGTCCTTCATCATCACGGCGTCGTTCGCGTTCTCGACGATGGTCTCGTAGCGTTCGAGCTCGCGCTCGCGTTCGACCTCGTCGGTGACGTCCTTCGAGAACACGCTCATCCCGTGGTCGTCCGGGTAGACGCGCGCCTCCACCCAGTAGTCGAAGGGGTCGGGGAGGTGCGTCCGGAACGTCGTCGGCTCGCCCGACGCCATCGCCGCCTCGTAGCGCGCCTGCAGTTCGCTACCGTCGAGGCCGGGGAAGACGTCCCACGCGACCTCGCCGATTATCTCCTCGGGTGGCACGCCGGTGCGTTCGGCCATCTTGTCGTTCCAGTACGTGATGCGCCACTCGTCGTCGACCGCGTAGAACGACTCCGAGATACGGCCGAGGATGGTGCCGACGCGAGGCGTGCTCTCCAGTCGGTCCGTGACGTTGCACGCTTCGAGGACCGCCGCGGCGTCCGCGTCGTCGACCGCAGTGACGTTGAAGTGGTACACGCGTGGGACGTCGGCCGTCACCGTCAGTTCCGCCTCGGCCTCGTCGACGCCGTCGCCGACGACCGCCGTAATCGCGTCGCGGACGCGGTCCACGCCCGCGGCCTGCTCGGTCGCGTCGGCGAGCATGGTACCGACGTCCGCGCCGACCGTCGCCGGGAACGCCGCCTCGAACGCGGGATTGGCGTACGCGATACGGCCGTCCGCGTCGAGGACGGCCGCCGCCAGGCCGACGTGTTCGGCGAGCGTGCGCACCGCTGTCTCGCTCATACACTCACAGGTCCGCGCCCGAGGACCGTAAAGCGACGGGCCGCTCGGACCGGTCTCGCGGTCAGTCGTCGTCGCGCTCGGGGCGTTCGCTCGCGCGCCGGAAGATACCGGTGAGCGTCGACACCTCGCGCTCGGTCGGGTGGGTGCGCGAGAGCAGGCGGCGTATCATCCGCGTCGTCTTCCGGCGCTTCGCTTCCGGATGGTTGATGGCGTCGAGGACGCCCTCGAACTCCGTGTAGAGCCGTTCGATCTCCTGCTCGCTGGCGCGTTCGCGCTCCCGGTCGGGGTGCTGGGTCTCGCGGACCGTCCCCTCCCGCATCTCGTAGAGCGTGACGGTCGCGGCCTGCCCGAGGTTCAGGACGGGATAGTCGGCGCTCGCGGGGATCGAGGAGACGGCGTCGAGGCGTTCGAGTTCGGCGTTGTCGAGCCCGCGGTCCTCGCGGCCGAACACGAGGCAGACGTCCGCGTCGACGCCGGCGAGGTGCTCGGGGAGTTCCGCGGGCGTGAAGAACGGATAGCGGACGTGACTCCGGCAGTCCTCGTTCGTCGTCGCCGTGCAGCCGACGGTGTAGTAGTTCTCGACCAGGTGGTCGAGGTCCACGTCCCGGGCGTCCGGCATGACGTCCTCGCGGGCGTGCCCGGCGTACCCGTACGCGACGCCGTCGGGGTCCCAGACGTCCTCGGGCGGGTCGACGAGGAGGAGGTCGCGCATGCCGAAGTTCTTCATCGCTCGCGCGATGGTGCCGACGTTCCCCGGGGTCTGTGCGCCGACGACCGCGACCGCGGGCGCGTCCTCGCCGGCGAGCGCGGGCCCGCCGTCGGCCTCGGCGTCGGTGGCTGCGTTGGCCTCGGTGTCGTCGTCCGTCATGTCAGGAGGGGTAGTCCGCGTCGAGGTCGAGGTCCGCGTCGTCGAGGTCCAGATCCTCGTCCTCGTCGTCGTCGCCGCGGTCGGGTCGCGGGTCGGGGGCGTCCTCTACCTCGCCGGTCCGGAGGTCGATGCGCTGCTCGATGACCTCGCGCGTCCCGATGTCCTCGTGTTCGTCCGGGTCCGGCATCTCGGTCTCGGGGAGTTCGCGCGGGTCGGTCTCGACGTGCTCGACGCCACCGTACCCCTCGGGGGCGCGTTCGCCGGCGACGAACCACTCGTGGAACGCGTCCTCGAACCGCTCGGTCTCCGCGTGCTCGATACCGCCGGCCTCCCGGAACCAGTACAGGAAGTCCGGTTCGTGCTCGTCGCAGACCGCGATCTCCGAGAGCGGTTCGCCGTACACGACGGCCGCCTCGTTGCATTCCTGGAGGTCGTCGTCGCCGTGGATCAGCCAGCAGGCGTCGCACGGCGACCCGTAGAGGACGCCGACCCTGACGAGCCGCCGCCGGGTGTCCTCGCTCATCTCGTCGAACGGGCGGACGTCGCCGTCCGCGGTGAACACCTCGTCCTCGTCGAAGCGCCACCCTCGCAGCCCGATGCTCACCTTGCTCATGGCCGGTCGTAGCGCGCGAACGGGCAAAAGGGCCGCGTCTCGGGTCGGTCGTGCCGGTGGCGCGCTGGCTTCTCCGAACGGTCCGCTTTTGGTCCGTCCACACTCGCCTAGGGGTATGGAGAACGTCGACGCCGCGGGCCTCGGTATCGGGGACGACCATCCGCCGCGCGTGATGGGCGTCCTGAACGTGAGCAAGGAGTCGCCGTACGACCCGAGCGTGTTCGACGACCCCGGCGAGGCGGCGACGTACGTCGACGACGAGCTCATCGGCGAGGGGGCGGACATCGTCGACGTCGGTCTGGAGTCCGCGAACAAGAAGTTCGACGTCCTGAGCGCAGAGCAGGAGCTCGACCGCCTCGACACGGCGGTGGCGACGCTCGAGTCGACCGCCGGGGACGCGGTGTGGTCGATCGAGACGCGGTACGCCGAGGTCGCGGAGGCGGCACTCGATGCGGGGTTCGACATGGTGAACGACATCGCGGGGTTCGCGGACCCGGACCTCCCGACGGTGTGCGAGGAGCGGGACGTGGCGGTGGCGAAGATGGCGAGCCCGCCGGACCTGACGCGACCGGGTGCGGTCGAGGAGACGCCGTGGGCGGAACGCAAGGGCGCGGCGTGGGCGGAGCGGGCGGACTACGTCG
This sequence comes from Halorubellus amylolyticus, assembly GCF_034808145.1. Lineage (NCBI taxonomy): Archaea > Methanobacteriati > Methanobacteriota > Halobacteria > Halobacteriales > Halorubellaceae > Halorubellus > Halorubellus amylolyticus. Next base: position 129,780 of record NZ_JAXHGM010000004.1, read on the forward strand.
ACCAGGTGTACGAGGCGCTCAAACAGAACGGGTTGACCGAGAAGACCATTGTCGACCCGGCGTTCGGCGGGTGGTCGGAGGCGCAGACGATCGAGCAGGACCGCGAGGCGTTCCGGCGGCTTCGCGAGTTCCGCGGGCTCGGGCGACCGATGCTCGTCTCGATCAACCGGAAGAACTTCCTCCGGTCGCTGACCGGGCGGTCGACCGAGGACGCGCTGGCGTCGTCGCTCGCGGCGACGTCGATGGCGGTCGAACGCGGCGCGCACGTCGTCCGAACGCACGACGTCCGGGAGACGGTGGACGCGGTCGCGGTCGGCCGCGAGTTCGCACGGGAGCGCGTTCGCGAGGGCGACGCCGCGGCCGCGGACCCGCGGGTCGAGGAGTTGGACGTGACGACGACCGCGGAGGGTCGCCGGCACGCGGAGCGACTGGACGTGGACGCGGGCATCGCCGCGGAGGGCGTGGCGCGCGTGTTCGAGGTCGGGCCGGTGGACGACGCGACCGCCTCGCGACTGGCTGCCGGGGCGGAGGACGCCGGGGTGGCGTACGCGCCGACCGCCGACGGCTGCGTGCTCGCCGGCCCCGTCGCCGCGTTCGACCGCCTCTGCGCCGATTCCGAGGGCGCTGAAGGGCCGTACGCCGCCGTTCTGGACCGCCTACAACAATCCGGCTACTAAGAGAAAACTTATGCCGGAGGGCTTGAAATGGATGAGTGGAAGCCGGTAGGGCCTCACGGGTAGGGGTACACGTGGAGGCTCGGCCGGCCCACACCAACGGATTATCTTGGCACCGACTCGTTAGCGCTAGCTATGGACTTCGAGACGTTCGAGCCGGCGTACGAGGCGGTGCTCGCTGACTTCGGGTTCGACCGGGCGAGCGACGAGCGCGCGCGGGACGTCCTCGCGGGCCTGGACCCGGGCGGGTCGCTCGCGGCGTTCGAGGCGGCGCTGGGCGGCCGCGACGTGGCGGTGGTGGCGCCGGGGCCGTCGCTCGTCGACGACCTGGACGCGGTCGCCGCCGTCGCGGACGCGCCGGACGGGGCGGTGCTCGCTGTGTCCTCGGCCGCGCCCGTCCTCCGCGAGCACGGCGTCGCCGTGGACGCGTACGTGACCGACCTCGACGCGACGCCGGAGCTCGCGCCGACGCTCACCGACGCGGGCGTCCCGTCGGCGGTGCACGCGCACGGCGACAACGTCCCGGCGGTCCGCGAGGTCGTCCCCGAGTGCGACCGCGAGCACGTGCTGGGCACCACGCAGGCCGCGCCCCGGCCGGCCGCGGGCGTCGTCAACGTCGGCGGGTTCACCGACGGCGACCGCGCCGCCTTCCTCGCGGACCACGTCGGCGCGCGCTCGCTCGCCTTCCCCGGCTGGGACCTCGACGACCCCGACGTCGACCCGATGAAGGCGAGGAAGCTCGCGTGGGCGCGCCGGCTCCTCGCCCTCCTCGAACGCGACCGCTTCGACCGACAGGACCGCCTCGACGACGCACGGTACGAGGCGCGGTTCGACGTCCTCGACGGCCACCGCGACGACGTCGACCACTCGTTCGCGACCGCGTAGCGTCGAACACTCGGTCGCGACACCGGAGCCACGACCCGCGGGTTTACGCCTCGTGTAAACTCGGTGCTAGCTGGACGGCCCACTGCGCGGGAGCGCTATATTACGCCGGAGCGCTGTATTGCGGGGGGAACGCCGTGTTTCGGGGGAGCGCTACGGCGTGAGGGCAAACGATACGGCGTCGGCGTGCGTGGGTCGTGCGCATGAGTCACGACGTGTCGTTCCTCGACGCCCTCGGCCTCGACGGCGAGGTGTCGACGTCGCCGGGGACGCTCGAATCGCACGCGGGAGACTGGGGGACGCCCGACGGAGAGGGCGTCGCTCCGGACGCGGTCGTCTATCCGGCGAGCACGGACGACGTCTCGGCGGCCCTCGCGGCGGCGAGCGACCGGGGCGTGCCAGTGACGCCGTACGCCGCCGGGACCGGGCTCGAGGGGAACGCCGTGCCCGTCGAGGCGGGCGTCAGCCTGGACCTCTCGCGGCTGGACGCCGTCCTCGACGTCCGCCCGGGCGACTTTCAGATGGACGTCCAACCGGGCGTGATGGGGTCGACGGTCGACGAGCGCGCCGGCGAGGACGGGCTCTGGTTCCCGCCGCTGCCGTCCTCGGGCGACATCTCCACCATCGGCGGGATGATTGCGACCGACGCGGGCGGGATGGGGACGGTGAAGTACGGCGAGGTGGCCGACTGGCTCGTCGGGCTGGAGGTCGTGCTCGCGGACGGGACGGTCGTGGAGACGGGGACGCGCGCGGTCAAGTCGAGCGCGGGCTACAACCTCACCGAACTCGTCGTCGGGAGCGAGGGGACGCTCGGCGTCGTCACGGAGGCGACGCTCGAACTCGACGGTCGTCCCCGTCAGGTTCGCGGCGGCCGCGCGGTCTTCGAGACGCTCGACGACGCGGCGGCGGCGGTGACCGACGCCGTGCAGTCCGGCGTCGACGTCGCGAAGCTGGAGCTCGTCGACGAGACGAGCGCGCGGATGGCGAACGCGTACACGGGCACCGACCTCCCGGACGCCCCGATGGTGTTCGTGGAGTTCCACGCCGACCACGGCATCGAGGCGGAGGTCCGGTACTGCCGGGAGGTGTTCGACGCGCACGACCCGCTCCGGTTCGAGCTGGCGGCGGACGGCGAGGGCATGGCGGACCTCTGGCAGGCGCGGCGCGACCTCGCGTTCGCCATCCGGAGCTACGACCCCGACCTGACGCCGCTCCATCCGGGCGACGTCACCGTCCCCATCAGCGAGTACGGCACCGTCGTTCGGTACGCGAAGGCCCTCGCGGCCGAGCACGACGTCGTCGTCCCGTGTTTCGGGCACGCGGGCGACGGGAACGTCCACTACTCGGTGCTGGTCGACGACGCTGACCCGGAGGCGGTCGAGACGGGCGAGATGGTGTACCGGCAGATCGTCGAGAAGGCCATCGCGCTCGGCGGCACGTCGACGGGCGAACACGGTATCGGTCGCGGGAAGCGCGACTACCTCGAACGCGAGCGCGGCCCCGGCGCCGTCGACGCGATGCGGCGCGTCAAGCGCGCGCTCGACCCCGACGGCGTCCTGAACCCCGGGAAGATACTGCCCGACGACTGAGCGCCGTGAGTCGACCGACGGCGCGGCGTCGCGCCGTCAGGTCTCGTAGTCGCGTTCGCGGCGTCGGTCGCGGTCCGCGCGCTCGCGGCCCGCACGGTCGGTGTCGCGCTCGCTCCGCTCGGACGCCCGAGCTGGTTCGTTGTCGACGCGGTCCCGGACGTCGTCGATGGACTCGTTCTCCAAGAGTAAGGCGGTGCGTCGCTCGAACTCGACCTCGTCGATTTCGCCGCGCGCGTACCGCGCCTTCAGTTCCTCCAGCGCCGCCTCGTCGTCGTCGACGGACGCATCCTGGTTCTCGGGCAAGTCGCCGAAGAGCCTCCTGACGATGCGCGTGTCGGAGAGCACCGCGACGAGCGGCGTCAGGAGGAACCAGCCGACGGCGAAGATCGGGGCCGTCAGGTCTCCGTAGCCGAACACCGCGCTCGAGACGCCGAGCCCGAACGTCAGGATGGGGATGATGGCGACGATGACCTCCCGCAGGCTCTCGCCCTCGTGCTCGCCGCCTCCGCCGACGCCGGGGTCATCCGGGCCGTACTCGCTCATGCGCCAGAATTGTCCCGCCCGCGCCAAATGCGTATCCCTCCATTGAGCCGTCGGTGAGCCGTGTCCGGGTCTCGTCGCGCTGCCTGCGGTAACAGGTCGGCCCCCGACTGCGTCGGGTAACACGTCGGATCGTCGTCGGCGGGAGACGGGACCCGTCAGTCCGAAGACGGAACTCGTCAGTCCGTCAGTCGGGAGACGGGACCCGTCGGTCGGAATACGTAAGCCCTCGTTATCCTCGGGCGGCGCCGGGATGCATCCGTGCGGAGTGTGACGTCGACCCACCCCGTCCACCTCGGGATTTACGTGTGGCTGGCGGGTGCCGGCCGTCGCCTGGCGCCAATAACACGCTCGTAACAAAGCGACGCGTGTTCGTGCGTTTCTCGCATGAAACTCGCACTCTTCGGGTTCGGGAACGCCGGCGGGAAGATCGTCGACGAGCTCCTGTACCACCAGGCGGAGCGCGACGGCGACTTCGTTCGGTCGGCGCTCGCGATCAACTCCGCGCGAACCGACCTCGCGAAGCTCGACTACGTGCCGCCCGAACAGCAGTTGCTCCTCGGGCAGACCCACGAGCGAGTGAAGGGTCAAGGGGTCGGTGCGGACCCGAAACTCGGTGCGGAGGTCACGCGGCAGGACCTCCACGAGGTCGAGCGCGCGCTCGACGAGGTCCCGCTGTACGACGTCGACGCGTTCCTCGTCCTCGCCGGCCTCGGTGGCGGGACCGGGAGCGGTGGCGCGCCGGTCCTCTCGGAGGCGCTCTCGGAGAAGTTCGACGAGCCCGTGTACGGCCTCGGCGTACTACCGAGCGAGGAGGAAGGCGGTCGGGCGGCGTTCAACGCGGCGCGGTCGTTCCAGTCGTTCGTCGAGGCGACGGACAACGTCCTCCTGTTCGACAACGACGCGTGGCGCGGGAGCGAGGACACCGTGGGCGGTGGCTACGAGCGCACGAACCGCGAGCTCGCGACGCGCCTCGGGTCGCTGTTCGCCGCGGGGAACGTCGGTGACGTCGTCGCGGAGAACGCGATGGACGCGAGCGACGTCCGACGGACGCTCGCGACCGGTGGCGTGTCGACGATCGCGTACGCGGAGACCGACCTGTCGCCGTCGACGGTCCGCTCGAAGGGCCTGCTGTCTCGATTCCGGAAGAACGGCACGGGCGAGGACGTCGACCCCGCCCAGAAGGTGAGCGGGCTCGTCCGGCAGGCGATCCAGTCGCGGTTGACGTGCCCGGCGGACGTCTCGTCTGTGGAGCGGTCGTTGATCGTGATCTCGGGGCCGCCCGAGGAGTTCTCGCGGAAGGGCCTGGAGCGCTCGCGGCACTGGGTGGAGGAGCAGACCGATAGCATGGACGTGCTCGCTGGCGACAACCCGCAGCCTGACGCGGACGCGCTCTCGGCGGTCGTGGTGCTCTCGAACCCGACGACGGTCAGGCGCGTGGACGAGATGCAGGGTCGGGCGGTCGAGGCGAAGGACGACATGGCCCAGCAGCGCGCGGACCGCGAGGACGCGATCTCGGACCTCATCACGGACGACGCCGGAGAGCTCGACCCGATCTGAGTTCCGGTTTCGCTGGTCTCCAGCGACGGAATCCGTCGTTATCCGGTCACGGGCGCGTCGAACGGGTGGTCGATGCGCCCAATGTGGGGTCGGTAGGTTGGTCGAGAGAGATGCGGGGTTTGTCGAACCCTCCGAGACTATGGTGAACTGTAACGACGGGTGGGCGTTCGCGAATCCGGGTGTCCGCTCCGCACTGGCGCCGTCCCTTCCGACGACCCTCCCGACCCAGCACCATCGTCGACGACCACGACCTGACTGCAGCACCACTCCAACCACGCTCCCGCTCCAACCACGCCGTCGCCCGCTCGAGCACGGGGCGAACCCGGCGGTCGACTAATCGTGGACGGGGACGTCGACGACGACCGGGCCGCCGGTGTCGACGGCGTCCGCGAGCGCGCGTTCGAGGTCGTCGTCGGGGTCGACGCGGCGGCCGTCGACGCCGTTCGCGCTCGCGCTCGCCGCGACGTCGACTGGCGGGTCGAAGTCCATGCCGACGAAGTCCTCGTCGGTCTCGTCGCCGCCGAACATCGCGCGCTGGTTGTCCTTCAGGATGCGGTAGTTCCGGTTGTCGACGACGACGACCGTGAGGTCGACGCCGAGGCCGGCGGCGAGCTGGACGCTCTGGGGGTAGTAGCAGTAGGAGCCGTCGCCGACGAACCCGACGACGTCGCGACGTTCGCCCTCGGGGCGCATCGACTCCGCGAGCGCCGCGCCGACGCTCGCCGGGAGCCCGTAGCCGAGGCCGCCGCCCTTGTTCGACGCGAGGTCGCCCGGTTCGAAGTCCCAGCGCGACAGGAGCGCGTACTTCGCGGTGACGCCCTCGTCGACGACGTACGCGTCGGGGACGACCGCGTGCAGGGCGTCGACGAGGGCGGCCTTCGACGGGCGGGGGTCGTCGACGTCGCTCTCCGCGAGGTCCGCGACCTTCCGCTCGGCGAACGTCTTCATCGCGGCGACGCCTTCGAGGCGCTTCTCGCGTTCGGCATCGTCGAGGCGCTCGCGAACGCGCTCGGCAAGGTCCGTCATGAGGAGGCCGAGGTCGCCCGTGACGCCCGTCCCCGGATGGTTCTTCCCGGCCTCCCAGGGGTCGGTCGCGAGATGGACGCACGTCGGGTCGCCAGGCACCAGGGGGTCGTCGTGGTCCCAGAGCGTCGTGTTCGTCGACACGCCCGCGAACACGAGCGTGTCCGTGTTCAGGAGCGCCTGCGCGAACTCCTCGCTCGGCGGGATGTGACTCACCCACTGGTCGTGGTCGGTCGGGAACGACGCCTCGCTCGACAGTATCTCGCCGTGGACGCGCATCCCCGCGCCCTCCGCGAGGTCGACCGCGGCCGCGACTGGGTCGACGGGCGACGATGCTCCGTGGCGCGGGACGTGGTCGCCGACGACGAGCACCGGGTCGTTCGCGGCCACGAGCCGGTCCGCGGCCTCCGCGAGCGCCGCCGGGTCGCCACCGCCGGCGTTCTGGATGCGACCCCCGATGGGCTCCGGTTCGGCGTCGGTCGCCGCCCGCATCACGTCGAGCGGGAGCGCGAGGAAGACGGGACCGGTCGGGGGCGTGCACGCGACGCGGAACGCGCGCCGGAGCATCGTCGGGAGCGCGTCGACGTCTAGGACCTCCGCGCTCCACTTCGTGAACTGCTCGGTCATCGCGACCATGTCGCCGTCGAGGATCGGTTCCTCGTGCCGGAACCCGCGCCCGTGCGCCCCGGCCGTCACCACGAGCGGCGCGCCGGTCACGCTCGCGTCGTAGAGGTTCCCGAGCCCGTGCGCGGTCCCCGGCGCGACGTGGAGGTTCACCACGCCCGCCGGGAGTCCGTCGAGGTCGTCCGCGTCCGCGAGGCGCGTCGACGCGTACCCCGCCGCCGCACCGACCGCGACGTCCTCGTGGAGGCCAAGCGCGTACGCGACGTCGCTGTCCGCGAGCGCTCGCGTCACCGGCAGTTCGGTCGTCCCGGGGTTCCCGAAGACGTGCTCGATACCGTACGTCTCGAGCGCGTCGACGAACAGGTCCGCTCCCGTGTAGTCGGTCATGCCCGCGACCACGCACCCCTCCCCCTAAGCGGTTGTCCCGCCGGTGGCCCGACGTCGGCGCCATCGCCGCCTGGAGCGTCGACCTCGACTCCCTCGGTGGCGCCGTCGCCGGCGCGATCGTCGGGTTCTCCCTCGGCTCGATGCTCGCACTCACCGCACCGCGGGAGGGCGGCGCGATACTCGGTCTGACCACCGGACACGGACGATAAGGACCGCCCGCTCACGTCTCGCGGTCGTCGCCGTCGATAGCGGAGTCCTCCTGGTCGCCGCCGTCCGCGGCCGCGACGCTCCCCTGCGCTCCGGTCGATGTGGCGCTCGGACCGGCGCCGGCGACGCACCCGGCGATGTCGAGAACGGCGTCGCCGTCGTCGTCGAACTCGACCTCGCCGTCGAGCGACCGGACGCCCCACTTCACGAGCCAGAGCGACAGCCCGCTCGCGTGCTCGAGGGGCGTCTCCTCGCCGCGCCGAACCACCTCGTACTCCGACGCCGGAATCCCCGAACCGTCGTCGCTCACGCGGACCGTCAGGTCGTCGCCGAGCGTGAGCGCGCGCACGGAGACGACGTCGTTCCCGTAGTGCGCGAGCGCGTCCACGAGGTCCGCGACCACCGCCTCGAACACGACCGCGTCCACGTCCAACTGGACCGACCGCGAGGGCGCGTAGACGTCGACGACCACGTCCGGATGGTCGTCGGTGACGCGACCGACGGCGGCCTCGAGGAGGTCGGCGAGCGCGTACGTGGCCGCGTCGCCGTCCCGGGACATGATGCGCTCGACCTCCCGCGCCTTCTGTCCGAGCTCGTCGAGCGTCCCCGCCGCGGTCGATATCTCGGCCGCCATCGACGCGTCGTCGCCGTCGAGCTGGCGTTCGACCATCCTCGCGTACCCCGAGATGACGTTCACCTCCGTCCGGAGGTTGTGTCGGAGGACGCGATTCAGGACCTCCAGGCGCTGCTGGGCGTCCCGATGCGCGGTGATGTCTCGGAACACGAGCGTCCGCCCGATGACCGAACCGTACCGGTCGTGGACGGGCGACACCGTCACCTCGTAGACGTTCCCGTCGTTCACGACCTCGAACAGGTCCTCGTCCGGGGCGAGCGTGACGTCCGCGACCGAGGACAGGGACGCGCCGAGCGCGCGCTCGCGGTCGAGGTCGAAGCGCGCCGACGCCGCCGGGTTCACGTCCACGACGCGGTCGGCGTCGTCGACGACGACGACGGCGTCCCGCATCTCCGAGACGAGCGCGCTCGCGCCGCGACGGCGCGTCGCCGGGACGAAGTCCAGGAGGTCGTACCGGAAGATGGCGTTCGCGAACAGCGCGGCCGTGACCGGGAGCGTGAACGGGAGGACGTCGAGGCCGGGGATGGGTGCGGCGCCGAGGACCGCGACGACGTTCCCGACCCACGGGACGAGCGCGCCGACGACGAGGGTCGCGGCCTGATGCTTGTAGAGCCGGTCGAATCGGACGACGAACTCGACGAGGATGGCGGCGCCCGTGACGAAGTACACGTACGCGAACCCGAGGTAGAGCAGGTAGAGCGGGCCTCGCCCGTGCGAGATGAACGTGTGCCCCATCCACTCGGACGCGCTCGTCGTCGGGTAGAAGAGGTCGCCCAGGCGCGCGACGAGGAGCGTGTCCGAGACCGGCATCGCGTGCGCGACGGCGGCGGCGACGGCTATCGCTGGAACGACGCTGAGCGCGACGGTGACGCGTCGCGTCAGGTACTCGGGGCGACCCGAGTACTCGAGCGCGAACAGCAGCCACGCGACGGGAAGTGGCGCGATACCGAACCACTGGAGCGCGCCGAGGCCGTTCCGGAGCAGCCCGGGTTCGACGGGGAGACTGACCGCGTAGACGGCCGAGTAGAACGCCATCGTCGACGCGAGGATCGCGAACGTGCGCGCGCCGGGACTGTCGCGGCGGACGTAGCCGAGGTACGCGAGGAACCCAGTTGCGACTGCGGCGACGGCGAGCACGACGCTGAGGAACGGAACGCCACCCACGATACCAGCCTGTGTGGTACGACGTGTCGCACGGAGCGGGGGTTAGCTTCCGGCCATCTCTACCGAAAACGGTGTCATCGGGGCGTAGTGGGCTCGAACGGCCGCTTCTGCGGGAACACTACTTCGACCAATCCACCACGACCGCAGCCGCCGTCAGCCGACCACGACCGCAGCCGCCGTCAGCCGACCGCGACCGCAGCCGCCGTCAACCGACCGCGACCGCAGCCGCTGTCAACCGACCGCGACCGCAGCCGCTGTCAACCGACCGCGACCGGCGTCACTCGGGTGCGAACGCTTCGAGGGTCGCGTCGATCTCCGCGGGGCTGGCGGCGCGGGGGAACCCGATGGAGACGTTGTCGACGCCGTCGACGTCCGCGAACTTCGCGAGTTCCTCGCGGGCGCGCTCCGGGGTGCCGGCGGCCGTGAAGTCGTCGAGCATCTCGCCGCTGAACACGTCGATGGCGGCCTCGCGGTCGCCGTTCGTCCACTTCGCGGCGACGTCGTGCGCCTCGTCCTCGTAGCCCTGGCGGGCGAGCGAGTCGCGGTAGTACGTGCCCATCGCGCCGACGTAGAACGCCGCGTGCTGGGCGGTGAGGTGTCGGGCGCGGTCGCCGTCCTCGAGCGCACAGCACGTGAGCGAGAGCGTCACGTCCTGCTCGCCCCGGTCGTTGTCGCCGAGGTCGGTGCCGCGCTCGAAGTCCGCGAGCCGGTCGCGCATCGCGTCGGGCGTGAAGAGGATGGCGTGCCAGCCGTCCGCGAATCGCCCGGCGAGCTCGACGGCCTTCGGGCCCATCGCGGCGACGTCGACGCGCGGCGCCGGGTCGGGCGCGTCGCAGCGCAGCCGGAACCCGCTGAGGTCGAAGTACTCGCCCTCGTAGTCGAGCTCCTCGCCCGCGAGGACCGCCTTCACGATGTCGACGTACTCGCGGGTGCGTCGGAGCGGGTTCCCGAAGTCGATGCCGTGCCAGCCCTCGACGACCGCGGGCCCCGAGGGGCCGATGCCGAGGCGGAACCGGCCGTCGGAGACCTCGTCGAGCGTCGCCGCGGTCTGCGCGAGGAGCGCGGGCGACCGCGAGTACACGTTCATGATGGACGACCCGATGAGGACCTCGTCGGTGGCGTGCGCGATGCTCGTCATGATAGTCACGGCGTCCCGACCCCACGTCTCCGGCAACCACACGCCCTCGTACCCGAGTTCCTCCGCGCGGACCGCCATGTCCACGAAGTCCTGCACGGAGTCCTGTGCCGCGACCGGCAGGTGGACGTGATAGTCCGTCATCGCCATCAGACCTCCGGGTTCTCCATGATGTCCGGGACGCCCGCGACCGTGAGGCTCTGCCCGACGAGATAGGACGACGCCGGCGACGCGAGGAACTGCGCGACGTCCGCGATCTCCTCGCTCACGCCGATTCGACGCTTGACCTCGTCCCGGTCGACCTCGTCGGCGGTGACGCCCATCTGGCTCGCGACGCCGGGCGTCGCGACGAACCCCGGCGCGATGCAGTTCACGCGCACGTCGTCGTCCGCCCACTCGAACGCGAGCGTCTTCGTGAGGTTCTCCACGGCGGCCTTCGCGGCGGCGTAGTGACTCATCCACGGCGCGCCCTGCTGGCCCGCCACCGACGAGAGGTTGATGACGCTCCCCGAGGAGTCCTTGAGGTACTCCTCGGCGGCCTGGATGCAGTGGTAGGTGCCGGTGAGGTTGATGTCGACGATGGTCTTCCAGCCGTTCGGGCTGATGTCGTCGAAGTTCGCCATGAACGACGCGCCGGCGTTGTTCACGAGGACGTCGACGCCCCCGAACTCCTCGACGGTCGCCTCGACCATCGCCTCGACCGCGTCCCGGTCGGTGACGTCGCACTCGACCGCGTGCGCGCTCCCCGGTCGGTCGCTGTCGTTGATGCCGTCGGCGACCGGTTCGACGTTCTCCATCTCGCGCGAGCAGACGACGACGTCCACGCCGTCGTCCGCGAACCGCTCCGCGATCACCTGCCCGATACCCGAGGACGATCCGGTGACGATAGCGACGTCGCCGTCGACGCTGAACTGGTCCGTGGCCATACCGAGGGTCATGGAACCCAGGACCAAAGTAATTTGCAATGGGTTGTCTGTTCACTGGTTCCTGGCGGCGACAAACGCGCCCCGCTCCAGTTCACCCGGGTGCCCGGTCGACGACGTCCATGGCTCGTCCAACCGACGAGAACGAGCGTTTCGAATCGAAGGTCATTTGCTGCTCGCTGAGGTTGCTTCCCGCAACGTGGCCTCCTCCGACGACGAGAACCCCTTCGAGGCGTACCGCGTGGACGTCGACCGACCGCTCGCCCGACTGTTCCGCGAGTACGGCGTCCCGCGGTGGCCGTGGCTGCTCGCGGGGGTCCTCTCGAACTTCGTCTCCCGGGCCGCACTCCTCCTCCCGCCGGTGGTCCTCGGGACCGCCATCGACGCCGTCTTCTCGACCGACGGCGCGGCCCGGTACAACCTCCCGCTGGTTCCCGCCGGGATGATACCGACGACGCAGGTCGAACAGTTCTGGTTCTCGGTATGGCTCATCGTCGGCGCGTTCGTCGTCGGCACCGCCGCGCGCTGGGTGTGGGGCGTGACGATGAACACGTTCGCGCACGGCGTCATGCACGCCGTCCGCACCGACACGTACGCCGCGATGCAGGACCTCGACATGACGTTCTTCGACGACAAGGAGACCGGCGAGGTCATGAGCATCCTGAACAACGACGCGTCGAACCTGGAGACGTTCCTCGACGACGCGCTCTCGGAGGCCCTGCGCCTCGTCGTGATGGTCCTCGGTATCGCCGGCATCCTGTTCTTCTACAACGCCCAGCTCGCCGCCGTCACGCTCGTGTTCGTCCCCCTCATGGGCGCGTTCACGCTCTGGTTCATGCGGAAGGCAGAACCGCGGTACGCTCGCGTCCGCGAGGCGGTCGGCGACCTGAACACGCGCTTGGAGAACGGGCTCGCTGGCATCCAGCTCGTGAAGACCACGGGGACGGAAGCGCACGAGACCGGTCGCGTCCGCGGCGCGAGCCGCGAGCTCTACGACGCGAACATGTCCATCCTCACGCTCTCGTACTTCTACCGGCCCGGGATGAGCTTCCTCGCCGGGCTCTCGTTCGCGACGACGTTCCTCGTCGGCGGCCTCTGGCTGTTCCAGGGGCCACCCGGGCCGCTGACGGGGACGCTCTCGGTCGGCGAGTTCGTCGTGTTCGTGTTCATGACCCAGCGGTTCGTCCAGCCGCTCTCGCAGGTGTCGAACATCGTCGACTGGTACGAGAACGCGAAGGCGAGCGGGAAGCGCGTGTTCGGTCTCATGGACGTCCCGCCGCACGTCACCGAGCGCGAGGACGCGCTCGTCCTCGACGACGTCGACGGGCACGTCCGCTACGACGACGTCACGTTCGCGTACGACGGCGCGGACGAACCCGTCCTCGACGGCGTCTCCATCGACGCCGACCCCGGCGAGACCGTCGCGCTCGTCGGGTCGACGGGCGCCGGGAAGTCCACGACGCTGAAACTGCTCATGCGGCTCTACGATGTTAACGAGGGGGCGGTCACGGTCGACGGGCACGACGTCCGCGACGTCACGCTCGCGTCGCTCCGCGAGCACGTCGGGTACGTCGGCCAGGACTCGTTCCTCTTCGACGGTACCATCGCCGAGAACGTCCGCTACGGGCGGTTCGACGCGGACCGGGACGCGGTCGAACGCGCCGCTCGGCTCGCCGAAGCCCACGAGTTCATCGACGCCCTCCCGGAGGGCTACGACACGCGCGTCGGCGAACGCGGCGTGAAGCTCTCGGGCGGGCAACGACAGCGGCTCGCCATCGCGCGCGTCGTCCTCCAGGACCCGCCCGTGCTCGTGCTCGACGAGGCGACGAGCGACGTCGACACGGAGACCGAACTCCGCATTCAGCGGAGTCTCGACGACCTCGCCGCCGACCGGACGACGTTCGCCATCGCGCACCGCCTCTCCACGGTGAAGGACGCCGACCGCATCGTCGTCCTGGAGGACGGCCAGGTGGTCGAACGCGGCACGCACGACGAGTTGCTCGCCGACGACGGCCGGTACGCGACCCTCTGGAACGTCCAGACCGGCGCGCTCGACGACCCCGACGACGCGCCCTGAAACGCACCCCAACGCACCAGAACGACGGAACCCCGAGGGTGCGGGTCCCGTGGTGGCGAACCGAACGTTTCTTGCATGAGAGGGTCGACGGCAAACGATATGCGAGACGTCCAGGTCCTCTGCGTCGACGACGAACAGAGTCTCCTGGATCTCACCGAGACGTTCCTCGACCGCGAGAGCGACCGCATCAACGTCCTGCCGGCGAGGACCGCCGACCAGGCGCTCGACGTGCTCGCCGAGCGCGACGTCGACTGCGTCGTCAGCGACTACGACCTCGAACACCGGACCGGGCTCGCGTTCCTGAAGACCGTCCGCGAGGACCACTCAGACGTCCCGTTCGTGCTCTTCACGGGCAAGGGCAGCGAAGCGGTCGCGGCGGACGCCATCTCCGCGGGCGTCACCGACTACCTCCAGAAGGGCGGACGCGAGCAGTACGCGCTCCTCGCGAACCGCGTGGAGAACGCCGTCGACGCCGCACGCGCCGAAGAAGAACTCGAACGCACCCGCGAGAAGACGGCGCAACTCCACGGGCACGCCGCCGACATCGCCGGTGCGTCCTCGCGCGACGCGGTCGTCGACGCCGCGCTCTCCGCGGCCGACGACATCCTCGACTTCCACGTCTACGGGCTCTACGAGGCGACCGACGGCCGCTTCGAGCCCCTCGGCGCGGCGACCTACGAACCGGACTCCCTCCCCGCGCTCGACGAGGGGGTCCTCGGGAAGACCTACCAGCGCGGGGAATCCTTCCGGGTCGACGACGTCGCCGGGACAGACGACGCCGCACCCGACCGGCCGTCGTTCCGGTCCGCCGTCTCCGTCCCCGTCGGCGACGACGTCGTCTTCCAGGCCATCGCCGCGGAACCGAACGCGTTCACCGCCTCAGACCTGGAACTCACCGAGCTCCTGGCGACGCACGTCGAGCAAGCGTTCGACCGCCTGGACCGCGAACGCGAGTACGAACGCACGACCGAGCAACTCCAAGCGATACTCGACAACACCACCGCCATCGTCTACATCAAGGACCGCGACGGCCGATACGAGCTCGTGAACGAGCGGTTCCGCGAGGTCGTCGGCGTCGACGACGGCGAACTCGTCGGGCGAACCGACTGGGAGATACAGGACGACGAGTTCGCCGCGGAGGTCCGCGCGAACGACCGGCGCGCCATCGAGGAGGAGTCCGCTATCGAGGTCGAGGAGGACGCGTACCGGCACGGGGAACGACGCACGTACTACTCGGTGAAGGTCCCCTTGTTCGACGACGACGGCGACCCGACGGGCGTCTGCGGCATCAGCTCTGACATCACCGAACTCAAGGAACGAGAGCACGAGCTGGAGACCCAGCGGAACCGCCTCGACGAGTTCGCGAGCGTCGTCGCGCACGACCTCCGCGGCCCGCTGTCGGTCGCGGAGGGCTACCGCGAACTTCTCGCCATGGATCTCGAGAGCGACGACGAGCGACTGGCGGAGATCGCGGACGCGCACGACCGGATGGCGGAACTCATCGACGACGTGCTCTCGCTCGCTCGCGAGGGCGACCACGACGTCGACGCGCACGACGTCTCCATCGCCGGTGTCGCCGAGTCCGCACGGTCCGCGGTCGACCTCTCCGAGGACGTCGCGGTCGAGGTCGAGGGCGACGGCGTGGTCACCGCCGATCCGTCGCGACTCCGTCGCGTGTTCGAGAACTGCTTCCGGAACGCCGTCGAGCACGGCGGCTGCACGTCCCGTATCCGCGTGACGGTGACGGCGGACGGGTTCGCGGTTGCGGACGACGGCGACGGCCTCCACGCGGACGTTCGCGAGGACCTGTTCGAGTACGGCGTCAGCGACGGGGACGGCACCGGAATCGGGCTCGCGGTCGTCCGCGAGATAGTGCAGGCGCACGACTGGTCGGTGCGGTGTACGGAGAGCGAACAGGGTGGGGCGCGCTTCGAGGTCGAGACGTCGAATCCCCCCAGACCGCCCGCGTCACTGCCGGAATCGTAGTCGTCGCGACCGCGGCCTGCTCGATTACAGGTCGTCGTCGTAGCGCGTGATGCCCGCGAGCTCCTCGGCGTCCGGGTCGTCGAACGCCCAGCGGGCGATGGAGCGCCGGTGGACCTCGTCGGCGCCGTCGACGATGCGGAACGCGCGGACGTTCTCGTAGAAGTCCGCGAGCGGCAGGTCCTTCCCGATGCCGTTCCCGCCGCAGACCTGGACGGCGGTGTCGACGGCGTCCTGCGCGACGTTCGCGGTGAACGTCTTCGCCATCGCCACCTCGATGCGGGCCTCGTCGCCGGCGGCGATGCCGTCGGCGGCGTGCCGGATCATCGTCCGCGCGGCGTGCAGGCTCGTCCGATGGTCGGCGACCTCGTGGCGGAGCGCTTGCTTCTCGCTGAGCGGTTCGCCGAACGCTTCGCGTTCGCTCGCGTACGCGGTGGCGATGTCGAGCGCGCGGTCGGCCATCCCCGCGAACCGCATGCAGTGCGTCAGTCTGGCCGGCCCGAGCCTGGCCTGTGCGACCATGAAACCGCCGTCCTCGGGACCGAGCGTGTTGCTGAGCGGGACGCGGGCGTCGTGAAACTTCACCTCCGCGTGACTCGACCCGACCGGCTCACCGCCCGTGTGCGGGACGTCGCGGACGACCTCCACGCCCTCGGTGTCCCGCGGCACGATGACGAGACTCGTGCCCTCGTAGGGGTGCGCGTCCGGGTTCGAGCGCGCCATCACGAGGAACACGTCCGCGTCGGCACCGCCGGTCGTCCACCACTTGTGCCCGGAGATTACCCACTCGTCGGCCTCGGCGTCCTTCGTGGCCGTGGTCTGGAGCATCTTCGGGTCCGAGCCGCCGCCCTGCATCGGTTCGGTCATGCAGAACCCGGAGTTCATCTCGCCGCGCGCGAGCGGCCCCAGCCATCGCTCCTGCTGCTCGTCGGTTCCGAAGTGCTCCAGGGTGTGCATGTTCCCCTCGTCGGGCGCCGCGCACCGCATCGCGGTCCCCCCGAGGAGGCTCCGGCCGGCCTCCTCGAACACCGGGAGCATCGCGCGGAAGTCCATCCCCAGCCCGCCGTACTCCTCGGGGAGCTGCGGGCCGTACACGTCGTACTCGCGGGCCGTCTCGCGGAGGTCGTCGATGACCGCGTCGGGGACCTCGCTCGCGCCGAGGTACTCGCGTTCGACCGGGATCGCTTCCTCGCGGACGAACTCGCGCGCTCGTGACGCCACCTCCTTACCGCGGTCCGGGTCGTCGTACTCCATGCGTCGACCGACGGACGCCGCCCTCTAAACGGTATGGCAACAGGTGACGATGCGCGAGGGGTTTCCGAACGCGTTCGGTCGGCGTCGGCGGCCGCGGTCGGATGCGGTCAGTCGCCGCCCGTGGCCGCCTCGGTGCCGGTCGGGCGACCGCCGGTCTCACGGTCGGCCGTCGTGTGCGTTCGCGCGAACACGGCGACGTAGAGGACGACGGTGAGGAAGCCGACGGCGGCCGCGAAGAACCGGAGAGCTCCCGCTGGCGTGACGAACGCGCCGGGGAGGCCGAGCCGCCCCCAGGCCCTGCCGAACACCGGAAGCAGGCGTGCGGCGAGGAACCACGGAGCAGCGGCGAGGACGGGGGTGGCGTTCGCGCGGACGAGCGCCGCGGGCGTCAGCGAGAGCGACGCGCCCTCGGTGCGGGCGGCGAGCGCGCGACTCCTGACGAAGGCGTACCCGAGCGCCATCGCGATCCCGGCGAACCGGAGCGCGGGCCCGGCCGCTGCACCGCCGAGGAGCGAGAGGACGGTCCAGACGCCGACGACGACCGCGAGCGGGACGCTCTCGCGCAGGAGCGCGCTCGGGTCGATTCGAGCATTCATGTTCGAACACAGTCAGGACTGCGGGAAAAGCGTACCGTAGGGTCAAGCCGCCGTTTCAGCCGCGGAGGATCTCCTGGAGGCGCGTCGTCAGGCCGCCGTCGTCGCCGAGCTTGAGGTAGTACGCGTCGCCGCCGTCCTCGTAGTAGTTGTCGATGCGGCGCTTAACCTCGAACCCGAGGTGCTCGTAGAACTGGAGGGCGTTCTCGTTCGTCGTTCGGGCGTGACACGTGACGGTGCGGTGCTCGTCGGCGACGCGCGCGACGAGCTTCTTCCCGACGTCCTCGCCGCGGTGGGCGGGGTCGACGGCGAGGAAGAGGATGTAGCCGTCGCGACGCACGGCGACGAACCCCATGAGTTCGGGGTCGATGCCGTCCGCGACGAACGCCTGCACCGTCGACCGACGGTACGCGTCCGTGAAGAAGTCACGCCGCTGCTTGAGCACGCCTTCGGCCCGTCGAATCTGCTCTTTCAGCTTCCACGCCTCGGTCACGAGATCGTCGTTCCCGGGACCGATGACGCGTGTGTCGACGTTGACGCTCACTAGATTGGGAATCCGAGACACACAGGTATAATTCCATCGGCACCCCCACCCCCAGGAGCAGACGGCTCCCGCCAGGGAGTCGTTTCCTGCGGCGTTGTTGCTGCGGACCAGAAGAGCGTACGGCGACCCCAGCCGGCCGTTTCTCGAGGTTTTGGCGACCGTGCTAGCAGATTGCTATCGTAGGGCTTGGAGAGAATCACGTGCTTTTGGGACGGAGAGGTGGTCGAGAGCTGTATCGGTCGCAGTCGTCAGCTCGTCGAGGTGGTCGGTCGCAGACGCCCACATTCGCTCGACGCGCGGCGTCAGCGGAAGGAGTGCCCGGTGAGGTTCTGTGTCGCGACGACGAGGGTGTCCTCGAGCGACGCCACCGAGTGATACGTCTTCTCGACGCCCCGTTCGAACAGGACTTCGCCCGCCGGATTCATGCCGTACATCGTCCGTGAGCGGTCCGAGCCGACCACCACGTCGCCGACGGTCGTCGTCATGTACGGCCACTCCCGGGTGAGCTTCTCCCACCGCTTCGCGCCGTCTGAGCGGTCGTACGCGAAGAACCCCGAGTTCGACCCGACGACGACGGAGTCATCGGTCAACACCGGGCCCGCTCGCGGCGTACTGTGCACGTCCGCCTCCCAGCGTACCTCGTCGGCCGCGGGGTCGTACTTCTGAAGCGTATCAGGCCCGCGAACGGACCCGACCAGCCACAGCAGGCCGTCCTCGCGACGACAGAATCCGCCGGCCAGCGTGGGATTGTGTTCGACGACGGTCCCGTCCTCCGTCTCGTGCGTCCGCTTCCGGCCCGTCGCGAGGTCGTACTCGAACAGTCCCTGGTACATCCCGACGTAGAGCACGTCGCCGACGGCCGCCAGCTCTCGCGGCCACCGGTCCTCGCTGTCGCTCCGGTACTCGGCGCTCCACGCGACCGTTCCACCGTCCGTATCGAACGCGTACAGGCCCGCCGGCGTGTTTCCCTCTTGGCGCTCGAAGTCCACCGCGTACAGCCGCCCCTCGTGGACGAGGAGGTCGCGTACCTCGTTGAACTGCGTCTCCCGCTGCCAGCGCACCGTCGGTCCGCTCGGCTCGATCGCGAACACCTTCCCGTCGCCCGCCGTGAACACGAGGTCCTCGCCGAACGCGAACGGCTTCGCTCCGCCCGTCGGGACCCCCAGACTGACCTCCCAGCGCTTCGCTCCGGCCGTCCCGTCGACCGCCGTCACGACGCCCCCCGTCTGGACGAACACGGTCTCATCATCGACCGCGATGCCCTCGCCCCCGACTCCGACCTGCCATTCCCGGACCAGCTCGGGCTTCGCGGTCGTCGGGTTCTCCGTCCGCGTCTCGGTCGTCCCCCCTTGGGTCGTCGCCACAGTCGTCGGTTCGCCATCTGAGGTGGAGGCCCGCGACGTCGTCGCGTCATCGGTCAACCGGAGACACCCGCTCCCCACGACGCTCCCCACTGCCGCGAGCACGGCACGTCGATTCATGGCCCGAAGTGCTTCTCGAAATGTCAAATAGGCACTGGTGACGGTATCTCCCCGGGTCTCGATAAGACGGGGACAGCTGTGAGGAGGTGCTTCCGGAGAGTGCGATAGCTCGTCAGTTTCAGAGCTCTTGGGTCCGGAAGTGCGTGTAGGCGAGGAGTGGGGGGATGGTGAGCCAGGCGAGGAGGATGATGGCTGCGATGGCGGGGGTGGCGAACCATTGGGTGTCGGCGACGAGGCCGGGGGGGCCGGTGCCGATGTCGACGGTGTCGGCGAGGAGGTACGTGTAGAGGGGGCGTGGGGTGGCGAACTTGAGCGTCTCGGCCCAGAGCGGGAAGCTCCCGGGTTCGACGCGGAAGCGGAAGAGGAGGAGGACGACGACGTCGACGAGGTTGCTCCAGAGCATGACGAGGGCGATGTAGCTGCCGAAGGTGGCGCCGATGACGCGCCGGGAGGTGCGGATGCTCGTGGAGAAC
The DNA here is from genome assembly GCF_034808145.1 of Halorubellus amylolyticus. Lineage (NCBI taxonomy): Archaea > Methanobacteriati > Methanobacteriota > Halobacteria > Halobacteriales > Halorubellaceae > Halorubellus > Halorubellus amylolyticus. Next base: position 149,527 of record NZ_JAXHGM010000004.1, read on the forward strand.
GCGGTGCCGAGGGCGAGGAACGCGAGCGTGTAGGCGAGGGTGCCGGCGCAGAGCGCGAGGTAGCGGCCGAGCGGGAGCGTCGGGTAGCGGAGGTAGAGGACGAAGAGGCCGGTGATGGCGCCAGTGGTGATGGCGGTAGTGAGGACGAGTGCGCGCGCGGCGAGCTTGCCGGTGACGACGTCGCGACGGGCGTGCGGGAGCGAGAGGGCGAGCGCGATGGTGCCGGTTTCGCGCTCGGCGACGACGGTCTGGTAGCCGAAGAGGACGCCGACGAGCGGTGCGAGGAGGGAGAGGACGGTGGTGGCGGTGTCGAGGTAGCCGTCGACGCTCGGGGTGGAGAGCGACGCGAGGGCGTACGCGAGACCGCCGAAGGTCAGGACGAACAGCGCGACGGTCGCCCAGACGCCCTTCGAGCGTTTCGCGATGCGGAGGTCGGTGCGTGCGATGGCGCGTCCGCCGTCGGTCATCGACTCACCTCGGCGACGCCGGCGTGGACGTGGTCGCTGTCGGTGCTCGGTGCGGGCGCGAACGGCGCGGGCGCGGTGCGGTTCATAGGTCGGTCACCTCGAACCGGCGGTAGCCGAGTGCTATCGGGAGGACCGTCCACGCGAGGAGTGCGACGAGCGCCGGCCAGGCGCCGAGGTACCAGGCGGCGTCCGGGCCGAAGTACGGTCCCCTGGCTGCCTCGGTGTAGAACCCGGTGACGACGCGACCGTACAGGAGGCTGGGTTCGAGGCCGTGGAGGAACAGCGCCCAGTCCGGGAGCGAACCGTCGGCGAGTCCGACGTAGTCGAGCGCGAGCGCGAGCGCACCGCGGAGCTGCCCCCAGACGACCACGAACAGGAAGAACACGCCGAAGGTGGCGCCGGACGCGACGCGGTTCGATGTCGTGAGCGTCGAGATGGCGAACCCGATACCGAGGAACGCGAGCCCGTAGCAGCACGTGACGGCGAGGTACCCGAGGACGACCCCGGCGTCGAAGCTCCCGAAGGGATAGTAGACGAGCCAGCTGCCGGCGAGCACGCCGCCGGCGACGGCGGCGATGAGCAGGCCTGCTCGCGTCGCGTACTTCCCGACGAGTGCGTCTCGACGGCTGTAGGGAAGCGTGAACAGGAGCGTGAGGCGACCGGCGGAGCGGTCCGCGACGATCGCTTTGTACCCCAGCAACAGCCCGAACAGGGGGACGACGAGACCGACCGCGTCGGTCATGTAGCTCGCGTAGTCCGCGGACGTCGGCGCGCGAGCGTTCATCGGGAGGACGTACCCGCCGAGGACGAACACGAGCGCGACGGCGACCAGCCCCGCCTTCCCACCGCGCGGGTCGACGACGTCGTCGAACTCCTTGCGGGCGATGACGTCCCACGCCATCACGCCTTGCCTCCGGTGTACTCGACGAACAGGTCCTCCAGCGACGGCTCCTCCGTCGTGAAGTCGAGGACGTCCGCCCCGGCTTGGGTGAGCGCGACGAGGATGTCCATCTTCGCGTCGTTCGTGCACGTGACGACGAGCCTGGTCGCGTCCGACCCGCCGCCGTCGAACTCGGCGTCCCGCCACGCGCTGTCGACGCCGTCGACGCTCTGGACGGTCTCCAGGCAGTCCTCGGCGTCACCGTCGGTCGTGATGAGGAGCTTCGTGCCGCCGCCGACGGTCTGCTTGAGGTTGTTGATGGTGTCGACCGCGGCGAGTTCGCCCTCGTGCATGATGCCGACGCGGTCGCAGACCTTCTCGACCTGCTCGAGGATGTGACTGGAGAAGAACACGGTCGCACCGCGCTCGTTCTCCGCCTTGATTATCTCCCGCATCGCCTTCGCGCCGTTCGGGTCGAGGCCGCTCGTCGGCTCGTCGAGGATGAGGAGGTCGGGGTCGCCGACGAGCGCCATCCCGAGGACGAGTCGCTGCTTCATGCCCTTCGAGTAGCCGGTCGCGTCCCGGTCGGCGTCGTCGGCGATGCCGACGCGTTCGAGGACGTCCATCGGGTCGCCGGTGACGTCCCGGGACTCCATCGCGAACCGGACGTGCTCGCGGCCGGTGAGGTCATCGTAGACGTCGTAGCCTTCGGGGAGGACGCCCATGCGTTCGCGGGCGGCGACGGGGCGTTCCTGGCAGTCGACGCCGAACACCTCGACCGACCCGCTCGTCGGGCGAGCGAAGTCGAGGAGCATGTTGATGAGCGTGGACTTCCCGGCGCCGTTGTGCCCTAGGAAGCCGAATATCTCGCCGGTCTCTATCTCGAGGTCGACGCGGTCGACCGCCGTGAGCGTCCCGAACCGCTTGGTGAGGTTGGAGGTACGTATCGCTGTCATCGGGGATTCCAGTCTGCTTTTCGACAGGAACCAGATGAAAGTATCGCTTCTACCGTTCTCCGGCGGACCGCGAGTTCCCGAAATACCTTTCGGGAATCCGTGCCTGGAGGGTGACAATGACGCCGTCCCCTGGTGAAGAGTACTCGTCGCCGCGCGAGGCCGGTCGGAGCGCCGTCGACCTCGCTCGAGACGCGTTCATCGGCGGACTTGCGGTCGTGGTGCCGTTCGCCGTGACGGTCCTCGTGCTTGCGACGGTCGTCCGGTACATCCTGAACTACATGACGGCGTTGCTGGACGTCACCGGGAACCAGGGCGCGGGCCCAATCCTCATCGGGGCGGCGGTCGGCGTGCTCGTCGGCATCGTGTTCCTCGTCGGGTTCCTCACGCAGTTCCGGTACGGGGAGACGTTCATCGAGTACGTGGACGCGGCGCTCGCGCGCGTCCCCGGGTTCGGCTCGATCTACGAGAGCTTCCGCGAGATGAGCGACGTGATGATGGAGAGCGACCAGCAGAGCTTCCGGGACGTGAAGCTCGTCGAGTTCCCCCACGAGGGCGCGTACACGCTCGGGTTCCTCACGGCGGAGTCCGCGGGGTCGCTGAAGGACGCGGCCGGCGAGCGCGACCTGGTGACGCTGTTCCTGCCGCTCGCGCCGAACCCGGTGATGGGCGGGCATCTCGTGCACGTCCCGAGCGAGCGCGTGATGGACGTGGACATGACGGTCGACGAGGGTATCAGGACGGTGGTGACGAGCGGCGTGGCGACCGGCGGCCCGAGCGACGCCCGTTCCGGGTCGGGGCTGTCGGCGGACGAACTCGAGCGGCTCGCTGCGACGTCGGAGACGGCCGTCGGTGCGGACGCGACGCCGGACAGGGACGTTGGCGAGCGGCAGCGTCGCGGTGCGAGCGCCGAGACGCGCCGCGGTGCGTACGAGTCGTACGCGGAACCGGATTCGCCGGACGAGGAGGCGGTTCCGTCCGGCGTCGAGTCGTACGGCGACGACGGCACGCTCGGCGCGAGCGAGCCGCATCCGGGGGACGTGGAGCGACGGGAGTCGGACGGGATGCTCGGCGAGGACCACGCGACGCCCGCCGACGTCGCGGCCGGCGGGAACGACGAATCGCTCGGTAGCGACCTCGAGACGCCCGCAGACGTGGACGCGGCGAACGAGCCGAGCGGACGCTGGCGCGACCAGACGCGGGACGACGGCGTCGAGGCCGAGGACGCCGATTCGAGCGAACCGGGGAGCGAGCCCGAGGACGCGTTCGCGGACGTCGACGGGGCCGGCCGCGACGCGACCGGACGCGGCCCGACGCGACCTGACGCGGACACGGACGCGGAGGGACGATGACGGGCGCGTTCGCGCTCCGCGAGCACACGGCGGACGTGGCGGTGGAGGCGACGGGCGACTCGGCGTCGACGGTCTTCGCGGCGGTCGCGGACGGACTCTCGGCCGCGCAGTGCGACGACGTGCCGGCGACGGGCGGGGCGCGCTTCGCGGTCGAGCGCGAGGCCGAGGACCTCGAGGGACTGCTCTACGACTACCTCGGACGCCTCATCTACGAGCGCGACGTCCGCGGCGTCCTCCCCGTCGACAACGACGTCACCATCTCCAGGCTCGACACCGAGGGGAGCGACCGCGCGCACGACGAGGGGTCCGACGAGGCGGCCCGCGACGACGCCCGGTACCGTCTGGCGGCGACCGCACGCGGCGTCGACCTCGCGGCGGTCGACGCCCGGGAGGTGAAGGCGGTGACGTTCTCGCAGATGGTGATCGAGGAACGCGGCGACGAGTGGTACGCGTACGTCGTCTTCGACGTCTGAAGGGCCCCGGGGAGTGTGCGCGGTGAGAACCGTCGCGGAGCGTTTACGTGCCGGCGTCGAACGACCGGGCATGAAGCGTCTCACGGGCCGCGTCGCGGTCGTCCTCGTGCTCGCGGTCACGTCGCTCGCCGGGACGGCGAGCGCGCACGTCCGGTACGTCGTCGACGACCCCGCGGACGTCGCGTCCATCGTCTCGTTCGTCGCGAGCACGATAGCCGTCCCGCTGCACGCCGCCATCCTCGGCGGGAGCGCGCTCGCCGCCGTCGGCGGCGTGCTCGCGTACGAACAGCTTCGACCGTTCGAGCGCGACCGCGCGCTGTTCACCGAGGCGATGACGGACTACCGCGACCTCCTCCCGTGGCTCCTCCGGCTCGCCATCGGCATCCCGCTCGTCGGCGCCGGGTTCAGCGGGTACTACTTCACGCCGCTGATCGGGTTCGACGCCAGCCTCCCGTTCGTCGGCCTCGGCTTCCGCCTCGTCTTCATCGCCCTCGGGTTCCTCCTCCTGTTCGGGCTCGCGACCAGGGTCGTCGCCGCCGTCGGCCTCCTCCTGTACGCCGCCGGCCTCGCGAGCGAACCCGCGCTCGCCCTCCAGTTCGAGTACGTCGGCGGGTTCCTCGCACTCGTCGCCGTCGGCAGCGGCCGCCCGAGCGCGGACGACGTCCTCGAACGCCTCGCCGCGGACGACGCGAGCGCGTACGGTCGCGTCGACCCCATCTACGACCGAGCCGTCCGCTTCCGCGAACGCGTCGCCCCCGCGAGACCGCTCGTCCCCGTCGCCGTCAGGCTCTCGCTCGCCGTGACGTTCGTCTACCTCGGACTCGTCGAGAAGCTCCTCAACCCCGGGTACGCGCTCGCCGTCGTCGCGAAGTACGACCTCACCGCCGTCGTCCCCGTCGCACCCGAACTCTGGGTCGTCGGCGCGGCACTCGCCGAGATAGCCGTCGGCGTCGTCCTCGCCGTCGGCCTCTACACGCGCGCCGCCGCCGGCCTCTCCCTCGCGCTGTTCACCCTCACGCTGTTCGGGCTCCCCGACGACCCCGTGCTCGCGCACCTCTCGCTGTTCGGGCTCGCGTCCGCGCTCATGATAACCGGCGCCGGCCCCTTCTCGCTCGACGCCCTGTTCGACGACGGCTCCCCTGACCCCGCCACGAGCGAGGACCCGACCGCGTAGACGACGGCACCTCGCCCGAAGACGTCATCGCGTAGACGAAACCTATTCCGCCGGCGCGAGCGACCGCTAGCACATGACCACGTACGACGCCGACGGCATCACGCTCCACAAGGTCCGAGACTACGTGTGGGAGATCCCCCAGGACGAGAGCGAGGGGATGCGAGCGCCGGCGCGCGTCCTCGCGAGCGAGACGCTCCTCGACCAGATCAGCGACGACATGAGCCTCCAGCAGCTCAAGAACTCGACGCACCTCCCCGGCATCCAGAAGCACGCGCTCGCGATGCCGGACGCCCACCAGGGGTACGGGTTCCCCGTCGGCGGCGTCGGTGCCACGGACGCCGAGAACGGCTGTCTCTCGCCCGGAGCCATCGGGTTCGACATCAATTGCGGAGTGAGGATGATGAAGACGAACCTCCGGTACGAGGACGTTCGCGGGCGCGAGGAGGAACTCGTGGACGCGCTGTTCGAGAACGTGCCGACGGGACTGGGTGCGGGTGGTATCTTCGAGGGGTCGGTGGCGGACGTGAACCGCATCCTGCAGGGTGGCGTCGAGTGGGCGCTCGCGGAGGACTGGGCGGTGCCCGCGGACCTCGCGCACTGCGAGGACGAGGGGAAGCGCGCGGACGCGGAGCCGTCGAAGGTGCCCGAGGAGGCCAAGGAACGCGGCCGGAAGCAGGTCGGGTCGCTCGGGTCGGGGAATCACTTCCTGGAGGTCCAGCGCGTCACGGACGTGTTCCGGGAGGACGTCGCCGAGGAGTTCGGGCTCGTGGCGGACCAGCTAGTGGTGCTCATCCATTGTGGGAGTCGTGGGCTCGGGCATCAGACGTGCCAGGATTACGTGCGCGACATCGAGAAGCGGCATTCGGGGTTCGTCGACCAGCTCCCGGACCGCGACCTAGCGGCGGCGCCGGCGGGGAGTCAGCTCGCCGAGGACTACTACGGCGCGATGTGTGCGGCGATCAACTTCGCGTGGGTGAACCGCCAGCTCATCATGCATCGGACGCGGCAGGTGTTCGAGCAGGTGTTCGACCGCGACTGGGAGGCGATGGAGATGGACCTCCTGTACGACGTCGCGCACAACATCGGGAAGAAGGAGGTCCACGAGGTGGGGGTCGGGCCGCAGGGCCGACCGGTGGGAGACGGCGACGCCGTCGACCGGGAGGAGCGGGAGCTCTACGTGCATCGGAAGGGCGCGACGCGTGCGTTCCCCGCCGGTCGACCGGAGCTACCGGCGGCGTACCGCGACGTCGGGCAGCCGGTCATCATCCCGGGGAGCATGGGTGCGGGGAGCTACGTGCTGCGCGGTGGCGAGCACTCGCTCTCGGAGACGTTCGGGTCGACCGCGCACGGTGCGGGGCGGACGATGAGTCGCACGCAAGCGAAGCAGGACTACTGGGGCGGGGACGTCCAGGACGACCTCCGCGAGCAGGAGCACGTGTACGTGAAGGCGCAGTCGGGTGCGACCATCGCCGAGGAGGCGCCGGGCGTCTACAAGGACGTCGACGAGGTCGTTCGCGTGAGCGACGCGCTCGGTATCGGCGACAAGGTCGCGCGGACGTTCCCCGTCTGCAACATCAAGGGGTAATCGCTGTGGGAGGCCGCTTCATCGCGTCGCCGCGGGTGGGCCGCGCTCGCGTTTCGCGCCGGCGAACTCGCGCTCGCCCGTGCTGAGGTCCTCGCGAGCAGCGAAGACGTCGAGACCGTCGCGATAGCGCGCCGCGGCGTCGGCGTTCGCGTCGCGGCCACCGCCCTCGCCGTCGTCGTCGAGCGCGCCACTCGCGGGGTGTTCGAGGACGAGTTCGGCGATACCGGTCTCGCGGCCGGTGTACGCGAACCCTGTCTTGTAGAGCGCCTCGTAGCTGTAGGGGTTGTTGACGGCGATGCGGAGGCGGTCGTAGCCGCGGTCGCGTGCCGCGTCGCGGACGAACGCGAGCAGTCGCGGACCGAGGCCGTCGCCGCGCCGGTCGGCGCGCACGGTCACGTACCGCAGCCAGAGGACGTCGCCGTCGGTCCGGTCCTCGTTGAACGCGACCGCGGCGAGGACGTCCGTCGCGTAGTCGTCGCTCTCTCGGCCCGCGAACGCGCTCGCCGGGTCGTCGTGGGTGGCCGCGACCGGTCGCGGGCGGTCGTGGCAGACCGCCTTCCCGGTCGAGGACATCGCGAACTTCCCGGCGTACCCGAACTCGCGGTAGTCGAGGCGGAGCGTCGGGCCGTCGTCGGGCCAGCCGAGGACCTCGAAGTGCACGCGTCGAGGTTCGCCCGCCAGGGTCCTGTGGGTTTCGGCGCGACCGGCGACCGTGAGTGACTGCCACGTCGGAAGAAGGCTTATCGGACCCAGCGGTGACGGTGCGGGTATGCCTGGTGCACGCGTCTGTGACGGCGAACGGGTGACGCTGCGGACGTTGGAGGAGGAGGACCGCGCGTTCGTGCAGCGCTCGCGCGCGAACCCTGATATCCGATATCCGCTCGGGAACCCGCTGACGAGTCGGACGGCGATGGCGGCCGGCGACGCCGACGACGACGGCCACGACCTCCTCGCGTGTCTCGACGGCGAGGACGCGGGCCCGGGGGCGGTCGACGAGGACGACGTCGAGCGCCTCGGCACGGTCCACGTCGACGACGTCGCGTACAAGCGCCCGAACCTCGGGTTCTGGCTCGCCGGCGAGTACCACGGCGAGGGGTACGGCCGCGAGTCCGTCGCGCTCGTCGTCGACTGGACGTTCCGCGAGTACCCGACGCCGGCCATCGGTGCGGAGGCGTTCGCGAGCAACGAGGCTTCGCGCGCGCTTCTGGAATCGCTCGGGTTCGAGCGCGAGGGCGTCCGCCGGGACTTCATGTTCGTGGACGGCGAGCACCGCGACATGGTCTGTTACGGGCTCGCGCGCGGGGACTGGGAGTGAGTCGGTGCCGCCCTGGTCGTGGCGCGTCGCGCCAGGAGTCGCCCGGCGCGGTGCGGGCACTCTTCTTGGGCGTCGCCGTGTGGTCGTGGAGAATCACCTATATGTGTGGCGCGGGGAGTGGGTGAGTGATGGAGACGACCCATTGCGTGCACGTCGGGGACGCGCGGGACCTGTCGGGGCTCGACGCGGACAGCGTGGACCTGGTCGTGACGTCGCCGCCGTACCCGATGATCGAGATGTGGGACGACGTGTTCGCGGACCTCGACCCGGCCATCGGCGAGGCGCTCGCTGACGGTGACGGCGAGCGAGCGTTCGAGTTGATGCACGACGTCCTGGCGGAGGTGTGGGCGGAGGTCGAGCGCGTGCTCGCGCCGGGTGGGATCGCGTGCGTGAACGTCGGGGACGCGACGCGGTCGGTCGACGACCGGTTCCGGGTGTACCAGAATCACGCGCGAGTGCTCTCGGCGTTCGCGGACCTCGGGTTCGACCCGCTCCCGGACGTGCTGTGGCGCAAGCCCGTGAACTCGGCGGCGAAGTTCATGGGGAGCGGGATGGTGCCGCCGAACGCCTACGTGACCCTGGAGCACGAGTACGTGCTGGTGTTCCGGAACGGCGAGTCCCGGTCGTATCCGCCGGGGGACGAGGACCGCTACGAGTCGGCGTACTTCTGGGAGGAGCGCAACCGGTGGTTCAGCGACGTGTGGACGGACGTCGGCGGGGAGCGCCAGACGCTCGCGGACGACGCGCTCCGGGCGCGTTCGGGCGCGTTCCCGCTGGAGCTGCCGTATCGCCTCGTCTGCATGTACTCGGTGTACGGGGAGACGGTGCTGGACCCGTTCTGGGGGACGGGGACGACGAGTCTGGCGGCGATGGCGGCGGGCCGGAACTCGGTGGGCGTGGAGCGCGACCCCGGGTTCGTCGAGGCGTTCGCGGACCGGGCGAGCGAGGCGCCGGCGGTGTCGCGGGACGTGAACGCGGCGCGACTGGACGCGCATCGCGAGTTCGTCACGGAGGCCCGCGAGTCGGGTGACGACCTCGGGTACGAGAACGAGCACTACGACGTGCCGGTGCGGACGCGCCAGGAGCGCGACCTGCTGCTGTACGACGTGGTCGGTGTCGACGAAACCGGCGCCGACGGGGTCGATACGGCCCTCGACGCTGGTTCAGGTGATGACGCCGACGGGGCTGCGGCGGCGTGCACGTACCGGGTGCGGCACGAACCGCACGAGTCCGAGGTCGAGTGACGCCAGGACCCCGATTCGAGAATCGGCGTTACAGAGACTCTATCGACCGTCCAGACCACCGATTCGCGGTGTCCAAAAGTTATAAATCCCCAGCGTGCGAAGTTGTAAGTGAAAGAGACTGTTAAGAGGAATAGTAATTCTTTTCCGGTAGCGGCAGCTATCCTCTCAAGCCGACGAGGAGCCACCTAGGGCCCACGAATCGGTGTGGTGTCGAATCCGTCCGACCAGCCGCAGCTACGTCAATATGACAAGAACCATAGGCACATCTGACCGCAGCGACGCCAGCCACCCCGAGACCATCGACTGGAACGCGTTCTGGCGGGACGCCGACCAGACCGACCGCGAGTCCGCCACGCCGAGCACGCACCACGTCCAGGACCTGCTCTCGCAGTTCTTCGACGCGAAGGGCGTCCCCGAGTCGTTCGCGAGCGTCGGCTGCGGCCCCGGCGTCGTCGCCTTCCACGTCGCGGGCGAGCACCCCGAGACCACCGTCTACGGCTACGACGCCGCCCGGTCCATCGTCGCCGAGAACCGCGAGGGCGCCACCGCCGACGGCGTCGCGAACGCGCACTTCGAGCACGCCGCACTCCCCGACCTCGACCTCGACCGCCAGTTCGAGTGCGTGCTCTGCTACGGCACCCTCAGCTACGTCGAGGACTCCGCGGACGCGCTCCGCGCGCTCTACGACGCCGTCGAACCCGGCGGACACCTCGTCCTCGGGTACGTCAACGACGGCTTCCGCCGACACCTCCAACGGATCGTCGACGACCCCGCCGGCCACGGCAAGGACCCTGACCGCTTCGACCTCGCCGAGTTCGAGCGCCGCTGGCGGCTCGTCCTCGACGGCGAGAGCACGCTCACGTACGACGCCATCCACGACGCCGTCGGCACGTGGCCGCGGAGCTTCTGGGAGGTCGCCGACCACCCCGAGGAACGCTGGGCGTGGGAGGACGTCCCCATCGTCTGGCTCCCCAAGTGACCCCCGCCGCTCGCACAGCCGACGCCGCCTGGCGGTCTCGATGCCGCTGACGCCCGGCCGACCACGCCCACCTCGGCGGGACCCCGCTGACGCCCCTCTCCACGTTCGGTCCGGGCCGCGTACCGTCCGGCGGCCGTCAACGCGCGCTCGTCGACGCTAATTCTCCCAGGCTCAGGTCAACAAATAAGGTGGTTCGTCGAGAAGCGAGCGCATGGTTCCCTCAGCCGGCAGCGGTACAGACCGGTACCGAACCCGCGCAGACACGGTCGCGACCGACCGCGGCGACGGTCCGCCCGTCGTCCTCGCGCACGGGACGCTCATGGACCGGACGATGTTCGACCCGCAGGTCGACGCGCTCGCGGACGACCACCGCGTCGTCGCGTACGACCTCCGCGCTCGAACCGACCGGTACGCCGACAGCTACGACCTCTACGACCTCGCCGACGACTGCGCGGCGCTCATGGACGCGAAGGGCATCGATTCCTGCGTCCTCGGTGGGATGTCGATGGGCGGGTTCATGGCGCTCCGGTTCGCCGAGCGCTACCCGGAGCGCGTCGACGGCCTCGTCCTCGTCTCGACGACGGCCGGACCCCACGGTGAGGAGGAGACGGCGCGGTACGAGGAGATGATCGCGACGGCGCGCGACGCCGACGCGGTCCCCGAGCACCTCGCTGACGTCATCAAGCACATCCTCTTCGGGGCGACGACGAACGAGGAGCGGTCCGCGCTCGTCGACGCCTGGGTCGACCGGTGGCTGACCTACCCCGGCGAAGGCGTCTACCAGGAGGTTCGGTCGTGGCTCCATCGTCCGGACTTCACCGAACAGCTCGCCGGCGTCGACGTCCCGGCGCTCGTCGTCCACGGCGAGGAGGACGTCGCCCTGGAGCCCGAACGCTCCGAGCCACTCGCGGAGGCACTCGACGCAAGACGCGTCACGGTTCCGGGCGCGGGCCATTCGGTGAACCTCGAACGGCCCGCTCCGGTGAACGACGCCGTCCGCGAGTTCCTCGCCGACGTCCGCTGAGGACCGCCCGCGCACGCTCCCCCGAGGCTTGTAACGTCCGCCGCCGGCACGAACTGGGCGGCACGTCGACACGAGTACTGGCCCGTCGGACAGTCGGCAAGAGAAGTGCACCAGCCGGGATTTCACCGAGTCACGCGAGGTGAACGTCGGCTGGAGCCCGACCGAAGGGAGTGCACCAGCCGGGAATCGAACCGAAGTGAGACGTTCCGGCTCGCTACGCTCGCGGGCTGCGACTCACAGGCTTCGATTCACCGGGTTTCGCAGTTCTCCACGATGCGACGCTCGTCGCTGTCGCTCCTCGCTCGCGTGTCGTGGAGGAGTGCACCAGCCGGGAATCGAACCCGGATCATTGGCTTGGAAGGCCAAGGTCTTACCATTAGACCACCGGTGCGCGAGTCGTGCGGTCGGTGTCGGTCGACGCCGTCGGCGACCGTCGCGCCGGCACTCGTTTCGAGGGAGCCGTCGCTCGCATTTGATGGTTACGGTTGAAGACAGCGCGTGGTGCGCTGTGTCTCGGGAGCCGTGCGCGAGGGCCCCCGAGACGCGTAGGTCCCACACCAACGGGTGTGCGCACAGAGTGCTTGGTAGCGAGGCCTTAAGATGTTTTCCGTTCGGACTTGACGAGCGAGTAACAGTTGCCGCTGGACTGGAACGGCTCCGCGGCCGCGAGCGCGCTCGAGGCGAGGTCGCGCTCGAACTCCGGCGGCGAGTACACGTGATAGTACCGTGGGACGGTCTCGCCGCCGGGAAGCGTCCAGTCGACGGTCGTGTCGAACCCGACGTCGTCGTCCGCGCTCGCGTCCTCGAACGTGTCGTGGGCCGTCGACCACGCGCTCACGAGCGCCGCACCGTCCGGCGAGAGGACGCGCGCGAGCTCGTCGAGGCTGCGGACGCGACGCTCCCGGTCGGGGAGGTGATGGAGCGTCGCCACGTACACCGCGAGGTCCACGCTGTCGGTCGCGAGCGGGAGCCGGCTCGCGTCTCCCTGGACGAGCGCGAGCGACTCGGCGTACGCCCGTTCCTCGGCGCGGTCGGCGGCCGCGTCGAGCAGCCCGCGGCTCGCGTCGACGCCCACGACGCGGTCGCACGAACCGGCGAGTTCCTGCGCGTGCCGACCGTTCCCGCAGCCGACGTCCAGTCCGACCGCGCCCGAGCGGCCGTCGAGGAACGACGACACCTCCGGCCAGGGGTGCTCGCGCGTCGACGAGAAGTGCTCCGCGATGCGGTCGTAGACGCGTCGCGTCCGTTCGCGAGACCGATCCATGTCACTCGCTGCGCCCACGACACGCATAACGACCGCGGTTCACTCGAACGCCAACCGGCGACTGGCCGAAGACGACCGCGGTTCAGATGAACAGGAGGAAGACGCCGTACGCGATGGCGACCAGAACCGCCGCGTGTTTCGCACCACCGCGGATGTCGCCCGTGGACAGCTGTCCCGCGATGAGCCCCGAGAGCAACCCTTGGAGGAGCGTCGAGTGGAAGAACAGCAGCGTGTACGCCTCGGTGTTCACGCCACCGCCACCGATACCGCCGATCGCGCCCACGCCGGCACCGCCGGCCGACGCACCCGACCCCGTTCCGTTCAACGCCCCACCCGTGTCCGGGAGGTTCGGGATGAGGACCGTCGACAGCACCCCGATGATGAACAGGAACACGAAGAACGACACGTACACGACGACCATGTACGTCACCATCTCCTGCTTCCGGCGCTGCTTCAGTCGCCGGTCGGCCTTCGCCTGCGACCCCGCGATACGCAGCACCGTCGACAGGTCACCGCTCGCGTTCATCGCCTTCGTCGTCAACGTCACCACGCGCGAGATGATCTGCGTGCGGAGACGCGACTCGAACCGCTTGAGCGCGGTCTCGACGTCCGCGCCCCACTCGATGTCCCGCCACACGCGCTCTATCTCCGGGTCGAGCGCCCCGAGTTCGCTGCGTTGCACGCGCTCGATGGACTGCACGACCGTCATCCCCGCCTCGTTCACGCTCGCGAGCCGATCCATGAGGTCCGGGACCGCCGACTCGATCGCCTCCAGGCGCCGTCGATGCACCTCGAACACGATGGCGAACGTCCCGACGACGAACAGGGTCCCCTGCACGAGCAGGTCGTCGAGCGCACGGATCGACACCTGGCCGTCGACGAGCGTCTCCGGGAACCGGATCGCGGTGACGAGCAGGGCGATGGGGACCGTCGCCCAGAACAACGCCGTCGGTCGCTCGATTATCGTCCGTCCGGGACTCCCGAGCTTGCGGCCGAGCCAACGGAACCGCCTGTACAGCAGGAGGCGCTCCATGCCCGCGTCCGAATCCCGCTCGCTCCATCCATCACCGCCACCGTCCGGACGCACGTCCTTCGTGCGCCGAACGTCCGCCATCTTCTCGATGGGGTTCTCGATGTCGTCGATGCGCTTGATCTGGTTGAGCGTGTCCGTCGCCGTCGATAGGTAGATGATGAACAGGAGGTTCCCGCTCGGCACGATGACGTACACGAGCACCTGTAACGGCTGGATGGTGTCCCCGACGGCGATACCGATGACGACGAGTATCGTGATGAGGAACAGCGGCCCGGCGACCAGGCCCGTGACGTACACCTCCGCGAGCGTCGCGAGCAGGTCGAGGAGCTTCTCCTGCTGGCTCTCGGCCTCCTCCTGGAAGTCCTCGTACTGCTGTTGGAGGAACGACGACAGCGACCGGCCCGACTGGAGGACGCTCGCGAGGTTCTCGGAGAACTCCTTGAACTGCCCGCTCGGCGTCCGATGCGCCATCGTGTGGATGGCGGAGATCATGTCCTGGCCGAACATGTCCATGTTCCGGACGGCGACGTTCACCTCGTCGGCCGCGTCGCCGTACACGGCCTTGTTGTCCGCGAGGATGCGCATCACCTTCGGGAACTCCATCCCGGACCGGCTGAGCGCGTACACGAACGCGATGGTGCGCGGGAGCGACGCCTCGATGCGGCGCGCGCGTTCGTCCGCCCGGTACGACGGGTACCACCACCGCAGGAAGTACGTCAATCCGCCGAAGATGCTCCCGACGGTCGCGCTCGTCACGAGCATCAGCACGAACAGCTCGTAGATCGTCAACGACGGCAGCCCCGTGAAGTTCGCGAGGACGTGCAGTTGCTGGGGGAGCGTGTTCGTGATCGTCTCCTCGTCGATAGCGAGGAGCGTGAACGTCCCCCAGATGAAGTACATCCCCGAGAGCGACCCGACGACGGCCATCACGGCCGAGTAGAACATCGTCTTCGCGGCGTAGATCCGGTACGTCGTCGACAGGTGCGCTGCGCGGAGCGTGTTCTTCCGCTGGGTCTTCTTCCGGTCGATGCGTTCGACGTACGACCCGAACCCGACGAGCGCGAACCGGCTGACGATACGGTTCGCGTACGCGGAGTACGGCGCGAGCGCGACCGGGAGCGCGAGCAGGACAGCGAACCCGAGCGGGACCCAGTTCGCCCACGACATGCGTCAGTCGCCCTCGGCGAGCGTCACGTCCAGTCCGTCGTCGCGGTCCTCGTCGTCCACCGTACTCGACGACCCGACGACGTCCTCGATGCGGGAGAGCGCGCGCTCGGGGGCGGCGTAGTACTCGTTGATGAGCGCGGTGAACCGCCGGTAGTCCGTGATGTCGCGCTCCCAGAGGTACTCGAGGAACCGCCGTCGGTTCCGGAGCTCGGTGAGGAGTTCCTCCTGACTCCATCCGCGGTCCTCGCGGACCTCGTCGAGGAGCGAACTCCCCGAGGAGGAGAACTGGTCGTCGTCGGCCGACCACGTGAACGCCGTCGAGTAGTCGAGTTCGCCCGTCCGCTGGTCGATTCCCTCGATCTCGGCGATGGTCTTGTTCCGGCGGACGCGCTCCTCGTCCATCCGCGTGAGCGTCTGCACGCAGAGGATGTCCAGGCTCTGCACCATCGACCGCGGGACGTTGATCGGTTCGTTCTCCAGGCGATTGATGACCGTCCGCACGGAGTCGGCGTGCATCGTCGAGTACGTCGTGTGCCCGGTGTTCATCGCCTGGAAGAGCGTGATCGCTTCCTCGCCGCGGACCTCGCCGACGATGATGTACTCGGGGCGATGCCGGAGCGCGGACCGCAGGAGGTCGTACATCGAGACGTCCGTGCCCTCGTGCAGTCGCTCGCGGGTGATGCTCGACAGCCAGTTGTCGTGGTACAGCGACAGCTCGCGGGTGTCCTCGATGGAGAGGACCTTCGAGCGCGGCGGGATGAACATCGAGATGGCGTTCATGCTCGTGGTCTTCCCCGAGGCGGTCCCGCCCGCGAAGATGAGGCTCTTGTTGTGCTCGATGGCGAGCCAGAGGTACGCCATCTGGTCGATGTTGAACGTCCCGTAGTCGAGGAGGTCGATGGGCGTGAACGGTTCGTCGGCGTACTTCCGGATGGTGAACGCCGACCCTCGGGGCGTGACCTCCTCGCCGAGCGCGAGTTCCGCACGCGACCCGTCCGGGAGCGTCGTCTCGACCATCGGGTCCCCGATGGAGATGTGTCGGCCGGAGTGCTGTGCGAGTCGGACGACGAAGTTGTCCAGGGACTCCTGGTCGAACTTGACGTTCGTCTCGATGTCCGTGTACTCGTCGTGGTACACGAACAGCGGGAGGTCGTAGCCGTCGCACGAGATGTCCTCGACGTGCGGGTCGTGCATCACGGGGTCGAGCTTCCCGTACCCGCGGAACGCCCGCCACAGGTAGTAGTAGAGCTTGTAGTACGTCGTCATGTCGACGTCCGCGCCGTACCGTTCCAGGTGCTCGTGGAGCGCTTCGTCGAGCACGACCTCGGTGTCCTCCGCGTCGATGTCGCGTCGGTACACGAGCGGGTCGCGGACGTCCTCGAACAGCGTCTCGAGGAGCGCGTGCTCGTACTCGTCGAGCTCCGGTTCGACGACGTAGTAGAGGTGCTCGTTCGCGTCCACGTCGTGATTGACGGAGACGAACGCGAACGGCGGGTTCACCCAGTACCGGTTCACTTCCTCGTAGCCGTCGACGCCGTCGAAGTTCACGAGACGGCCGTGCTGGGCGGGGTCGTACCGGGAGTGGTCGATGGTGGTTCCGCGGAGCATCTCGACGGTCCGGACGACGCGGCGCTTGAGTTGCCCGAGTCGCGACTCCGGCGACCTGGAGTCCTCGGACTGGATCCGCTCGTGCGAAGGGGCGTCGTCGCGTCGTTCGTGTGGGTGTCCGGACATCGTCGAATAGAGAACCGAGTGGTTTCCAGGGCTTAGGGCGAGCGCCAACTTAAATCAGGCGGCCATTTGGGAAGGAACAGGGCAGGTTCGGAGCCGCCCGCTGCCGTGGGTCGGTGTCAGGCTGACTCGGCGTCCGCGTCCGCGTCGTCGACGCCGGTTCGGTCGACGCGGAGGAGGATGACGCCGAACGCGAGCTGGAGGAACACGCCGAAGGGGACGAACAGCGCGGCCTGACTCGTGAACAGGACGTACGTCGACCCGAGGAGGGCGACGGCGACGCCGAGGAGGAGCGCGCCGAGCACCCTGACGGGGTCGGCGGGGATGGCGTCGAGTGCGTCCTCGACCTCGAAGTACAGCAGGAGCGAGACGAGGACGGCGACGGCGAGTATCGCGAGGCCGACGAGCCAGAGGTCGTACCCCGGGACCTGTGCGCTCGCGCTCCCGCCGGCGTTCAGGACCTCCTGGCGGAACTGGAGCGGCGTCCTCACGGACGTCCCACCGAGAATCTGTACGCCCAGCTGGTAGCGGATACCGACGAACGGGAATCGGAGGATGACGAGCGTGAGGTCCCCTCCGGACGTGACCGCGAACGACCCGTACGATATCGACCACGGGACGAGCGCGGACAGCCACGTCACGAGGACCGCGAGTTCCTCGGCGTACTCCGACTTCACCCAGACCATACGCACACGGGACGGGGCGGCGAGTAAAACGTATCGGATGCGTCCAGTGACCGCGAGCGCATGCGACCAGTGACCGCGACCGGTCCGGTCGACGCGGCCGGTCGCGTTCCGGTACCGGCCGAGTCCGTGCCGGGCGTTACGTTCATACGGGGGGATACCCAAGACCCGGGCGTGGAATGAGGCGCGACTACTTCACGCTGGACGTGAGCAACGTCGACTGGGTGGACGACGACGGTGAGCCCTCCAAGCCGACTGTATCGATCGATTTCGAGGGCCCCGTGGCGACGCTCGAGGAGCGCCTCACAGGACCGGACGGCGACCCGCTTCCCGCCGGGGAGACGGACGTCGCGTTCCGGTACAAGGACGACGTCGGCGACGGCGACGCCGTCGGCGTGGTGAGCGTCACGAACCGCCTGACGGGGGACTTCGTGCTGGAACTGAACGAGGACGCGGCGGACGTCGGGACGTTCATCACGGCCGCACGCCGGTACGGCGAGCAGGCCGGTGACGACGGCGGGTACCGCGTCGACATCGCGCTCGGCGGCGAGGAGTTCGTCTCCTACGAGAAGTCGACGTTCCTCGTGTACGACAACGACGGGAACCTGCTCCGGAACCACTCGCTCATCCCGAGCGGCGTGGAACTGTAGACCGGTTCCGGTCCTCGTTTCTCCGCGGTCTACGACGCCGGACGGAGCGACCGCTCAGTTGAACATGCGGTCCTCGGGTCGTTCGTTCTCCGGGATGGTCTCGAGGCGCTCGTGGAGGCGCTCGTAGTACGCCGCGACGTCAGCGGCGAACGCCTCCAGTGGCCCGGTGTCGACGTCGAGGTCGTAGAGCCGCGTTATCGTGTCGACGAGGCGAATCGCGGCGTCGACGTCCGGGACGCGCTCGTGGACTGGCGTGAGGAAGACGCCGACGGCGAGGTCGCTGACCATGCCGCGTTCGACGAGTGCGGCGTCGACGCCGTCGAGGAAGCCGTTCCCCATCCCCGGAATCGCGGGGTCCGCGTCGGCGACGCGGGCGTCGAGGTAGTCCCGCGTCGACACCTGGAACGTCCGGTGGTCGTCGGGACCGTGCGGTACCGGGACGCCGCTCAGGACGGCGAACTCGTCGACGCCAGCGGACTCGGTCCAGTCGAGTATCGCCTCGGTGAACGGTTTCGCCGCGGAGTTCGGGACGAACAGCCCGCCGTGGAGGACTGCGAGGTCGAGGTCGTCGCGGGTGAGGATGCGCGTGTGATGATGCGGCCGGCCGCCCTCGAACGGCGTGATGGTCGGGAGGGCGTCCGTGGTGACGTACCCGCAGGAGTCCATGTCGAGTCGTTCGCGGAGGTAGTCGACCGCCGTCAGGCCGGCGAGCCCGTACGCCGCGAACCCGGCAACGACGCGGTCGACGTCGGCACCTTGGTCGCAGACGTCGAACCGACGTGTGCTATCATTTGCCATGATTGTGCTTGTCGGGCAGCGGGCTTCGTTCTTTGCCCGACGGCGACGCCGTGCGTTTTATCGGGGGCGGGCGAGACGACTGTGACGTGACTATCGGGCAGCAGTCGGGGAACGAGACTGGTAGCGGCGGCAGCGGGGCTGCTGCCGGGGAGGCGCTGGCGGACTGGTTTGGCGTCGAGCTCCCCGCGTGGTTGCCGGCGGAGGTCATCGGGTGGGTGCTCGCGATCGTCGTCCTCGCTGGGACGTGGTACGCGTCGAAGCTCGCGGTGCGTCTCGCGGGCCGGACCGTCGCCCGCCGCATCAAGCGCCCGAGCGTCACGCGCACCGTGCTGCGGCTCGTGCAACTCGGCGTAGTGCTCCTCGGCGTGGCGTTCGCGGCGAGCCTCATCGGGTTCCAGGCTGGCGACATCCTCCTCTCGGTGACGGTGTTCTCGGCGGTTCTCGGTATCGTGCTCGCACCGATCGTCGGCAGCATCATCAACGGGTTCTTCGTCCTCGCCGACCAGCCCTACGAGATCGGTGACATGATCGAGCTCGCGGACCGCGGGCAGACCGGGTTCGTCGAAGACATCACCATCCGCTACACGAAGATGTTCACGCTCGACAACACGTTCATCGTCATCTCGAACGACTCCATCCGCGACCGCGACGTCATCAACTACTCCGCGGAGGACGAGCGCACCCGGCTCTCGCTCACGGTCGGCGTCACGTACGAGGGCGACCTCGACGAGGCCCGCGGCATCATGGAACGGAGCGCTCGCGACGTCGACGAGGTCATCACGGGCGGGCCCGACATCCGCATCGGGAGCGCACGCTACCCGGCGGCGCCGACGTGCTACATCGACGAGTTCGGCGATCACGGCATCCAGCTGACGCTCCGGTACTGGGCGAAGCAACCGTACAAGCTCCTGACCGTCCGGTCGAAGGTCCAGACGAACGTCTGGTCCGCGCTGTCGGACGCGGACGTCGACATCGCGTACCCGCACAGTCACGTGGTGTTCGACGACACGAGCGGCGAACTAAACGTCGCCAACCGCGACCGCCCGCGCGACGACAGCGACTTCCCCGCCGACGGACTGCCGACCGACCACGAGCAGTGACTCGGGACCGGTCGAGCCCACCGTCACGTACAGCCGTTCCCGTCACCGGTCTCTCGCGGCGCGGACCGCCGGTCGCGTGAGGCCCGGATTGAACACGGGGTCGGGGATGTCGTGGAACCAGTCCGCGGCCGTGATGCGTTCGTCGTCGACGCCGAGGTCCTCGCCGACGGTGGCGTCGGTCGCGCGAGCCTCGTAGAGGACGACGTGGAAGCCCGTCCACTCGTCGCTGTCGTCGGCGTTCACGATACGGCTCGCGCCGACCGCACGCGGCCGCACCGGGTCGACGTCGACGCCGGTCTCCTCGCGGACCTCGCGAACGAGTCCATCGTCGAGGGACTCATCGCGGTGGAGCGTCCCGCCGGGGAGCAGCCATCGCTCGTCGTCCGCGTTCCGGATGCAGAGCACCCGGTCCGCGTCGTCGAGGACGACGCCGACCGCCACCCACCCGGACCGGAACGCCTCCAGCTCGCGGTCCTCGCGGTAGCGCTCGGGGTCCCGGACGTCCTCGCCGCCGTCCTCGACGAGGTCGTCGTATCGCTCCCGCGGGTCGACCACGTCGGCGTATCCCTCGAAACCGTCCATACCAGAGGGTCCACGGTCGTTCGTACTGAAAGCTCCGGACCGCTCGCCGAGGACCGGACGCCGCGTCAGCCGCCGGTGAGGTACGACCAGACGCGGTCGACCGCGATGGCGTTCGTGAGCGTCGCCGCGGTCGCCGCCAGCGACGTCTCGTCGCCGACCGGCTCCGGGTCACCCATCTGCGAGGCGCGGTACTGGGTCTCTGCGTTCGCAGCCATGTACCACGTGAAGACGGTGGCTTCGCGGACGGTCTCGCCGACGACGACCGCACCGTTCCCGGCGAGGATGACGGCGAGACCGTCGCCGAGCGTCGCCGCGAGCCGGTCCGCCTCCGCGTCGGTCGTGACGAGATGACCGTCCGCGTCGTCGAAGTCGTCGAAGACCGGGACCGGGTCCGCGAAGGGCGCGCCGAGTCGACTGACGGGCCGCAACGGTTCGCCCGCGGTGACGAACGGGAGGACGGCGGGCGCGTGATGGTGGACGACGGCGCCGACGTCGTCGCGCGCGGCGTAGAGCCGTCGGTGGAGCGAGTGCTCGTCGTGCGGGCGACCGTCGCCACGGACGATGCGACCCTCGACGTCCATCTCGAGGAGGTCGTCGCGCTCGGCGCGCCCGGGCGGGACCGCGGGCGGCAGGACGACCGTGTCGCCGTCTCTCGCGGAGACGTGGCCGAACGCGTCCAGGATACCGGTATGCGAGAGGGCGCGGCTCGCTCGCACGAGGTCCCGTCGTGTGGTCACGCGCGGCGGTTCGACCGCCGGTACGTTAACGCTTCCCCCGCATGTCAATGGGGACGAAGGCATCGGGGCAATGCGAACGAAGGCGTCGGGACGAGCGGCGGCGCGCTAGCCGGTCGCGGAGACCGTCACGACCTCGCAGTCGAGGTGTTCGCGGAGGTACGCGTCGACGTCCGGGTCGTCGAACAGGCGCCGGAGCATCCGCCGCCAGCGACCAGCTTGCTTCGTCCCGATGACGACGACGTCGGCGCCTTCGGCCGCCGCCTCGTCGAGGATGGTCTCCTCGACGAGGAACCCCTTCCGGACGACGTAGCGCGTGTGGACGTCCAGGTCGACGGCGCGCTCGGCCGCGGCCTTCAGCTCCGAGCGCGTCACCCGTCCACCGTCCTGGTAGAGGTTCACGTGGAGGACGGTGAGCGCGGCGTCTCGCTCCTCCGCGATGTCGACCGCCGCGGCGAGCGTCCGCTTCGAGTGCGAAGATAGTGGGTACCGGACTGGGACCAGAACGCGCGTCATCTAGTGGATTCGAATCCGTCGACGGCCCTAAACGTTCGGACTCGACGCGCGAGGACGACCCGCCAGCGGACTCCTCGTCGGGCGTTCGACGGCGACGGGGCGCGTTGCGCGACGGTTGACACCGACACCGAGCTTATGCCGTTCCACGGGGAAGTCGTCAGGTGACATGGTCTCCGACCCCGCGGCTCCGTCCCTCCCCGAGCTGACGCGCCGGCGCGTCCTCGCCGGCGTCGGTGGCGCCGTCGGCCTCGCCACGGTCGGCTCGATAGCGGTCGGTGCGACCGCACCGACCGCGCTCCCCGACGTCCTGACCGACGAAGCGACCAAGCACTACCCGACGCCGCCGGGGGTCACCGAGCACTGGCGGCCGACGGTCACCGAAGCGCACGCTCGCGACGTCGTCGAGACGCTCGCGACGACCCACGAGCGCGCCGACGAGCGCTGGGCCGAGATCG
Source organism: Halorubellus amylolyticus (assembly GCF_034808145.1). Taxonomy (NCBI): domain Archaea; kingdom Methanobacteriati; phylum Methanobacteriota; class Halobacteria; order Halobacteriales; family Halorubellaceae; genus Halorubellus; species Halorubellus amylolyticus. Next base: position 171,686 of record NZ_JAXHGM010000004.1, read on the forward strand.
ACGAGGACCGGTTCGGGTCGGGTGGCGACGGCTGGCTGGAGAGCGCGCGTTCGGCGCTCGACGCCGGCAACCACCACGAGGCCCTGTTCGACGCGACGTACGGCCTCCAGTTCGCGGCGAACGACCTCGGTCGAGCACGCGCGAAACTCGACGACGCCGACCTTCCCGCGCTCGCCGAGCGCGCCGTCGACGTCCGCGACCGCGCAACCAGCCTCCTCGACGCGCTCGCCCCGTACCCCGTCGACGACCCGAGCACCGACCTCGCGTGGTACCTCCGCATCGAGGAGGAGGCCGTCCGCGGCACCGGACAGGCGACGTGGAGCAGCGTCGACGCCACCGCGAACGGCGTCGACGACGACGACGGCCCGCCCCGCGGCGAGTTCGACCCGCGTCGCGTCGGCGACCTCACCGAAGGCGTCGTCCTCGGCGACGTCGCCGTCTCGAACGCCGAACGCTTCCACGAACACCTCCAGGAGCGCCTCGGCGACGACGTAACCCCGTACGACTCTCACCTCCGCGCCGTCAGCGACGACCTCCGCGACGTCCTCGCGGACGCACCGTCGCGCGAGACCGTCCTCGAACGCCACGACGTCCGCAGCACCGACGACCACGGCCCCGACGAGTTCGCGCACTCGCGGCTCGCCCGCTGGTGCTACGACGCACCCATCGTCTCCCCTTGGGCGACCCAGGTGGACGCCGACGCCCGCACCCTCACCGCCGTCGCCCTCGCGCAAGGCGTCGTCGACCACCGCGCCCACGGCTTCGCAATCGGCCACCTCGTCGTCGACGAAACCACCACCGGCTTCGACTCCGGGCACGTCCTCGCCGAGAAACGCCGCGCCCGCAGCACCTACCAGAACACCATCGGCGACGACCCAGACCCCCTCCTCACCCGCCAGGCCGCCCGCGCCATCGAAGACCTCCAGGTCGCCACCGTCGACCACAGCAACAACGACGGCCACTGGACCGCCTGGAAGGAACGCCTCGACGCCTACCTCTACGCCCTCGTCGGCCGCGCCAAACTCCACCACCACCCCAAGGTCTACCACCAACTCGTCGACGGCCCCTGAATCACCACGACCGGACAGCGACCACACCACCATCGAAACGGCGTCCTGGCGGCGGCCGTATGCTAGCGAGTCAGTTCAACCCCAGCAGCGACATCACCGCAGAAACGGCCGCCTGGCGGCGGCCGTATGCTCGTGCAGTCAGTCTGACCACGCGACTCGCCCTTCGAGTTGCGGGTCGAGTCCGTTCTCGCGGGCGTAGGCGGCAAGCACCTCGTACTGGACGTCGCCGAGGTCGACGCGGTGGTCGGCGTCGAGCGCGGGGAACTCGTGGTCGGTGTGGAAGAGGTAGTCGGTGGTGGCGAGCGTGTACGTCGCGTCGTCGTCGACGAGTTCGCCGTCGACGCGGAGCGCGACGACCGTCTCCTGGTTGCGGTCCCAGACGACACTGGCCCCCGAGAGGTGCGCGTGCCACCAGTCGGGTTCGCCGAACGAGAGGTTCGCGCCGCTGGCCTGCGTGATCGTCGCTCGGAGCTCCGCGCCCGTGAGTTCCGCGACCGCGACCGGTTCCTGGAACGGGACGACGCTCATCACGTCCGCGATGGTGACGTCGCCGACGAGCGGGTCGCCCTCGCGGACGCCGCCGGAGTTCTGGAGGCCGACGTCCGCGCCCGTCGCCCACCGGTACGCGTCCGCGACGAAGTTCCCGATACGGGACTCCCCTCGGAACGCCGCGGCTTGGGTCCGCTCGATGGGCTCCTCGACGTGCGCGACCACCTCCGTCAGGTCCGCGCGCTCCATCTCGGTCCGCATCGCGTCCGCCACGCCCTCGTGAACGGGTGCGTCCGCGGTCTCGTGCCGCGTCACGTCCACGCTCCGGTCGCCATCGTCGTCGACGTCGAGCGCGACCTCGTGCGCGACCCGACCGTTCACGCCCGGACGGAGGAGGACCGCGTCGTCGACGCGCTCCACCACCTCGCTGTGGACGTGCCCGCCGAGGACGACGTCGACGTCCGCCGCGACCGCGAGCTCCTCGTCGTCGATCCCGAGGTGCGAGACCGCGACCACGAACTCCGCACCGGCCGCCCGGCACGCGTCGGCGGCGCGCTCCCCCCGCGAGATGGGGTCCGCGAACGCGACGTCGGTCGCGTTCGGATTGATCGAGTTCGTCGCGGGGGTCGTCACCCCGAAGAACCCGACCGAGACGCCGTCGACCTCCCGGACGACCCACGGCTCGGTGTGCTCGCTCGCGAACCGCTCGTCGCTCCCGACGGCTTCCTCTCGGTCGTCCTCGCCACCGTCGCTCGCGGCCGCCGGAGTCACCTCCTCGACGTTCACCGTGAGCCACGTCTGGGGCGAATCGGCGACGAGCTCCCGGGTCGCCGCGGGCCCGTAGTCGAAGTCGTGGTTCCCGAACGTGTCGAAGTCCGCGTCGACCGCCTCGAAGAACGGGAGCGCGTGGCGGCCTTCGGTGACGAGCGAGAGCACGCCGGGCGCGGTGTTGTCCCCGCTCCCGACGACGACGGCGTCGTCGCCGTCGAGACCGGTGAGGAGGCCGGCGAGCCGACCGATGCGCTCGGGGTCGTCGAAAGCGTTCTCGACGTCGGAGTAGTGGAGGAGACGCGCAGTCATCTAACCACCGAACGCAGGAACTCGCCGCGTTTGAGGGTGTCGAAACCGACGGCGGCCGTCGAGCCGACGACGTCGGCGAAGGCGGTGGAGGCGGCCGCCTGGCCAAAGCGTATGCCGCCGGAAGCCGTCGGTTCGAGGGATGCGACGGCGAGCGCTGTTGGCGACGGTCGCCGCGTCCGTGACGGCTGGCTGTGGCGCGTTCGGTGGCGCGGAGCGCCGCGGCCGCGGGACCTTCGGCGTCGAGAATCCACCGACGGGGACGGGAACCCAGCGGGCGCTCCGACCCGTGCCGTACTCGCAGTTCGAGGGGACGACCGCGTCGCTGCCGGCCGCGGACCGCGTGGTCGCGTTCTCGCCAGCGGAGGTCGGGTCGTCGTCGTCGCTCGTCCTCCGAGTGGGGTTCGAGCGGGACGCGACCGAGTCCCGGCCCGCGACGTTGCGCGCGACCCTCCGGAACCGGTCCGAGGAGCAGGTGACCGTCGAGACCAGCGGCGTCCCCGCGTTCGAGCCCGAGCCCGCGTACCGACCGGACGCCGGGGACGCGGGCGTCGACGGGGAGACGAGCGAGGGCGCCGACGCGCCCGGGGAGCGGGGGCGGTTCGCGCTCGCGCCGACCCCGGACCACCCGTTCTCGCTGTCGACGCCGGCGGTCGCGCGGTCGGGCGACGGGTCGTGGACTGTGTCGAGCGTCGACGCGTGGCTGCCCGACGAGGTCACCATCGACGCGTGGGGGAACGCGACCGGCCGGTACGCGCTCGTCGGCGTCGACCCGGACCGGGACGCCGACGCGACCACGACGACCGGCAGCGACGCGGGGGCGGCGACGACCGACGAGACCGGCCGGGGGTTAGCCATCGGGACGGGTCGGTATCGGCTCGGCGATGGCGCGCTCGCGACGACCGCGTTCGTCTGGCGTCGCAGTACGCCCGGGCCGACGGTCCCCGCGAACGTCGACGGCGCCGGACGCCCGCCGCTGTCGTCGGTCGAACGCTGGTACCACGACGCGACGCCGCGGTCGAAGTCGTGGCTCGCGCCGGCGAGACGGCGCGTCCAACTGCCGGCGACGCTCTCGTTCGAGCTCGTCAACCATACCGAGTCGAACCTCACCGGGCGGCGAGACCAGTGGCGGCTGCACCGGCTCGCGGATGGCTCGTGGCATCCACTGTCCTGGCGCGACCGGGCCGACATCAGCGAGCCGATACTCCCGGGAGAGCGCGTCTCGTGGACGCTCCGGCTCGCGCACGACGACACCACACCGGCGGGCGCCGGCATCCCCGTGGATTTCCTCGGCGGCGGCACGTACGCGTTCGCGAGCGCCTACGAGGACGGGTTCGCGGCGGCGTTCGAGGTCGACGCGCCGTCGCTCTCGCTCCGGCCGACCGCGGGCGTGACCGTCGAACGCGACGACGACGCCGTCGTCGTGAGCGACCGCTGCCTCGACGACGCGGCCGCGCTCGTCTTCGAGCGTCGCGCGGTCGACGCGACGCCGTCGCCGACGCTCGTCGCGGAGCAGGCGTACCGCGACCGGGTGCTCCGGAACACCCTCACGTTCGCCGACGAGGCGGCCGTGGTACGCTACCGGACCGCGACCACGCCGGAGCGCGGCCCGTTCCGGTGGGGCGACGGGCCGTTCCGGTTCACGTACGAGGGCCAGGGCTCGACCGTCGAACTCGTCGACGACGCGACCGACGGGTCGCGGCGTCCGCGGCGAGGGCGCTGACGTGACCGCGGTGCAGGAAGTCGGGGATACACCGGCAATCGGGGACGAGCTGGCGGTCGGGGACGAACAGCACTAAGTCGCGGCGTCGACTTCGGTGAAGCATGGAGTTGGACCCCCACGAGACCGACGAGGGCGAGACGGTGTACGTCTCGACGACGGAGGGCGACCGCGGGTCGAAGGCGCCGTTCATGGTGGTGTACCGGACGACCGACGGCGAACGCAAGTACGGCTGGTTCTGCTCGAACTGCTCGACGTTCGACAACGCGATGGACTCGATGGGCCGCATCCAGTGCAACGAGTGCGGGAACTTCCGGAAACCGACGGAGTGGGACGCCGCCCACGAGTGAGCGCGACCCCGTGGACGTCGGTCGAACGAGTGACTGCGACGCCGCGACCGCACCTCGAAGCTATCACGGCCCTGACCGTCGAGGACGGATGCTCGACGCCGTCTCCGCCTTCGAACCCGCCGACCTGTTTATACGACAACTTTAAGACTGCGCTGTGTGATAACACGTATCGAATGGTCTCTGGTACCACGACCGAGAACCTGCACGAGCGCGCGAAGACCATCTTCCGCGGCCTGGGCTACGACGTGACCGACGCCGCCGGCGAGTTCCGAGCCGAGCGAGACTGGAAGACGGTCCACGTGAACCCGACGCGTGACGTGCCCGAGACCCCGACCGGCGGCGACCTCCGCTGCTTCGTGACGCCCGAGGACACCGCCGACTCGCTACGGGAGAAACTCCTCGCGGACAAGCCCGACTACGACTGGGCCATCCTCTCCGTGACCGACGCCCCCGCGGCCAGCACCGACGGCGGCTACGACGTCATCCACCCGCCCCAGGACCCGCTCCGGTAGCACGTCGACGCACCCGACACCGACGGTTCGCGCGTCGCGAGCGACCGCACCACGGCGCGCGATAGCGACCGCGGTTCGGACCGTTTATTATCCCGGCCCCTCCGGTGTTGGCGTATGAAGCGTGTCGACGTTGCCGTCGTCGGAGGCGGGCCCGCGGGGACGAGCGCGGTGTGGGAAGCCGCGCGCAACGGCGCCGACGCCCTCCTCCTCGAGAAGGGCGTGCCGCGCGCCGACCGGGAGGGCCTCGGACCGGATTCGACGGACGCCGCGGGGATGCTCGATTACTGGATAGACATCATGGACATCGACCCCGCCGACCTCCCCGACGGCGTCGTCCTGCAGGAGCTCGACTGCGTGCAGTTCATCGGGCCGACCGAGACCGCGACGATGCACGCGACCGGTATCGAGTCGAGCTACGACCGGTTCGGGTACACGTTCCAGCGCGCTCGCATGGACGACTTCCTCCGCGAGCAGGCCGAGGAAGCGGGTGCGACGTACGACGTCGGCGTGTCCGTTCGCGGCGTCGACACCGACCTGGACGCGGAGTACCGTCACACCCTCGAACTCGCCGATGGCGAGAACGTCGCGGCGAACTACGTGGTGCTCGCCGACGGTCCGCAACGCCAGGTGTCGATGGGCGTCCTCGACGCGTTCCTCCCGGCGCACCGCGCCGCGAGCGACGTCATGTCGCCGCCGACGGCGAACCACATCGCGTACCAGGAGCACCGCGAGTTCCCCGACGGCGCGTTCGAGGACGACCGCCTGAAGTTCTGGTGGGGGTGGATGCCCGGCGAGACCGCGTACCCGTGGGTGTTCCCGAACGACGGCAACGTCGCGCGCGTCGGCCTCACGATGCCGATCGGGATGACGCTCGACGACGTCGAGCACCCCGAAGGCTACCGCCTGCTCGACCCGGACGACGAGCGCCTCCCGAAGGCCGGCGAGTACATCTCTCGGCTCTTGGAGCGCGTGTACGGCGACGAGTACGACATCGAGGAGGACTTCCCGCGCGTCGAGGACCGCGGGAAGTCCGGCGGGACCGAGACGTACCCGATCTCGTCGACGCGCCCCATCGACTCGCCGGTCGGCGCCGGTATCGCGGTCGCGGGCGGCGCGATGGGGACGACGAGCGCGTTCCACGAGGGCGGCTATCACGTCGCCGTGCGCTCGGGGAAGCTGGCGGGCGAGCTCGCCGCGACGGACTCCCTGGAGCGGTATAACGACGAGTGGCGCAGCGCCATCGGGACGGAGCTCATCCGGAACGTCGCGTTCGCGGACCTCGTCGCCGAGTACGAGCCCGACGACTGGGACCGGACGTTCAGCCTCGCGAGCCGGATGCTCGGCGACGGCGCCGACGGCGAACTGCTGTCGCGTCGCCTCGGCGCCGGCCCGGGTGCACTGAAGCTCCTCGCGAAGTACAAGTGGCGCAAGCGCTCGCTGAAGAAGGACGGCTACGTGCAGATAACCGAGGACGAGTACACGGTCTGAGCCGGGGAACGGTCGCCGGTGCCACGGGGAGTCGACGGTGACGACACCCGCGGTGGCGTGCCGCGGTGCGACGGCTTTTACTGCGGGCCTCCGAACTGACGAGGTATGAGTACGGACGACGGAGCGCGCGACCCCTTCGACGCGTTCCGCGCTGACGTTGAGGTGCGAGCGACCCGGGGCGGGACCGGCGGGTCGTCGGGTGCGGCCGTCGGCGGTGGCGACCGGTCGGTGGCGGTCGTCGGCGGTGCGATGGCGGGGCTCGCGGCGGCGCACGCGTTCTCGCGCCTCGACTGGGACGTGACGCTGTTCGAACGGCAGTCGTTCGACGAGAAGCGCGTGAACTGCGGGGAGGCGATGACGGACGTCACCCGCATCCCCCTGGAGAAGACGCCCGAGAACGGGTTCGCGAACGACACGCCGACGTTCGAGGTGCAGGTGTTCACCGGGGACGTCGACGACCGCGAGCTCGCCGGGACCGGTCGGTTCCCGGCGTCGCGAGCGTACGTCACGGACCGTTCGCTCGTCGAGCGCGCGTGGGCGGCGAGCCTCCGCGACGACGGCGTGGACGTCCGCGAGAACACCGGCGTGTCTAAGGCCGAGTTCGAAGCGTTGTGCGACGAACACGACCTCGTGGTGGACGCGACCGGACAGCCCTCGCTCGCGAGCAAGATAGAGGGGGCGACCGCGGAGTACGCGGGCGCGATGACGGCGCTGAACGCGGACGTCGAGGGCGACTTCTCCGACCTCTACCCGGACTCGCGCATCGTGTTCGAGAACTACCTCGGGTACTCGTGGGTGTTCCCGAAGTCGGAATCGCGGGCGAACGTCGGTATCGGGTGGGCGCAGGACCGCCAGCCGGACAGCTACATGGCGGCGTTCGAGGCGGCGTGCGAGCGCAACGACTGGCCGGTGCCGACCCGAGAGCAGGCGAACGTGTACACGATACCGAGGGGGCCGTCGCTGGACCCGGAGCGGACGTGGCTCCCCGAACGCGGCGTGGTGCGCGTCGGCGACGCCGCCGGTATCGCGAACCGCTTCACGGGGAAGGGCATCTCCCAGGCCATCGAGTCCGCGTACCTCGCCGCGGCGCACGCCGACGCGGGGGCGCTCGACGCGTACCCCGAGGCGCTGTACGCGCGGCTCCGCGACGAGTACCGGCTCGCGTACGTCGTCCGCGGCGCGCTCGAGGACGGACGCCCGGACATCCTCTCGGGCGTCATGGAGGCCGTCTCCGGCATCGACGTCGAGGACGTCGACCGGAATCCGCGGAAGGCGTTCGCGCGCCTCGCACGCCACCCGGTCCTGGTCGCGAACATGCTCGGGAGCAGGCCGATGCTTGAGCGCGCCTGGCGAGCGTGGACGAACGACTGGGAGTTCAAGCACCTGGACGCGTCGACCTGACCGGTAGTTCCGGAACCTGGACGTGTCGACTTGACCGGTAGTTCTGGAATCTGGACGTGTCGACTTGACCGGTAGTTCCGGTACCCGCACGTGCTGGCCTGACCGAAGGCGTCCGACTCGAGAGGCCCTCGGCGACGGCCGATATTACGATTTCGCGGGTGGGTATTAACGGAACGTAATTCAACCCGGTTCCGGAACCAACCGGTCGATGACCGAGTCGTCGTCGCGTGCCCCGCTCGACGGGACGCCGCCGAGCGTGCTGAAGTACTACGCGTACAAGGCGACGAAGGCGGTCGAGTTCTACCGGCCGATAATGTACCTGTTCCTGCTCACGCAGGACCTGTCGTTCACGCAGATCGCCGTCCTGGAGGCGACGTACAACGTGACGACCGTCGTCGGCGAGATACCGACGGGGTACGTCGGCGACCGCGTCGGTCGACGGAACAGTCTGCTCGTCGGCACCGCCGTCATCTCGGTGACGCTCGTCGGCATCGGGCTGGCGAGTTCGTTCCCCGCGTTCCTCGTGCTGTACGCGGTCTGGTCGATGGGGTACAACTTCCGGTCGGGGAGCGAGGACGCGTGGCTGTACGACACGCTCACCGACGACATCTCCGAGGACGCGTTCGCGTCGGTCCGCGGCCGCGGCGAGTCCGTGTCACTCGCGGTCGGTGCGGGCGCGGCGGTTCTCGGCGGGTACCTCGGGAGCGTCGACCTCTCCTACCCGTGGTTCGTCGCCGCAGGCGTCACCGCCGTCGGCGCGGTCGTCCTCCTGACGATGGACGACACGGCGACGTACCAGGACACGGACACCGACGCTCTCGGACTGCGTCGGGTCCTCGGCATCGTGCGGAGCGCGCTCGCGCAGCGGAACGTCCGCGCGCTCGTCGTCTACTATTACGTCCTGTACGCCGCCGTCACCTACCTCGTGTTCGTGTTCCTCCAGCCGGTGTTCGAGACGGTCGTCGTCGACCTCGGCGTCCCGCCGTCCCGCGTCGAGTCCCTCGTCGGGTGGTTCTACGCCGCGTACAGCCTCCTCGGGGCGGTCCTGAGCTACCACGCGGGCGCTATCCGCGAGCGCGTCGGCATACGGACGTGGTTCGTCGTCCTGCCGTTCGTCGTCGGCGGCGCGCTGCTGGCGATGTACTTCGTGCCCGTCCTCGCACTGCCGACGTTCCTGTTCGCCAGGGGGCTCGCGGACGTCACGCGGTCGTTCGCGGGCCAGTACGTCAACGACCGTATCGATACCGTCGGGCGCGCGACCGTCCTCTCCGCGATGGCGATGGTGAGCGGGCTGGCGGTCGTCCCGTTCCAGCTCGGGAGCGGCGTCATCTCCGACGCCGTCTCGCCGCTGTACGCGCTCGCCGTGGCGGGCGGCGTCCTCGTCGTCGGTTCCGCGCTCGTGCTCGCGTGGGAGGTCCCGGTCGTCGAGTGAATCGAGGACGAGCACGCGGATGCGGACGGGTCCAGCGGGACGTACTCGACCCGCAAGACATACCCGCGCACCCGGCGAAGGCTCGAACGCGTGCCTCAGTCCCCGCCCCAGTAGACCCGGCAACCGGGTGCGATGACGGTGCGGAGAACCCGGGCATGCAACATACCGGCACGAGAGTGCCCGCTGGCCGCGTACGGCCCGCCCGGCACGAGGGTTTCCCGGCAGACTCGGCACGCCGCCAGGGATGACGTCGGTCGTTAGTGTTCCGGGCGAACATTCCGTACCTGTTAGAGGAATCTGGAAGGGCTTGACAGCCGCGTGAACTGGGAGACGCTCAACCGAGACGATGGCGTGGTCGGCCACCAACAACGGTTTCGACTAATCGGACCGCTCTCTCCGTGAAGTGAAACTGTTCGATACCGGTCACCCGCGGTTTCCCGCCTCAGTTCCCTAGCTCTGACTGTCGAAGCCGCCGCTGCCCGGCGATTCACCAGAGCCGGTTCCGGCTTCTGATTCGACGGTCGTCACGGTGAATAGCGAGTCCTCGGAGAGGACACTCTGGACGCGGCTGTGCCACACGTCGCCGAACAGCTCTCGGTCATCTTCGCTCGCTGTTCCCTCGATGATCTGTTGGAGGTTGCCGAGTGCTGGTCCGCCGTCCGGAACGTCGCCGACGTGGTAGGTCACCTCGACGGTTTCGTCGGTGTCAGTCCGGTGGAAGCGAAACGTCGGGTCGGCACTGTCGGGAGCGAACGCATCGAAGGTCAGCATGTTCTGGCGGTCACCGTACCCGCCGGCGAGCCCACCGAAGCCGTCCTCTTGGGCGGCGCCGGTCACGTACGAGATGAGACGCCCCATCACGCCGTACGTGGCGTCGTCGCGCGGCCCCGCAGCGCGCACCTCGACCTCGCTCCGGACAGGGTGGTCGTCGGGGTATAGCGCGTCGAGGCCGGACTGGACGATGCGATAGGCACCCGCGGCTGTCGGACAGGAGTGGCCCGCGGCCTTCACGACGTCCTCGTAGGTGATGACGAACGGGTCCCCGGGTTCGAGGACCGCGAGTGCTTCTGCGACGGGGTCGCGGAGCCGGAGCGGTTCGACGTCGTATTCGACGGCCAGGTTCGAGTCGGTGCGGTTCGTGTCGGTCGGAGTCGTGTTCTCTGACATGGTGAGTCGTTTGCGGTTTCGTCAGTGGTTCGGTGCTGTTCAGTGGCGCAGGAGGCGCATCCCGTTGAGGATGACCGCGAGGACGCTGGCCTCGTGGACGAGCATCCCGAGCGCGAGCGTGACGTAGCTCGTCAGGACGCCCGCCAGCAGGAGCGTCACCGTCAGTACGGCAAGCCCGACGTTCTCGGAGATGTTCCACCGCGTCGCCTTGCTCAGCGTCACCGCGTAGGGGATGCGTTCGAGGTCGTCGGCCATCAGCGCCATGTCCGCCGTCTCGATGGCGGTATCCGTGCCGGCGGCGCCCATCGCGATACCGACGTCGGCAGTCGCCAGCGACGGCGCGTCGTTGATGCCGTCACCGACCATCGCCACGACCTGCCCCGCCTCACGGAGCTCCTCGATGACCGTCTGCTTGTCCTCGGGGAGCAGTTCCGCGCGGTAGTCGTCGATGCCGACCTCCTCGGCGACCGCGCGAGCGGTGCGTTCGTTGTCGCCGGTGAGCATCACCGTCTCGATACCCACGTCTTGCAGCTGGGCGATGACGCTGGGCGCTGCCTCGCGGAGTTCGTCCCGGAGCGCGATGGCACCGACGACGACGCCGTCGCGGACGACGTGGACCGCGGTTTCGCCACGTTCCTCGCGCCCCCGGACATACGCAGCGACGTCGTCCGGGAGGTCGATTCCGCGCTCGTCGAGCAGCGCACGGTTTCCGACGACGATCTCGCGGCCGCCGTACTGGGCGACGACGCCCTTCCCGACGACCACGTCGAAGTCGTCCGGGTCAGGGAGTGACCCTGCATCCGTGGCCACCGAGTCGGCATCCGTCCCGACCGCCGTCGGCCCTCCATCGGTCACGGCTGCCTCGCGGTCCTGGGCCGCCTCGAGAATGGCGTCGCCGAGGTGGTGTTCGCTTTTCTTCTCGGCGATGGCCGCGAGTTCCAGTACGTCGCTGGCAGCGGTATCGAACCCTACAACGTCGGCGACTGCCGTCTCGCCCTTCGTGAGCGTGCCCGTCTTGTCGAAGGCGACGAGGTCGATCTTGCCGGCCCGTTCGAGGTGCTCGCCGCCCTTCATGAGAACTCCGCTCCGAGCGGCGTTACCGATCGCTGAGACGATACTGACCGGCGGCCCGATTACCAGCGCGCCCGGGCAGCCGATCACGAGCAGCGTCAGCGACAGGGTCGCGTTCTGCGTGAGGGCGTAGGCGGCGACGGACAGCGCGATGATGCCCGGCGTGTAGTACTTCGCGAAGCGGTCGATGAGACTCTCCGTCGGCGACTGGGCCTCCTGGGCCGCTTCGACGCGGCGGATGATCCGCTGGAGCGTGGTATCCGACCCGGCACCGGTCGTTCGGACGTCGAGCGCCCCCTCGTGATTGATCGTCCCCGCGTAGACCTCGTCGCCGTCGGCCTTGTGGGCCGGCGCGCTCTCGCCGGTGACCGGTGCCTGGTTGACGGCGCTCTCCCCATCGACGACGTCGCCGTCCACGGGAATCTTCTCGCCGGGCCTGACGACGACGATCTCGCCCTCGGCGACCTCGCGGGCGGGCACCTCTTTCTGCTCGCCGTCGCGGCGAACCGTCGCCGTGTCCGGCGTCATTTCGAGCAGTTCCTCGAGGGCGTTGCGCGTCTTGCGCATCGTCCGTCCCTCGAGGTAGGAGCCGAGGGCGAACAGGAAGACCACCGCGGCGGCCTCCCAGTAGGACCCGATGACGATCGCGCCGACGGCGGCCAGGGTTACGAGCGTCTTGATGCCGAGCGTTCGGCTTCTGATCTCGTGGTAGGCGGTCCTGGCGATGTCGTACCCGCCGACGAGTGCCGCGAGGACAAGGACCGCGGCGCTCGCGGTATCGAGGGGAGTGAGGTAGCCGAGGCTCCAGCCACCGGCGTAGAGGAGGCCACTCAGTGCGACGATGGTGGCCTTCCGGTGTCTGCGGTAGTACTTCGTGACTGATTGGGTGTCCATGACGTTCCTCCTCAGGCGGGTTGGGGCGTGTAACCCTGATTCTCGATGGTCTGTTCGAACGTGGTGGGGTCGGCGACGTTGTCGTCGTAGTGGATTTCGACGCGACCGGTCGAGTAGTGGACCTCGACGTCCTCGACGCCCTCGACGTTCGAGAGGGCGCGTTCGACAGTGCTCGCGCAGGTCGGGCAGTCGAAGTCCATGACGCGGAATTGGGTCGTTTCGTTCATTACATCTCAACGTAGCACCCACGCCCCCTAAAGTATTTTTTAGATGATATGTTTGAACGTGTGAATGAGCCGTTTGAACGGACAAATGACCCATATAGGGCTTCGACCGGTTCGCCGTCCGAATTCGCTCAGGTCGACACACGTGAGCGGTCGTCAATACTTATCACCGCGCACGGTCTCGATTCACCCATGAGTGCGTTCGATACCGATTCTCACCTCGACGACATCGCCGTCCGCGACACGCGGGTGTCCGACGCGATCGACGAACCGATGCGAGCGATGGTCCTCGACATCCTCGCAGACGACGCGCTGACCGCGAGTGACGTCCACGAACGGCTTGCAGACAGGGGAATCGAGCGCACCGAGAACACTGTCCGTCATCACATCAACGAACTCCGTGACGCGGGGCTCGTAGACGTCGTTCGATTCGAGGAAGGGCGTGGTGGGACGACGAAATATTATGGTGCGAATACGATCGTCCTCTCTTACTCGCTCCCAGAGTCGTCCGAGCCAGCCATCGAGGAGATGACCGACGCTGTCCAGCCACAGATCGAAGCGGCACTCGCGACACTGACCGAGGAATACGACGACACGATCGAGGAAGTCACCGCCGCGATACAACCTTGCGACCACTGTCGGACACAGAAATACGAGACGTACGTGCTACTCACCGTCCTGCGTCGCGCGTTCGTCCGTGCCCATCGGGACGACTAATCCCACCCCGGTACGACGAATCCCACCCCGGTACGACGAATCCCACCCCGGGACGACGAATCCCCACCAACGTGACGCCCGCCGTTACGGTAGTTCGGGCCTCGCGGTTCGACTTCCCGTCCAACGGAGTTTCTGGCGAACAAATGGCTTCACTGCGCCGCGGCGCGGTGATGGGGTTCTGCGCCGTGGGGGTTGCTGGCGTGGGGGGTCGGGGGCAGTCCGGGTCGGTTCGCGGACGTTCGCGTTCCTCGCGAGTGGCCGAGCGCGCCATCCCGAACGCAATCGGTTTCCAGTCCCTGGTCGTAGTCGAAGGTGATGCAGGCCGACGAGATGCACCCACAGGCGCGGGCAGCGGTCGCACGGCAGGAGCGCATGCCGCTCCCACACAGTCGCCTCGGCGTACGGCTCGCCAGAGTGCTGACGAAGCCGGTGATGTGGGCCAGGAACCGGAATCCGCCGCCGGTCGGCGCGACCGTCGACCTCGCGATTCCCGGGCCGGCCGGTGACGTCGACGCGCGCCTGTACCGGCCGGACGTCGCGGGACGGACGCCGACGGTCGTGTTCTTCCACGGCGGCGGGTTCGTGTTCGGGAGCGTCGAGACCCACGACCGGGTCTGTCGGCACCTCGTCCGCGAGAGCGAGTGCGCGGTGCTCTCCGTCGACTATCGGCTCGCGCCCGAGCACCCGTTCCCGGCCGCCGTCGAGGACGCGTACGCCGCCGTCGAGTGGGCGGGAACGAACCCCGACGTGCTCGCCGGGACGGGCGACCTCGCGGTCGCGGGCGACTCGGCGGGCGGGAACCTCGCCGCGGTGACCGCGCTCATGGCCGCCGAGCAGGGCGGACCGGACCTCGCGTACCAGGCGCTCGTCTACCCCAGCGTCGGCATCGACGGGGACGCCGCGTCCGTCCGAGACCACACCGGTATCGTGCTCTCCGAGGCGGACCTCGAGTTCTTCGGCGACTGCTACTACCGGAGCGACGTCCACCGCCGGAACCCCTACGCCGATCCGTCGAACGCCGCCGACCTGTCCGCGGTCGCGCCGGCGACGGTCGTCACCGCCGGGTTCGACCCGCTCCGGGACGGCGGCCGGGCGTACGCCGAACGGCTCGTCCGCGACGGCGTCGCGACCCGGTACGTGAACTACGACGACATGCCGCACGGGTTCCTGACGATGCCCGGCGTCGACCGTGCTCGCGGCGCCATCGCGGCCCTCGGCGACGACCTCGCCGACGCACTCGGTGCACGCTGACGTCGGCCGCTCGCACCCTCCAGCTTTATTTCACTGGTGCGCGTAGCGAGCGTATGCGTCTGTACGAGCACGTCGCCGACCTGGACGTCCGCATCGACGACTACGAGCTGGCGTGGTTCGAGCGCGACACGTCGAGCGGGTTCACGCGCGCCTCGACGGTCGTGGTCCTGCACGGAGACGGCGAGACGGGTCGCGGCGAGGACGTCACGTACGAGACGGAGGCGCACGAGCGGTTCCACGACGTCGGCACGAACCTCGCGCTCGCAGGCGAGTACACGCTCGACTCGTTCTCGGCGCATCTCGGCGACGCGGACCTGTTCTTCGGCGGGGAACCCGGTCAACCGATATTCCGGAACTACCGCCAGTGGGCGTTCGAGAGTGCGGCGCTCGACCTCGCACTCCGGCAGGCGGACACGGACCTCGCGGAGCGCCTCGACCGCGAGTACGACCCGGTCCGGTTCGTCGTGAGCACGCGCCTCGAGGAGCCGCCGACGGGCGACCGCGTGCTGGAGTGGCTCGACCGCGACCCGGACCTCGAGTTCAAGCTCGACCCGACGAGCGAGTGGACCGACGACGTCGTCGACCGGCTCGCGGCGACGGAGGCGGTGCGGACGCTCGACCTGAAGGGCCAGTACCACGGGACGACCGTCGACCAGCCCGCGGACCCGGAGCTGTACGAGCGAATCGTCGACGGGTTCCCCGAGGCGTTGATAGAGGACCCCGAGGTGACCGACGAGACGCGACCGCTCCTGGAATCGAACGTCGAGCGCGTGACGTGGGACTACCCGATCCGGAGCGTCGAGACCGTCGAGGAACTGCCGTGGGAGCCGGAGTCACTCAACGTCAAGCCGTCGCGGTTCGGGTCCGTGGAGGCGCTGTTCGACACGCTGGAGTACTGTCGCGAGCACGGCATCGAGATGTACGGCGGCGGCCAGTTCGAGCTCGACGTCGGCCGCGAGCACCTCCACGCGCTCGCGTCGCTGTTCTACCCGGACGCGCCGAACGACGTCGCACCGAAGGCGTACAACGACCCCGAGCCGAGCGACGACCTCCCGACGAGTCCGCTCGCCCCACCCAGCGAATCCCAGGGGCTCGACTGGTGAGGCGACCGAGACGGGGAGTGACTTCGGAGCGCTCGAACGCCTCCCGTCACCCCCGACGTCGACGCGGCCCCGCCGACCGCGAGCGAACGTTTCTTGACCGTCGCGCGTGAGGTTCGCGTCGATGGAATCGACGTCGTGCGTCCGCCGAGACCGGGGTGCTCGTGGAGACGAAGCCGATGCGGACCGCGGTCCCGACCGCGACGCGTCGCGATGACCGACCGCGATACCGGCGGGACCGCGGACGACGAGGACGTAGCGACAGACGTCGACGAGGACGCAGCCACGGACGTCGACGGCAACCCACTGGAACCGGGCGACCACGCCCTCCCACCCGACGATCTCGTGTATCCGACGTTCGCGTTCGACGACGGGTCGGTCGACGCCGACGGTGCGTTCGACCTCTCCCGGGACGTCGACCGGGAGACGCTGTCGTCGTGGCTGTCGGATCTCGCGGGTGCGATGGCGAGTCACGACGTCGCCGTCGAGTCCCCGGACGGTCACGTCCGGTTCGGTGTCGGGGCGAAGGACGTCGCGATGTCGTTCGACCCCGACGACGACCACAGCGGCGACCTCGAAGTCACCGTGACGCTGAACGCGAAGGCGATGTTCGTCGCCGACGACCCCGAGAAGCCGGCGGTCGGCGCCCGCGGCGGTCGCGGGTTCGTCCCCATCGAAGCCCTCACGACCGACCGCGAGGAGTTCCGGTGCTACAACTGGATCGACGACCCCGAGGACCCCGGGCGGGACCAACCGGAGTGACGGACGGCGGCCGCGTCGCGGGTCGGGGCCGACCGCGAACGCTCGCTGCAGCTCAGAGGCCGGCGACGTCCTCGATGGCGTCCGTGAGTCGCTCGATGGAGTCGCGGTCGTGCTCGCCCATGTGGCCGATACGGAACGTCTCCTCGCCGAGCTGGCTCCCGTAGCCGTTCGAGAACACGTAGTCGTACTCGTCGCTCACCGTCTCGATGGTCGCGGCGACGTCGATACCCTGTGTGTTCTCGATACAGGACACCGTCTGGGACTCGTAGCCAGCTTCCGGGAACACGTCGAAGTGCTCGCGAGCCCACTCGCGAGTGTACTCCGCCATCTCCCGGTGACGGTCGCTGCGTTCCTGATGGCCTTCGTCGAGCATGTGCTTCATCTGCTTGCGGTACGCGAGCATCACCGGGATGGCGGGCGTCGAATGCGTCTGCCCCTTGCGCTCGTAGTAGTCGATGGTGCGCTGGAAGCCGCCGTACCACGACGCGGAGTCCTTCTCGACCTCGCGCTCGTACGCCTCGTCGCTCACCGCACACACCGCGAGCCCCGGCGGCATCGCGAACGCCTTCTGCGTGGACGCGAAGATGACGTCGATGCCGTGCGCGTCGATGTCGACGTGGTCGCCGCCGAGCGCGCTGACGGCGTCGACGACGAAGTACGTGTCCGGGTACTCCGCGACGACGTCACCGATCGCCTCGATCGGGTTCCGGACGCCGGTCGAGGACTCGTTCATCACGGTCGCGACGACGTCGTAGCCGTCGTCGCTCGCCTCCAGCTCGGCGCGGACGTCCTCGGGCTTGATGGCCTCGCCCCACGCGTACTCGAGGCGGTCGACGTCCTTCCCGAGGCGTTCGGCGACGTTCGCGTGCCGCTCGCTGAAACTCCCGCACGTCGGAACGAGGATGTTCTCGTCGACGAGGTTCAGCGTCGACGCCTCCCAGAACTCCGTCCCCGACGCCGTGAGGATGACGACCTCGTTGTCCGTTCCGAGGAACTCCTTCGTATCCTCGACGATGGTCGTGTACAGGTCCGTCATCCGGTCCATGCGATGCCCGAACATCGGCTGCGCCATCTCCTCGACGACGTCCTCGCGGACCTCGGTCGGACCGGGGATGTACAGCGTCTTCTCGGGATAGTCGTCGGTGTATTCGCGTTTCTCCATTAGGACTCCACCTGATACCCGGAACTGCGACGCCGGGTTGCATGGTAGTTGTGATACCGGCTCTTGTGACGAACGCGTGAACTCGGCGAGTCGAGAGCGGTTACTCGTCGACGAGCTGGATGACGTTCCCGTTCGTCGTCACGTGGAGGTCGCGGCCGAGCTTGTAGCCCTGGTTCCCGGCGAGCTCGACGTACCCCGAGAACCCCTTCATGTTCTGGTGGGCCGGGATGACGTTCTCGGGCTGGAGCGCCTGCAGCATCTCGTAGTGCCCTTCTCGCGACAGGTGCCCGGAGACGTGGACGTCGTCGTAGATGCGCGCGCCCTGCATCGAGAGGAGGTTCTCGGACTGATAGCGCTGCCCTTCGTTCGTCGGCTCCGGGATGACCGTCGCGCTGAAGATGACCTTGTCGCCCTCGTCCAGTTCGTACGGCGTCTCCGCGCGACCCATCCGCGTCAGCATCGCGCGGGGCTCGCCCTGATGGCCGGTGACGACCGGCAGGAAGTTCTCCTTCCCCTCGTTCATGATGCGCTGGAACGTCCGCTCGATGCCCTGACGTCGCCCGTACATCTCGACGTCCGGGAAGTCGACGCCGCCCATCCGCTTCGCGGTCCCGGAGTACTTCTCCATCGACCGCCCGAGCAGTATCGGCTCGCGGTCGATGTCTCGCGCGAACTGGACGAGGCTCTTGACGCGAGCGATGTGGGAGGAGAACGTCGTCGCGACGATGCCGCCGTCGTGGTCCTCGAGACTGTACATGACGTCCTTCAGTCGGTCGCGCGCCACGCTCTCGCTCGGCGTGCGGCCCTTCTTGTTCGCGTTCGTGCAGTCCTCGATGTAACACAGGACGCCCTCGCCCTCGCGACCGATCTCGCGGAACCGCTCCATGTCGATGGGGTCGCCGATGACGGGCGTGTGGTCCATGCGCTTGTCGAGCCCGTAGACCACCGCACCCTCGGGCGTGTGCAGCACCGGGTTGATGGCGTCGATGATCGAGTGCGTGACGTTCACGAACTCGAGGTCGAGTTCGCCAGAGTTACCGATGGGCATCGTCTCGCCGGCTTCCATCTTCACGAGGTCGTTCTCGGTGTTGAACTTGTTCTCGTCCTGGATCTCGTCCTTGACGAGCTCGATCGTGAACGGCGCGGCGACGATGGGTGCGTCGTAGCGGTGCGCGAGCTTGCTGATGGCGCCGATGTGGTCGAGGTGGCCGTGCGTGGGGACGATAGCCTTGACGTCACCCTGGAGGTCGCTCATCACGCGGTCGTCCGGGATGGCGCCCATGTCGATGAGGTCGAGGCTGTGCATCTGTTCCGTGCGGACGTCGTCGTGGATGAGGACCTTCGACAGGTTCAGGCCCATGTCGAAGACGACGATGTCGTCTCCGGCGCGCACCGCCGTCATCTGCCGCCCGACTTCCTCGTAGCCGCCGATTGTCGCGATTTCGATTTCCATAGGTATGAGGTCCGAACAACGCTATCCCAGAACCCGTCTCAGAGTACGCCTGTGTGGAGGAGAGCAGGACGACCGAGCGCGCCGCCGCCCACCGGTTCGAGCGCGGTAGCGGCGCCGCCTCGTCTCGCCCTTCTCGGGGACGACACGTGTTGCGGTTACGTGCACGTCTCTCGCCTCGACGTAAGTACTGTCCGGAACCGTCGTCACCTCCCGAGGATGACTGGTGGTCCGTCCCCGTGACCGAGCCGAACGCGAGCGCACCACGTCGACCGGGCCCGGCAGCGGCGGACGACCTGGGACGGTCAGCGCTCGTTCTCGGAACCCTCCTCCGTCGCTCCCGTTGTTCCGGAGCCGTCACCGGTCGACGCGAGGTCCGGTCCCGCGTCGTCGGCGGTGTCTGTATCCGAACCGTCGGTATCGGCGCCGTCGGTATCGGCACCGTCGCCCCCGGCGCCGTCGGTCTCGCGCCCGTCGCCCTCGGCGTCGCGTTCGACGTCGCTCGCGTCGTCGGCCGTCGCCTCGGGTTCCCGTCGGACGACGAGGACGGGCCCGACGGATTCGGCGGCGACGCGGCGCGCCTCCTCGCCGAAGACGAGCGACTGGAGCGACGGGGCGCGTTCGCCCATGACGATGGCGTCGTGCCCGGGGATGGCGTCGACGAGCGCTTCGAACGGATGCTGGCTCGCCGCGAACTCGACGTCGACCGCGGGGCCGCGTTCGTCGAGGTCGGCGGCGACGTCCTCGAGTGCGCTCCGGACGGCGTCCGCGTTGGCGTCCTGGGTGGCGGCGAACAGCGTGACGTCGATGTCGCGGTCGCCGACGAGGTCGGTGACGAACGTGACGATGCGCTCGACGTCCACGTCGCCCGTGAGCGGCACGAGGATGCGGTCGACGGTGCCGGTCGCGCCCGTGATGGCGTACGCGCTCGCGTCGACGTCGTCGGCGACGCGGTCGATGCTCTGCTTGCGGTCGTGCGTGAACACGAGCCGGTGGTTGGCGTCACCGCCGGCCTGCCGGAACTCCTCGGTGATGTCCTCGAGCGCGTCGGTGGCGCGGTCCTCGTACTGGGCGCGCGCCTGGTCCGGCGGGGTCTGCTCGGGGAGGACGTGGTAGCCGAGGACGGTGACGTCCATCGTCGACAGCAGGTTCATGAGGCCGAGGGAGACGGCTTCGGATTCGAGCACCGCGATGGGGACGAGTACGCGAGTCATCAGAGCACCCCCTTGAGGGAGACGTCGCGAGCGTAGTACGCCCACCACCCGACGGTGGCGACCATGAGCGCCGCGCCGATTATCTGGGACGTCCGTTGCATGAACCCGACGAGCGCGAAGCTCGCGAGCGCACCGAGCACGGGGACGACCGGGTAGCCGGGCGTCCGGAAGTCGGGGTCGTACCAGTCCGGGTCCTTGCGGCGGAGGACGACGAGTGCGACGCAGATGAGGCCGTACTGGACGAGGTGGAGGAAGGAGGCGACCTCCGCGAGGACGGTGGTCTGGCCGGTGGCGACGAGGACGAGGATGGGGCCGCCGGCGAGGCCGAGCGCGACGTGCGGCGTCCCCCAGCGGAGGTTCACGCGGCTCGCGCGCTTCGGGAGGAGCGCGTCCTTCGAGACGGCGTAGATGGCGCGGCTCGTGGAGAGGACGCTCGCGTTCGCGCTCGACATCGTCGCGAGGAGCCCGCCGAGGACGATGGCGAGTGCGCCGGGGGCGCCCAGCAGCTCCCGGCCGACGTCGACCATCGCGGTCTCCCCGATGCGGCCGAGTTCGACGCTGCCGAGGGCGCTCGTCGCGACGAAGATGGTCACGACGTAGAGGATGCCGACGACGACCACCGAGCCGACCATCGCGAGCGGGAGGTTCCGCCCCGGCTGCTTCATCTCGCCGGCGACGGTCGCGACCTGCGCGAACCCGAGGTAGCTCGTGAACACGAGCGCGGCGGTCGTGAATATCGGCATGCTGCCGAACGGCGCGAACTGCTCGGGCGCGGTCTGCGACCCGAAGACGCCGACGGCGTCGAGGCCGCCGTACGCGAGGAACGCGACGAGGATGGAGAGCAGGAGCGCGACGATCCCGTTCTGGAGCTTCGCGGCGTTCTCGGTGCCGGTGACGTTCAGGACGGTGACGGCGGCGCCGAAGAGGAGCGCGATGGGGACGGCGAGGCTCTCGCCGACGGTGACGCCGAGCTGCGCGAGGGTGTCGACGGCGTAGTACCCGAACCCGACGAGGTAGAACGCGGTGGCGAACACGAGCCCGAACCACAGCGAGATGCCGACGACAGCGCCGGGGAGCGTGCCGAGGGCGCGCGAGATGAAGTAGTAGCCGCCGCCGCTCTTCGGCATCGCGGTCGCGAGCTCGCTCGTCGGGAGGGCGACGAGGAGCGCGATGACGGCGCCGAGACCGAACGAGAGCGCGGCGGCCGGGCCGGCTTCGCCCGCGGCGATGCCGGGGAAGACGAAGATGCCGGCGCCGATCATCGTCCCGATACCGATGGCGAGGCCGCCGGTGAGCCCGATGGTGCGTTCGAGTTCGGAGTCGGTCGTGACGTCGGCTTCGGGGGTCTCGACGGTCGGTTCGGCGTCGGGTACGTCCCCTTCGACGTTCTCGCCACCGGGGGGTTCTGGAGCGGGCGCCTCGGAGGGATCCGGGGCGTCCACCTCGGACGATGAGTGGCTGGACACGTACTCGCGGTCGACCGGCGCGCACTAAGGTATTCGGGCGCTTCGCGTCGACCGGGGACGACGACCGAGGGGGGGGTCGCACGGTTCGGGTGACGGGCCGCGATTCCTGCGGTTCGAGAACCGCCCCGATTGATAACTCCCTTCGTCTCGGAGTATCTCGTACAAGACCGTACAAGGCCATGTCCTCCAACGAACCAGTCACCTCCCCCACGACGTGCAGAACCGACGGCGGCCGCGAGCACGCCGCGAGCGACGCCAGCCGCGAGCACGCGCCTGCTCCCGGCGAAGGGAGGCACGCGGCCGACTCACCGCAGGGGTCGTCCCCCACGTCGGTCTCGCGGCGGACCGTCCTCGCTGGCGCGAGCGCGGTCGCGGTGGCGAGCGTCGCCGGGTGTCTCGGTGGCGACGACGGCGTGGCGCCCGCTGCGGTCGCGATAGCGGACGCCGCCGCCTGCGACGAGTGCGGGATGGTCATCTCGAAGCACCCCGGGCCGAACGCCGAGATATACTGGGAGGACGTCGACCCTGACGGGCACGACGCGCCGTTCCGGTTCGACTCCCTCAAGCAGTGCTTCTTCCCGCACTACTTCGCTGGCGAGGACGCCGGCCGGTCGCTCGACGCCGCGTACGTCACCGACTACTCCGCGGTCGAGTACGCCGTGAACACGCAGGACGGGGCGTCGTACATCACGTCTCACACCGGCGCGGACTCGCTCGCGGACGCGACCGACCTCGACTACGTCGTCGGGAGCGACGTCGAAGGCGCGATGGGGCCGGACTTCGTGCCGTTCGGCGACGGCGCTGACGCCGAGGCGTTCGCGGCCGAGTACGGCGGGTCGGTCGTGCCGTTCGACGAGATATCGCCGACGGTCGTCGGGCGGTAAGATGGCCGCACGCGGCGCGGTCGCGGTCCTCGTCGGCGTCCTGCTGGTGTCGAGTAGCGTCTTCGTGACCGACGTCGGCCCGGCCGACGACGTCGACCCGGTGCCGTTCGACGACACCATCGTCCTCACGGACCTCACGGACGCGGAGCGTCGGATCGCCGAGGAGCGCGAGCTCGCGGTCCCGAAGGCGGAGGTGTTCTACTCGCGGTACCGGTACGTCGTCGGCCACCTCGGGCTGTCGTCGCTCGTCACCGTCCTCGGCGACGACGCGCACGGCCGCCAGTTCGGGGAGGCGCTCGACATCGTCGTGTCGGACTACGCGACCGCGACGCTCGACGTCACCGACGAGGGCTACCTCGCGACGACCGACGGGTACGCGAGCTGGGTCGCGGTCGAGAACGCGGCGTTCGTCGTGAACTCGAGTGCGCGCCGGCCCGGCGGCCCGGTCGTCGTGCCGTTCGGCGAGCGCTCGGCGGCGCGAGCGTTCGCGAGCGAGCACGGCGGCGAGGTCGTCGACTGGGCGACGCTGCGGGCTCGCGAGCGCGACCGCGGCGACCGCCGGCTCGCCGTCGACGCCGGCCTCTCGCTCGCGGCCGACCGGCACGCGTGGGCCGACGATGCGACCGCCGACGCACGCCGGCTCGCTTCCCGCCCGGTGTCCGTGGTCGTCGGCGAGGACGCGCCGACGCTCGCCGCCGCCGTCGAGGCCGCCCCGCCGAACACGACCGTCCGCGTTCCCGCCGGCACGTACACCGACGTGAACGTCACCGTCAGGAAACCCGTCACCGTCGCGGGCGCCGGGGCGAACGCGACGACGCTCGTCGGGACCGGGAACGGGAGCGTGCTCCGCGTCCTGAACTCGACGGTCGCGGTCACCGACCTGGGAATCGAGGGCGTCGGCGAGGGGAAGAGCGTCCCGAACGTCTCCGTCGACACGGACGCGTGGGACGCGCTCGTCATGCGGTCGTACGCGCACGCCGCCTCCGGCGTCGAGTTCGAGAACGCGAGCGGGTCGTACGTCGCGGACGTCCGCGTCGAGACGCCGTCGAACGGCGTCACCGTCCGGTACAGCGACGGCGTGGTCGTCGAACGGGTGCACGTCGACGGCCGGTCGCCGTGGCAGGAGGGGTTCATGAGCACGCTCGCCGCGCACTCCCGGGTCGTGATACAGGATTCGACGTTCGACGGCGGCCGGGACGGCGTCTACATGCACGTCGCTGACGGGACGGTCGTCCGCGGGAACGACTTCCGGGACCTCCGGTTCGGCGTGCACGAGATGTACACGTCCGACACGCTCGTCGCGGACAACGTCGTGACGGACGCGGACACGGGCGTCGTCGTGATGACGCGCCCGGAGCGCAACGTCGTCCTCGGGAACGCGGTGCGTGACAGCGGCGTCGGCGTCGACGTCGCCGGGCGGTCGTCGTTCGTCCTCCGGAACGTCGTCGCGGCGAACGAGGTCGGTGTCGACGTCGGCTCGTACCGGTCGTTGTACGCCGAGAACACCGTGTACGGGAACGGCGTCGGTATCAGCGGGTCGACGCTCGTCCCGACGAACGCGGTCGCTCGAAACGACGTCGCGAACAACGACGCGTACGCCGAGGCCTCGCTCGGCCCGGTCCGCGTCTGGTCGCACGCCGGCCGCGGGAACCACTGGGCGGGCGCGCCGGGGACGGACCGCGACGGCGACGGCGTCCTCGAACGGTCGTTCCGGCCGACGGGTGCGGTCGACCGGCACGCGGAGGCCGTCCCGAGCGTGCACGTCCTGGCGCGCTCGCCTGCGGTCTCGCTCCTGCGGTCGTCGGCCGCGGCGATGCCCGGGCTCCGCGCGGAGGGCGTGCTCGACGTGGCGCCGCTCGCGGCACCGGTCCGCCCGGGCGTCCTGGAGCGCGTCGCGACGGCGCCCGACGCCGACCCGCGGTCGTGGCTGAACGCGACCGCGAGCGACGCGACCCGCCCCGGTGCGACCCCGGTCCGGGGCTCCGTCGACGATAACGTTACGCGTCCGGTCGTCGAACACGCGACGGAGGTGCATCGAACGTGAGCGACACCGACCCGGAGACCGCCGACGGTGCCGATGTCGCCGACGACGCCGACACGGGGGCCGCCGACGCCGCGGTCGGTGGCGACGTCGACGGCCGGTCCCTCGAAGCCACCGCGAACGCCACCGGTGGAGCGCCGGGGACGGAATCGCGGGTGGTCGCGCGCACCGACGGACTTGGCGTCCGGTTCGGCGACGTCCAGGTCCTCTCGGACGTCGACCTCGCGCTCGGCGGCGACGCGGTGACCGCGGTCGTGGGCGCGAACGGCTCCGGGAAGTCGACGCTCCTGCGCGCGCTCGCCGGCCTGCTCCCGCCAACGGCGGGCACAGTCCGGGTGGTCGGCGAGGCCGACCGACCGGTCGGGTTCTGCCCGCAGGACCCGCGGTTCCGCGCGCACTTCACCGTCGACGAGACGCTGTCGTTCTACGCGGACCTGCTGGACGCGACCGTCGACGTCGACGAGACCCTCGAACTCGTCGGCCTCGGCGCGGTCGCCGACCGCCGCGTCGACGCGCTCTCCGGAGGCATGGTTCGACTGCTCGGCATCGCACAGGCCGTCCTCGGCGACCCCGGCCTGCTCGTACTCGACGAACCCGCGTCCGGGCTCGACCCGTCGCTGCGCGCGCACATCTTCGAGACGCTCCGGGACGTCGCCGCGACCGGGCCCGCGGTCGTCGTCGCCACCCACCACCTGTCGGGCGCCGCGAACGCCGACCGCGTCCTCGTCCTCGACGACGGCGACGTCGTCGCCGACGGCACGCCGGAGGCGGTGGTGGCCGAGGCCGGCGTGGACTCGCTCGACGCGGCGTTCACTAAGATCGTCGGCGACGAACTCGCGGTCCACGCGGGCACGGAGGTGGACGGATGACGACCGACCGCGACCGGCTGTTCGCCGTCGCCGACCGCGAGCTCGACACGATGGTCCGGACGCCGCAGTACGTCCTCGTCGCGGTCGGGTTCGCCGTCGTCGTGCTCGGGCTCGCGGTCGCGAGCGGCCTGACGGGGTACGTCCCGCTCGCGGTCGACCTGCTCGCGCCCGTCGAGGTGCTCGTGCCGTTGCTCGCGGTGGCGTTCGGGTACCGGTCGCTCGGCGCCGGCACGGAGACGACCGAACGGCCGGTCCTCCGGACGTACCCGATGCCGCGGTGGGTGTACGTCGGCGGCGTGTACGCCGGTCGTGCGGTCGTCGTCTGCTCGCTCGTGTTCGCGACGCTCGTGCTCGCCGGCGTCCTCGTCCCGTTCCTGGGGTCCGAGGGGTCGTCGGTCGTCGCGACCCACGGCGGCGAAGGGTCCTTCGGCGCGTACCTCCGGTTCGTCGTGCTCGCCACCGCGTACGCGGGCGTGGTGCTCGCCGCCGTCCTCGCGGTCTCCGCGGTGACGTCCACGGCGCGGACCGCCGTGGCGGCCGCCGTCGCGCTGTTCGTCCTCGTGACCGTCGGCGTCGACCTCGCGTTCGTCGGCGGCCTCGCGTCCGGCGTCCTCAGTCCGGAGACCCTCCGGTACCTGCAGGCGGTCGGGCCGAACGGCGCGTTCCGCGGGCTCGTGCTGACGCTCGTCGTCCGGACGGTGGACGCCGCCGCCATCCCGACGAGCGTCGTGGTTGCGGACGCGGTCGGACTGGCCGCGTGGCTCGGTGGGGCGCTCGCGCTCGCCGCGGCGTTCGTCTGGCCGACCCCGCGGGAACGCGGCTGGGAGCGCGTCGATTCGACCACGAGCGAGGACGCCGAGTCCAGCGAGAAGTGAGAGCGTTCGCGTCGGACGCGAGTGGGTCGCGCGGAGCGTGGCGAGCATGGACGCGTGGGACGCGAACAGCTCGGTGTGTCAGTACGCGAGACGCCCGCGGAGGAGGTAGCTGAGTCCGAGTGCGAGAACGGCGAGGACGGTGGCGGCGGCCGCAACGCCCGTAACGGAGACGGGGATGAGGCCCGGTTCGAACGGGTTCCGGCCGACGAACGTCTGGAAGCGGCCGACGAACGGGTCGCCGGCGAGCCCGACGAGAAAGAACCCGTGGACGACGGCGACGGCGGCACCGCCGGTGACGAGGCTGACGTGCGTGGCGGCGTCCTCGATGGCGAGGAGGTCGTGGACCTCGCGCTCGGAGAGGCCGTCGTCGGTCGCGAGCCGTCGGTACGCGACGTAACAGCACCCGACGACGCCGACGAACTCGATGGCGCCGGCGTACGCGCCGAGGAAGAGGAACTTCGGTTCGGCGGCGAGGACGTCACCGCCGAGGAGCGCGCGCGTCGGCTCGGGCTGGGAGAGCGCGAGCGGGAGGACGAGCGCGAGCGCGGCCAGGATGAGGCCTTGGAGTGCGAGCGTCCGCGGGAGTGACTGCTTGAAGAGACTGTACCGCTGGAGCTTGATCCGCTCGTACTGCGAGTCGCCGAGGAGCGCGGCCGCGTGACGGTCCTCGACCGAGTCGTTCCCGTCCATGTCGTTGGCAACCGTAGCCCCAGCCTACCTTATGAACTTTGTGTTAGCACAATCTTGTTACTGGTTCCTGACGGTTGCTATCGCGTCGTCGACCCCACCAGGTCCCGTGTGCGGAGAAACGGTCTCTTATCAATTCTGGAAGCTTATACCGGGACTTTGAGTTCTCGTCAGTCGTCGAGAACGGTCGCGTCTCGGCCGACTGGTAGCGGGTAGCAACTGCGAACTCGAGAGTTCTTTTATATACTCGGTGGCGGTCGAGGTCGCAGCCTCGGCGTCCGCACCGTCGAACGCACGGTATCGAAGTACCGTTGGCGACAGCGCGGAGTGAAAGTGAAAACAGCTTCGTTAGGGGTTTCATTCCGACGGTACGGCGTCAGCGTTCGCGAGCGGTATCCGCTCAGCCGTCGCGCGGAGCGCTCAGGCGACGGTGGTGGTCTCGCCGCGGCCGAGCAGGTAGCCGCCGAAGGCGACGAGCCAGAGCATCGCCGGGTAGAATATCATGCGCTCGGCACCGCCGTGGTCGATAGCGCCGAAGACCGCGGGGTTCCCGGCGTCCCCGACGATCATGAGCGCGAGGAACGCGATGCCGACGACGCCCGCGAGGACGGACGCGTACCGCATCGCGCCGCGGACCTGCGTCCCCGCCCCGATCGCCTGCACGTTGAAGAACAGGAACGCGAGGAGCGCGCCGAGACTGTGGAGGTCGCTGGTGCCGAGCGGCACGGCGCCGGCGACGACGGCACCGAGGCCGGCGAGTACGAACGCGCCGAGGAGCCAGCGCTTCCCGTGAACGCGGTGGTAGTAGTACCCGCCCGCGACGTTCAGGAGGCCGACGAGCACGAGCGAGGCGTTGAACAGCCACGCGGTCTCGGGGAACACCCCGAGGTCGCTGATGGCGCTCGCGCCGAAGTCGTACCCGGGAGCCATCGCCGCGGCGAGCATGATGACCGTCATGAACTGCGCGGAGAGGACCGCGAGGACGAGACCGGCGCGACGCCGCGCCCGGACCGTGCCGGTGGTCGATTCGGTGACGAGGTTCTCGGTGAGGGTGGTTTCAGTCATCGCGGATCACGTGGAGAGACGCGCGGAAGGCGGATATCTCCGAGCGGTGGGTCTCAGCGCGCGAGAACGACGACGACTGCTGACGGACGCTATCGGCCGCCATCGACGGGACACCGCTCGCGTGTCGTTGCACCGCCGACGACCGACGCGAATCGTGGGCGCGGCCCCGCCCGCCTTCGTGTTCGTTTCGCTACAATACGTCGTTTCAGCGACCGCTTAACTCGGTCCCACCGGAACCCCGAGACGTGACGATGCTCGGAACTGACACACCGACGGTGGTGGCGTTGTGCGGGAGTCGACGCGACGCGAGCAAGACGAAGGTCGTGCTCCGCGCAGCGCTCTCGACGGCCCGTGACCGCGGCGCCGACACGCGACTCGTGGACCTGGACGCGTACGACCTCCCGCCGTTCGACGCGGACGCGACGGACGCCGGCGACGCGACGACGCTTCGGCGCCACGTCGCGGACGCGGACGCCGTCCTCCTCGGCACACCGAACTATCACGGGTCGTACTCGGGCGTCCTGAAGAACGCCCTCGACTACCTGGGGCGCGAGGAGTTCGGCGGGAAGACCGTCGGCCTCGTGGAGGTCGCTGGCGGGCGGTTCCCGGGGAGCGCGCTCGCGCACCTCCGGACGGTCGCACGCACCTTGAACGCGTGGACGCTCCCCGTGGAGGTCGCGGTGCCGTCGTCCCATTCGACGGTGCGAGCGGACGAGATCGTCGACGACGGTGTCGCCGAGCGCGTCGCGGACCTCGGCACCGACGTCGTCGACTACGCTCGCCTCGACGACCATCCACCGTGTCGACCCGCGTCCACGGCCGGGGACTGAGGACTGGGGCCACGGCGTCGCGTCTCGCCGCTAACGTGCGAGTGAACGACTCGCATGCGGCCGATAGCTTCGTGTGTTCGAACGCCGCGAGTGCGGACGTGACCGACGAGTGGACGCGAGCGGACGCCGACGTGTCGGACGACGCCGTCCGGGAGATGGTGCGAGAGCTCCGCCCCGGGTGGACCGTCGAGCGCGTGGAGCGCGCTGCGGACGGGACGGACTTCGTGGCGACCCTCGACGTCTCGACGTCGACCGGCGACCGACGCGTCGTCCTCAAGGCGACGACGGCGACGTGGGTCGACGCCGAGGTCGCGCGCGCCGAGCCGCGACTCCTCGAACGCGTCGGCCGGGAGACGACGACCCCCGTCCCCGACGTCTACGGGTACCGCGACGCACACGACGCGCTCCCCGCGCCGTTCTACCTCCTCGAGTACGTCCCCGGGGCGGCGCTCGAAGGCGAGGCCGACGTGCTCGACGAGCCTGCGGTCCGCCGCCTGCTACGGGCGGCCGGCGAGAACCTCGCGGCACTCCACGACCTCGGGACGCTCCCCGGCGTCGGGACCGTCGGCGTCCGCGACGGCGACCTCGCGGTCCTCGACACCGACGACAACCCACGGGCCGAGAACGGCCTCGAGAAGGCTCGCGAAGACTGTCTGGCGGCCATCGACTCGCTCGACGACGGCGGGTTCTTCCCGGGCGTCACCGACGACCGCGAGCGGTTCGCGGACCTGCAGTCCGTCCTCCGCGCGCACGTCGAACGAACCGTCCCGACGCTCCCGGCCGCCGACGATCCGCGGTACTGTCACTGGGACTATCGCTACGGGAACCTCCTGGTCGACGTCGACACCGGCGCGACGAACGCCGTCCTGGACTGGGCGAACCTCTCGGCCGCGGAACCCGCGAGCAACCTCGCGTCCGCGGAGTTCAACCTGCTCGACGCCGGCGACCCCGACGACGCCACGCTCGCCGCGCGCCGGCGGACGTTCCGGGACGCGTACGCCGCAGCTCGCGACGACGGGTTCGCGTTCACCGACGCCGTCCGCGAACGCATGGCGTTCTACGAGTTCGGCGAGCGCGTCGGCGCGATGGCGTGCTTCGGGCTCTGGCACCAGGACGCGAGCCCCAGCGAGCGCGCCGCCATCGAAGCTGACCACCGCGCGTTCGTCCGCGAGCGCTGCGACGACCCGTGAGGACGCCACCCGACAGTCGTGGTACCGCGTCTCTCGCAAGCCTTAACAGTGTACCGGCGCTCTGTCTGGTCGCAATGGCAGAAGGCGAAGTTGACTTCTTCAACGACACTGGCGGCTACGGTTTCATTTCGACTGACGACGCGGACGACGACGTGTTCTTCCACATGGAAGACGTTGGCGGTCCGGACCTCGAAGAGGGGCAGCAGGTCGAATTCAGCATCGAGCAGGCGGACAAGGGTCC
Source organism: Halorubellus amylolyticus (assembly GCF_034808145.1). Taxonomy (NCBI): domain Archaea; kingdom Methanobacteriati; phylum Methanobacteriota; class Halobacteria; order Halobacteriales; family Halorubellaceae; genus Halorubellus; species Halorubellus amylolyticus. The sequence continues at coordinate 202,385 of NZ_JAXHGM010000004.1, forward strand.
GCGCGCGACGAACCTGACGCGTCTGTAACTACGGTCTTCGACCCGCCCCTCGGGGCGACGAAGATTCGATTTCTGACGGGGCGACTCGTCACGAACCCACCACCCGAGAGCGCGAGCGCCGTCGACCGTCCGGCGGCCGGCGTTCCGGCGAGCGACCGCGTTCGCGGTCTCGCAGCGAAGCTCTCCTGTCGCGAGCGCGAGGAGTGGTTCAACGAGTGCTCGTTCCCGCCGGGGAGTCTCGACCAGTTCGACGCCGCGGTCCTCCCGTCGGCGCTCGATCTCTCGGACGTCGAGCTAGTGTCCCGGCAGTCGCCACGGTTCGAGGTGACGGTCACTGCGGGCAACGACCGACCGGTCGGTACCGTCGACGCGGACGCGTCCGTCGGCGACGTTCGCCGGAGGTCGTCGTAGCCGGCCGGTCGGTCAGGCGCGCGCTTCTCCGGGGAGGAACGCGGCGAGGACGACGAGTGCGGGACCGACGACGAACCCGGCCCACGTGGCGACGCCGAGGAGTGCGACGCCGAGGAGCGTCCCGCGACTGGCGCGGGACGACGGCCGGTCGCCGATGGCGCGACCGAGCAGGTACCACCCGAGGAGCGCCGGTATCGCGACGAACGCGAGCGTGACGAGGACGCCGAGGGTGACGCCGGCGACGCTCGCGGCGACGGCGGTCTGGACGGCGACGCCCGCGGCACCGCCGCCGTAGAGCGCGGACGCGACCGCGAGGACGAGCGAGCGCGTCGTGCGAGCGCCACCGTCAGTGGCGTCCTCGCGGTCGCCCCCAGTCCACCACGCGAACGCGCCGAGGGTCGCGAGCGCGCCGAGGAGGATGGGCCCGTACACGAACCACGCCGGCTGGCCCTCCCACTCGTGGATGCGCGGTCGGTCGAGGGGGACGGTGACGTACTCCTCGACGCCGAAGGTCTCCCGATGGCCGACGACGACGCCGACGGCGCCGGCGCCGCGGTCGGGCTCGTACGCGGCGACGTAGTACGTCCCGGCGGTGTCGACGGTCGCGTTCAGCGCCGCGGTCCGGTAGAGCGCCGCGGGCGTGAACGGCTCGTACTCGGCGTCGACCGCCGGGTCGGGGTCGACGACGCGCGCGCCGTACCCCTCGGGGACCTCGACGTGAGAGGGCACGCCGTCCGTGCCGTTCAGCGCGGGACTCATGACGACGAACCCGGGCCTGAAATCGCCGTCGCGCGGCACGAACGTGCTCACCTGGAGGCGCTCGCCCGCGTCGAGGTACGTCCGGTAGTACGCGCTCTCGTTCGCCTCGACGTCGTCGTAGAACGACCACGACTTCGCCGGGTCGTCGACGTACGTCGCGTTCCCCGGGTCGTCGTTGTCCGCCGAGAACGCCGGCACGTGCCCGAGCGCTGGCGCGGCGACGGTCGCGAGCGCGATGGCGAGGAGACAGACGGCGAGCACGCGTCGTCGATGCACGTCTCTCCGGACGCGAGCTAGCGGTTCGTACCTTGCGCTTGCGGACCCTCGATTCCGGCGGTCGCGTCGATGGGTCGGTCGTCGAACGGGACGTCCATGGGTCGGTCATCCAACGGGACGTCGGTGTGTCAGTCGTCGACGGGGACGTCGAGCGCGTCGGCGACCGTGCGGAACGCGGTGGCGACGCGGTCGTACCGGCTCGTGGCATCGAACCGGAGTCGCGCTGGCCGGTTCGGGCCGAGCGCGTCGAGGGCCCGGGCCGCGAGACCGTCGCCGGTCGTCCACGCGACGCGGACGACCCCGTCGTCGGGGTCGAGTGCGACGCGTTCCAGCGCCCCGAGGTCGAAGCACGCGTCGTCGTTCACGCACAGCGACGGCGGTTCGAGCGCGTAGCGCGTGCCGGCGTCGATCCACGTGGCGAGCGGACGCGCAGGGAGGACGCCAGCCGGCTCGGTCGCGAGCGCGTCGGCCACGCGACCGAGGAGCGCGTCGGGGTCGGCCGCGGCGTCCGCGTCGATTCGGAACCGGCCGTGGTCGGGGACGTACGCGAGGACCTGCCGGCCGTCGCGGAACGCGTCGACGCGCTCGACAGCGACGAACCGATGCACGGAATCGAGCGCGAGCACCGCCGAGAGCGCCTCTCGGCCGGCTGCGACCGGCGCTCGCAGCGTCCGCACACCAGGTCCCGTCCGGTCGTCGCGCTCGTCCGCCGTGGGGGTGAACGCGGCACGGAGGTCGCCCGCGACCCCGGGATGGTCGGACGCGAGCGCCTGAAGGTCGACGCGGACGGTGACGACGTCGGCGTCGTCGAGGACGGCGTCGACGGCCGCGGCGGTCGCTCGGGCCTCGGTCGTCGCGTCGACGGTCGTCCGGACGACGAGCGCGTGCGTCGGGTCGAAAGCCGTCCCGTCGCGGGTGCGGGCGTTCCCGGACATGGTCTCAGGCGGGACGACGGGCTGCGAGCGCTTCGCGGTACCGGTCGGCGAGCGTGCCGACGAGGCGTCGTTCGACGGGCGTGAACCCGAGCCGGCGGAGGGTCGCGGCGTACGCGCCGAGCCCCAAGAGGACGCCGACCGCGAGCCCGAGCGCGCCGGGGAGGAGTGCGCGCGCGCCGAGCGCGGCGACGGCGAGCGGGACGGCGGCGACGAGCGTGTAGCCGTGGCGGCGCGTGAGCGGCTGGAGGCCCTCGAGGCGGTAGAGGACGACGACCTCGAGCGTGTTGTTCAGGGTGAGCATGAGGACGTACGTGCCGACGAGCCCGGGGAGCCCGTAGTTCGCGGTGAGGGGGATGGCGACGACGACGAGCGCGGCGGTGATGGCGGAGTTGACGACGAGGAGCGCGCGCTGGTTGTCCGTCATCATGAGGAGGATGCCGACGCTGCCGGCGGCGCAGGCGACGTACTGCGCGACGACGAACCCGGCCAGCAGGTCGGCGTGCGGGACGAACGCCTCGCCGAACAGCGCCATGAGCTCGCGTCGATAGACGACGACGGGGACGGCGGCGGCGGTGACGCCGACGAGGACGATGCGGCTCGTGACGTGATACAGTCGGCTGAGCGCGCGGTCGTAGCCCTCCTCGTTGAGTTCCGCGGCGACGGGCGGGATGAACTGGTTGATGGCGTTCAGGGGGAGGCGGACGAGCGACCCGACGAGGACGCCGACGGCGAACACGCCGCCGGCGAGGCCCGAGAGGAACCACGCGATGAGCGGGTAGAACCCGAGGCGCTGGGTGACGGTCGCGAACCCGCCGAGGAACAGCGGGAACGTGTACGTGACGTAGCGCTTCCAGAGCCCGCGGACGTCGGGGCCGCTCAGGCGCGGGCGGATGCCGCGGTCGCGGGCGAACCACGCCATCGCGACGGTGCCGACGAGCGCGCTCGCCGCGACGACGCCGGCGGCGACGAGCACGACGTCGTCGAAGACGAGGACGCCGACGCCCGCGACGGCGAGGTGCGCGACCGGGACGCCGACGCGCATCGTGAGCGTCAACGGGACGACGGCTTCGAGCCCGCGGAGGACGCCGCTGACGGTGAACAGCCACGCGACCGCGGGGAGGCCGACGGCGAACACGCGGAGGAGTGCGCCGAACTGGCCTTCGCGGCCGACCTCGACGAGGTCGACGATGGTGGGCGTGGCGACGTAGAGCGCGGCGCCGAAGGCGGTCGCGACGCCGAGCAGGAGGAGGACGGCGAACGTGACGATGGCGTCGCGCTCGGCGTCGTCGTCGGCGTTCGGGAGGAACCGACTGAGGCCGCTGTTGAACCCGAACGCGAGGTGGAGGAGGTACGCCTGGCTGCGGCGCGCGAGCGCGAACACGCCGTACGCTGCGGCGCCGAACCCGTTGGTGAGGGCGGCGGTGAACGCGACCGAGAGTCCGCGCTCGGCGAGGATACCGGGGACGGAGACGGTCGCGCCGTGTGCGACGCGTTCGAGCGCGTCCTCGAGGCGTGCCTCGACGACCGCGTCACTCGGTGCGGCGTCGGCGTCGCTCGGCGCGCCGTCGGCGTTCGCGTTCGCCGTGGAACCGCGTTCGCTCGAAGCTCCGTCGTTCGGTTCCGCGGTCGCGTCCGCTGTCACGCCAGTGGATTCTGCAGTGGACGGAATAAGTCCGATGGTGGCTACAGTGACGGTACCACGCATCATGAGGCGAGGCGGTCGGACGAAACGGACTTGGCGGGCGCGGCCGGAGTCGCCGCATGGACCGGAACCGGTTCGTGTCGCTGTCGTTCGTCGCGTTCGGGTGCGTGCTCGCGAGTTTCGTGACGCTCGGGTTCGGCCGGCTCGCGCTCGGGTACCGGACGGCGCAGTTGCTCGCGGCACCGTTCGGACTGGTCGCGTTCGTCCTCGTCGTCGTGCTGTTCGCGGTGTCCCTGCGGACGGTGCTGTTCGGCACCGACGACGCGACCTGAGATAACCATTGGAAACTTCCGAAAGCGACACCTATTTGTTCTGTGAGGTCCAACTGCGAATGCAGCGTGCGGTCCGCGGTCGCTCGGACCACGGGCATGGCCGCGCCGCGGCGAGACCGTCCCCCCCACGACTCGCCGTGGCACGGACGCCGACACACGGTCGCCTCGTCCCCCCGACGGGTCGATGCCTGGCGCCGCACTCCCCCTCGCGGCGTCGTGCACACGGCGTCTCGGAGCGACCGCGGCCGTCCGCAACGCGACGGTCCCGCACCTGCGTCAGACGGCACCCCAGCACGGCCGCACCGTACAGGAGCGGCCTGCTCCATGGGGTCGTCACCTATCACTCCGCACAGCGACGGTACCCTGAGCCGTCGCGACGACCCGCGACGACCAGCGACGACCCGCGTCGAGGAACGGGAGGCCACCTCGTCAGTTCGTTCGACAAGACCGCTCTCGGCGCCGAAGGCATCGAGGAGACCCCGCCCGAGAACTACGTCGACCACGGCGCGAGCGACGTCGACGGCCACGAGCCGGACTTCCTCGCCGACGGCGGCTGCGCGAACCGGGTCGTCGACAGCTGGTAGTCGCGACCCGTCGAGACCGTCGCCGGCGACGTTCGGGACGGTCCCGGCGGGGAACCCGCGAAGGAAACGGCTTTTCTCCGGTCGCTGTCAACGCCGATGCATGGACGTCAACGAGATCGCGGACCTCGGGAGCGACCGACGCCGTGCGCTGTTCGAACGTGACGCCGGCGTCGAGAGCGCTCGCGAGGACGTCCGCGAGGTCGTCGAACGAGTGCGCGAGGAGGGCGACGTCGCGGTCCGCGAGTTCACCGAGGACTTCGACGGCGTCTCCGTCGGGAACCTGGACGTGAGCGACGCCGCCGAGCGCGCGTACGAGGACCGCGTGGACCCCGCCGTCCGCGACGCCATCGATACCGCGGTCGCGAACGTCCGCGAGTTCCACGAGCGACAGGTGCCGGCGGACTGGCGCGACGAGTTCTCGCCGGGGCGCGAGCTCGGTCGGCGGTTCCGGCCGCTGGACCGCGTCGGCGTGTACGCGCCCGGCGGGACCGCCGCGTATCCGTCGAGCGCCATCATGGGCGTGGTCCCGGCGAAGGTCGCGGGCGTCGAGCAGGTGGTCGTCGCGACGCCGCCCGCCGAGGAGCTGAACCCGGCGACGCTCGCGGCCGTGCACGCGGCCGGTGCGGACGAGGTGTACAGTATCGGTGGCGCGCAGGCCATCGCGGCGCTCGCGTACGGCACCGAGACCGTCCCGCACGTCCAGAAGGTCGTCGGCCCGGGAAGCAAGTGGGTGACGGCGGCGAAGGCGGAGGTGCGCGGGGACGTCGACATCGACTTCCTCGCGGGGCCGAGCGAGGTGCTCGTGCTCGCGGACGACACCGCCGACCCCGAGCTCGTCGCCGCGGAGTTGGTCGCGCAGGCCGAGCACGACCCGAACGCGAGCGTCGTCGCGGCGACCGACGACGCCAATCTCGCGGACGACGTCGTCGACGAGGTCGCCGCGCAGGTCGACGGCCGAGAGCGCGAGGACACCATCCGGGAGGCACTGGCGAGCGACGCGTCCGGCGTGCTGCTCGCGCGCTCGATGAGCGAGGCGGTGCTGTTCGCGAACGAGTACGCCGCCGAGCACCTCGCCATCCACGCGGACGACGACGAGGCGCTCCTCGACCGCATCGACAACGCCGGGAGCGTGTTCCTCGGCTCGCACACGCCCGTCGCCGCCGGCGACTACGCCTCCGGCACGAACCACGTCCTCCCGACGAACGGCGGCGCGAAACGCCACGGCGGCCTCAGCGTCGACGAGTTCGTGCGGTCCACGACCGTCCAGCGCCTCGACGGGGAAGGACTGGGCGACCTCGCGGACGCCATCACCACGCTCGCCGAAGCCGAAGGCCTCGAAGCCCACGCCGAGAGCGTCCGCAAACGCACCGAGCGCGACGACTGACACCCGCCATGCATCGAGGTTTACGGGAGACGTAAACCCGGGGTCGGTGGTGGACGGGTTCGGTGCCGTCGACGCCACGCTTAACACGGTCGCGCTCCCTCAGTTGTAGTATGAGCACGGAAACCGCGAGCGCCGAGCCGGGCGGGTCGCTGACGGTCAGCGAGGAGGCCGCGTCCGAGGCGGTCTCGCTCCTCGAGAGCGAGGACATGGACGTCGAGGAGGCCGGACTCCGCCTGTTCGTCAAGCAAGGCGGCTGCGCGGGCCTGTCGTACGGGATGCGGTTCGAGCACGGACCCGCCGACGAGGACTCGGTGTTCGACCATCACGGACTGCGCGTGTTCGTCGACCCCGCGAGCCTCGACTACGTCGAAGGCAGCCACCTCGCGTTCGAGGGCGGGCTCCAGGGCGAGGGGTTCCACGTCGAGAACCCGAACGTCGTCAGCGAATGCGGCTGCGGCGAGTCGTTCCGGACCTGACGAACACAAGACACTTCTCGGGCGCCCTCGGAGTCGCGAGCATGTCAACGCGACAGCAGTGGGAGTACAAGGTCGTCGACCTGTCCACGTCGTTCCTCGGGAAGTCCGTCGAGGACCCGGAGGACCGACTGAACGAACTCGGCCGCGACGGCTGGGAGCTCGTCGAGGACCTCAGCGAGGCGAGCGGGAACTCGCAGTCCCTCGTGTTCAAACGCCCGCGCTGAGCTCCCGGTCCCGAGTCACTCCTCGCCGTCCCAGTAGTCGACCGCGTCCTCGGTCCGGAAGTACCCGTGTATCGAGCGTTCGTCGCGACTCCCCGGCGGTGCCCCGGCGAAGACGCCGACCTTCTCGCTGTCCGGGTACTCGACGACGTCCGGCTCCGTCATCGTCGACACCGCGAGGTACCGGAGCGGGTCGTCGCCGTCGTTCACGACGCGATGCGCGCCCTCGCGCCGCGCGGGACACGGGACGTACGTGCCCGCCTCGACGCGATGTTCGTCGTCGCCCAGACGCACGAAGCCGCTGCCGGCGAGCACGTAGATGGCCTCCGCGTTCCCGGTGTGGTAGTGGTACGGCCACGACCGCTTCCCCGCCGGCAGCTCGTAGAGGCTACAGCCGAGGTCGTCGCCGGCGCCGGCGGCCGCCGCGAGGCGCTTCCGTCGGAACGCGGACTCGCCGTGCTCGTACTCGCGCCACTCCAGGTCGCGCTCGTCGACCGGTTCCATGCCCGTGGGTTCGACGGACCACCTGGTAGGCGTTCTGGTGAGACGTCGGCCACCACGCGGGGACGGCGGCGTGCAGCGAGGGCGAGCGTCGCGGTCGCGTCAGCCTTCGAGCTCGAACGCGACCGTGACCTCCGCCTGGTACTCGCGGTTCTCGACGCTCGCGACCTCGACGCCGAGTTCGTCCACCTCGATCCAGAGGACGTTCTGGAGGGTGTCCTGCGCGCGGTCGATGGCGTCGTCGGCCGCGGCGTCGAAGCTCTCGGGGCTCGTACCGATGAGGGTTATCTTCTTGAATACCATCGCGTTCGGGTGGTCGACCGCACCCGACGTAAGCCTAGGGGCGCGCTATCACTCCACATGCGAGTCGTTCGCGAGTCGCGCCCGGAGCGCGCCGACGACGTCGGTGAGGTAGACGTGGCCCCAGACGGCGACGAGCGCGCCACCGACGAGGTCGAAGACGAGGTCGCCGAGGGTGTCCTCGACGCTGTACTGCGTGAGGACGTTCCCGATGCCGAGCGCGCGCGTCGCGAGCGAGATGGCGAACTCGAGGGTCTCCCAGACGACGCCGAACGCCATCGTGAACGCGAGGACGTACGCGAACGTGACGCGACGCGGCAGGTGGATGTCCTCGGAGTGCTCGTCGAGCGCACGCACCGTCGCGTACCCGACGGCGGCGACGACGCTCGCCGACAACGCGTGCGTGACGTCGTCCCAGACGGGGAGCGTCCGGTAGAACGAGTCCTCCATCCCGGGGAGGCCGACCGTCCCGAGCGCGTGCAGGAACGCGGCGCTCGTGATCCAGAGGGTCAGTCCGGCGTCCATGGGGACGTCGTAGTCCCGTTCGACGATGGCTGGGAGTTGGGTGACGACGAGCCCGACCACGCAGTTCACGACGATACCGGCGTTGAGCTCGTAGACGCCGACGAACAGCAGCCCGATGAGCGAGAGCTGCATGACTCGCGTGAGCTGCTCTTGACGGTGCTTCGGAAGGCCGAGCGAGGAGAGCGTGGTCATCGGACAGTCACTCCCGGCGGGAGGCGGTCCAGGTTCGCGCGTCGACGGACGTAGAACTCGAAGACGCCCGCGGCGAGCACGCCGGCGAGTATCGAGTACACGAACTCGATCATCAACGCCTCGTTGTCCTGCACGAACGGCGAGCCGAGGAACACGAACCCCGCGTACCGCGTCACCGCCCAGACGCCCGCGCCGGCCGTCGTGAACACGACGACCGAGAGCACCGCGAACCCGAGGGTCATCTTCACGGGCGTGAACACGTGCAGCTCGACGGCGACGATGAGCGCCACCGCCGCGACCGCGAGGTACGTCGCGAGCGCCTCCGTGACCGGGAGGGTCGCGAACAGGCGGCCGAGCATCGGGAGTGCCGCGAGCGCGACGACCTCCCACGGCAGCATGATGCGCGGGTTCCGGAACGCGACCGCGGGGAGCGCCGCCAGCGCGGCGACGCCCGCCGCGAACACAGCCGACGGGACGCCGCCGAGCAGCAGTTCCGTCGCCGCGTCGACGACGAGCACCGCGACCACCACCCACGCGAGCGCCGCGTTCACCCGATGATCCTCGAACAGCCCCGCGAGGTCCTCCTCGAACGACCCACCGTCAGCCCCTGACATACCCCGACGTAGACGGGTGCGAGGGAAAAAGCCTCCTCCCCGGCAGCGGGTCCGTGCGTCGGACCGAGCCAGGATCGCACGTGCCTGCTCGCGGTCGAGGCGCCGAAGCGCCTACTCGCGGTCCAGGCGCTGCAGGCCGTGCCAGATCGCGTCGACGAGTTCGGCTTCGCCCTCGCCCGAGGCGTCCTCCCAGCCGCGGACGAGCGCGTCCTCGATGACCGAGAGGTCGTGGTTCTCGAAGTTGTTCATCCCGCGGAACCCCTCGAGCGCGTCGCGTTCGGCGTCCCCGAACCCGGCGTCGGCGACCGACTCGGGGTCGCCGTCGTAGAACCCGAGGTCCGCGAGCGTCGCCGCGACCTCGCGCGCGACCTCGCCCTCGAGGTCCCGGACGACGTCGGGCTCCTCGCGCGCGAGCAGCGTCACGTCGTACACCTTGAACACGCGTTCGAGCTCGTCGATGGGGTGCTCGTGGTCGTCGATGCGCACGTCTATCCACCGGTCGTTCCTCCCGTCGTAGCCGCCCTCGGGTTTCGCGACGTACATCGCCGCGGACTGCTCGCCGCGGGAGTCACCGCCGGCGTCGTTCCCGGCGTGCAGCGCCGCGAGCAGCTTCTCGGGGAGCCCGCCGTCGGTCGCCTCGAACGCGTCCGCCATCGCGGGCAGCGTCTCGTCGTTCTCCAGGATGTTCCCCTGGACCGTGTAGTGCTCGCCCTGGATGTCCCCGGCGACGTCGAAGCACTCGTCGCCCGTGAACGCCGCCACCGACCCGTCCTGGCCGACGACGCCGACCTGTCGCTGCGGGGCCTCCTCGTCGCCGTCGGTGAGCTCGTCGACGACCTCGTCGGCGGGGTGACCGTCGCGAAGGAGGTCGAGGCCGTCCGGGCCGTACGCGACGTTCGCGAACGACTGCGTCGCGATAGCGCCGGCGCTCGCGTCCGCGAACGGGACGACGCTCCCGACGCTCACGAACTTCGACTGCACGGCGACACCGACCGCGTCCCGGTCGGGGTCGCGGGCGACGATGGAGAACGTCGACGGTCGCGGCCCGCTGCTCGCCCTCGCGTGGTCTCGTGACATGGCCGAGGGCACGGCACGCGGTCGCAAAAGGACTGGCGTCCCGGCAGCCCCGCGGTCTATCACCGAACGCCCGGCGGCCACATCCGACCGTTCCGTCAGTCGTCCGCGGGCATCACCCCCAGGTGGTCGCCGTTCGTCGATTCGTCCGCGGACGCGGTCGCGTCCGCGCCCTCGCCGTCATCGGTCTTCTCGACGGTGAGGGGCTGACGGGACGCGAGCTCGCAGTCGAACGCGGGATGCTCCGCGTAGTGCCACACGAGCATGTGCCGGCGCCCGCCGGTGAGGCCCGACCGCTCGACGTCCGACGCGGTGAACGACGCGGGGAGCTGCTCGTAGACGCGCTCGCAGGCCTCGAAGGACTCGAACACCTTCTCGTGGCCGGCGGAGTCGGCGCCGCGGCGCGCGACGACGTACGCGTCGTCCTCGCGGTGCGTGCCCGTCGTGTGGACGTACTCGGTGGTGCGCGTGAGCGCGTTCGACAACGCGTCGCGTAACTGTGCTGCTTCGTCGCGGCTCAGGTCGTGCGTTTCGTCGCCGACGCACAGGGACAGGTCGTGGTCGTCGGCTACGACGGTCGGCTTACCGTCGGAGAATTTCTCGACCAGGAGCCTGGGAACTCCGTGTCATTGCAACCCCCTCTTTCGCGCCGAGTGGCATAAACGCTGGTGGTGATGCAGGTTCTGCCTGTCGGACCGCCACCCGAACCGTTCGTCGGTCGCGCCCGTCCCGACGGGTCGGTCGCGGACGCCGGTCGGTTCGGTCGGTCACGCGTCGAGCGTGGCGGTGAGCGCGACCGCGACGAGGAGCGCGAGCGCGCCGAGGTAGAGGGACGTGACGACGAGGATGAGGCCGCCGATGACGCCGTACGCGGGCGAGTACGACCCGTACGCGGCGTACACCTCGAACCCGAACCGGAGTGCGGACCACGCGACGGCGGTCGTGCTCGCGCCGAGGATCGCGGCACGCAACCCCGGCCGTGTCGGCGGGAGCGTCACGAACACGGGGAAGAGCGCGAGCGCGACGGCGACGACGTGCAGGACCTGCCACGTCAGGCCGCCGGACGTGGTGAGGAGCCCGGACGCGGCGAGCGCCATCCCGATGGAGATGGCGGGGACGACGACCGCGCCGGCGAGCGCTCGCGCCGCGAGCCCGTCGTCGGCCGTGGTCTCGTAGACGCGTTCGAACGCGGCTTCGAGGGCGGCGTAGAGCCGCGACCACCCCCATAGGAGGCCGAGCACGCCGACCGCGCCGAGTCCGGTCGCGCCCCGGGAGTCGACGAGTGCTCGCCGGAGGAGCGACCGGCCGTCCGCCGTCAGTACCCCGTCGAGGTACGTGAGCGTCACGTCCGCGAGGACGCCTCCGTACACGAGCTGCACCGCGACGAACCCGAGCGCGAGCACGGGAACGAGCGACCCGAGCCAGTAGTACGCGACCGCGGCGGCGACGAACGAGACGTCCGCGCGCCGTGCGCGAGCGACCGCCTCCGTCGGTGCGCTCACGACCACTCGCGGTCGGTGTTGGACGCACCGACCGCCGAGGCGGCGGGCGGTTCCAGGTCGTGCAACCCGGTCACCGACGCCCACCGAACGGCGGGCGGGCCGCGGCACGGAGCGCGATGGCGTGTCATCGGTCTGTCGTCGACGCACAGGAGCGTCGTTATGATGCCGTTACCCGGCGTCGACGAGGCCGCTTCGAGCGCGGTACGACGACACTACCCGCGGGACGCCGCGCCGGGAGCGTACGGCGACCGGTCGCTCGCCACCGCACCAACGGAGAGGTTATAACTACCTGCCGGACGCCGGTATCGACTGTCATGTTCGGAACGAGCGGGATACGGGGTCGCGTCGGCGACGAGGTCACCTGCGAGCTGGCGCTGTCGGTCGGCCGGGCGCTCGCCGCGGAGGGCTACGGGACTGTCGTCGTCGGCCGCGACCCGCGGGAGAGCGGTGAACCGCTCGCGGACGCGGTCGCCGCCGGTCTCCGCGAGGGCGGAAGTGACGTGGTGCGCGTCGGGATGGCGTCCACGCCGACGGTAGCGCGCGCCGTCGAGTGGGTCGATGGAGACGCGGGCGTGTCCGTCACCGCGAGCCACAACCCGGCGCCGGACAACGGCCTGAAGCTCTGGACGGCCTCGGGGCGTGCGTTCGACGGCGCCCAGCAGGACGCCATCGCGCGCCGCGTCCGCGAGAGCGACTACGCGCTCGTCGACGCGGCGAACGTCGGCGCGGAACGCCGGCTCGAGGACGCCGTGGACCGCCACGCGGACGCGCTCGCGGACGCGGTCGACGCGAGCCTCGACGGGCTGTCGGTCGTCGTCGACGTCGGGAACGGGATGGGTGGCGTGACCGCGACCGTCCTCGACCGTCTCGGCGCCGACGTCCAGACGCTGAACGCGCAGCCCGACGGCTCGTTCCCCGGACGACCGAGCGAGCCGACGGCCGAGCACTGCGGCGCGCTCTCCGCGCTCGTCGCGGCGAGCGACGCGGACCTCGGCATCGCGCACGACGGCGACGCCGACCGCATGATGGCGGTGTCGAGCGACGGCGAGTTCCTCGCCGGTGACGTCCTCCTCGCCGTCTTCGCGACGGCCGTCGCGGGCGGCGGCGACCGCGTCGCCGCCCCCCTGAACACGAGCCTCGCGGTCGACGACGCGCTCGCGGCCGTCGGCGCGACGCTCGTCCACACGAAGGTCGGCGACGGGTTCGTCGCCGAGCGGACCGAGGCCGACGACGTCGTGTTCGGCGGCGAGATGAGCGGCGCGTGGATCTGGCCGGACGCCACGAAGTGCCCGGACGGCCCGCTCGCCGCCGTCAAGCTCGCGGCGCTCGTCGCGGCCGACGGCCCGCTCGCGGACCTCGCCGCCGCCGTCGAGACGTACCCGACGCGCCGCGAGAGCGTCGAGGTCCCCGACAAGGCGGCCGTGATGACGGCGGTCGCCGAGGCGGTCCGCGCGGACTTCGACGCGGTCGACGACCGCGACGGCGTGCGCGTCGACACCGACGACGGCTGGTTCCTCGTTCGCGCGAGCGGCACGCAACCGCTCGTCCGCGTCACCGCCGAGGCGCGCTCGGCTGACCGGAGCGACGCGCTCGCCGCCCGGGCCCGCGAGTACCTCGACGACGCGCTCGCCGCCGTCGACGGCCGCTGACCCGCCCCGTTCGCGGCACGTCGACGCTAGGTACACTGCGGCTACCGAGCGCTCCGTGCCTGAACGGTCGTCTATAGCGAACCACCAACCGCTACATCGCGACGGGACACGCGGCGGAGCCACGGCGGCGTCGACCCGGTCGCCGACCGCTCCCGTCGCCGCGAGCCGCAGCTCATGGTGCCTCAAAGAGCCGTTTGACACACCGAACCACATTTCTCGCGACCGGTCGCACGTGCGTCACGTGTCCAGCCCGTCCGACCGACAGACCCACGTTCGCCGGAGCCCCCGCGGAGGGACGTCGTGAACCGGACGTACGTCCTGCGACGAGTCGGCGTCGCCGCGCTCTCGCTGTACGCGGTCGTGACGCTCGTGTTCGTCGCCGTCGTCCTCGTCCCCGACCCCGCGCCCGCCGTCCTCAACTACTACAACGTCAACGCCGACCAGATTCCGGCCCTCATCGCCGCGAAAGGCGGAACTCAGCCGCTGCTCGACCGGTACGTCGCGTACCTCGGGAACCTCGCGACGCTCGACTGGGGGCGCTCGGTGAGCCGGCTCGGGAGCATCGGACCGCCCGTCACGACGCTCATCGCTCGGCACGCGCCGTACACGCTCCTCTACGTCGTCCCCGCGCTCCTCGTCGGGTTCGCGAGCGGCGTCGGCCTCGGCGCGTACGCCGCCCTCCGACGCGGCGGCTACGTCGACCGCGCCGTCCGGTCCGTCGGCTACCTCGCGTTCGGCGTCCCGAACTTCGTCGTCGCCCAGCTCGCGCTCGTCGTGCTCTCCGCGCAGCTCGGGCTCGTCGAGTTCACGCTCGGCACGTCCCAGGGGAAGTACTACACGCAGGGCGCGCCCGTCGACGTCTGGACCGCCGACGCGCTCGTCCAGTTCGGTATCGTCGCGACGATACTCGCCATCACGCTCGCCGGCGGCCAGGTCCGGTACGCGCGCTCGGAGTGCCTCGAGTACGCGACCGACGACTTCGTCCGGCTCGCCCGAGCGAAGGGCGCCAGCGACTGGCGGATCGCGGCGGGCGTCGTCCGGACCGCGGGCCTCCCGCTCCTGACGGGATTCCTCGACGACGTCGTCACCACGCTCCTCGTGCACGCGTTCGTCCTCGAGTTCGTGTTCGACCTCCCCGGACTCGGACAGCTCGGTCTCGTCTCGGTGAAGGCGCGGGACGTGTCGACGACGATGGGGCTCGTGGTCGTCGTCGTGACCGGTGCGATCATCCTGAACCTCTGTCAGGACCTCGGGATGGGCGTCGTCGACCCGCGCGTCGACGCGGACTGAACCGCCGCCGGTCGCTCGACGCGGGCGTCGGCGAGTCCGAGGACATTTCCTCGCGCCCGTCCAACCCGAGAGCATGGAGATACGCGGCGAGCGCGAGTGCAGCGACTGCGGGACGCGGTGGTCGTACTACGACACGGGCGCCGTCGAATGCCCGGACTGCGGGAGCCTGCGGAGCGTCGGCGTCGACGAGGACCGGGCGCTCCACACGACCACGCCCGCGGAGTTCGACCTCACCGACGCGCGGACGGCGTGGGACGACGCCCCGGAGGACGAGGCCGTGGACGTCGTCAAGGCCGCGTGCCGCGAGTTCGTGCGCGGGAACGGGTTCGTGCACGCCGGCGACCTCGTCGCGTTCGACGGGCGTCGGCTGGCGGCGCGCGAGCTCGCGAACGCCGTCGACGTCGTCGGCCGCACGCGGTCGTTCGAGAACCCCGAGGACGTCGAGTACTACGTGCTCTCGCTCCTCCGCGGCGCCGACACCGGCGACCGACCGCCCGCCGCGGACGTCCCCCCGGCGATGCGAGCGGCGCGCGGACTCGCGACCGCCGACCTCGTCGAGCGGTACCGGCGCGACGTCCGCGACTGGCTCGACGCGACCGACCGGACGCTCGTCCCCGCCGCGAACGACGTCCTCACCGGGCTCGAATCCCACCAGAAGCGCGTCCAGGCGCTCCAGGGCGACGTCGACCCGCGGCACGCCGACTCGCTCTACGCGGCCGCTCGCGGCCTGAACGAGTACTACCGGACCGGCGACGAGAGCGCGGTCGTCGAGGCCGCCGACCGATTGCGGTCGCTCGGCGACACGTAGGGAGAATAGAGCGCAGGAAAAACAGAGCGCAGTGGAGGCGCGGTCAGGTGGCGTCAGGGGAGGGTCGCGTCGACGCCCGTCTGGAGCCGCGTCGCCTTGATGGTGTTGTACAGCAGCATCGCGCGCGTCATCGGGCCGACGCCGCCCGGGACCGGCGAGATGACCGACGCCTTCTCGCTCGCGCTCTCGAAGTCGACGTCGCCGACGAGCTCGTAGCCCTTCTCGGTGTCCGCGTCGACGCGGTTGATGCCGACGTCGATGACGACCGCGTCGTCGGCGAGCATGTCGCCCGTGACGAACTCCGGCATCCCGGCGGCCGCGACGACGACGTCCGCGTTCCGCGTCTTCGCCTCGAGGTCCTTCGTGCGGGAGTGACAGACGGTGACGGTCGCGTTCCCGCCGTCGGCCTTCTGCATGAGGAGGTTCGCGAGCGGCTTCCCGACGATGTTCGACCGGCCGACGATGACGACGTCCTTGCCCTCGGTGTCGACGCCGGCGTGCGCGAGCATCCGCTGGACGCCGTGGGGGGTACACGGCTTGAAGCGCGCTTCGCCCGCGACGAGCCGCCCGACGTTCTCCGGGTGGAAGCCGTCGACGTCCTTGACCGGGTCGATGGCGGTCATGATCTCGCGCTCGTCGACGTGGTCCGGGAGCGGTGTCTGCACGAGGATTCCGTGGACGTCGTCGCGGTCGTTCAGGTCCGCGACGGTGTCGAGGAGGTCGCTCTGGGAGGCGTCGCCGTCGACCTCGACGTGCACGCCGTTCACGCCGGCCTTCTCGCAGTCGCGTTGCTTCATGTTCACGTACGTCTGGCTCGCCGGGTCCTCGCCCATGATGACGGTCGCGAGCCCCGGCGTGACGTCCTCGGTCTCGAACTCGTCGACGGCGTCGCTGACGCCGTCGAATACCTCGTCCGCGAGCGCGTTCCCGTCGATGACGTTCGTCATGGTCGACCTCACGACCACGCCCGCCTAAAACCCTCGGGTTCGTGCCCAAAACGCCGCCTCGATACCTCGAATTGTGCATGTTCTTGTATCCTATCGGGTGGCCGTCAGCAACTGGGCAGCACGGGTATGACGCGAACGCGCGTCTAGAACCCATGTTCAGACGCTTCCTCTCCTGGGTCGTCCGCCGACGGGCACGGCGAAGCGAGCGCGACATCCGCCGGTTCTCGGAGTCGCTTCGCACCCGCACCGTCCGCGTGTTCACGTGCCCCATCCGAACCACCCTCTCCACGGCGTTCACGGTCGCCATCGCCGCCGTCCTCTACCTCGTCAGCCGGCGTCCCGCCGAGACCACCGCCCTCCTCGACGCCGACGCCGTCACCACCTCGCAGGTCCTCGCGCTCTTCCCACCCATCTACGTCCTCGCCCCGGCGCTCGTCGCGCTCGTCGTCCTCGTGAACGTCGTTCGCGTCTGGAGCGGCGTCCGCAGCGACATGGGCTGGAACCGCTACGACCAACGGCGCTGACGGCCAGCACTGCCCGCGGCTCCCGTCCATCCGTGTCGCGCCACGGTCACGGACACTCCGCGTCCGCGAACGAACGCCGCCCGGGGCCCTGGTCGACGAACCGCGTCGCGCCCGAGGACACCGACACGAGCGCGGCCCGGCCGCCGTAGCCGTGCGTCTGGTCGTGCCCGCGCACCACCACGCACTCCACGTCTATCGGGACCGACACCGTCTCCGACCGCGTGAACTCGCGGGTGCCGTGCGCGTGCAGGAGCTCCCGGCGCCCGAGCTCCTCGCCGTCGCGCGTCTCCGCCGTCCACCGGTTCGCGTACCCGTCCTCGCCGTCGTCGTCGTGATAGAGCGTCACAGAGAACCGCACCCGCCCGTCGCCCTGCGCGTCCAGTTCGACGCCAGTGACGTTCGCCTCCCGGAGGTCCAGTCCATCAGTCGTCGTCGCCGCCTCGGTCGTCGCGGGCTCGCCGTCGTCGACCACCTCAGCCGCCGTGCTCGATTCGGACCCGGGGTCGTCGCCGTCGTCCGCATCGGTGGTCCCGTCACCGTCGAGCCCCTCGTCCGTGCCGTCGGACCCAGTGAGGCATCCCGCGAGTCCGACGGCGCCGAGCGTGGCGAGCAGCCGGCGTCGCGGCGCGTCGTGGTCCATACGAGGACGGTGGGCCGGCGAAGCGAAAAGCGTGCCGCGCGAGTGCGCACGGACCACACCCCACACCAGTATAGTTAAAACCCTGCAAGACTGTCGTCCGGTCGTGCCCGACGACAGGTCCACCGACGAACCCCCCATCACGGTCTCGCGCCGCACAGCCCTCGCCGCCCTCGGCGGCGCGCTCGGCCTCGGTGCCGCCGGCGTCTACGCCGCCTCGACGCTCGCGACCGACGACGGCGACGCCCTCGCCGGCGACTTCCGCCGCGAGGACGGACAGAGCGCGCACCTCGAGGTGAACTACGCCGGCAGCCCCGTCCTCGGCAGCCTCGAAGCCGACCTCCGCCTGTTCTACTGGAGCGACTACCAGTGCCCGTACTGCAAGCGCTTCGACGTCGACACCCTCCCGAAGCTCGCCGAGAACCACGTCGCGACCGGCGACCTCGCCATCGTCTTCCTCGAACTCCCCGTGTTCGGCGCCGACTCCGACGTCGCCGCCGCCGCGTCGAAGTGCGCGTGGCGCGTCGCCCGCGACGACGACCCGAACGCGTGGGGACGCTGGCACCGGCAGGTGTTCGCGCAGCAAGGCGACAAGAACGACGGGTGGGCGAGCGAGGACCGCCTCTACGAGTACACGCGCGGCGTCGACGGCGTCGCCGAGGACGAGCTGCGGGTCTGCATGGACGAACGCCGGGACGCCGTCACCGCCGCCGTCCAGGAGGACGTCACCACCGCCGTCGACGACCTCGGACTCCGGCGCGCGACCCCAGCGTTCGCGATGTCGAACGTCACCACCGGCAAGTGGCTCGGTATCCCCGGTGCACAGCCGTACGAGACATTCGAGAAGGTCGTCGAACGCCTGCAGGAGACATGAGTGCGACCGACCCCTCGCGCACCCGCTCGGACCGCCTCTACCGCGCACTCACGTACCCGCTGCTGTCCGCGGGAACGACCGCCGCCGCCGTCGGCGTCGCCGCTGCGACGTACGTCCTCCTCGTCGCCAGCGCGAACCCGACCGCGGTCGCGGCCGCACTGCACGCGAGCGCCAGCACCGTCGACGACCTCCTCCTCGCGTACACCGTCGGCACGGTCGACGCCGCCGGCTGGCTCGGGCTCGCGCTCACCGTCGCCTACGCCGTCCTCGCGGGCGTCACCACGGTTGTCGTCGCGAGCACGCTCCGCCGGGGCGCCGGCGGCGCCGAGAACCTCCTCGGGGTCGCGCCGGGCGTCCTCGCGGCCGGCTGCGCGAGCTGTGGCGCCGGCGTCCTCCCGCTGCTCGGCGTCGCCGGCGCGTACGCGCTCTTCCCGTTCGCCGGGAACCTCGTCCGCGCCGTCGGCGTGCTCGCGCTCCTGTTCGCGCTCGCCAGGACGGGCGACCCGCGCGTTTGCAGGGTCTGAGAACCGCAGCGCGACTTAACCCGCGGAAGCACCCAGCGGGCGACATGGCAGACGACACGAACGGCGGCCGCACGCGACGCCGCGTCCTCGCCGGCACCGCAGGCGTCCTCGGACTCGGTGCCGCAGGGCTCTACCTCACGGCGGACACCGCCGCCGACGTCGACGACTACCCCGCCGACTTCTCCGCCGATTCCGGGCAGAGCGACGGCCTCGGCATCGCGTACGCCGACCGCCCGGTCATGGGCTCCCTCGACGCCGACCGCAGACTGTTCGCGTGGAGCGACTACCAGTGCCCGTACTGTCGGCGATTCGACGGGGACACCCTCCCGGAACTCGCCGAGAACCACGTCGCGACCGGCGACCTCGCCATCGTCTTCCTCGACCTCCCGCTCCTCGGTGAGCGATCGCTGTCCGCGGGCGTCGTCTCGAAGGCCGTCTGGCGCGCCGTCCGCGACGACGACCCGAACGCCTGGGGCCGGTTCCACCGCTACGTGTTCTCGAAGCAAGGCCCGGAGAACGGCGAGTGGGCGGCCGAGTCGAACCTCCTCTCGTACGCCGCAGTCGTCGACGGCGTCCCCGGCGAGACCGTCGAACGGCTCGTCGTCGACGACCGCGACGCCCTGGCGGCGAGCGTCCGAGCGGACGCGAGCGTCGCGTTCGACGACCTCGGCATCGAACGCGGCGCCCCGGTGTTCGCGCTCTCGAACCCCAGTACCGGCGACTGGACGTCGATCCGCGGCTCGCAACCCGTCGAAGCGTTCCGGGACGCCATGACGCAACTCGGCGAGAACTGAACCGACCCGCCAATCGACCGGACGGGAGTCACCGCGACCGGGTCGGTGCGTTCAGATAAGGTTCTCGTAGATCGGGTACGCGTCGCACAGCCCCTGCACGATCTCGGCGACCTCCGCCTTCACGTCCTCGTCGTCGGGGTGGTCGACGACGTCGGCGATGCAGTCCGCGACCGTCGCCATGTCGTCCTCGTCGAACCCGCGCGTCGTCAGCGCCGGCGTGCCGGCGCGGAACCCGCTCGGGTTGAACGGCGACCGGGTCTCGCCGGGGACCGTGTTCGCGTTCAGGACGATACCGACCTCCTCCAGAGCCTCCTCGACGGTCTTCCCGGTCGTGTCAGGGTGACTCGGCCGGAGGTCGACGAGCACGAGGTGGTTGTCGGTGCCGCCGGAGACGAGGTCGAACCCGCGCTCGCGGAGCCCGTCGGCGAGCGCCTGCGCGTTCGCGATCGTCTGCGCGGCGTACTCGTCGAACGAGTCGTCGAGCGCCTCGCCGAACCCGACCGCCTTCCCCGCGATGTTGTGCATGAGCGGCCCGCCCTGCATGCCGGGGATGATGGCCGAGTCGATGTCGTCCGCGTGCTCCTCGCCCGCCATGATGATGCCACCGCGGCCCGCGCGGATGGTCTTGTGCGTACTCCCGGTGACGAAGTCCGCCGTCCCGACCGGGTTCGGGTGCTCGCCCGCCGCGACGAGGCCCGTGATGTGCGCGATGTCCGCGAGATGGTACGCGTCCGCGGCCTCGGCGGCCGCCTGGATGCGCTCCCACTCGACCTCGCGCGGGTACGCCGAGTACCCCGACACGACGATGTCCGGGTCGAACGCCTCGGCGTGCTCGCGGATGGCGTCGTAGTCCAGGCGCCCGGACTCCTCGTCGAGCTCGTACTGCTCGACCTCGTAGTGCTGGCCCGCGAAGTTCATGTGGTGGCCGTGACTCAGGTGCCCGCCGTGAGTCAGGTCGAGCGAGAGGATCTTGTCGCCGGGTTCGAGCACCGCGAGGTACACGCCCATGTTCGCCTGACTCCCCGAATGCGGCTGGACGTTCACGTACTCCGCGCCCCAGAGCTCCTTCGCGCGGTCGATCGCGAGCTGTTCGACGTCGTCCGCGAACTCGCAGCCGCCGTAGTACCGCTTCCCGGGGTAGCCCTCCGCGTAGTTGTTCGTCAGCACGCTCCCCTGCGCCTCCAGGACCGCCTCGGAGACGTGGTTCTCGCTCGCGATCATCGCCAGCGACTCCTGCTGTCGCGTCACTTCGCCGTCGAGTGCTGCCGCCACGTCCGGATCTGTCTCGCGAACCCGCTCGTAGTCCATACGAGAAACCCACACCGGCGGCCGCATAAGTCTACCTTTGACGGCCAGAAAGCGCACCACCGAACAACACGAACGTGCATAGGCCGCGCCGTCATCAGGGCCGCACAGGACGAATCACGACACACGCGTGCGCAGGCATCGCGGCAACCCGGACGGGAACCCGTCGGCGAACCGAGACGGCACCCGTCGGCGACCCGGGACGGCACCCGTTCGACTGCCCGGCCCCTGGCCCGTCCACCGGCACGCGCGTGCGCCATGCCGCGCCCGATACACCTAACTGGGACGCGCGGCGAGGTACCGACGAGAATGGAGTGGCGGGTGCGTAGTGACGGACTCACGGTCGGGGACGCGGGACACACCGAACTCCGCGTCACCTCACCGGACCTGTCCGTGCGCGCGAGCGACACGACGATCCCGCGCCCCGTGGACGTCACCGTCGACTGCGAGGCGTCCGAACTCCGCTTCCCGGTCGCCGTCGTCTATATCGCCTCACAGGCCAGCGACGCGACCTACGAGCTCGAGAACGACACCGGACCGCTCGACCTGCCCGCCGGCGAGTACGTCCTCGACATCGACACGCACGTGAAGACGTACCTCCAGGTCGACGGGCCGCTGTCGGTGTCGAAGACGCCTGACTTCGAACAGGTCGTCGTCACGTTCCCCGACCGCCGCGAGCTCACGCTCGGCTTCCGGAGTCGGAACGACCGACCGACCGACACCGTCACCGTCCCCGAGACGCCGACGGGGTTCGCCGCCGCGGTCACGCACGCCTCAAGCGCCCACAAAACCACGGGCGCCGACCGCACGTACCCGACGCTCCGCGGCCACCCGCCCCTCGTCGAACTCGGCGACAGCGTCGACGTCCCGGACGCGGTCGCCGACGCGACGCCGGACGTCGGCATCGAACTCCTCGTCCCGCCCGAGTACGAGACGCTGTACACGACCGCGCCGCTCGCGTACTACCTCCAGGCGAGCGTGGAGACCGCGGACGTCGACCAGCCGCTCCTGTGCGCGCCCAGCGCCGGTATCCGCGAGCCGCTGTCGCCGATGCCCAGGTTGGAGACGGACGTCCAGCGGTTGCTCCGGAAGACGTTCTTCCTCGACTGCCTCGTCCGGAACTCGGGGCCGTACGGGACGAACCTCGCCGAGGAGAGCCTGCTCGACGCGCTCGACCTCGACGGCTCGACGCTCTACCACGCCGACCCCGTCGAGCGCCTGGAGACGTACCTCGACGTCCCGTTCCAGGCGGTCGAACACCGGCTTCCGGACTGGCATCTGTCGACGTACGTCGACCCGGACCCGGCGTACGTGGAGACGCTCCCGTTCCTCCTGGACTCGCTGTCGCTCGTGTTCCCGCCGAGGACGAGCGAGCTCGAGGGCGCGGAGCTCGTCGAGCGGTCGCTCGACGACTTCTATCGGGGCACACAGGGCCCGGGCGAGGTCGCGACCGTCGACGTCGTCAAACCCGAGCTACGCGGTGGACGCGTCCACGGCTGGCTCGCGGACGGCGTCCCGATCGACGTGTTCAAGTCCACGCCGTCGGCCTACCGGAACCGGCTGTCGTACATGGACCGCGACCACGAGGACACCATCGTGAGCGTCGTCCTGAACGACCAGCAGATGGACAAGGAGCACGCGGACGTCGCGAGCATCTACCGCGAGGGCAGCGAGGACCTCCCGATAACGGTCGACGTCTACGAGGAGTTGTCGACCGACGAGCTCGCCGCAGTGTTCGAGGCGGAGAACGACTTCGTGCACTACATCGGGCACTGCGAGGCCGACGGGCTGCGGTGCCCGGACGGCTACATGCCCGCGAGCGTGCTCGACGAGGTGAACACGCAGACGTTCTTCCTGAACGCCTGCGGGTCGTTCCACGAGGGGATGGCGCTCGTGGAGAAGGGCGCCGTCACGGGTGGTGTGACGTTCACGCAGGTCCTGAACGATCACGCGGTGAAGGTCGGGTCGGCGTTCGCGCGACTGCTCATCCACGGGTTCAGCTTCGAGCGCGCGCTCCGCATCGCGCGTCGCCGCATCATGATGGGGAAGGACTACGCGGTCGTCGGCGACGGGACGCACACGCTCAGTCAGACGACGAACCGGCTGCCGACGACCGCGGAGCTCGAACGACTCGCCGAGGACCAGTTCTTCCTCATGTTCGACCAGTTCTCCATCCGCGAAGCCGGCGCGTACTATCATCCGTACGTCGCGGACAACGAGTACTCGTACCTCTCGGGGAACACCTCGGAGTTCGCGCTCGACCGTCGGACGACCGTCGACTTCCTCGCTCGCGCGGACACGTCGGTCATCTTCGACGGCGAGTTCTACTGGTCGGACGAGCTCGCGGCGGAACTCGCGAACGAACTCAGCCGTCGCTGACGGGTTCCGGCGTCTCGGGCTGAACTGGCGCTCGGAGGTTCGACGCTCGTCACCGATGGCGTTCGCGACGCCGCGTCGACCGCGTTCTTCGAACCGGCTACGGCCCGGTGTAGGGGCTCGAGGAGCCGTCGAGTGTGGCCGTTCGAGTTGCGGGTTCCGTCCACGTCGGGTCGCAGTGTCCTCGCATGTGCTACCGTGAGACATGTCCATCACCATTCTTAAACGTTCGGACAGCTCGACACGGTGTCGACTCGCAAAACCGCGAGGGCGATTCCTTTCCGATTCTGGCAGGCTTGCGGTTAGGTTAGCCAACAAAATTAAGTACGAGTGAGGCGTTGTGTTCTACAGAAGCATGACCTCGAATTTACTAGACCAACAAATTGACGATATCCTCCGCACCGTGCTGGAAGATACCGCGGGAGACCTTCTCGTGGTGAATCCGTCCGCGGACGCGATCGAGGAGTTCGTCCGCGTCGCCACGTCGTTCGACGGCGACCTCCCGGACGTCCACATGCTCGCAGACGAGCGCACGCTGAAGGACGTCATGGACGACTTCATCGTCGCGTCGAACGCGGCAGACCTCATCGACCAGGACGCACTGGAACTCCGCACCACCGACGAGAGCCCGGAGAACTCGCTGCTGGTCACCGAGACCGAGGTCGTCGCACTCGTCCGTGCGGGCAACCGCGTCGGCGGGCTCGCCACCGACGACGACGACTTCGTGACGACCGCGTACGACGCGTACATGACCGAGTGGGGCGAGGCCGAGGAGTTCAAGCTCCGCACGCCCCCGATCAGTCGCGTCCGCCAGACGCTCGAGGACGACATCAGTCCCGAGGCCGAGGAGGACTTCGACAACATCCTCGCGAGCCTCGAGACCGCGCGCGGCGACGGTGACGGCCTCGACGAGGTCACCATCTCGCTGCTCGTCGCGGCGAAGAACGAGGCGCTGCTCTACGACATCAGCAAGTGGGGCGAGGACGTCGGAATCGCGTCGAAGGCGACGTTCTCCCGGACGAAGACGAAGCTCGAGGACATGGGCCTCATCGACACGGAGAAGGTGCCCATCGACGTCGGTCGACCGCGCCTTCGCCTGAAGATCGGCGACGACCGCCTGCGGAACGCGGACAACGGCCAGCTCGCGACGGTCGCGCAGTCGATTCTCAACTGAACGTCGCTTCCTTCCTTTCGGCGCCCGGCCCGACAGCGGCCGCTTCGCGTTCGCCGTCTGTTCTCGGCGTGTTCCGGTCGGCTGGACTCTCCCGGGAATCGTCACGCGTGTGTGGTCGGCTGGACCGTCTCCAGGTCGTCGCGCGAGTGTGGTGAGGACCGTTCGCCGCGGGACGGCGTCTCCGGCGGCGCGAACGTACGCGTCGCTAGCTGGTCATCGCACCTCATGGGGCGTCTTCCGGTGGTTCTCGCCGCCGAACCAACCCGTGGTATCGGCTGTGGTCGGTACTTTTAATAGCCTGTGGGGGCTTTGCCTAAGTGACGCTTCGCTTGGAGGGCCGAAGCGTCAGCGGGGACCAATCAGGGCGGCAAGCGGGCACGCGGTTTTTCCCCGCGTGCCCTGCTTTCCTGTTTCGATGTACCACACGACAGGGAGCGGTCGCACTGCGCGGCGTCCACGGGTCGCAGCCGGAACGCGGTGGCGGTTCTGGTAGAGAGAGCTTCTACGGAAGAGTATCGTTCTACCCGAGGAGATTGCGCGGTCGGACGGCCTCGGGTTCGGTCGCGGGGACGAACCGGTGGTCTCCAGGTGTCGACCCGGGTTCGTGAGTGGGTTACTCGATGGAGAGGGTGCCGTCGGTCTCGGTGTCGTCGGGGTCGCGTTCGTCCCACTCGATCTCGAACTCGATGCTGAGTTCGCCCTCGGTCTGTCCGGCCGCTGTCTCGCGCTCGGCCTTCACCTCGAACTCGGGGGAGGCTGGTGGGTCGAGGGTGATGGAGTCGCTGCCGGAGCTGAGCGTGATGGCGTCGTTCGCCTCGAGCTTGTCGGCGGTGTTCCGGAGGATGGCTGCGATGTCGGCGCGCGACGTCTTGGATTCGGTCTCGAAGAGTACCTCTTCTGGCATGGGAACACGTACGTCGTCGAGCAGGATAAGTCATCGCTCTGCCAAAGTGAAATCGGAGGTGACACGTCGGCTCCCTCTCACCGAACACGTTGAGTCACCGTCACGACCGTAACCAGTGGTAATAGCGTCTAAACCCGCTGATTCCGGGCGAGAGCCGTTATGTTTATTTAATTCAGACACTAATGAGTTTGCGTAGATAGATAGATGTACGACCTGACAGGATTCCAGCGTGACCTGCTGTACGTCATCGCGGGGGCAGACGAACCACACGGACTGGCGATAAAGGAGGAGCTCGAGGATTACTACGAGAAGGAGATCCATCACGGCCGGCTCTATCCGAACCTCGATACGCTCGTCGACAAGGGTCTCGTCGAGAAGGGCGAACTCGACCGCCGCACGAACTTCTACTCGCTCACGCGGCGGGGCAGCCGCGAGATAGAGGCGCGGCGGGAGTGGGAATCCCAGTACGTGACTCCCGGCGAGGAGTAGGGCTAGCTGCCGTCCCCGCTATCTTCAGCGGTGTCGCCGTCGTCGTCGGCCTGGACGTCCTCGACGTCCACGGGCGGGTCGTCGACGGTCGCCGGTTCTTCTATCGAACGGTCGCGAGGTGAGACCTCGGCGTCCGGCCCGAAGTACGTCGGGTCCACCGCGTACGGCTGGAGGCGTTTGGAGTGCAGGAGTTCCGGGAGCACCAGCTTCGCGAAGTGCACGCCGAGGACGAGGAGTACGGGACCGAGGAAGAGCCCGTACCAGCCGAACAGGAGCGGTCCGAGGATGTACGCGAACATGACGGTGCCGACGTGGAGGTTCCGGCCGGAGACGTACGGCCGGAGGACGAGGTCGGGGATGACGTCCACGATGAGGAACGAGACGCCGAAGAAGAGGATGGGGAACCAGAGGAGGCCGGACGCGTCAGCCATGTACGCTCGGACGAACAGGAACGCGGTGACGGGGAAGTAGACGAGTTTCATGCCGACGACGGGGATGAGGCTCGCGGCGCCGCAGAGGAGGCCGACGAGCGCGGCGTAGGGGATGAGGAGGTCGCCGGGTGCGTACACGTTGAGGAGGCTGTAGGAGAGCGTGCCGATGACGCCGGTGATGAAGGCGTTGAGGATGTTCCCGAAGAAGATCGACGAGAAGTCCTTGTCGACGGCGCGGAAGTACGCGTCCATGACGCCGCGGTCGTCGCCGAAGTTCCCCTTGACCCACGCCGAGAGCGAGCTGCCGTCGCGGAGGAGGTAGAACGCGAGGGCTGCCATGACGAACAGGTGCAGAAGGGCGTTCCCGATGAAGAACAGGTACTGCTGGCTCTCGGTGAGGACCTGCTGGAGGATCTCGCGGCCGGCCGAGTCCTCGACGAGCGCAGCGGGGTTCTCCGCGATCTGTGAGACGTCGAAGTACGGTTGGAGGACGGACTCGTAGCTGCCGAGGGTGGTGTTGTTCGCGCGGAGCTGTCCGGTGAAGGCGTTGAGTTCCTGGAGGCCGATGGCGACGGTGTAGGCGACGAGGAGGACGAACGGGAGTGCGAGGGTGACGATGGCGATGGCGGCGGCGAGACTGGGTGGGCGAACGCGTCGCTTGAGACGCCGGTAGACGGGGCGCGTGGCGTAGTACATGAACAGCCCGAAGACGAACGTGCCGACGAACGAGTAGAGCACGAACGCGACGGTGCCCGCGAGGAGGATGCCCGCGAGCACCCAGGGTGCGCGGGAGCGACTGATGTCGAACCCACCGAACATACCATCTACAGCGCCGCCCGGGTGTAAAAAACCTATCGTGTGGCTTGGATTATGTGTCGTGTGGGCTGGTCGGACCGGCGTGGCAGAACGTTTAACCGACGCGGCTATATAATC
Source organism: Halorubellus amylolyticus (assembly GCF_034808145.1). Classification (NCBI taxonomy): domain Archaea; kingdom Methanobacteriati; phylum Methanobacteriota; class Halobacteria; order Halobacteriales; family Halorubellaceae; genus Halorubellus; species Halorubellus amylolyticus. The sequence continues at coordinate 229,772 of NZ_JAXHGM010000004.1, forward strand.
TATAGAGTGAACGGGTCGGTACTGCAACTACTCGAAGCGCCGCTGGCGAGCCCGGTCGTCCAGCTCGCCCTCGCCGCAGCCCTCGGACTGTTCCTCGGGTTGGAGCGCGAGTGGTCCCAGAAGTCGGCAGGTGTTCGCACGTTCTCGCTCATCTCCCTCCTCGGTGCGGTGTTCACGCACCTCGCGGACGAACTGGCCGCGGGAGCCTCGCTCGTCCTCGTCGGTGGCGTCCTCGTCATCGCACAGGGAGTCCTGCTCGCCGTCCGCGGGCTCGTGGACGACGACCAGGACGGGCTCTCGCTGACGACGTCCGTGTCGATGCTGGTCGCGTACGGCGTCGGAGCGATGGTCGCGACCGGGTTCGTCCTCGAAGGGGTCACCGTCGCCGTCATCTCGTCGCTCCTGCTCGTCCTGAAGCGCGAGCTCCACGCGTTCGCGGACAGCCTCTCGCGCGAGGAGGTCCGGTCCGCGACCGAGTTCTCCATCCTCGCGTTCGTCGTGTACCCGGTCCTGCCCGCGGAACCGCAGGTGTTCTCCGCGCCCGCACTCGGCATCGACTCCCTCGCCATCGAACCGCGGGTCGTCTGGTTGATGGTCGTCACGGTCGCCGGCATCGGCATCGTGAACTACGCCGTCGTCCAGACCTACGGCGGCCGCGGTATCGCCGTCACCGGCTTCTTCGGTGGACTGGCGTCCTCCACGGCGGTCGTCGGCACCATGCTCGACCACGTCCGCGACGAACCGGACGCGACCGCGTACGCGGTCGCCGCCATCCTCCTGGCGAACGCGGCGATGGCGATGCGGAACCTCGTCATCGCGGTCGTGTTCACGCTCTCGGTCGGGCTGCTCGTCGACGCCGTCGTCCCGCTGCTGGTCGTGGTGGTCGGGTCGTTCGTCGTCGCCGCCCTCACCGCGGACTGGGGGGAGAGCGTCGATATGGACCTCGAGTCACCGTTCAGCCTCCGGTACGTCCTCGGGTTCGGGGCCGTGTTCCTGGTCGTCCTCGTCGTCGGCGCGATCGCCCAGGAGCAGGTCGGCGCTTCGGCGTTCGTCGCCACCGCCGTCCTCACCGGGCTCGTCTCCTCCGCGGGGGCGACGACGTCCGCGGTCCTCCTGTTCCGAGCGGGGACCGTCGACGCGCAGACCGCGGTCCTCGCCGTCCTGCTCTCCACGGCCTCGTCCATCGTCGTCAAGTGCGCGCTCACGTGGGTCGGCCCGAACCGCGAGTTCGCACGGAAGGTCGCGACGTACTCCACGGTGCTGCTCGCCGCCGCGACCGTGGTGGCCGTCGCCGTCCTCGTCTGAGCGCTCCGTCGTCGCCGGCTTCCGTCCGGGTCGAGCGCTGACCGCGTGATGACCATGGTCGGCAACGTTCGCCCGAACCGTAACGGGCGATTTAACAACTTGTTTTCCATACGGGGTATATGGACCGAGAGACGGCTACGCCGAGCGTCGATTCGATGCCGGGCGAGAAGGCGAAACGGTGGGCTGACTACCATCAGGGATTCTCCGCGCCAAGCACGTACGTCTACGACTTCGTGTGGGACGTCACCGAGGAGTCGGAGGGACCGTTCTGCGTCGACGTCGACGGGAACGTCCTCATGGACTTCACGAGCCACGTCGCGGCCGCCCCTCTGGGGTACAACAACCCGAAGATCATGGAGAAGCTGGAGGGGATGGACCTCCTCGACCCGTCGAAGATCGCGGGACAGGACTTCTACGCGAGCGCCGGGTGGCCGCCTGAGGACCCCGACCTCGCGACGCCGACGCAGCTCATGGACCGCATCACGGGCGCGCTCAGTCACTACGACATGGACACCGTGTTCCTGTCGAACTCGGGCGCCGAAGCCGTCGAGAACGCCATCAAGGTGTCCTACCAGGACCGGGACGCGCACCGCGGCGTCTGCTTCGAGGGCGCGTTCCACGGGCGGACGCTCGGCGCGCTCAGCCTGAACCGCTCGAAGACCGTGCACCGCAAGGGCTACCCCGAGGTCCCGGGCATCATGAGCGTCCCCTACTGCTCGTGTCGCGGCGACTGCGAGTGCGGGTGGAAGACAAACGGCCCCGGCGGGAACGTCCTCGCGGACAAGCTCCATCACGCCCGGGGGAACGTCCACCCGGACGAGGTCGCGTACATCATCCTCGAGCCCGTGCAGGGCGAGGGCGGGTATCGCGTCCCGAACGAGGAGTTCATCGCGGACATCAAGGAGATCAAGCACGACCACGGCATCCGCGTGATCAGCGACGAGATCCAGGCCGGGCTCGGCCGCACCGGCGAGATGTGGGGGATCGACCACGTCGACCTGGAGCCCGACGTCGTCACGAGCGCGAAGGGGCTGCGCGTCGGCGCGACCGTCTCCCGCTCCGAGATATTCCCCGAGGAGAAGGGTCGCCTCTCCTCGACGTGGGGCGCCGGCGACATCATCTCCGCGGCGCAGGGCGTCGCGACCCTCGACGCCATCCAGGAGTACGACCTGCTCCAGAACGCTCGCGAGCGCGGCCGTCAGCTCCGCGAAATCATCGAGGACGCCGACCCGGACTGCATCACCGACGTCCGCGGTCGCGCGCTCATGTTCGCGGTCGAGTTCGATTCGAAGGAGCGCCGCGAGGAGGTCGTCAAGCAGGCGCTCGGCCGCGGGCTGCTCACGCTCGGGTGCGGGTACAAGAGCCTGCGTCTCCTCCCGCCGCTCGACGTCACCGAGCGCGAGATAGAGCTGGGTGCTGATATCTTCCTCGACGCCGTCGACGCCGCAGGCCGTGACGCGCCGCTCGCGACCACCGACTCGAGCGACGTGTCGTAACGCGTCCGTTCCGACCGCGACCAGCCGACTGCGGTATCTCGGCCGCGGTGTCGGGGTGACTCGTCGGCTTTTTCCCGTCTTCGTGCGACGTCGTAGCCATGCACGTAGTGCTCGCCGGCGATGGGCCGGCGGTGGCGGCGGTCGAGGCGGCGCTCGCGGACGTCGAGTGCGACGTCGAACGCGGCGTCCCGGGCGACGTCGAGGGGGCTGACCTCGGGGTCGTGGTCGGGGACGTCGGCGCGAGCGCGTTCGCGGCGGCGAACGAGGCGGCGTTGGCTGGCGGGTCGACGTGGCTCGCCGTGGAACGCGGTGGCCTCGGCGGGCACGCGCTCGGCGGGGTGGACGCGGCGATAGCCGGGTTCGGGCCCGATACCGGGTGTTTCGAGTGTCTGGGGGCGCGCGTCGCGTCGAACCGCGGTCCGGACGCACCCGGGACGGTCGACGACGAGGCCGGCGCGCTCGGCGCTCGCATCGAGCGGCTGGCGGGTGCGCTCGCGGGAAGCGAGGCCGCGGCGCTCGCGGCCGGCGACGGGTCGTCGCTCGTCGGTGGCGTCCGGGAGCTCCCCGACGCGGAACGCGAGTTCCTCCCCGTCCCGGGATGCGGGTGCGACGACGAGACCCGCGACCGCCGGGTGCGGACCGGCCACCGAGACGTCTCCCTCGACGAGTCCCTCGCCGCGGCCGAACGCGGCCTCGACGACCGCATCGGCCTCGTCGCGGAGGTCGGGGAGGCCGAGTCGTATCCGGCGCCGTACTACCTCGCGCGGACCTGCGACACGAGCGCGTTCGCCGCCGCTCGCGCCGCCCCGCAGAGCGCGGGCGTGGACGCGGACTGGAACGCGGCGTTCATGAAGGCGCTCGGCGAGGGCCTGGAGCGGTACTGCGCGGGCGTCTACGACGCGAGCGACTTCGAGACTGCGCCGCCGGCGATGGTCGACGGTGGCGTGACGGCCGAGGCCGTGGTGCGCTGCGAGGACGCGCCCGCGGTCGACCCCGAGGACCCCATCCGGTGGGTGCCGGGCGTCGACCTCGTCTCCGGCGAGGAGACCTATCTCGCGGCGGAGCTCGTGCAGTTCCCGCCGCCGGCCGAGCGGCACGTCGACGCCATCACGACCGGGCTCGGCCTCGGGTCGTCGGGCGCCGGCGCGCTCGCGTCGGGACTGACGGAGGTGATAGAGCGGGACGCGACGATGCTCGCGTGGTACTCGTCGTTCTCGCCGCTCGAGCTCCGCGTGGACGCCCCGGACTACCGGACCCTGGAGAAGCGCGCGCGCAGCGAGGGCCTCGAGGTGACAGCGTTGCTCGTCACGCAGGACGTCGACGTTCCGGTGGTCGCGGTGGCAGTGCACCGCGAGAACGGCGAGTGGCCGCGGTTCGCAGTCGGCTCCGACGCGGCGCTGGACCCGGAAGCGGCGGCGACGGACGCCCTGGCGGAGGCGCTCCAGAACTGGATGGAGCTCCGGTCGATGGGGCGCTCGCAGGCGAGCGCGGAGGACGGCGCCATCGGTGCGTTCGCGGACTTCCCGCGCGCCGCGAGCGCGTTCCTCGATGCCGACGGCCCCGTGCCGGCGTCGAGCGTCGGCCCGAGCGAGGCACCGACGGGGAGCGGCCGCGTCGACGCGCTCGTCGACGCCGTCGCGGACGCCGACCTGACGCCGTACGCCGCCCGCGTGACGACGCGGGACGTCGACGCCCTCGGGTTCGAGGCCGTGCGCGTCGTCGTTCCCGGCGCCCAACCCCTGTTCACGGACGACCCGGTGTTCGGCGAGCGAGCGCACTCCGTCCCCGAGTCCCTCGGGTTCGAGCCGCGACTCGACCGCCGCCACCATCCCTACCCCTGAGACGGGTCGTGTCACACCGAGAGCCGCGCGCAGACGACGGGTCTCGCGTCAAGCTCATCTAGCGTGGGCTAGATTTAAGCCCCGCTGGTCGCTAACGTTTACCACGGTGTTCTCTCGGATGGAAGCCCACCCCCAGACAGAGGTGCACGTATGACGACCGAATACGACCTGCCGTGCGCGGCCTGCGACGGCCCGCTCGCCCGCGACACCGTCGCCCCCGACGACCTCGGCGTCGACGCCCCAGGTCCCGTCCCCATCGCCACCTGCGAACACTGCGGCAGCCGATACTACCCGACCGAAGCGCTCGAGTTCATCGGGAACGAAGCGAGCTGAACTCCACGAACGAGACCGAAACAGTTCAGCCGAACGAAACACCACCGAACCGGCGGCCACGAGGCCGCCGGATGCTCCCGGAATCAGCTCACACGAGGAACGTCGCGCGGAGCATGTCCCGCGTGCCGGGGCCGAGGCCGACGGCGAGGATGGCGAGCAGGAGCATGAACGTGAACCGCGGACTCTCCTCGAAGATCTGCTCGTCGAACACCCAGACGACGAACACGGCAGCGACGAGCTTCACGAGGAGGAACGTCCACGCGTCACCCGTGATCGCCGTGATGGACTCGGGGAGGACCTGCCCCGTGAAGTCCTGCACGAACTTGTTCACGGGATGCTTCGGGTCGAGGTCAGCGGTCGCGACCGGCACGAGTTCGTCGTACCAGTCCAGCCCGATGACGTTCGACACGCCGTCGACCGCTTGCCCCCAGATGATGACGAGACCCATGTAGCCCGTTCCCTCGTTGATCTGGGGAGCGAACGTCCGGATGAGTCCCCAGACGCCCGCGGTCGACAGCGTCGCGAACACGAGCGTCAGCACGGTGATGAGGGGATAGAATCGCAGACGCGGCGGTGTCGTCAGGTCCGTCGTGAACGAGAGCGCGGCGACCGCGCCGACCGTGAGCACGAGCAGCGTCGTCCCCATCGCGGCAAGTGGATACTCGAACGTGCTCGTGAACCCGCGCCGATGGACCCAGAGCGCGAGCAGGAGCGTCGCGAGCGTCAGGAAGAACATCGTGAAGTAGATGATGGGACTGATGAACAGCGTGTTCAGCGGGTAGTCGAGCGCGAACGCGCTCGCCTCCGGCGGCAGCACGTTGTTCGCGTCCTCGAGCACGCGGAGCGCCCCGCCGAGCGGGACGAACGGGAACAGCGCGTAGAACAACGCCCGATAGCGCGTCAACTCCAGGCGCCGCAGCAGGAGTGCCACGCCCACGAGCATCACGAGGAGGATGACTGCGTACCCCACCTCGGAGTAGATCGTGTACCCGGGCTCCGCGACCGGTCCCATGTTCGCGGCGACGTCCGCGCTCGACACCTGCACCTGCTCGCCGTCCGCCCACGCGGCGTACCGCCAGCCCTGCGCGTCCGCGTACACCGGCCCCCAGAAGTAGTGCCAGACGAAGTTCGCGTAGATCGTGCGCGTGAACGCGACGGAGCCGAGCCCGAACACGACGAACAGCCCGGCGACCGCAGCCAGCCACGCCTGGAACATCGACACGCCGAGTCGGTCGAGGAACCCGCGCTCGGCCGGCCCGGTGTCAGCGTCCGCGTCGAACTCGGTCGCCGCGTCGTGTTCGAGTTCGTCGAGGGGCACCCCGTCGTCGGTCGGACCGTCGGCGTCCGGGGACTCGTCCGCGCCCGGGTCGTCGCCCCCGTGTCCGGGGTCGTCACTCGTCATGTTGGATACCAGCGGACGGCCCGCGTTTTACGCTTCCGGTCTTTCACGTCGTCGCCGCCAGACCACCTGCGCGTCTCACCGGCGGTCCGGCGTCGACCCCACCGTGACCTACACGGGGAGTTCCTCGGCCTCGTGTTCGGTGCCGAGGACCACCATCGTCTGCGAGCGCGCGAACCCGTCCATCTGGGCGACCTCCTCGAACATGAGTTCGCGCAGGGCGTCCGCGTCCTCGGCGTACACGCGAGCCATCACGTCCCACTCCCCGGTCGTCAGGTGTATCTCCTGGACGCCCTCGACCGCACTCAGTCGGTCGAGCGTGTCCTTCTCGCGGCCTTGCTCCACGCGGAGGCCGACGATCGCGGAGATGCCGAACCCGACCTCTCGCGGGTCGACCTTCGCGTGATAGCCCTCGATGACGTCGGCCTCCTGCATGCGGTTGACGCGGTCGTGGACGGTCGCGCTCGACATGTCGATGCGTCTCGCGACCTCCGAGAACGGTGTGCGTGCGTCCTGCTGGAGGATCCGGAGGATCTCCCGGTCAGTGTCGTCGAGCTCCATGGGTACCGACGGTTCGTCGCCCGGATACAAGTGACTGTCGGGGATTCTACGACTCCTGAGCGCGTTCACCGACGAATCCACGGAGCGATTCGGGTCGCGTCTTCAGACGTCGCGCTCGGCGTCGCGGGCGTCCTCCGCGGCTCGCGCGGCGGCCAGCACGTCCTCGTGGACCGCGCCGTTCGACGCCACCAGCCCCCGGGAGTCGTGTCGCCAACGGTCGCCGTCGATGTCGGTGACGCGCCCGCCGGCCTCGCGGACGAGCTGGACGCCGGCGATGGTGTCCCACGGGTTCGCCTCGACGTTCGTGAACGTCCCGCCGATGGCGCCCTCGGCGACGCTCGCGAGCGCGAGCTGCGCGCACCCGAACCGGCGGACGTCCCCGAACCGCTCGACGGCGGCCGTGCACGCCGCGGCGTACTCGTCGCGTCGGTCGAAATCCCACCAGATCGTCGGAACCGCGGCGAGTCGCTCCGGGTCCGCCTCCTCGCTCACCGCGATCGGCTCGTCGTTCCGTCGCACCCCCTCGGGGCCGACGACGTACGTGTCCCCGAGCGCTGGCGCGACCGTCGCCGCCGCCACCGGCTCGCCGTCGACGACTGCCGCGACGCTCGTCGCCCAGTACCGCATCCCGGAGACGTAGTTGTTCGTCCCGTCGATGGGGTCGACGACCCACGCGGGACCGTCCTCGGGCACCGACTTCAGTTCGTCGTCCTCCTCGCCGACGATAGCGTCCGCGTCGTACTCCTCGCGGATCGCGTCCACGACCGCGGTCTGGGCGTCGCGGTCCGCCTGCGTCACCACGTCGGTCTTCCCGTCCTTCGTCTCCACGTCGATGCCCGTCCGGAAGCGCGACTCCGCGACGGCCGCCCCTGCACGGGCCGCAGCCAGCGCGACGTCCGCGCGAACGCGAGCGTCCTCGGTCATGCTCTCACTGGCGCGAGCCGTACCAAAAGGCCCTCCGATTCACCCGCACCGTCACCCTCGAAGTGCGGTCACTCGCGAGACCGACGCGGCTTTGTCGGCTCGCGCGCCACCATCGTCCATGAACACGCTTGCGAAGCGACTGTACAACGTCGCACCGGACCCGGTCACCCTCACGTTCGCCGACGACACCACCGTCGACCTCGCCATGCATCACGCCGAGTTCTTCCAGGAGGAACTCGAGGCCGAAGGCGAGGCCGACGACGGAACCACGTACCGCATCGTCGACGGCGACGACGACGACGCCCTCCTCGTCGCTCGCGAGACCACCGACGGCTGGCAGGTCGTCGGCGAAGCCACCGACGTCCAGCGCGCCTGACGCCGACGACGCCATCGCCAGCCGGTCACGAGCATCACGAGCGCCACGCGGGCGCAGTCGCTCGCCGGTTCGAGTGAGAGTTTTGCGAGGGAAGAACGCTCCCAGAGCGCCTTCCGCATCTTGTGCGCCGTCCGGCGCACGCGATGCGAGGGAAGGGATTTGAACCCTTGGACCTCTACAGGAGCGGATCTTGAGTCCGCCGCCGTTTCCTAGCTTGGCTACCCTCGCACGCGATTGCGTCTCGGCGGACCGCGCGCTAAAGCCTTGCGGACCGAGGCGACGCGGACGCGAGCGCCGCGTTGGCGAGACCCCGAGCGGCCAGCCGTCGAGGGGCGGTCCGTGCACGGGAGCGAGCTGCCGACCGAACGGTCTCGGGACCCCATCGTTCTTCGGCACCGAGTGCGTGCTCGGGCGTATGGACGAACACACGAACGACCCGTCGGTCGGTCCGCCTGCTCGCGGCGACCCGACGGGATGGGACGCCGACGCGGGCCGCTGGGAGCACGCGACGCTCCGGCGCTCCCTCGAACACGGCGTCGCGCTGTTCAACTCGGGCGCGTACCACGAATCGCACGACTGCTTCGAGGACGAGTGGTACAACTACGGGCGTGGGTCCCGCGAGTCGATGTTCCTCCACGGGATGGTGCAGGTCGCCGCCGGCACGTACAAGCACGTCGACTTCGAGGACGACGACGGGCTCCGGTCGCTGTTCCGGACCGCTCTCCAGTACTTCCAGGGCCTCCCCAAGGACATGTACGGCGTCGAACTCCTCGACGTCCGGACGACGCTCTCGAACGCGCTCCACGACCCGACGGTCGTCGAGGGCTGGCAGCTCCGGCTCGACGGCCAGATTCCGGAGGCGACAGAGGCCGATTACGCGTACGCCGAGCACCGGGACTGAGCGACGGTCTCGGCAAGCGAACCGAACGGAAGAGAGACGCGGGGTTCGCGACGGGTCAGGTGAGGCGTCGTCGCGCGACGACGCCGACGGCGGCGAGCACGCTCGACGCTGACAGCAGCCAGCCCGCGAGCGACCCCTCCGGGAACGACCCGAGTAACGTGCTGTTCGGCGGGCCACACGACTCCGCGGTGCCAGCAGTCCCACCTGGCTCGTCGCACAGGTCAGTGCTGGACTTGACGAGAACCGTCGAGATCTGCTGGTTCGACGTCCACTCGACCGCTATCGGCTCGCCGGGCGCCTTGAACGTGACGTCGGTGATGGTCACGCCCTCGCTGTCACCACCCTCGGGGACGAACTGGCTGCCCGTCCACTCGAACTTCACGAGCTGCCGTTCGCCATCCGGACAGGGGTCGTTCCCGGGGCCCGACTGGCCCTCGACGCAGAACGCGACGTAGCTGATAGCCGCGTCCTCTGACTCCGTCGCCGTGGTGGTGGTAGTGGTCGTCGTCGGCTCCGTCGTGGTGGTAGTGGTCGTCGTCGGCTCCGTCGTGGTGGTAGTGGTCGTCGTCGGCTCCGTCGTGGTGGTAGTGGTCGTCGTTGG
>NZ_JAXHGM010000004.1:239602-362392 GCF_034808145.1 Halorubellus amylolyticus
GTTGGCTCCGTCGTGGTGGTAGTGGTCGTCGTTGGCTCCGTCGTGGTGGTAGTGGTCGTCGTTGGCTCCGTCGTGGTGGTAGTGGTCGTCGTCGGCTCAGTCGTGGTCGGTTCGGTCGTGGTTGGCTCCGTGGTCGTTGGTTCCGTCGTGGTCGGTTCGGTCGTGGTTGGCTCCGTGGTCGTTGGTTCCGTCGTGGTCGGCTCAGTCGTCGTCGGCTCCGTCGTGGTCGGCTCCGTGGTCGTCGGCTCAGTCGTGGTCGGCTCCGTGGTCGTTGGTTCGGTCGTCGTCGGCTCAGTCGTCGTCGGCTCCGTCGTGGTCGGCTCCGTGGTCGTCGGCTCCGTCGTGGTCGGCTCCGTGGTCGTTGGCTCAGTCGTCGTGGGTTCAGTCGTGGTCGGCCTCGTGGTCGTCGGTTCCGTGGTCGTCGGCTCCGTCGTGGTCTCGGGTGGTTCTTCGGGCGGTTCGCATTCGCCGTCGAAGAGCGCGACCTCGCCGGCGTCGGGTTGCGTGGTGTCGGCGTTCGGTGCGCCGACGACGACGTCCTTCGTGTCGTCGCGAGTGACGCTGCCGACGTCCGAGAGCGCGGTGCCGGCGCGGTCGCGGGCCGACGCACCGCGGAGCGTCGCGTGCGCGTCGGCCAGATTCCGGGTTCCCTGCGGGTCGCTGGCGCCGACAACGAGGTACGCGGCGCCCGCGTTCGGTCCGGCGTGGTCGTTCCCGGGCGCGCCGACGAGGACGTCCGCGTAGTCGTCGCACGTGACGTCACCCGAGCCGGCGGAGGAGACCGCCCAGCCGGCGCGGTCGCCCGCCGCCTCCCCGTCGAGGACGACCGCCGCGTCCGCGAGCGACGTGACGCCGGCCGCGTTCGCGCCCCCGAGGACGACGTACGCCGCGCCGGACTGGTTCCCGTTCTCGTCCGCGAACGGCGCACCGACGACGACGTCGGCGGAGCCGTCGTCGTTCACGTCACCGGCCGTGGCGACGTCCCATCCTGCACCGTCTCGCTGGTCGACGCCGGCCAGTGCGAGTCGCGCGTCGGCGAGCGAGCTCGACGCCGGCAGCGACCCGTCGGTGACGACGTACGCCGCGCCCGCGTTCGACGCGGACCGGTTCGCGTGCGGCGCGCCGACGAGGAGGTCGTGGCCGCCGTCGCCGTCGAAGTTCTCCGCGGTCGCGACCGACCAGCCCGCCCAGTCGCCCGCCGCCTCGCCGGTGAGTTTCGCGTCGGCGGCCGCCGAGATGGCGGACTCGCCGGTCGGCGGGTCGTCGAGGACGTACGCGGCGCCGGCGTTCCGGCCGGCGTCGTCGTCCCAGGGTGCGCCGACGAGAACGCGGTCGCGGACGCCGTCGTCGGGCGCGCCGACGCCGGCGACGTCGAACCCGACGAGGTCGTCGGGGTCGTCGCCGTAGAGGACGTGGTCCGCGGTCGACAGCGCCGTCTCGCCGCCGAAGTCCTCGCCGCCGTGGACGACGAACGCCGCGCCCGCGTCGTGCCCGTTCGCGTCGTCGTGCGGGGCGCCGACGACGAGGTCGGAGACGCCGTCCCCGTTCACGTCCGCCGCCGCGACCGACTCCCCGGCGCGACTGTTGCGCGCGTCCCGGTAGAGGGTCGCGTCGGCGTTGCGCGCGTGCAGTTCGTCCGCCTCCACGGGACCGAAGAAGACGAACACGGCGCCGCCGTACTTCGCGCCGGTGTCGTTGAACGGCGCGCCGACGGCGACGTCGCGGTAGCCGTCGCCGTTCACGTCGCCGACGTTCGCGACCGCGTCGCCGAAGGAGTCGTTCATGCCGCCGCCGCGGAACGTCGCGTCGGCGTCCGCGAGCGACAGCGTTCCAGTGAGCGGGTCGTCCGGCGCTGGGTCGACGGCGGCCGCGTCGGCGGTCCGTCCGTCGGCCGGCGCGAGCGGGGCGACGGTCGCGGTCAGCGTCCCGAGGACGACGACGGCGCTGATGACGACGGCGCTCCACTGCGCGGCGGTCGCGTCGTCACCGAGGCGTGTGCTGGCCATGCGAGGAACTGTCGAGAGAACGTGTCTTTGTTATGAGATTCCAACCGGTGTCGCCCGCGACGCCACGCTCGGCCTTCGAAGCGGGTTCTCTCGACTCCTCGGAGTGACGCCGTGACGGGCGCGACGACCGCGACGACACCTCGCGAGCGGAGACGACAACGCAGTCGGGCGGAAACCGGGTTCTACCGTCGGTCGAACGCGCCCGTTACTTGCCGTAGCCGGTTCCTGTGAGCGTACTTCGACGGGCTGGCGCTCGACCGGGCGCCCGAGTGTCGGGTCTCGACGTCGCGAGGGACGCACTGTGGGACGTGTCGTTGGCGCCGCCGACGGTCGCGCCGATGGTGCCACCGACGGTCGCGCCGATGGTTCGCGGTCCAGGAGGCGGAGCGAACGCGCGGGTCGGGATGGACACCTGTTTCTGCGGGCGCGTCGACCGTGACGGTATGAACGCGGACGGGATGGACGGAGGGGACGCCGCGGACTCGCGCGTCCGGGTCGGCGAGTACGCGCGAGCGCTGCACGGCGAGGCGCGTCGGGCGAACGAGCGGCGCGTGCTCGTGCTCGCCGGCGAGCCGGAGCGGACCCGAGCGCGGGCGCACGACGCGGTAGACGCGGTCCCGGTGGGCGTGAGCGAGACGACGGTCGTCGGCCCCGAGGACTTCCTCGCGGGCGAGCACGTCGGGACGCGTCGCGCCGGCGAGCTCCTGGGGACTACGCGCGAGGTGGTCGTCCTCGACTGCCACGAGGAGTGCCGGCCGAACGCGCTCGGGCGCGTCGTCGGCGTCGTCGACGGCGGCGGGCTCCTCGTCGTGCTCGCGCCGGACGTGGACGCGTGGCCGGACGTCCGCGACGGGTTCGACGAGGGCATGGCGGTGCCGCCGTTCTCGCTCGACGACGTCACCGGGCACTTCAGGCGGCGGCTGGTGGCGCTCGCGCGAGCGCACCGCGGCGTGAGCGTCCTCGACGTCGACGACGGGAGCGACCGGGCGGACGCGACCGGCGTCGTCGCGTCGGACGGCCGCACGGACCCGCCGCCGGCGAAGGCGACGCCGACGCCGTCATCGCCGACCGACGCGCGGTTCCCGGCGGCGGCGTACGAGGCGTGCCGGACCGTCGACCAGGCCGAGGCGGTCGCGGACCTGGAGGCGCTGCTCGACGAGAAGTCGGCGGTGGTCGTCTCGGCGGACCGCGGACGCGGGAAGTCGAGCGCCGCGGGCCTGGCGGCGGGCGCGCTGGCGGCCGGCGGCGAGGACGTGGTGGTGACCGCGAGCGACCGCCGCGGGAGTCGCGAGGTCTTCGAGCGCGCTCGGGAACTCCTCGACGCGCTCGACGCCGCCGGCGACCACCCCGGCGAGTACGACCTGCGAGCCGCGTCGCCCGGTGACGACGCCGACCGCGATGGAGCGACGACCGGGACGTCCACGGGCCCGGCCGGGCGCGTCCGGTTCGCGTCGCTCGCGGACGTCGTCGCCGACCCGACCATCGGAGACGTCCTCGTCGTGGACGAGGCGGCGACCGTGCCGGTCCGACGCCTGGAGGCGACGCTCGAAGCGGACCGCGTGGCGTATGCGACGACCGTCCACGGCTACGAGGGGACGGGTCGCGGGTTCGACGTCCGCTTCCGCGGCCGTCTCGACGACGGCGCGCACGACGTCGTCGAGTCCAAACTCGTGACGCCCATCCGGTACGCGGCGGGCGACCCCGTGGAGGTGTGGGCGTTCCGCGCGCTCCTGCTCGACGCCAGGCCGCCCGTGGACTCCCTCGTCGCGGACGCGACGCCCGACTCCGTCGACTACCGCGAGCTCGACGCCGAGACGCTGCTCGGCGACGAGCACCTGCTCCGGGAGGTCTTCGGGTCGCTCGTGCTCGCGCACTACCGGACCGAGCCCGACGACCTCGCGCGGCTGCTCGACGCGCCGAACCTCTCGGTGCACGCGCTGGTCCACGACGGCCACGTCGCCTGCGTCGCGCTCCTCGCCCGCGAAGGCGACCTGTCCGCCGAGCGACGCGCGAGCATGTACGAGGGCGGTCGCGTGAAGGGAAACATGCTCCCGGACGTCCTCACGAGCCAGCTCCGCGACGAACGCGCGGCGACGACCGTCGGCTACCGCGTCGTCCGCATCGCGACCCATCACGCCGTCCGTCGCGGCGGCCTCGCCTCGCACCTCCTCGCGGAGCTCCGCGCCGACGTCGGCGACGACGTCGACTGGCTCGGCTCGGGGTTCGGCGCGACGCCCGACCTCGTCGACTTCTGGCGCGAGAACGGGTACGGGAGCGTGCATCTGTCGACGACGCGGAACGACGCGAGCGGCGAGTTCTCCGCAATCGTCCTCCGTCCGACGAGCGACGCGGGCCGGGCGCTCCACGACCGGCACGCCGAGTGGTTCGTCGAACGGGCCCCGGGCGTGCTGTCGGACGCGCTCGCGGACTGCGACCCGGACGTCGTCCGTGCGACGCTACGGGCGTGCGACGCCGACGTCGACGTCGACCTCTCGCGGGCCGCGTGGCGGACCGTCGTCGGCGCGTCCTACGGCCCCGGGTTGTTCGACGTCGCACCCGGCCCGTTCCGCGACCTCGCGGCGAAGCACCTCGTCGACCCGGCGGGGAGCACCGGCGACCTCTCCGCTCGCGAGGAGCGCCTGCTCGTCGAACGCGCCCTCCAGGCACGGCCCTGGCCCGCCGTCGCGGACGACCTCAAGTACGTCTCTCCGGGCGCCTGCATGCGCGCGCTCGGCGACGCCGTCCAACCGCTCGTCGACGCGTACGGCGACGCGGACGCGCTCCGCGAGCGCGAGCGCTACCGGGACTGAACGCCGCTCTCACGACCGGACCACCCCGGAACCTGCGGCGACCGGTCCAAGAACGCGAGGGGGTAACCCTTTGTTCCTTCAAAACGTACGACACAGAGAACGATGCAGGGCACTGGGCGCCGGGGGGTTCTCGGAGCGCTCGGTGGCGCCCTCGCGACCGCGGGCTGCGCGACGACACCGTCCGAGTCGTCGACGGGCACGACGCCGCATGCGGCCGTCGGTTCCAAGCAGTTCACCGCGAACCGACTGCTGGGCTGGATGACCTTCGAGACGCTGCTTGCTCGCGGGAGCGTCGACCCGGTCAACAGGATGGGCACGGGCGGGACCGACGAGACGTGGCGGGCGCTCGTCGACGGCGACGTCCACTGCTACTGGGAGTACACCGGGACCGCGTGGCGCGACATCCTGGGGCGAGACGAGCGCTTCGGTGACGCCGACGCGCTCTACGACGCCGTCGTCGACGCACTCGCCGACCGCGACGTCGCGGTCGCCGCCCGCGGCGGGTACGACAACGCGTACGTCCTCTACGCGCGCCGGGCGTGGGTCGACCGGACCGGCATCGAGACGCTCGACGAGCTCTTCAGTTGGCTCGCCGACGGGAACGACGACGTCCGCGTCGCCATCACCGAACACTTCAAGCAGCGCCAGGACGGCTGGAGCGCCCTCCTCGACCACTACGACCTCGACCCCGACGGGCGCGAACGCCTGGCTGCGCGCACGACGTTCGTCGAACCGCTCGTCACGTACGACCTGCTCGCCAGTGGCGCCGCCGACGTCGGCCTGGGGTACGCGACGAACCCGAACGTCGTCGCCCTCGACGTCGTCGCCCTCGAGGACGACCACCGGTTCTTCCCGCCGTACCAGCCGATCCTCCTCGTCGACGAGACGGCCGCGAGCGCGGCCGCCGTCCTGGAGACGACCGATAGCTTGGGGCGAGCGCTGGACGACGCGGCCGTCCTCCGCGAGCTGACGGCGCGCGTCGCGTTCGACGACGAGTCGCCGCGAACCGTCGCTCGCGAACACCTCCGCGAGGTCGGCGTCCTGTGATCGGACGCGTCCTCGACCGCGTCCGCGGGCGGTACGCGCTCAAGGTCGCCATCGCGATCGCGGTCGTCGTCGCCGTGGTCGCGGGCGTCGGCGCGGTCGCCGTCGCCGCCATCGACGCCGAACTCGGCGCGACCGTCGAATCGACGATGGTCTCCCAGGCGCGCGCCGAAGCCACGGGCGTCGACGACTGGCTCGACAGCCACCGCGAGTTCACGCGCCTCGTCTCCACCGCGGACCACGTCGCCGCCGACGACCCGGACGAGGTCCGGTCGGGGCTGCGGGAGACGCTCGAACGCACGCGGAACGGTGACGTCGTCGGCGTGTACGTCATCGACAGGCGCGCGAAGCGCGTCGTCACCGCCGTCGGGAGCGCCCGACCGGAGCGCGACGACCCCTACTGGGGGCGACTGTTCTTCCAGGACTTCGGGGACGTCATCACGACCGACCCGTACGGCGCGAACGACGGGCGAGCGGTCGCGTTCGCGAGTCCCGTCGAGGGGAACACGTCGCGCGTCGTCGTCGTCGCGGTCCGCGCCGACGGCGTCTCCGAGCGCTTCGAGACGCCCTACGGCGCCGGGTTCACCGCGGTCGTCGACTCCTCGGGGACCGTCGTCTTCGGGACCGACACCGCGAGCGTCGGCGAACCGTACGCGACCGGGAACGAGACGCCGACCCCCGTCCGGCGCGGGCTGCGCGGCCAGAGCGGTTTCCAGGACGCGTTCCCGGCGGACCGCGGCCTCGACGCGGACCACGTTCGGTCGTACGCACCGGTCGCCGCGACGGACTGGGTCGTCGTCAAGCACGCACCGAGCGACGCGGCGTACGCGGTCTCGAGAGCCGTCCGTCGGACCGTCCTCGCCCTGGTCGCCATCGTCCTCGTCGGCGCGGTCGGCGCGTACGGGCTCGTCGGCTGGCGGACGACGCGCACGCTCGAATCACTGTCCAGGCGAGCGCGCGCGGTCGCCGCCGGCGAACGCGACACGGACCTCGGCGTCGACCGCGACGACGAGTTCGGCGACCTCGGGGACGCCATCGCGAACATGCGCGACGACCTCGTCGCGCGCATCGCGACCGTCGAACGCCAGGAACGCCACCTCGCGACGCTCGTCGAGAACCTCCCCGCGACGCTCGTCGCGTTCGACGCCGACGGCGTCATCACCGCGGTCGCGGGCCGGCACGTGGACGCGCTCGCCCCGGCCGACGCGGTCGGCGCGGACGCCGCGACCGTGCTCGCCGACGGCGCACTCGGCGAGGCGTGCTTCGAAGCGCTCGCCGGCGACCCCGTCTCCACGACCCTGACCGTGCCCGCCGGGACGTTCGACGTCCAGTTCAGTCCGACCGACGACGGCGGGACGGTCGTCGTCGCGCACGACGTCACCGACCGCATCACGCGCCAGCAACGCATCGACGTCCTGAACCGCGTCCTCCGTCACGACGTCCGGAACCGACTGAACGTCGTCCTCGGGCAGGCGTCGACGCTCCGCGACCACGTCGCGGACGACGCCGGCGTGCGCGCGCTCGACGACCTCGTCGCGGAGACCGAGCGCGTCGTCGAACTGAGCGAGGACGCGCGCGCCGCACAGGCCGTCATCGACGCCGACACCACGCCCGTCGACCTCTCCGCGGCCGTCCGGGACGCCGTCGCGTTCGCCGAGAACCGGCACGACGATCTGTCGGTGACGCGCTCCGTGACCGAGGACTGCTGGGGGGACGCGACCGTGCACGTCGGCCGCGCCGTCGAGGAACTGCTCTCGCTCGCCGTCGAACGCGTCTCGCACGACGAGCCCGTCAGCGCGACCGTCGAACTCCGGCACGACGGGGACATGGTCGTGCTCGCGGTCGCGGACGACGGCCGACCCGTCCCGGAGACAGAACGCCGCTGCGTCGAACGCGGCGCGGAGAGCAAGCTCGAGCACGTCTCCGGCGTCGGCCTCTGGCTCGTCTACTGGACGGTCACCCTCGGCGGTGGCGACATGACCATCGCCGACGCGCCCGCCGGTGGCGCCCTCGTCACGTGCCGGTTCAGGGCGTGCGACCCCGAGCGCGTCGACGCTGACGAACCCGACGGCGACGGGTTCGGCCTCGAGGACGGCCACGACACGAGCGACCGGGGCGACGCGGGCCCGGATACCGAGACCGACGACTGGTGACACCGGAACGTTCTTCGGCGTTCTCGCGCTACCAGCAGGCATGTTCCTCGGTCTGGACGTCGTGACGGTCCTCGCGTTCGCCCTCCTCGCGCTGGGCGTGGTCGGGAGCGCGATTCCCTCCATCCCCGGGCCGCTCGTGAGTCTCGTCGGCGTCCTCGCGTACGCCCTCGGTGGCGGCACCGGCGTCAGCACCGTCGTCCTCGCCGCGCTCGTCGCGGTCGGCGTGGTCGCGGTCGTCGCGGACTGGCTCGCCGGCACGCTCGCCGCGAAGTACGGCGGCGCGTCGTGGACGGCGAGCATCCTCGGCGGTCTCGTCGGGTTCGTCGCGTTCCTCGCCGTCGGCCCCGTCGGCCTCATCGTCGGCCTCGCCGGCACCGTCTTCCTCGTCGAAGCGTCCCGCGAGAACGCCGAGCACGCGACCCGCGCCGCCGTCTACTCGACCGTCGGCGCGCTCGGGAGCGTCGTCGTCCAGGTCGCGCTCGCGTTCGGGATGCTCGCCACGTTCACGCTCGCCGTCCTCGTATGACCGCTCACTCCGACAGCGAACCCGAACGATGACGACGTTCGTCGAGTTCCTCGCCGGGAACGCGTTCGCGCTCGCCATCGTCGCCGCGGTCGCGCTCGTCCTCGTCGGCGTGTTCGCGCTCGGGGACCGCGCCCCGCCGACCGTCCAACCGACCCGCCCGATATCCACGGCCGACGGACTCAGGGCGACGGCCGACGGACCGACGACCGACGCGGCAGCGACGACCGACGACGGAGCGCTCGGTTCGGTCGCCGTCGTCGGCACCCCGACGACCGAGAGTCCGCTCGACGCCCCGTTCACGGACGTCGACGCGGTCGCGTTCGCCGTCCGCGTCGCCAGCCCGTTCGGGCACGTCACCACCGTCCGCGCCGTCACCTCGTTCCGCCTCGACGTCGACGGCGAGACCGTCCACGTCGGCCTCCCGACCGCACACTCACCGGTCGTCGACGACGCCCGCAGCACGCACCGGCGCGTCCTCCACGACAGCAACGACGTTCCCGCCACCACTGCGGACCTCCTCACCGCGCTCGACACCGACCGGTCACGTGTCGCTCGCCTCCTCTCCGGCGGCGTCCTGCCGGGCCGCACTCGTCGCACGTACCGCGTCACCGTTGTCCCCGTCGACCGCCCCGTCGCCGTCGTCGGCCGGGTCTCGCGCGACGGCGACGACTGGCGACTCGACCCACCAGAAGACGGCGCGCTCCGGTTCCTCGACCCATCGAGCGTCACGAGACACGCCTGAGAACGCGTCGGCCCGAAATGCCAGGGCTGGTCAGGGGTGCGCGAAGTACGTCAGCACGTCCCCGTCGCCCTCGAAGTGTAGATCGTCCACTCGCGCGTACCCGACGCGCTCGAACTGGACGACGTCGTCGACCGCGTGGTCGAGGAGCCCGGGTTCGGCGACGCCGCGCTCGTCGCCGTCCATCGTCCGCATCCGGACCGTCGGCCCGTCCGCTGGCGCCCAGTGCACGACGTCCACGTCGCCGTCCGTGACGACCGACAGGTCGTCGTCCGTGAACGCGAGCGCGTCACCGGTGTGCTCGACGCACCCGAGGCCCTTCAGCCAGACGCGGTCGCCCGCGTCCGGGACGTCACCGGGCTCGAGGACGACCGCGTCACCCACGGAGATGTCGCGGTCGCCGCGCTCCTCGAAGTCCGGATGCAGCGGCGGCCGCGCGCTCGCCGGCCCGTCGCCCTCGACGCCGAGCTCGACGGGGTCGCGGACGAGGAACCGTCGCGTCGCCGTCTCGTCGACGTACTCGCGGTTCTTCGCGTACACGCTCGACATCGCCAGGTCGACGTCCGTCGTGGACATCCCGAGTTCGAGCATCGCGTCCACGAGCGCCTCCCCGCGGATACCGCGACGGCGGACGCTCGCCACCGTCGGCGCGCGCGGGTCGTCCCAGCCGTCCAGTTCGCCCGCGTCCACGAGCTCCTTGATGGTCGACGTGGACATCTTCACGTCGTACGCGTCGATCTGGACGTGCCCCCAGTGCACGACCTCCGGGTACTCCCAGTCGAAGTACTCGTAGAGGAACCGCTGGCGCTTCGCCGAGTCCTGGAGGTCGATACCGCGGACGATGTGCGTGACCCCAGTGAGGTGGTCGTCGACGCCGCTCTGGAAGTCCAGCATCGGCCAGCACCGGTACTCCGCGGCCTCCTCGCGCGGATGCGGCGTATCCACCATCCGGAACGCCACCCAGTCCCGGAGCGCGGGATTCTTGTGGTCGATGTCGGTCTTCACGCGCAGGGTCATCTCGCCCGCGCTGTACTCGCCGTCGACCATCGCCGCGAACTCCTCGCGCGTCGTCTCCACGTCCTTGTCCCGATGCGGGCACGGCTCGCCGTCGTTCTTCAACTCGGAGAACGCCTCGCCGCTGCACGAGCACGTGTACGCGCCGTCGGCGTCGATGAGGTTCCGGGCGTGCTCGTAGTACGTCTCCACGCGATCGCTCGCCTTCAGGACCTCGTCCGGCTCGAACCCGAGGTAGTCGACCGCGTCCAGGATCTCGTCGTACGCGGAGAGGTCCGGGCGCTTGGTCTCCGGGTCCGTGTCGTCGAACCGGACGAGCATCCAGCCGTCGTACATGTCCTTGTACGTCCCGATGACCGCCGGCATCCGCGCGCTCCCGAGATGCCACGGGCCGTTCGGGTTCGGCGCGCACCGCATCCGCACCTCGTCGTACTCGTCGACGTTCGGCAGGTCCGGCAGCGGCCGGTCCTCGGTCTCGTCCTCGGCCAGCAACTCGTCGTAGCGCTCGGGCGCGAGCTCCTGCAGGCGCTCGACGCGCTCGTCGTGACTCATGTCGTTCACGCGCGACACGACGCCTCCGACGACGCCGGGGACTTCGTCAGCGTGCTCGCGGAACTCGGGGTTCTCGCCCATCAACGGCCCCATCACCGCGCCGACCGCCGCGTCGCTCTCGTGCTTGACCGCGTTGAACAACGCGGCCGTCTCTGCAGCCTCCTCCACGCGCGCTCGGAGTGCCTCGTCCATTACCGCGACCTACTCCCGGCCGCGTAAAAACCACCCCGATGTCGCGCCGACGCATCCAGCACGCGAGCGCGTGCCTCTCCTCCAGTGTCCACCGGAGCTCGCCGAAGGTGCCTCCCCAGTCGCTGTTCGGGCGTCCTTCCGAACCTGCTCCGAACCGAACGTCGCGAACGTCGCGCTCCACCGACGAACAGACCGACGCCGCCGGCAACGGCTTCCGACGGGACACGTCGAACCCACCGCCACCGGCTGCCCTGCCGTCACCGGCCGCAGCGGGTCCGCCGTCACCGACCGTCGCAGCCGCGCCGTCTACGTCCCAGACGACCGACCGCTCGCGCGAACCAGCGGCGAGTCAGTACTCGCGCTCGATGAGGTAATCCGCGAGGTCCTCCAGCAGCCGACGAGCGTCGTTCTCCGGCAGCCGCTTGAGTCGGTCCTTCCCTCGCTCGACGAGGTCGCGCGCCGTCTGGTTCGCGTACTCGATACTCCCCGCCTCGTGCAGGCGCTCGACCGCATCGTCGATTTCCGCCTCGGTGACCGCCTCCACGTCGTCGGTCTCGACGAGCGCGTCCACGTCCACGTCGTGCTCGCGAGCGTGCACCGTGATGAGCGTCTGCTTGTTCTCCACGAGGTCGGACCCGCGCTGCTTCCCGAGCTTCTCACTCGGGACCGTCAGGTCGAGGACGTCGTCCTGAATCTGGAACGCACGACCGACGTCGAGCCCGTAGCCGTACAGCGCGTCCACGGTCTCCTCGTCCGCACCGAGCACGATGGCGCCGAGCGCCGCCGACGCCGCGTACAGGACCGCCGTCTTGTGCTCGATCATCTCCATGTACTCGTCGGGGACCACGTCACCGCGCTGCTCGAACGCCACGTCGAGACTCTGGCCCTCGCAGATCTTCGTGCACGTCGACGCGAGCATGTGGAGCGCGTCCACCGACCGCTCGGCGGGCGCACCCGTCTCCAGGAGGATCTCGAACGCCTTCGAGTACAGCGTGTCCCCGGCGAGGATAGCGGTATCGAGCCCGAACTCCTCGTGGACCGCCGGCACGCCACGACGGAGCTCGTCGTCGTCCATGATGTCGTCGTGGATGAGCGTGAACGACTGGATGACCTCCACGCTCACCGCCGCCGCCATCAGGTCCACCGGCTCCCCGGTGAGGTCCTCGAACGCACGATAGTCGACGTCCTCGGACAGTCCGTCGACGTCCGTGAGCGCCTCACCGACCGCGAGCAGGACCGTGGGCCGCAGGCGCTTCCCGCCCGCGTCCAGCAGGTACCGCGAGGCCTCGTACAGCCGCTCCGGTCGCTTCACCGGAAGCTCCTCCGGGATGGCGGCGTTCACGTGCTCTCGGCGCGCTTCGACCGCCGACAGCACCGCTTCCTCCCGCGTACTCGGGTCTGTCATCATTCCACGAGCTGGATGAGGTTCCCGTTCCGCGTCACGTGCAGGTCACGACCCATCTTGTACCCCTGGTTCTCGCAGAGGTTCACGTACCCGCTGAAGCCGCTCATGTCCTGGTGCGCGGGGATGACGTGCTGGGGCTGGAGCGCCTGCAGCATCTCGTAGTGGCCCTCGCGGTTCAGGTGCCCGGAGACGTGGATGTCGTCGTAGATGCGCGCCCCCTGCATGCCGAGGAGCTGCTCGGCCTGATACCGCTGGCCTTCGTTCGTCGGTTCCGGGATGACGCGCGCACTGAAGAGGACCTTGTCGCCGTCCTCCAGCTCGTACGGCGTCTCGCCGCGAGCCATCCGCGTCAGCATCGCGCGCGGCTCGCCCTGGTGGCCCGTGACGATGGGGAGGTAGTCGCCCTTCCCCTCGTTCATCACTCGCTTGAACGTCCGGTCGACCGACTTCCGGTGCCCGAACATCCCGACGTCGTCCGGGAAGTCGACGAACCCGAGGCGTTCCGCGGTCCCGGAGTACTTCTCCATGGAGCGACCGAGGAGGACGGGCTGACGCCCGATGTCCTTCGCGAACTGGACGAGGCTCTTGACGCGAGCGATGTGGCTCGAGAACGTCGTCGCGACGATCCCGCCGTCGTAGTCCTCGACGGAGTGCATGACGTCCTTGAGGTGGCGGCGCGCGGTCGCCTCGCTCGGCGTCCGGCCCTTCTTGTTCGCGTTCGTACAGTCCTCGATGTAACACAGGACGCCCTCGCCCTCGCGACCGATCTCGCGGAAGCGCTTCATGTCGATCGGGTCGCCGATGACGGGCGTGTGGTCCATGCGCTTGTCCAGCCCGTACACGACGGCGCCCTCGGGCGTGTGGAGGACGGGGTTGATGGCGTCGATGATCGAGTGCGTGACGTTCACGAACTCGAGCTCGACCTGGCCGCTGTCACCGATGCTCATCGTCTCGCCGGCCTCCATCTCCACGAGGTCGTTCTCGACGCCGAACTTCTGCTCGCCCTCGATCTGCTGTTTGACGAGCGCGTTCGTGAACGGCGTCGCGACGATCGGTGCGTCGTAGCGGTGCGCGAGCTTGCTGATCGCGCCGATGTGGTCGAGGTGACCGTGCGTCGGCACGATAGCCTTCACGTCGCCCTCCATCTCGGACATGATTCGGTCGTCCGGGATGGCGCCCATGTCGATGAGGTCGAGGCTGTGCATCTTCTCGGTCTCGACGTTGTCGTGGATGAGGACCTTCGACAGGTTCAGTCCCATGTCGAAGATGACGACGTCGTTCCCGGCTCGTACTGCGGTCATCTGGCGGCCAACTTCCTCGTAGCCGCCGATTGTGGCGATTTCGATTTCCATAGCTAACGCACTGAAAGCCCGCCACGGCGGCGAGCGCTGTCGGTCGCCCGCGAGGGCGACTCTGGTATGCAAATACCCGCGGTTGTCCGATTGCAGGGGCCCCGGCGTCTTGCAGCGCGTCGGCGTGCAACCCGCTATGCTCCACTCGTCTACGGCCGCGAAACCGGCCGGCGGCGAGTCCGACTCCGAGCGGAGCACTTACCCGCGGGCGTTGTGGTGTTGGGTTCTTCATCGTCGGAGGGTAAAAAGACAGTGGGTTGGTCTCGGCGAGCCGATGGGTCCAGGGTCCGACGTCGACGCCCGGGCCGGAGCGAGCGAGTCCGCGGTCGAACCGCGGCGTTCGCTCGCCGCTCGAACCCGCTCGTCGGGGGTCGTCGCCACCGTCGAGGAACGTGCGTTTTATAACGACGACGGCGGAACTGGAGTGTACGACTATGCCGAACTCGCACGGACCCCGCAAGAAGACCCGGAACAAGCTCAAGAACCACCCCCGAGAGCGCGGGACGTCCCCGCCCCAGCGCGCGATCCAGGAGTTCGAGACGGGCCAGAAGGTCCACCTGAAGATCGACCCGTCGGTCGCCGACGGTCGCTTCCACCCGCGTTTCAACGGCCTCACGGGCGAGGTCGAGGGCAAGCAGGGCGCCGCGTTCAAGGTCGCCATCAACGACGGCGGGAAGGAGAAGACGATCATCGCCGCGGCCGCGCACCTGAAGGCCCAGCAGTAGGATGACGATATTCAAGGAGAAGCTCGACGAGGAGTTCCTGACGTTCGCGGAGACGAAGGAACTGCTCGACGAGGTGGAGGCCGACCGCGCGCTCGACGAGGACCGCGAGATGCGGTACGAGCTCGCGCGCGCCATCGAGCACGTGAATCGCTTCACGGTCCTGGACCCCGAGGAGTCCCTCGAACTCGTCGAGGAGCTACAGGCGTTGGAGAAGGTCGACGAGGCGACGGCGTACAAGATCGCGAACCTCCTGCCGGAGGACCGCACGGAGCTGCGTTCCGTGTTCGCGAAGGAGCGGTACACGCTCGACGGCGACGAACTCGACGAGATCTTGAACGTTCTCGCGAAGTACGTCTGAGTCCCACCCGCCATCTTTTAAATACGTCGTCGTCCTAACTGCTACTATCATGAGTGATTCAACCGCCGAGGAGCGGGTCGCGGTCGTCCTCGACATCTTCCCGAACGGGCGCTCCGACGGGCGTCACGGCTCTCGCCCGATGGCGTACGCGCTCGACGTCCGAGATTTCACGCTGAAGGAGATCGTGTTCGAGGAGACGCCGGAGGTCGGGATGGACGACGAGCTCGTCATCGAGCCGTCCGGCGACGCGGTCCGTGGGGTGTATCCGGTGGACTACGAGGATATCTCGGGGAGCGCGCAGTCCGAGCTCGAGTACATCGTCGAGGAGCTCGTGGAGGCCGAGGAGGACCGGTTCGTGGCGTTCTACAACGACGCGCAACCGATCACGCTCCGGCTCCACCAGTTGAACCTCCTGCCGGGTATCGGGAAGAAGCTCCGGAACACGATACTCGACGAGCGCAAGCGAAAGCCCTTCGAGAGCTTCGAGGACCTGGAGGAGCGCGTGAAGGGCCTGCACGACCCGGTGAGCGTGCTCGTCGAGCGAATCCTCGAGGAGGTCCGCGAGGACGACCTGAAGTACAAGACGTTCGTGGGTCGGGACGAGGACGCCTGAGTCGCGAGACTGGACGCTGCGTTCTCGCTCAGGGTGACGGACGTCCCGCTGGGTTTACGCCGCCTCGCGTACTAGCCGAGTGCAATCGATGAGAGACCCTGAGGGCTTGCTGTCTCGTGCTGGTGTGCGCGGCGACCCGAACCGCGACCAGCACTTCCTCGTTGACGACCGCGTGCTCGACCGACTGCCGTCGTACCTCCCGGAGGGCGAGGGTGTCCGCGAGCACGTGCTCGAGATCGGCGCTGGGAACGGTGCGTTGACCGCGCGACTCCTCGCGCAGGCGGAGCACGTGACGGCCGTGGAGCGTGACCCGGAGCTCGCCGGCTTCCTCCGCGAGGAGTTCGCCGACGAGATAGCCGCCGGCGACCTAGACGTGATAGAGGGCGATGCCCTGGAGGTCGACCTCCCGGAGTTCTCGGCGTGCGTCGCGAACCTCCCCTACAGCGTGTCCTCCCAGATCGCGTTCCGGCTCCTTCCGTTGAAGAAGCCGCTCGTCCTGATGTTCCAGCAGGAGTTCGCGGAGCGGATGGTCGCGGCGGCGGGCACGGACGACTACGGTCGGCTGTCGGTGAGCGCGCAGCACTACGCGGACGTGGAGATCGTCGAGCCGGTCCCGAAGGAGGCGTTCAGCCCGCCGCCGGCGGTCGAGAGCGCGGTGATTCGCGCGCACCCCCGCGACCCGGACTACGAGGTCGACGACGAGGACTTCTTCCTCGACTTCGTGAAGGCGGTGTTCACGCAGCGCCGGAAGACGATGCGGAACGCGGTGCGGAACACCGTCCACATCTCGGGGCTGGACGACGGGTCGGCGGTCGTGGACGCGGCCGACGAGGAGTTGATGGGGCTGCGGCCGGGGAAGGTGTCGCCGGAGCGACTGGCGGCGCTCGCGGTGCTCGCCGCCGACGTCGGCCGTGATGCGGAATGATGCAGACGGACCCGACGTTCGTCCAGCAACTCGTCGACGGGTTGAACGGGCTCTCTGAGACGTTCGACACGACGGTCATGCGGACGGCGGTGACGGTTGCGGCGCTCGGGGTGCTCGCCGGTATCGGGTGGGTGACGACCAAGGTCCAGACGTGGCTCCGCGAGCGCTTGAGCGAGTTCACCGCGGACGTCCTGACGGTCGTCGTCGTCGGAACGACGTTCGCGTCCGCGATCGGGGTGACCCTCGGCGTGTGGCGGCTCGCGGACGACGTCGCGAGCGCCATCGGAGAACTCCTGCCCAACGAGGGGACGGGGCCGCTGCTCGCGGCGACGTTCATCATCCTGCTCGTGACGCACCTGTTGTCGCGGGCGGGCCGTCGGATCGTCGGGAACCTCGTCAGTCGACGCGACGCGTTCGGCCAGCACGAGGTCGAGATCACGTACCGGGTCGTCCAGATCACGCTCTGGGTGGCTGCGGCGTCGGTCGTCCTCGGGCTGTGGAGCGTCGACCTGACGGGCGTCCTCGTCGGCGCGGGCTTCCTCGGTATCGTCGTCGGGATGGCCGCCCGGCAGACGCTCGGCGCGGTGCTCGCGGGGTTCGTGTTGATGTTCGCGCGCCCGTTCGAGATCGGTGACTGGGTGGAAATCGGCGACAACGAGGGCATCGTGACGGACATCAGCATCGTGAACACGCGCGTGCAGACGTTCGACGGCGAGTACGTGATGCTCCCGAACGACCTCGTGAGCGGCCAAGAGGTCGTGAACCGGTCGCGGAAGGGCCGGCTCCGCATCGAGGTGGAGGTCGGCGTGGACTACGACGCGGACGTGCCGACGGCGACGGAGCTGGCGGGCGAGGCGATGGACGACCTGGACGCCATCCTGTCGGTGCCGACGCCGCAGGTTGTCGTGAAGCGCTTCGGGGATTCGGCGATCGTGCTCGGGTGTCGGTTCTGGATCGACAAGCCGAGTGCGCGCCGGAAGTGGCGCGCGCGGACGGCGGTCGTCGAGTCGGTGAAGGCGACGTTCGACGAGGCGGGCGTGAAGATCCCGTTCCCGCAGCGCGAGCACTCGGGGCGCGCGGAGACGGGTGGGTTCCGGCACGCGGAGACGTCGGCGTCGGTGCCCGTGGAGGACGGCGGCGTGGACGCGGAGCCCGAACCGGACGCGGTCGTCGAACCGGCCGAGGAGGACGTGCCGACGCCCGACGCGGCCGGCGCGCGCGAGAGCGGGTTCGGTATCGGCGGGGACGACCTCGGGATGACGTTCACGAAGGGTCGCGTGTCGCGCGGCGACGATTCCGGAGCGGACGACGGCGACGGCGGGGACGGCGGCGCTGGCGATGACGAAGACCACGAGGACGCGAGCGACGGGGAGTCGGAGGGGTCGTCGTGACGGACCTCGCGGAGCGCCGGGGCGTCGAGACGGAGGTGTACCAGCCGGCGGAGGATTCGGCGCTGCTGGCGTCGGTCGCGGAGGAGTCGGTGCGGGGCGACGATCGCGTGCTGGAGGTGGGGACGGGGTCGGGATGGGTGGCCGAGCGCGTCCGCGCGGAGACGGGGGCGAGCGTGGTGGCGTCGGACCTGAACCCGCACGCGACCCGGCAGGCGCGCGAGCGCGGGCTGGAGGCGGTCCAGGGCGATCTGGTGTCGGGGTTCCGCGACGGGGCGTTCGACGTCGTACTGTTCAATCCGCCGTACCTGCCGGCGGACGCGGCGGCGGCGCGGGACGACTGGATGGAGCGGGCGCTGAGCGGTGGCGAGGACGGTCGTGCGGTCGTGGAGCCGTTCGTGGAGGCGGTCGGGCGCGTGCTCGCGCCGGACGGGTACGTGCTCGTGCTCGTGAGTTCGCTGACCGGCGTCGACGAGGTCGTCGAGTTCGCCGGCGAACGCGGGTTCTCGGCGGTCGCGATGCGCGAGGAGTCCCATCCGTTCGAGACGCTGTCGGTCCTGAAGCTGGTGCCGGCCTGAGCGAGGTGCGTGCGCTGGCACCACGCCACATGATTACTGCTACGCATCTGCGCGTACAGTAAATATTAAACAGCCGCATTTCCTACGCGGTACTACGCATGACAGAACTCGTCGCCACCACACCCGGGCTGTTCCCGCTCCCGGACTGGGCGAAATCCGACCTCTCCGACCTCAAAGGCCACCAGAAGGAAGACCTCGTCGACGGCGACGAGGACGACGCCGTCCACGACGCCTACGCCACCGCGCGCGGCGAGGTCGTCGACGCACAGGAAGCGGCCGGCCTCGACCGCGTCGTCGACGGCCAGCTCCGCTGGGACGACATGCTCGCGCACCCCCTCACGGTGCACGACGCCGTCGAGACCCGCGGCATCGTCCGGTACTACGACAACAACAACTTCTACCGCGAGCCCGTCGTCCGGGACGACCTCGCGTTCTCCGGGGACGTCGCCGACGAACTGACGGCGACCGCCGCGCTCACCGACGACCCCGTCCAGGCCGTCCTCCCCGGCCCGTACTCGCTCGCGGACCTCGCCACGAACGAGCACTACGAGGGCGACCGCGAGTTCCTCGCCGCCATCAGCGAGTTCCTCGCCGGCGAAGCCGACGCGTTCCCCGAAGTCGAGACGCTCTACCTGCTGGAGCCGTCGCTTGTCGAGTCCGCGCCCGACGACGACGTCGCCGCCGACCTCGCCGACGCCGTCACGACGGTCGCGGACGCCGTCGACTGCGACGTCGTCGTCCAACCGTACTGGGGCGCGCTCGACGAGAAGACCCACGCGCACCTCCTCGACGCGGACGTCGACGCCATCGGGTACGACTTCGTCGCGAACCACGAGGACAACCTCTACAACATCAACGAGTACGGCACCACCAGCGACGTCTCGCTCGGGCTCGTCGACGGCCAGAACACGCTCGTCGAGGACCCCGAGGTCGTCCGCGACCGCGTCGACTGGGTGCACGAGCAGGCCGTGAGCGCCGACTTCGACACGACGTACGTCACGACGAACACCGAGCTGTTCTACCTCCCCTACCCGAAGTACGAGGCGAAGCTCGACGTCCTCGGTGACGCGGTGTCGCTCGCGGAGGTGGAAGCATGACGGACGCGCCCGAGACAGTCGACGACAGCGTTCCGGACGGCAAGGACCAGTTCCGGCCCGCTGGCCACGACAACGAGCACTTCCTCCTGACGACCGTCGTCGGGAGCTACCCGAAGCCGAAGTGGCTCGACCGCGCTCGCGAGCTCTACCAGGGCGGCGACACGACGAAGCCCCGCGAGCACGAGGGCGAGCACGCCGAGGAGCTCCCGGACTTCGACGAGGACGCCTGGGCGGAGGCGAAGGACGACGCGAGCCGCCTCATCACGAAGGAGCACGAGCGCGCGGGCCTGGACGTCGTCGTCGACGGCGAGATGCGGCGCAACGAGATGGTGGAGTTCTTCGCGCACCGCATCGACGGCTACGAGTTCAACGGCCCCGTGAAGGTCTGGGGGCACAACTACTTCGACAAGCCGAGCGTCGTCTCCGAGGTGGAGTACGACGAGACGTGGCTCGTCGACGAGTACGAGTTCACCGCCGACGTCGCCGACCGCCCGGTGAAGGTCCCCATCACGGGGCCGTACACGCTCGCGAACTGGTCGTTCAACGAGGCGTACGACGACCTCGAGTCCCTCGCCGTGGACCTCGCGGACCTCGTGAACGAGGAGATCCAGAAGCTCGTCGACGCCGGCGCGCGCTACATCCAGATCGACGAGCCGGCGCTCGCGACGACGCCGGACGACCACGCCATCGTCGGCGAGTGCCTGGAGCACATCGTCGACGACATCCCCGAGGACGTCCGCGTCGGCCTGCACGTCTGCTACGGCGACTACTCGCGCATCTACCCCGAGGTGCTCGAGTACCCCGTCGACGAGTTCGACCTGGAGCTGTGTAACGGCGACTACGACCAGCTCGACGTGTTCAAGGACCCGGCGTTCACCGCGGACCTCGCGCTCGGCGTCGTGGACGCGCACGTCGCGGAGGTCGAGACCGTCGAGGAGATCAAGGCGAACATCCGGAAGGGCCTGGAGGTCGTGCCGCCCGAGCAGCTCGTGGTGTCGCCGGACTGCGGCCTGAAGCTCCTGCCCCGGGAGGTCGCGTACGAGAAGATGGCGAACCTCGTCACCGCCGCCCGCGAGGTCGAGGCGGAACTCGACGCCGGCGAGATCAGCGTCGAGGCCGCGCCCGCCAGCGCGGACGACTGACCGCGGTCGCGGAGTCGGTCGCGGCGCTACTCCTTCGTCGCGCGAAGCGAGAACGTCAGTGGCAACTCGACGGGGACGTCGTCCGGTAGCCACCAGCGACCGTCGCCGTCTCGTTCCATGCCGTCGTACATCGGGAAGTCGGCCCACCGGTGTTCGTGGACGAACACGACGCGGTCGGCGACGACCCGTGCGAGCGCGCGGAGTTCGGCGCCACGGCGACCGCCGCTCAGCGCAGTCCTCTCGCCAGCGCGCCGAACGTCGGCAGGCCGAGGCTCATCGCGACGGCGACGTCCCGGAGCAGGCCGAACCGGAGGAACCCACCGGCTGCGCCGGCGGCCGCGAGGTCCACGAGGAACACGGAGAGGACGACGCCGCCGAACAGGAACCCGGCGACGAGCCCGCGCGGGAGCGAGCGCTGCGGGAGCGCGACGAGTGCGCCACCGACGACGAGCCCGAGCCAGTGCACGCTCGCGAGCGCGACGCCGACGACGACCGCGAGCGCGGTGAGACCGGCGCGTCGCGGATCGTCGAGCGTCGCCCCGAGTTCGGTCGCGAGGTCCGTCATTCGCCCTCACCTCCGGCGTCGCCGCCCTCGTCCCCGTCGCCGCCGGTGAACCGCACGTCGACGCCGTCGGGGACGTCCAGCCCGAACCCGCGGAAGCGGCCGGCCGCCCAGTCGTCGAGCTGGTCCGCGTAGTGGTTCGAGAGCGGGTCGCCGTCGTTCCCGCCGGGGAGGACGGCCCAGGCGTCCGGGGCGTCGTCGCCGACGGCGACGACCTGTCGCCAGGAGCTCCCGCGGTTGGACTCCGGCCGGAAGTTGTCCACCGTCGTCGGCGACCCCGCGGTCGGGTGCTCGGGGTAGTTCAGGAACCCGCGGTCGAACGGATGCGTGAGCGCGGTGGTGCTGTAGTCGCCGTACGTCGCGTACCCCGCCTCCTCGATGTCGGCGAGCGCCTCCTCGAGCGCGTTCGCGGCGACGACCCCGCGGTCGGGGTCGCCGTCGTCGCTACCGCCGTCCTCGCCGTCGTTCCGCGGGACGAACCAGTCGCTGTCGGCCGGGAGACGGCCGAGCACCCAGTCGTTGGGCGTCCCGACGTCCAATCCGGCGTCCTCGAACCGCCCGTCGAACACGCGCTCGTTGAGCTTCCGCGCCCAGAACGCGAACACCAGCGGTTCGCGCCGGTCGGTCGTCATCTCGCCGTCCCACGACAGCACGGCGTCGACGGCCTCGCGAGCGTCGCCCGTGACCTCGCTCCGGGCGTCCTCGAAGATCGGGCGGAGGTGGTCGACGCGTCGGTCGACCGCGTCGAGTTGGATGTCCCGGACGAACTCCGCGGTCATCGGCTCGTCGCTCGCGGCGCGTTCGTCCAGTCGCTCGTAGATGCGCGCCCCGCGGAACGGCGGCGCGTACCCCTCCGAGAGGTAGTGCGCCGGGTCGTCGACGATGCGCTGGTTCGCCGTCGCGAGATAGCCCGGGTCGATACTGTGCGGTTTCTCGTCGAACGGCACGGTGTTCGCGGCCGCCCAGTCCACGTCGCTGTACGGCTCGAACCCCTCCCACTCGCCCTCCCGCGCGGACCCGTCGAACACGCGCGTTCCCGCGACCGGCTCCCCATCGGTGGTCCGGATCGGGACCTGACCGGTCGTGTAGTACAGCGTCCGGCCGTCCCGGTCCGCGTACACGAAGTTCTGCGTCGGCTCGTCGAACTTCTGGAGCGCGTCGAGGACGTCGTCGACGCCGCCGGACCGCCCGATGTCGTAGATGGACTCCACGGTCCGGGCCGCGGACAGCCCCGTCCACTGCACGCCGACACGGCCCGTCGTCCCGGACAGCGACTCGCCGCCGCTTCCGCGGGAGAGCACGGCCCCGTGGACGCTCTTCTCCACCTCGACGTCGACGTCGTCGCCGTCCGCGACGGAGATGGTCTCCGTGCGCGTCTGGAACTCGCGGAACCCGTCGCCGTACCGGTACTCCGCGCCGTCGTTCCGGGTCTCGTACGTGTAGCAGTCGAGGACGTCGTACCCGGTGTTCGTGAAGCCCCACGCGCCCGCGTCGTTCCGCCCGATGACGACGAACGGGACGCCCGGGAACGTGACGCCGCGGACGTCGCGCTCGCCCTCGACGACGACGTGCTGCTCGTACCAGATCGGGGGGACGCGCAGGTCGAGGTGCGGGTCGTTCGCCATCACGGGGTTCCCGGATTCCGTGTACTCGCCGCTGACGAGCCACGAGTTCGACCCGATGCCCTCCGGTGGCTCGAACGCTTCCAGCCACGACACCAGCCCGGGGTCGACGACGTCGCCCGAGCCCGCGGTCTCGGCGCCGACGGCGCGGCCGTTCGCGCCACCCGGCGGGTTCGGTTCGCGGTCGTCCGCGCGCAGGATGGGCGCGTCGTGGCTGCCCGCGTCCGGTAGCGGGTACAGGCGGTCCACGGTCTCGCGGTCGAACGCGTCCGCGACCGCGGTCCGTCGGAGCGTCGCGAAGCTCCCGGTGAGCCCCCACGAGATCTGCTTCTGGGCGAGGATGGAGTCGACGGGCGTCCACGGGTCCGCGTCGTAATCCAGCAGTTCGAACTCCACGGGGCGACCGGCGTCCTCGCGGTACGCGTTCACGCCCTCCGCGAACGCCTCGCTCGCGGGCGCAGCGGGACCGTCCTTCGCGGCCTCCCACGTCACCTCGGCCGCACGCGCGAAGTCCATCTGCCGGTTGAAGCGGTCGGAGTCGACCGCCACGTCGCCGACGACCGCCGAGAGCTCGCCGCGCATCACGCGGCGCAGAAGGTCCATCTCGAACAGGCGGTCGCTCGCCTGCACGTACCCGACCGCGTAGTACGCCGCGCGCTCGTCGGCCGCGGTGACGTGCGGGACGCCGTGGTCGTCGTACGTGACCGACGCCTCGCCGTACGGTGAAGCGACCGAGTCGGGGGGTTCGCGGCCGTCAGCGTCCCACGTCGACCCCGAGAGCGGGGCGAAGTCAGCGAGGAACTCGCGAGCGTCCGTGAGCGCCATCCCGCCGACGCCAGCGCCGAGGACCGCCGAGAGCAGCGCGCGACGGGTCGTATCCGAAACCATGCGAAGGACGTGAACAGCCCACGCACAAATAGTTTCACACGCGCTCGGGGTCGACCGCCGGCGCACAGAAGGAATCTTCTGCAAGCGCTTATGTGGTCCACGCGACAGGAACCGTGCATGGAGACGCCTCCGGACACGGACGTCCTCGAAGCGCTCGCCAGCCTCCCGACGCTCGCGCACCCGACCGTCTCCCCGGACGGCTCCGAGGTCGCGTTCTACTACGACGACACCGGTCGGAACGAACTGCACGTCCTCGACCTGGAGACCGGCGACCGCGAGCAGTGGAGCGACGGCGAAGTACCGCGGAACGCCCGCTGGTTCGTCGAGTGGGCCGCCGACGGCGACGCCATCTACTTCCACCTCGACGACGACGGCGACGAACAGAACGACATCCACCGCATCACGCGAGACGGCGACGTCGAACCGGTCGTCGAGATGGACGGCCAAGCGATGCTGCACGACGTCGGCGAGGACGGCGAGACGCTCCTCGTCGGGTCCTCGCGCGACGGCCAGATGAACGTCTACCGGCACGACCTCGAATCCGGCGACACGACGAAGGTCACCGACCACGACCGCGCCGTCTGGGCGTCGCACCTCTCGCCCGACGGCGACCGGATCGCGTACTCGACGAACGAGACCGACGACTACGACAACAAGGACGTCTACGTCGCTGATACCGACGGCTCGAACGCACGCAACCTCGAGATCGGTGACGTCGGCGCCGAGTCGATGCCCGTCGACTGGAGCCCCGACGGCGACCGCCTCCTCGTGATCGACAACTCGGCCGACCTCTCCCGCGTCGGCGTCTACGACCTCGACGCCGACGACGTGACGTGGTACGGGACCGACGAGTACGAGGAGACCGCGCAGTTCTTCACCGAAGACGGCGAGCGGATCGTCGCCACCCGCGACCGCGACGCCATCACTACCCTGGTCGTCTACGACGCCGAGACCGGCGGCCGCAAGGAGCTCGACCTTCCCGACGGCGTCGCCGGATTCGGCATGGCCGGCGACGCGAGCGTCGACGACTCCACCGTCGCGCTCACCCACACGACCCCGACGACCCGTACGGAACTGCTCACGTACGACCTCGACACCGACGAGACCGAGACGCTCGTCGAACCCGAGTACGGGCCGTTCGACCCCGACGACTTCGCGGACGCCGAGTACCTCACCGTCGACTCCGACGGCGTCCCCGACACCGCCCAGCACGCGGTCGAGCACGACCCCTACGAGACGTTCGACGTCGGTGCGATCCTCTACGACTCCGGCGAACGCCCGTCGCCGCTCGTCGTCAACCCCCACGGCGGCCCGCGGGCCCGCGACACCATGCGCTTCGACCTCTACACGCAGGTCCTCGCCTCCATGGGCTTCTCCGTCCTTCAGGTGAACTACCGCGGGTCGACCGGCCGCGGCCGCGAGTTCGTCGAGGAACTCATCGAGGACTGGGGCGGCGCCGAACAGGGCGACGTCGCCACCGCCGCCGAGCACGTCCTCGAGACGCGCGACTGGCTCGACGACGACCGCGTCGTCGTCTTCGGGGGCAGCTACGGCGGCTACAGCGCGTACTGGCAGGCCGTCCAGTACCCCGACCTCTACGACGCCAGCGTCGCGTGGATCGGCCTCACCGACCTCGAAGACATGTACGAGAACACCATGCCGCACTTCAAGACCGAACTCATGGTGAAGTACCTCGGGACGCCCGAGGAGAACGCCGACCTCTACCGCGAACGCTCGCCGGTCGAGTACGTCGAGAACGTCGACGCCCCCATGTTCCTCGTCCACGGCGTCAACGACCGCCGCGTCCCCGTCTCCCAGGCACGCATCTTCCGTGACGCGCTCGACGACGCCGGCTACGACGACGGCGACGACTACGAGTACGAGGAACTCGGCGAGGAAGGCCACGCCTCCAGCGACCAGGACCAGAAACTCCGCATGTTCGAACTCCTCGAGGACTTCCTCGACCGCCGCATCGGCACGCGCGTCGACGCACCCGCCGACGACTGACGACCGACGGTCGACGCGTCACACCCGTCGCCGTCGACCGAATCGACCGAACGCAACGTACCCGTCGCTATCGAACGAGCGAACAAAGCGAGAAACGCGCGGAACCGGCTGGTTACTCGTACAGCCAGGTCTCGTCGTGGCCCTCGTAGGCCACGAGCTCGTCGTCGTCGAAGTGGATCGAGATCTCGCGCTCGTTCGCGCCCTCGTCCTCGTGGTCCGCCGCGTGCACGACGTTCCGACCGAGGTCGAGCGCGTAGTCACCGCGGATGGTGCCCGCGTCCGCCTCGAGCGGGTCCGTCGCACCGATCATCTGCCGGACCTGCCGCGTCGCGTCCTCGCCCTCCCAGACCATCGGGACGACCGGTCCCGAGGTGATGAAGTCGACGAGGTCGTCGAAGAACGGCTTGTCCTCGTGCTCGGCGTAATGCTCGTGTGCCGTCTCCTCGTCGAGAATCTCGACCTTCATCCCGACGAGCTTCAGGCCACGGTCCTCGAGACGCGAGATGACGGTGCCGACGAGCCCGCGCGCGAACGCGTCGGGCTTGACCATCACGAACGTCCGCTCGTGCTCGGTCATTCGTCGGACACCCCGGAGTTCGCGCGACCCTCGTCCGTCCACTCGAGGTCGCGGGGCTCGCGGCCGAGGTCCGCGTTCTTCTCGCACTTCGCGCTACAGTAGTGAATCGTCGTGCCGTCCTTGCGAACGAACATCGTCCCGGTACCGGGCTCGATGTCGTCACCGCAGTAATCACAGGCTCGAGTCTGGGGCATTATTGGCCTCCGATGGAGTCGGCCTCGCGGGCGGTCTCTCGCAGCTGGAGGACGTCGCCCTCGCGGACCGGACCGAGGCAGTTTCGCGTGATGATGCGACCCTGATTCTCGCCTTCGCGGATGCGGCACTTGACCTGCATGGCCTCACCGTGCATGCCGGTCTTGCCGACGATCTCGATAACTTCCGCGGGCGTGGAGCCGCTCTCTGATTCTTCTGCGCTCATGGCCTATCAGAGGTCCTCGAGCTTCGAGGCGATATCGTCGACCTGATCCGAGGCGTCGCCGGCGTCGACGACGGCCGCGGCAGCGCTGCCGACCTCGAGGCCGGCGGCGTGCCCGACGTCGTCCTGGGTCTCCACGAAGACGACCGGGATACCCTTCTCGTCGGCGAGCTCGGGGAGGTGCATGACGATCTCCTCGGGCTGGACGTCCTCGGCCACGTACACGATGTCCGCGTTCCCGCGTTCGACGGCCTTGGTCGTCTCGTTCGTTCCTTTCTTTACGCTACCTGTGTCTCGTGCGACCTCGAGCGCCTCGAGGGCGTCGTTTTGGAGGTCGGCTGGGACTTCTTTGTTGACGTAAACTGGCATGGTTGTTCACCTTGTCTACGCGTGGGCTCGCGCTCCCCTGCCGTCCGCGGACTCGTGTGTCCGCTTGGGCCGACCGGCTGGGTGCGGGACGGCCCTCGTCCTGTGGGGCTAGGAGCATCATCAACCCCGCGTAGGGTGTACCTCGTGAGTTTCTGGGCCCGCCTTATAAGCATGTTCAATCCGCTCCTCGGGTGGGTCGGGGTGTCACGCCGTCGCGGCAGTCGAACTGCCAGATGAACAACCACTTATCGGTTCGTGCCAGAACGTATCGTATGGAAGAGATGAGTCGGCGTGGGCTGCTGCGGTCGGCCGCGGCGGCCGGGACGACGACCGTCGGGGTCGCGATGGCGGGATGTGCCGCGCTCGACGGGGACTCGGACGGGAGCGGCGGCGAGTACCGGTCGACGATCACGCACCCGGGCTGGTTCGACGCGTCCCAGTCCGCGGCCGCGCCGGACGGGTACCGACTCGACGTCGTCATCACGTGGGACCTCGCGGCGCTCCGCGATATCGACGCCGACCTCCCCGAGTGGCTCGAAGGAGCGGGGACGAACCGGATGCCCGGCATCGACCAGCCGATGCAGCGACAGACGTTCACTGCGATGCCGCACCCCGTCAGAGTCACCTCGTACGCGGACGCGGAGGCTCTCCGGACCGCCGCTCGCGAGAGCGACGCGTACGCACCCGTCGACGGACTCGACGAGGTCTACGGGCACGCGGACGAGCACGGCGTGACGGTCGTCGGGGACGGCGTCGCCGTGAGCGTCGACCGATACGACGGCGACCAGTCCGCTTCGCCAGTCGACGACGTCGCCGCACACGCGAAGATGCTCGCCGCTCGCGAGGACGCCGAGTTCGCGACGGCGTCCGACGCGCTCTCCCGAACCGACAGATTGGTCGACGCGGTCGGCACGCAGACCATCGCGCGACTCCGACCGCGCCGGACCAACCTCGAGATCGGCCTGAAGGGCGTCGGCGAGGGGTTCACGGTCGGCCCCGAGCGAACCCAGCACCGCGCAGTCGGGCTCGGCGACGACCTCGACCCGGACACGTTCAAGCAGCGACGACTCTCCGGCGGCAGTGACTACGCGCCCTACGACGACGTCTCGGTCAGTGGTGGCGACGGCACGGCCGTGCTGGAGGGTTCGGTCCCGACGAGCGAGTTCGATATGCTGTCGCGCTACTAAGCGAGTCACCGGTCGCCGGACGGGGCTGTCGAGGCGGTCGCTTCGGTCGTCACCACGTTCTTGTACGTGTGGCCCCCAGCCCCGCATCAATGGACGCGCTCGACCTGCTGGAAGCCGAGACCGGCGTCGACGTGGACGCGGTCGCGGTCGACGACGCCGACGTCCTCGAGTCGCTGTCGCCGTCGGTCCGACGGTGGTGGGTCGAGCAGTTCGGCGAGTTCGTCCCGGAGAACGGCGGGTTCTTCACGCCGCCACAGAAGGCGGCGATACCGCTCGTCGAGCGCGGGGAGAACGCGCTGGTGTGTGCGCCGACGGGGAGCGGGAAGACCCTCGCGTCGTTCACGTCCATCATCGACGCGCTGTTCGAGCGCGAGCGCGAACGCGAGGAGGGCCTCGAGAACTCGGTGTACTGCCTGTACGTGTCGCCGCTGAAGTCCCTCGCGAACGACATCCACCGGAACCTCACCGAGCCCCTCGAGGGCATCACCGACATCGCCGCCGAGCGCGGGGAGGACGTCGGCGAGCTCCGGCACGCGATACGGCACGGGGACACGAGCGACGCGGACCGCCAGAAGATGCTGCGGGAGACCCCGCACATCCTGAACACGACTCCGGAGACGCTCGCGATCCTCCTGAACTCGCCGAAGTTCCGGGAGAAGCTCCGGACGGTGGAGTACGTCGTCGTCGACGAGATTCACTCGCTCGCCGAGAGCAAGCGCGGGACGCACCTGTCGGTGAGCCTGGAGCGGTTGGAGGCGCTTGCGAACGGGTCGCCGACGCGTATCGGGTGTTCGGCGACCATCGAACCGCTGAGCCAGATGGCGAAGTTCCTCGTCGGCTACGAACCCGTCGACGATGCCGGCGGGGAGGCTGCCGGCGAGGAGGCCGCCGGCGATGGCGCCGACGACGGGGCGCTGGTCGCCGAGCGCGAGCCACGGGATTACGAGATAGTGGACGCGCGGTTCGCGCGCGAGTTCGACCTCCGGCTGGAGTGTCCGACGGACGACCTCGTGCACACGCCGCGGGACGTCGTCACGGGCGAGTTCTACGACTCGCTCCACGAGCACGTGCAGGGGCACACGAACACGCTCGTGTTCACGAACACGCGCTCCGGGGCCGAGCGCGTCCTCCACAACCTCCGCGACAGGTACGACGCGTACGACGAGGCCAACTCGGCGTGCCATCACGGGAGCCTCTCGAAGGACGTCCGCCAGGAGGTCGAGCGGAAGCTCAAGGACGGCGAGCTCGACGTCGTCACGTCGTCGACGAGCCTCGAACTCGGGATCGACATGCCCCACGTCGACCTCGTGGTGCAGGTCGGGAGTCCGAAGTCGGTCGCGGCGCTCCTGCAGCGCGTCGGGCGCGCGGGCCATCGCGTCGGCGAGACCGTCACGGGCAGGGTGGTGGCGCTCGACCGCGACGAGCTCGTCGAGTGCGCGGTGATGCTGAAGAAGGCGACCGAGGGGTTCGTCGACTCCGTGAACGTCCCCGAGCGGTGCCAGGACGTCGCCGCCCAGCACGTCTACGGGATGGCCATCGCCGAGATTCGACCGGAAGCCGACGTCAAGCGCATCCTCCAGGGCGCGTATCCCTACCGGCACTACGGCGACGACGACTGGGAGCAGCTCGTCCGGTACCTCACCGCGGACTACGACGGCCTCGAGGAGAAGAACGTGTACGCGAAGGTGTGGCGCGACGCGAACGACGAGCCCGGTGGCGAGCATCACTACGACGAGTACGAGCCGGGGACGGTCCTGATGGGGAAGCGCGGCCGGCTCGCGCGCGTCATCTACATGACGAACATCGGCACCATCCCGGACTCGTTCGCGTGCGACGTGTTCACTCGGAGCGGCGACGAGTGGGTGGGGCAGCTCGACGAGTCCTATCTCGATACGCTTGAGTCAGGGGACGTGTTCGTGCTCGGCGGGTCGAACTTCGAGTACAAGTACCGACGGGGGTCGAAGGTGTACGTCGACCGAACGACTGCTTCTCCAACGGTCCCGTCGTGGTTCAGCGAGCGCCTGCCGCTCGCGTACGACCTCGGCGTGGAGGTGCTCGCGTTCCAGGAGGCACTCCTCGAGCGGTACGAGCGCGGCGGCACGCCCGCGGTCCGGCACTGGCTGCGCGAGCTGCCGGTGGACGAGCACGCGGTGCGCGCACTCAGTCGGATGTACGACGAGCAGGTCCGGTACGCGGGCGTCGACAGCGTGAGTACGCCCGACCGGCTCGCTATCGAGGAGGCTCGCGACCGGGACGCGTACGAGCGCCACTACTACGTGCATTCGAACTACGGGCGGCGGTTCAACGACGGGCTGTCGCGGCTGCTCGCGTACCGTATCGCGCAGGAGGCCAACGCGAACGTCACGGTCGCGGTGGCGGACGACGGGTTCACGCTGAAGCTCCCGCTGAACCGGAAGGTCGACGTCGTCGGCATCGTCGAGGACCTCGACCCGGAGGCGGTCCGGGAGACGCTCCGGCAGGCAGTGGGAGGAACGGACCTCCTCCAGCGGTACTTCCGTATCGACGCGACGCGGGCGTTGATGATACTGAAGCGGTACAAGGGCTACGAGAAGTCCGCGAAGCAACAGCAGGTCGCCAGCGAGATGCTGCTGTCGTTCGCGGAGGACCTGGAGTCGTTCGCGGTCGTCGAGGAGACGTACCGCGAGATACTCGAGGACAAGCTCCACGTCGAGGGCATCGAGGCGTTCGCGCGCGCCGTCCGGACGGGCGACGTCGAGGTATCGCGGACGCGCGTGGAGTCGCCGTCGCCGCGCGCGTTCGGGCTGGCGACGCTGATGGCGAGCGACGTCGTGCTCGCGGAGGACGAGTCCGCGGTCCTCCAGGAGTTCCACGAGCGCGTCGTCGACGCCATCGAGAGCGAGGACGAGGCCGCGGGACCGACCGCAGGCGGGTAGGTCAGTCGGCGCACCGCGGACTGGCGCGGTTCCGGCGTACGTTCGAGCCAACACAAGACACTTCAGGAATCACGGGCATTCGTATCGTATGGAAGACGTGTCACGCCGCCGGCTGCTGGGTGCCGGGGGCGGGCTGCTCGCCGCGGCCGGCGTGGCGTCGACCGTCGAGTCCGGCGCCCTCGACGACCTTGGCGGCGCGTACGACGCGGACGACCCGGGATATCTCGACCTGCTCGTCGAAGACGACTGGCTCCCGGACGCGGTCACGGCCGACGGCGGGTTCGACGTCCGTCGCGTCGAGTACGTCGACAGCGAGGCGGTCGCGTCGGTCGGCGAGTCGCTCCCGCCGGCGACGCGTCGATACCTCCGTCGGCCGCTGTTCGACCACGCAGATCTGTTCCTCGACCCCGCGGTCGTGAGCGAGTACGTCTACACGCGGGGGTCGTGGCCGCGGTTCCGCGTCGGCCGGCTCCAGCCTGACGCGGACCCGGAGGCGGTCGCGGCGGACGCCGGCGTCCCGTTCGAGCCGATACCGGGGACTGACCTCGTGGGTCGCGTCGACGAGGGGGGCGTCCAGGTCGTGGCCGAGGACGTGCTGTTCCAGGGGTACTGGTGGGGCGAGTACTTCGGGAACGAGATGGACGCCGACCGCGAATCGGAACTGCTCGCCGAGGCGGCGTCGGTGGTCGAGGCACGGCCGGAATCGCCACCGGTCGGCGGGGAGGCCGTGGCGCGCTTGCGGCGGGTCGCGGACGCGGTTGGGGCGCCGACGTACGCCGCGCTCCATCCGAGCGTGAAGTCGGGGTCGTCAGTCGATTCGCCGCTGGGTGGACTTGACGGCGTCGCCCACGCTGCCGGGTTCGACGTCGGGCGCGAGTCGACTGCGCTCCGCGAGGTCGTGACGTTCGCGGAGGACCCGGACGTCACCGCGGTCCGTGAGCGACGTGACGCCGCGAGCGCGTACGACGGCTACCGCG
Organism: Halorubellus amylolyticus; assembly: GCF_034808145.1. Taxonomy (NCBI): domain Archaea; kingdom Methanobacteriati; phylum Methanobacteriota; class Halobacteria; order Halobacteriales; family Halorubellaceae; genus Halorubellus; species Halorubellus amylolyticus. The sequence continues at coordinate 271,741 of NZ_JAXHGM010000004.1, forward strand.
GCGTGACGGTGCGTTCGGTCGACGACGCGGTGTGGCTCACGGGCGAGACGCCGACGCATCGCGTCGACCTCCTCTCGCGCGGCCGGCCGGCGCCGCCGACGTCGTTCGACTTCCGGCGCGAGGACGGGACCGGCGACGTCGTCGTGACGTACGTCGACGGGCCGGCGCTCCCCGCGAACCGCGTCCAGGTCGCGACGTGGCTTCCGGATTCGGCGGCCGCCGACGTCGCGACCGTCGACGTCCACTTCGGGCGGTCGCAGGGGCAGGTCGAACCAGGGGACGTCGCGACGGTTCCCGGGAACGCCATCGAGAACGGTGTCGTCGTTCGCTGGCTCGAACTAGAGACGGAGACCGCGAGCGACTGGCGCGCGCTCGCCGACGCCACCTTCGACTGAGTCGAGGATTCGGTGGCCGCTCACTCGCTCGTGCGACGCCCGAGGAGACGCCGGAGCCGACCCGCGTGGAACTTCAGGACGGCCCACGCCGCGACGAGGAGGAACACCCCACCGAACGCCGGAATCCAGTTCAGCAGGAACGGGCTCGTGCCGCCCGTGAACGCGTAGGTGACGCCGTACGCGATACAGGCGACGCCGAGACCCGCGATGAAGAGTGCGCCCCAGATGGACTCCTTGGCCCACTTGCCGAGTGACTCGCCGAGCGATGACCCGGAGCTTCCCGAGGGAACGTACATATTCCACACCATCGCGGTCAGATACTGAACCTTTCGCCGGTCGCTGCTCGCGCACGAGGAGCATGACTGCCCGCGACTGCCGCGTGCTCGCGACACCCGACCTCGCGTGAGCACGTATCCAGCGCGGCGGCCCAAGACACTTACCGGCGCCGTGACGCGAGTGGCGTATGCGAACGCCCCCGCGTCGCAGCGTCCTCCGCGCGGTCGGTGCCGTCGCGTCGACGACGGCGGTCGTCGGCTGTGCCGGGGCCCTCTTCGGGAGGGACCTGCCGTCGTTCGCGTCCCGTATCGTGACTGACGACTGGCTGCAGGCGGCCAACGTGACGCCCGATTGGAAGCTCCAGCACGCTCGGTACGTCGACCTCGCTGCGCTCGCCGAGCACGTCGAGCGGTTTCCCACCCTCCGGGAGTGGGTGGCGTCGGCGCCGCTGCTCGACCCCGCGATCGTGCGCGACCTCGTCGTGACCATCAGGGAGTACCAGTACACCGTCGCACGCCTCCGTGACGGCGGGGCTGCGCTGCGGGCGGCCGACGACGTGTGGGAGACGTTCGAGCCGATGGACGCGGACGGCTACTGGAGTCGCGTCCGCGGCGACCACGTCCTCCAGGTGGTCGGCGACGGTGTCCTGCTTTCGATGGACGCTACGCCGGACGAGGACGCGTCGGTCGTCGAGCGCCGGGGCCGACTCGAACGGCGAGCGGTGCGGTTGCTATCCGAGCGCCCGTCGACGTTCGCGACCGAGAGCGAGCGAGCCGAGCGCATGGCGCGAGTCGTCGAGCTAGCCGACGACCCGACGGTCGCGCGCCTCTCGACCCAGTCGGCGTACGTCCCCGAGGCCATCGGGAGCGCCGAGGCGTTCGCGGTCGGCGAGCGGACGACGGACCTCCGCGCCGTCGCGCTCTACCCGTCCTCGCCGGACCCGGATGCGTTCCTCGAGACCTGTCGGGACCGGACGGCGTTCCAGACGTACGAGGATCTGGAGAGCGAGCGCCGCGGGGACGCGGCGCTCGTCACGGGGAGTACGCCGACGAAGCGCCTGGACTTCCTCGCGTACGGGTGGCCGGCGCCGGACGCGTCGTTCGCGTTCGAGTACGACGCGGCGACGCGAGCGTTGACCGTCGTCCACGACGGCGGCGAGTCGTTCCCGGCGGCGCGCGTCCGCTTGGTCGCCGAGGGCGGCGGCGAGCAGACCGTGCTCGACTCGCAGTTCGCGGACGACCACGGGACGGTGACCGCCGGGGACGCCGTGACCGCGACAGTGCCCGTGGACGCGACCGTCGTGGAGGTCCGCTGGCAGTTCAACGAGACGCTCTCGAAGCCGACCAACTGGGAGGTACTCGACAGTTACGTCCCGTAGCGTCGCTCGCGTCAGCGCTCGCGGACGAGGAGCGTGTTCAGGGCGTCCGGGACGACGAGCACGTCGCTCCCGGGGTCGAGTGCGTCCTCGACCGTCTCGGCTGCGTGCATCAGGCAGTCGTCGACGACGTCGGGGTGCTCGCTGTTCGTGACGTGGACGTCGTGGTCGCGGAGGACGCGAGCGACGACGAACGCGCGCTGTGCGCCCGGCTCGTAGCCCTGCTTCATCTCCTCGTAGAGCGCGTCGGCGTCCGTCGCGTTCGACAGCCACTCGTGGAACCGTCGTTCGCCAGTCCCGTCGCCGGCGCCTTCGGGGAGTCCCGCAGGGACGACGATGCGGCCGCGCGAGTCAGCTCTCACGCTCGCGTCGGCCTCGGGTCGGACGAGCGGGTTCCGGTCGCCGAGCGCGACGTACGTCGCGGCCCTGGTCGCCTGGTAGAGGTTCGCGTCCTTGGGTGCGCCGACGCCGGCGACGACGGCGTCGTACGTCTCGTCGTCGGCTATCGGGACCGAGAGCGCGTTCCGGGCGGTCGCGGCGAGGTCGCGGACGACCGCGCGAGGGTCCCCGGCGGCGACGCCGAGGACGCCCTGCGGGCCCTTCGTGACGTTCACGCAGAAGTCGGGGCCGGCGAGGTCCCCGGCGCGGTCGAGGAACCCCCTGAAAGGGTTGTTCTCGACGCGGCCGAGGCGGACGCCGTCGCGCGCGAGGAGGTCGGGGCCGTGCGTGTACCCGATCTGTGACTCGCCGCCGGCGCCGACGACGACGGTCTTCGCGCCCCCGGAGAAGCCCGCGTACTGGTGGGGTTCGACGACGCCGGTCGCCGCGACCAGGTCCGCGTCGGCGACGACCCGGCCAAGTTCGATGGGGACGCCGTCGACCTCGCCGACCGCGACGACGTCCTCGGGGTCGTGGTTCCGGGCGAGCGCGGCGTGCTCGCCGAGGGTCGCTTCGAGCTCGTCGTCGGTCATCGGCCGATGGAGGCCGAGCCCGACGACGACGGTCACCCGGTCGCGGTCGACGCCCGCGGCGTCGAGTTCGCCGAGCAGTCCGTCGAGGAGGACGTCGGTGGGGACGGCGCGCGTGCCGTCCGTGACGACGATGGCGACGTCGTCGTTCGCGTTCGCGCGCTCGCTGAGCCGCGGGCCGTGTGGGTCGGCGAGCGCGTCCTGCGAGGCGGCCGGGACGTCCACGCCGCTGCCACCGGGGGCGCGTGCGACGGTCGCGTCGACGGCGTCGAACGACACGGAGACGGTGCCGTCGCCGAGTGGGAGGTCCATACCCGACCCATCGAGTGCGTGTCCCAAAAGCAGGTGGGCGTCGAGGCCGCGGTCGATTCCACCGCGAGGACTCGCGGACGTGGTACCGAACCGGTCAGACCGCGAGTTCCGGGGCCTCGTACTGGCCGGTGAGGCGGGCGGAGACGAACCCGAGCACCCAGCCGTACGCGAGGTGCGTGACGACGGAGAAGACGACGAAGACGAGGAGGTCGAACCCGGCGTACCGCGAGTAGAACGCGGTGATGAATCCCGTCCAGAGGACGCCGGCGAACACGATGCCCTGCTGGGGGCGGGTGGTTCCAGGTAGGTACGCGCCGAGCGTGACGAACAGGAGCGGCCACGCGAACATCCCGGCGCCGAAGAACAGCGCCAGGCCGAGCGCGGGAGCGTTCCCGACGCCGGCGAGCTCCGCGAGCGTCCCGAACACGTCGATTCCGGGCGTGAGCGTGGCGTTCACGATGAAGAGCACGCCCGTCATGAGCATCGTGCCGACGACCCCGCCCGCGATGCCGCCGAGCGCGCGCTCGAGTTCGTTGGCCTCCACCGTGGGGAACGCGTCCTCCGCGGCGCCGTCCTCCACCGCCGACTCGTCGTGGGTCGCGTTATCACTTGCCATGGTAACTGCGTGGTCCGCCACGATAATAAAGCAACCTCACGTGTTCGTGTCCGAGGCAGCCAGGAACGGCATCTGAGTCAGTCGGGACGCGCCCAGGCCACCATCCGACCGTAGACCGGGTCGGTCGCGAGCGCGTCCGCGTCCCCGACCAGGACGAGCGCGCGCTTCGCTCGGGTCAACGCCACGTTCACGCGCCGGTAGTCCTCGAAGATCGGCGAGTCGAGGTCGCCCGAGGCGACGAACGACACGACGATGACCTCCTTCGACGACCCCTGGAAGCGGTCGACCGTGTCCACGGTCACCGACTCGGGGACGCGCCGCGTTATCTCCGCGACCTGCGCGCGGAACGGCGCGATGACGCCCACGTCCGCCGGCTCGACGCCCGCCGCCAGGTACGACGAGACGACGTCGGCCACGCGCTCGGCCTCCACCGCGTCCGTGTTCCGACCGCCGTCACCGGGCGTGTCGAGGAACGTCACGCCGTCACGGAGCGCCGCCGGGAGGTCGTCGAGGGCGACGAGCTGTCGCGGATGCTGCGCGGCGACCTCGCCAGTCGCCGGCCGGAGCGCGCCGTCGTAGAACTCCGCGGACGCGAACGCCTGGATGCGCTGACTCATCCGGTACTGCTCCTCGAGCATCACGCCTGCCTCCGGGTACCGCTCGACGAGCCGCTCGAACAGCGACTCCTGGAGCTCGTTCTCCGCCCGCACGACGGGCGGGAGCTGCTGGTGGTCGCCGACGAGCACGAACCGCTCGGCGAGGTTCACCGCCGCCAGCGCGTCCGGTTCCGTCAACTGCCCGGCCTCGTCGACGAGCGCCGCGTCGAACGTCTGCTCGCGCATCACGCGCGACCCGCACGTCGCGGTCGTCGCCGCCACCACCTGCGCGTCCCGCAGGCGCTGCGCGCACTCGTCGGGGTCACCGCGAGTCCGGAGCCGGTACTCGAGCATGTCGTCGCGGATACCGGACTCGGTGCCGACGCGCACGAAGTCCGAGAACCCCTGCTCCTCGAGCGCCTCCAGGGCGTTGTCGACCGCGCGGTTCGTGAACGCGGACAGCAGCACGCGCTCGCCGCGCGCCACCATCGACCGCACCGCCTGCCCGATGGTGTACGTCTTCCCCGTCCCCGGCGGCCCGTGGACGAGCGCGACGTCCTCGGCGGTCACCGCCTTCCGCACCGCCTCGTCCTGCGCGTCGTTGTTCGCGACGAACGTCTCCGGTTCGGCGTCCGCCACCGACTCGCCGCCATCCCCAGGTTCGGCGTCGGGGGCGAGCGCACGCTCGGGGTCGAACTCGGGGTCGCGCCGGCCGAACAGGACGTCCTTCCGGTCCGGGTCGCCCTTCAGGAGCGCGTCGTGGAGCGCGACCTGCATGCGCGCGACCGACAGCTCGCTCGGGTAGACGTCGAGGCGACACACCTCGACGGGTTCGGCGGCGGAGACGACGACCTCGTCGTCGTCCAGCCGCTCGATGTACGCGAGCTCGGCGTCGCCCTGCACGGGGTCGCCGTCGCTCGCGAGCACGAGGTCGTCCTCCCGCAGCTTCGACACTGCGGGACTCGTCCGTCTCGCGCGCAGCTCCCAGCGGCCGTCGGCGCGCTCGCGCTTCGCCTCGAACGCGAGGTCGACGAGCGCACGGTCGTCCTCGGCGCGCTCCGCGGGCGTCTGCTCCCAGAGCTTCGCGTACTCGCGGTGGGTCTCCACGCGCTCCTCCTCGATGGCCCTGTACGTCTCCTCGTAGTACGCGAGCTCGTCCTCGGGCAGCGTCCGACCAATCTGGCCAGCCTTGGACTCCTGGTCGAGTCGCCCGGCGACGACGCGACACGTGTCCTGCTCGAAGCAGTACTCGCAGACCGCGTCGGCCTCGTACCCCGTCGGGACGTCGAAGTCGAACTCGAACGCCGCGATGGCGTTCCGCGCCCGCACCACGTACTTCAGGAGGCCGTCGCCGACGCTGAACTCCTTCGCGGGCGAGAAGTCCCCGGAGAACTCCGACCGGTCGAGCGCCGCGTTCTTCGTGTACAGGAGCGTCGCGGTGTCGACGTCGACGCCGCGTTCGCGCAGCAGGAGCGCGTACGACGCCGCCTGAATCTTGTCCTCGAACCGCGGGTCGCGCTTGAGGTTCTTCCCCGTCTTCAGCTCGACGGGCATCCCGTTCCGGACCGCGTCCGCGCGCCCCTTGATGCCGAACGTCTCCGAGATGAGCGTCATCTCCGACCGCCACTCGTCGTCGCCCGAGAGCTTCCCCTGAGAGAGCCACGCGTCGATGGCGCGCGCGTTCTCCGCGACCTCCTCGCGGACCTCGTCGGCGTCCATCCCGAGCAGGCCGAGGTCGAGCCCGGCCTCCTCGACGCGGTCGTCGACCGCGGCGTCGAACTCGACGCCCCGCAGCAGGTCCCCGAACACCTCGTGCACGATCGTTCCCTTGATGACGGGGTACTTCAGGGGCGCACTCGAGAGCTTGTTCAGGTAGTACATCCGCGGGCACTGCACGTACTCGCGGACGTCCGTCACGTCCACGAGGAACTCCGGTTCCAGGACGACGTACGAGTCCCCGGTCGTCGAGTACTGCGTCTCGCCCTGGTACTCGCGCTCCTCCGGGTTCGTCACCCGCACCCGCATACCGGGTTCGGCGACCGCGGTCGTCTCCGTCCACTTCCCCCAGCAGGTCACCTGCTCCTCGCCCGTCTCCGTCTCGACGGTCACCTCGGCGAGGTCTGACTTGCCGTACTGCGTCGACACCTCCTTGGCGTCGCCGACCGCCGTGATGACTCCCTCGATCGCGTCGCGGTCCGCGCTTGTCACACTCCACGGGGACGCGCGGGACTCGGTTAGGGGTGTCGGTTCCCGGGGTGACCTGGAGAAGACACTTACCGCGAGCGCCGGCAGTCGACGGCATGCGACGCCGCACGCTGCTGGCCGCGCTCGCCGCGACGACCGCGGGCACCGCCGCGACGGCCGGCTGTCTCGGCGCCCTCCCCGGCGACGACTCCACCGCCGGCGGGCCGACGACCATCGGGAGCGACGCCACCGCGGAAGCAAGCGGGACCGCGACGACCGAGCCCTGTACCGTCGAGGACTCCCTCGGCGTCGTCGACGTCGACGTCCCCGAGGATCCGACGCCCGGTGCGGCGCGGTCGCTCGCCGAGTTCGTCGAGGAGACGGTCGCTCGCGACCGCGCCGACGCCGAGGGCTGGAACGTCGGCGGCGTCGAGTACGTCCGCTCCGAGACCGCGGATGACCAGCCCGAAGACGGCGCGTACGCGTACGCCGAGGTGAGTCTCGACGCCGTCGAGTCCGCCGAGCGCGCCGACGGCACCGCCACGACGCTCGTCGCGAGCCTCCACTACGACGCCTGGTACCGCGTCACCGCGACGCGGGTCGAGCGCGCACCAGCGTACGACGACGGAGCCCCGCCAGAGGACGGCTGGACGACCATCGCCTGCGCGTGACGCGAGTCCGAGCGAGGGGACTCGTCGCCGGCCCGTCGCGGTCACCGAACCGTTGAGGTGACCTCGCTCCGAACCGGGAGTCGAGATGACCGACACGGACGCGGGCGAGGAGGGGGACGAACTCGACGGTCGCGGCATGGCGATCGGCCTTGCCCTCGGTTCCGGGGTCGGCGTCGCCCTCGGGACCGCGATGGACGACCTCGCGCTCGGACTGGCGATCGGGATGGGGATGGGCGTCGCGGTCGGCGCCGGGCTGGCACAGCAAGGACTGGACTGACGTGGCCCGGTCGGTACCACGACAGGCTCCGGAATCGCCCGGACCGACACAATCTTGCCGGCGCGAGCACTACGTCGGGGCATGCGGGTTCGCGACTGGGACGATATCGTCGAGGACGTCGTGGAGTCGAACGTGGACCCGGACGGCTGGCGCGCGGTCGCCGGCGACCGCGCGTCCGGCCTCGGGGAGGACCTCTACCTCGGGCATCCCGACAGGGGGATGTACCAGTTGAAGACGTACGCGAAGAACCCCTTCGAGGTGAAGGGCGTCGGGTCGCAGGTCGCCCGGAACCTCGACGACGAGATCGGCCAGTACCTCCCGACCGAAGGGTCGGGGCGGTTCGCCGTCCAGGGCCCCGCGGACGACATCGACGAGGCCGAGGCGAAGGAGAAGGCGACGGAGCTGGAGGAGGTCGTGAAGGCGCACGCGGACGCGCCGACCACGCCCGGTGACTTCTTCGACGACGTCATGGAGACGCTCGACTCGCCCGCGTTCGGGCCGATGGAGTACGACCAGTACGACCGCCCGGACGGGCTCGACGACCTCGCGTCGACGTTCGAGGAGGCCGAGGACGTCCTCAACACGGAGCTCGACGAGCTCGTGGAGACCGACGAGGTCGACAAGGGCTTCATGTAGCCCGATTCGGGGACGACGGTCGGTCAGAGGGTGACCGCTCCGGAGTCGGGCCCCGTGGTCGAATGCGGATACCCCTCGTTCTATTGTTCACCTGCCCGAGTCGGGACAGCATGGAGCACGACACGAGTGGCCCGACGCGCGGAGCCGTCGGCGTCGATGCCGCCACGCTGCTCGACGACGACCACGAGGCGTTCGCCGCGGCGGTCTCCGGCGAGGCGAGCGGACCGGTCGCCGTCGTCGGCGATCCGTTCGCCGGACGCGAGACCGTTCTGGACCGGGCGGAACGAGCGCTCGACGCGACCAGGATAACGCTCGCACCCGGCGACGGCGTCGACCGAATCCGGGAGGCGTTCGGTGACGGCCCGGTCGTGGTCGAGGGCTGCCAGCACCTGTACGAGCGACGCGTCGGCGGGTTCGCGGCGCTCTCGACGTTCCTCGACGAGCTGGCGAGCGTCGACGCGACCGTGGTGACCGGCTGGAACCGGTACGCGTGGGCGTACCTCACGGCGGTTCGAGGCCTGGACCGGGAGTTCGCCGTCACCGTCGAGATACGGCCGCTTCCCGTGGACCGGATCGCGGAACTCGTCCTCGGTCGGTACGACGAGATGCCCGAGTTCGTCGTTGAGGACCCGAACGACGACGGGTTCGTCGGTACGAGCCGACGCGAGATCGGCTGGCGAGGGTGGTCGGTGTCGGTACCGGTTCCGAGACTGAACGTGCTCTCGACGAAGGAACGGCTGTCGGGTGGCGACCTGGATCCGAGGGACGTGACGTTCGGTCGGCTCGCCGCGGTCTCGGACGGGAACGTCGGCGTCGCCACCGCGCTCTGGGAGACCCAGCAGGGCACGGAGGTACGGCCGAGCGACGTCGCCGTGCCCGCGCTCGACCGGACCCTGGACCGAGAGGAGGCGTTCTGCCTGCGGCTCGTCCTCTCGAAGGAGCGGATCACTCGAACGCGGCTCTCCAGGGTCGTCGACGGCATCGACCGCGTGCTCGGCCGGCTCGCGCGAGCGGGACTCGTCTCGGTCGAGGACGGAACGGTGGAACTGGTGCCGGCGGCGTTACCGACCGCTGCGGACGCGAGCGAACGGAGCCGAGTGCTATGATCGCCCTCCAGGCCCTGGCCGACCTCGGCGTCGACGCCGAGACGCTCGCGTGGAGCGTCGGAATCCTCGTCGCCGCGTACCTGGCGAGCCGGGTCGTCGGGTACGGGCTGACCGCGGTCGCGGAGCGGAGCCCGCGCCGCCGGATCAGCATCAAGATGCTGATTCCAGTCGCCCGATTCCTGCTCTACGGGACCGCCGTGTACCTCGTCCTGGGGCCGCTCCTGCAACTGTCGAGCAGCCAGTTGCTCGCCGTGTCCGGACTGCTCGGGGCAGCCCTCGGGTTCGGCCTGAAGGACCTGTTCGCCGGCGTGCTCGGCGGGCTCGTGCTCGTCACCGAGCGACCGTACCAGGTTGGTGACAAGGTCGAGATCGACGGCGACTACGGCGAGGTGACCGACATCGGTCTCCGGGCGACGACGCTGACGACGCCGAACGACAGCGCCGTCAGGGTGCCGAACGCGACGCTGTTCACCGCGAACGTCTCGAACGCCAACGACGGACGCCCGGAGATGCAGGTCGTCGTCGAAGTCGGGATCACCGCCGCCACCGACGTCGACCAGGCGACGACGATCGTCGAGGAAGCCATGGTGACGTCGAAGTTCGTCTCCGTCGACGACGACCACCCCGCCGTGGTCAGGGTCGAAGACCGATCGCACTACCGACTGATCCGCGGCAAGGCGTACGTCGCCGACCTCCGCGACGAGTTCGCGTTCGCCTCGGACGTGACCGAACGCTCGCTGGCCGCGTTCGCCCGTCACGGGATCGAGGTGCCCGAGACCCCCGTCGGCCGCGCCGAGGAACGCTGACCGCTCCCGTCGCACGGTGGCCGCGTCCGCCCCGGGCGAGCGAGCACGGTCGGGCGACCGTCATCGAGAATCTCGCTCTCCCGGAAGCGAGGGTTTGATACCGGTACCACCCCTGGATTCGGGCATGAGCGCCGAGGACGCTATCCTGGACTACTACGAGGCGTTGCGTCGCGGCGAACCGCTCTACCCGTACTTCCGCGAGTCGCCGGCCACGCACAAGGTGGCGGTGTCGACGAGCTACGACGGGTACGACGCGGTCGCGGAGGCCCTGCGCGAGCAGACGCGGACGACGACGGACTGGACGGTCGACAGCGACGCGCCGTCGGTCGTCCGGCGCGAGGACTGGGCGTCGTTCCACGACGACGTCTCGCTCGCGTGGACGCGGACGCCGGCGGACGACGACGACGCGTCGACCCGTCACGAGTTCGAGACGCGCTGGAGCGGGACGCTCGTCGAGCACGACGGCGAGTGGCTGTTCCTGGAACTGCACGTGAGCGCCCCGACCGCAGTCTGATGGTGGGGCCATCGCTCTCGGAGTCCGACCGCGCCGCCGGCATGAACCGCCTCCGTGCGGGCGTCGTCCTGCTCGTCGCCGGCTCGGGCACGCTCGTCGCGCTGTACGCCGACGCCGGCCTGCCGTTCGTCGCCGCGGGCGCGCTCGGCGGGGCGGCGCTCGGACTCGCGCTCTGGTACTACATGGTGTGGGCGTACCGCGACGGCACGTCCCGCCAGGACCGCGAGCGCGACAGCAGCTACGAGAAACGCGAGCGCTTCGACTGACCGCGACGGTAGCTAACGGTTCGACCGACCGCGACCGGTCCGTTCAGAGTCCCAGTCGCGCGAGCCAGGCGTCCGGGTCGTCGATCTCGTCGTCGGTCGGGAGGTGCTCGGGGTCCTCCCAGACGCGGCCGGCCGCCTCCAGTCCCCGTGCGTCCGTGACGTGCTCGAAGAACGCCTTCCCGCGCTCGTACTGCTTTTGCTTCAGGCCGAGCCCGAGGAGGCGCCGCGCGAGCTGCGCGAGCGGTCCGCGGCCGCCGCGGCGCTCGTCGACCTTCCGACGGAGGTCCGCGTACTCGTCGTCGAACGCGTGATCCATCAGGAGCTCGGCGTACCCCTCGACGACGGTCATCGCGGCGTTCATCTCCTGGAACTCCTGCGAGGAGATGCCGCCAGCGGAGACGTCCTCGAGGCCGGACTCGACGCGGTCCTCGAGGTACCCGGAGAGCCACGGTGCGGCGCCGAACTCCGCGGCGTGGGTCACCTCGTGGAACGCGATCCAACGGCGGAATCGCGGGGCGTCGACGTCGAGTTCGGCGGCGACGCGTTCGATGTTCGGGTGCACGAAGTACAGCGCGTGCTCGGGGTCGTCGTCGCCGGCGAGCAGGAGCGGGTCGTACTGGCCGAGGACGTTCTTCGCGAGGAACGATAGCATGACCGACATCGTGCCCGTGTTCACGGTGCGGGCGACGCCGGGGAACGCGGTCATCGCCTCGGATTCGAGCGGTTCGAGGACGCGGCGGAACGTGTCGACGTTCGCGTCCACCCAGTGATGGCGGTGCTGTATCTCGATGGTGTCGGGGACGTCGAAGTCGATGCTCGCGACCCGACGGACGCGGTCGCGGGCGTCGCGGACGTCGGTCGCGTACCCGCGTCGCTGCGCGTCGGTGAGCGAGACGTCGCCCGGTTCGGTGGCCGCTTTCGCTGCCTCCGCGACCGCGGTCCAGTCGACCGCGCCGTCGCCGGACGCTGACGCGACCGCCTGGACGCTCCGGAACAGGTTCATGTCGACGTCGTAGGTGGCGGACACGTAAACGCTTTCAGTCTGTACTCGGCGATCGCGCCGGTCTCACTCGCCCGCTTCGTCGACGTCGTCGAGTTCGACCATCTCGACGTCGTCCACGTCGTCGTCACCGCCGAGGAGGACGCGTGCGGCGGCCGCGAGCACGACGAGCGCGACGACGCCGAGGATGGCGCCCTTGACCGGCGTCTTGCGCTCGCTCCCCGCGCCGTCGCCGTCGGGGTCGACGTCGACCGCGGGCGTCGCGGACGCGCCGTCGGCGTCGTCGTCCGCGCGGGTCGGGGTGCCGCCGTCGGTCGCCTCGACGTCGGGGGTCGGGTCGTCGCCGAAGCTCGGGCCGAGCTGGAGGCCGCCGTCGAAGTGCAACTCGAAGATCGTGATGTCTCCCATACCGTACTGTTCGCGGAGTCGTCACTTATCGGTTCCGACGAGGGCGCTGCCGGGGGTCGACGAGCACCACCGAGTTGAGAGGTCGGCGCCGCGGAGCCGGCGCCGCGGACGCGTGGTGGCGTCGCCCGTGAGGCGAGCGCGACGTCGCGCGGACCGCCCGGTGGCGGCAAGCGCGAGCGCGGATTCCCGGGCCTTAAGTCTCCGCCCGCGAACCGGTCTGGCATGGATAGCGAACGCTGGGACTTCCTCGAAGAGCTCCTCGAGACGCCGAGTCCGTCGGGGTACGAGACGCGCGGTCAGCGCGTGTGGGTGGAGTACGCGAAGCAGTACGCCGACGACGTGCGGACGGACGCGTACGGGAACGCCGTCGCGGCGTACAACGAGGACGCGGACGGGCCGACGGTCGCGTTCGCCGGACACGGCGACGAGATCGGGTTCATCGTCCGCCGCATCGACGACGACGGGTTCGTGCACCTCGGCCGCATCGGCGGGACGGACCGGACGGTCTCGAAGGGCCAGCACGTCACGATCCACGGGAGCGACGGGACGGTCCCGGGCGTGGTCGGACAGGTCGCGATCCACCTCCGCGACTCCGCGAAGGACGAGTACGACGAGATATCCGAGCAGGTCGTGGACGTCGGCGCCGAGGACCGGGAGGCGGCCGCGGAGCTCGTCGAGGTCGGCGACCCCATCACGTTCTCGTCGACGGTCGAGGAGCTCGTCGGCGACAGGGTCGCGGCGCGGGGCCTCGACAACCGCGTCGGGACGTACACCGCGGTCGAGGGGTTGCGGCGTGCGGCCGAGGCGGACGTGGACGCGACCGTGTACGCCGTCAGCACGGTGCAGGAGGAGCTCGGGAAGAAGGGCGCGATGATGGTGACCGACCGCCTGGACGTGGACGCGGCGCTCGTCGTGGACGTCACGCACGCCGGCGACTACCCGAAGTCCCCGAAGGAGAAGACGGGCGACGTCGCGCTCGGCGACGGCCCGGTCGTGGGCCGCGGGAGCGCGAACCATCCCGTGATCTCCCAGCTCGCGCGGAAGGCCGCGGCGGACGCGGACATCGACGTCCAGCTGCAGGCCGCCGGCAGCTACACCGGCACGGACACGGACGAGTTCTACGTCTCCAGTGGCGGCGTGCCGTCGCTGAACGTGAGCGTCCCGAACCGCTACATGCACACGCCCGTCGAGGTCGTCGACACGACGGACGTGGAGGGCGTCGCGGACCTGCTCGCGGCGTTCGCGGCGACCGTCGAGGACCGCGAGAGCTTCGCGGTCGACGTCTGACCGGGTTCGACCGGTCGAATCGACGAACGCGGGGGGCAATGGCGGCTGCGACCCGGTACGTTTAAGGAACCGCTACGACCCGGATGGTGTATGGACGACGACAGTGGACGGCCCCTCGACGTGCTCGACGCGTCCGTCGGGAAGACGGTCACGGTGCGATTGAAGGACGGCGAGACGTACGAGGGCACGCTGACGGGGTACGACCAGCACATGAACCTGGTCATCGAGTCGGACGACAACACAACGATTATCCGTGGCGACAACGTCGTCTCGATAACTCCATGACTGGCGCAGGAACCCCCTCTCAAGGCAAGAAGAACACGAAGACGCACACGAAGTGCCGCCGCTGCGGCGAGAAGTCCTACCACACGAAGAAGAAGGAGTGCTCGTCGTGTGGGTTCGGGAAGTCCGCGAAGCGTCGGGACTACGAGTGGCAGTCGAAGGCCGGCGAGTAGTCGACCTCGTTCTCGACCGGGTCTCCGGTCTCTCGACCGTTCGCGCGACGAGCCGCGCGTCCCGGCAGTAGTTCTAACACTCCGTCCGTCGTAGGTGGTGGTATGGCGCTCGGAGAGGAGCGCGTTCCGGACGGCGACCGCGGCACCGTCCTCGTCGTGGACGACGAACCGGACGTCGCGGAGACGACGATGTTGATGCTCGAGGACCGTGGTCTGGACGCGGTCGCGGAGACGAGCCCCGAAGCGGCGCTCGACCGGGTGGACGAGACGGTCGGGTGCGTGGTGAGCGATTACCAGATGCCGCGGATGGACGGCCTGGAACTGCTCGACGCGATGGAGCGCGAGCACGAGGCCGTCGGGTTCGTGCTGTTCACGGGGCGTGGGTCCGAACGGATAGCGAGTCGAGCAATCGAGGCGGGCGTCGACGACTACCTCCAGAAGGGGAAGGTCGAGCAGTACGACCGGTTGGCGAACTCCGTGTCGAGGGTCGTGGAGCGGGCTCGGGCCGAGCGTGCGCTCGCGAAGCGCCGCAAGCAGTTCGAGGCCGTGTTCGAGCAGGCGTTCGACGGCATCTTCATCCTCGACGTGGCGGACGCGGTCATCGTGGATGCGAACCCGCGGGCCTGCGAGTTGCTCGACTATCCGTACGACGAACTCGTCGGCAGGCCAATCAGCGAGGTGCATCCGGAGGATTACGAGGAGTACCTCGCGAGGGCGCGGGAGCTCGTCGACGCGGACGGTCGGGGGCGCGTCGAGTCGGTGTGCTATACGCGCACTGACGACGTCATCCGGTCGGACATCACGGCGGCGCCGATCGAGTACGACGGGCGCGAGTTCCTCGTGACGGTGATGCGGCCCCTCCCGTCGGACTCCTGACGCCAACCAGAGATTAGGCACGTTCGTGCATACTTCTTCGCGGTGGGGCGGCGTTTAGACCACAATCACGTCCTTTTTTGGTGGGTGACGCCCGACAGTCTCTCATGACAGACGGGCGGGGAGCCACCCCCGATTCCGACGAGCCGACCGAGAAGTGCGGCGTCGTGGGCGTCGCTCTCGACGACCGGGCGGCTGCACGACCGCTCTACTACTCGCTGTACGCCCTCCAGCATCGCGGCCAGGAGTCGGCCGGCATCGTCACGCACGACGGGTTCCAGCAGCACGACCACGTCGAGATGGGGCTCGTCGGGGACGCGTTCACGCAGGACGACGTCGAGTCGCTCACCGGTGCCGCCGGCATCGGGCACGTCCGCTATCCGACCGCGGGGAGCGTCGACAAGTCCTGCGCGCAGCCGTTCACGGTCTCGTTCAAGAGCGGGTCGCTCGCGCTCAGCCACAACGGGAACCTCGTGAACGCCGGCGAGATCCGCGACGAGCTCGCGGGGCTCGGGCACGCGTTCACGAGCGACGGCGACACCGAGGTCATCGCGCACGACCTGGCGCGGAACCTCCTGGAGGAGGACCTCGTTCGCGCGGTCAAGCGCACGATGGGCCGCATCCACGGGTCGTACTCGCTCACCATCATGCACGACGACACCGTCCTCGGCGTCCGTGACCCGGAAGGCAACCGACCGCTGTGCATCGGTAAGCTCGACGACGGCTACATCCTCGCCTCCGAGTCGGCGGCCATCGACACGCTCGACGGAACGCTCGTCCGGGACGTGAAACCGGGCGAGCTCGTCGTGCTCCACGAGGACGGGAGCGACTTCGATTCCTACCAGCTCGTCGATCAGGACAACAGCGCGCACTGCTTCTTCGAGCACGTGTACTTCGCGCGCCCCGACTCCGTCATCGACGACTCCCTCGTCTACGAGGTCCGCCGGCAGCTCGGTCGGAACCTCTGGAACGAGTCCGGTATCGAGACGGACGTCGTGATGCCGGTGCCGGACTCCGGGCGTGCGTTCGCGAGCGGGTACGCGGAAGCGGCCGGCGAGGACGGCGCGGACACCGAGTTCGCGGAGGGCCTGATGAAGAACCGGTACGTCGGTCGGACGTTCATCATGCCGACGCAGGACGAGCGCGAGCGCGCGGTCCGCCTGAAGCTCAACCCGATCAAGTCGACGGTGGAGGGGAAGACCGTCACCATCATCGACGACTCCATCGTCCGCGGGACGACGTCGACGCAACTCGTCGAACTGCTGAAGGACTGCGGCGCGGAGGAGGTTCACATGCGGATTGGTGCACCGCCGATCGTCGCGCCGTGCTACATGGGTATCGACATGGCGACCCGAGACGAGCTCATCGCCGCCGACAAGACCACCGAGGACATCCGGGAGGCCATCGAGGCGGATTCGCTCTCGTACCTCTCCATCGACGCGGTCTGCGACGCGCTGGACGCGAGTCGCGCCGACCTCTGTCTGGGCTGCGTCACGGGCGAGTACCCCTACGACATCGAGGGCGAGACGACCGATCGCGACGTGTCACGCCCCGATATCGAGGGGACGAGCGCGCTTGCGGACGACTGACGCCGCGTTCCCGACCGTCACCGCGAACGACCCCGTGGTTCGGTGCTCGCTGGACAGCCGAATCGTCGATTCCGCGTCCGCTTCGGAGGAACTATTAGTGCCATGCGTCTCGAAGGAAACCTATGGATCACCCAACCGTTCTCGTGTTTGTCGAGTTCCCGGACCCGGCGTTCCCGATGGCGGGATTCCTGAACAATCTCGCGTACCCGAACGTGGAACTCGTCGGCTGTTACCATCTCGCCGACGACGAGTCCGTCGAGGAGGCACGGGCCGCGTACGAGGAGGAGTTCACTGCAGAGCTCGAAGCCCACGCCGAGCGGTTCGAGGAGCGAGGCGTCCGGACGGAGTTCGACCTGATCTTCGAGCCGGACCCTATCGAAGCCCGCCACCGGATATCCAAGGACGACGACGTCGACGCGATTCTCCTCCCCGGTGGCGCGAACACCCTCGGGAAGGTACTCATCGCTGCCCGACACACGGAGAACGCCGAGGAGCGGATGTCGAACCTGCTCAACATAGTCAATCGCGAGGGACTGATTTCGCTCGACCTCGTCCACGTCGCGGATCCGGACGACCCGGACGGGGAGGCCGAAGGGGAGCGCGTCCTCAACGAGAAGGCTTCGATTCTCACGGAACACGGCGTTCCAGCCGTGCAGATCGGTCGCGAAGTCCGAACCGGAGGGGACGTTCCCTTCGAGCTGAATCAGGCCGCGCGTGACTGCGACCTGCTCGTCATGGGTGAAACCCAGCGTGACGTCGGTGACGAGGTCTTCGGACCGGTCGGCGAGTACATCGTCGAGGACCAGGACGTTCCCGTCCTGATCCTCCGGTGATAGTGCGACGTCGACCGACTTCGGACGAAGCCTGACTTCGTTCATCGTGAGGCGTTAGCACACCCTGCCGGTGGTTTAACATGCAGTGTCGAGTCCTCGATGGTATGCCCGGTGCAACCTTTCTCGAAGGAGAGACGGTCGAGCTGTGTACGATGACGACCGAGGACGCCGAGTTCCTCACCGACGCCGTCAACGACCCGGCGGTCCGGCAGTCACTCGGCGTCGCGGACCCGCGAAGCCGGCAGCATCACGAGGCGTGGATCGAGGAGGAGGTCGACGGCGGCGACGGCATCACGCTCCTCGTCGTCGCGGACGGCGAACCGGTCTGCGTCGTGAACACGGTGTGGGTGGCGGAGCGAGCGGGCCACGTCATCCTCTCCGCGTGGATCGCCGCGGACGCGCACGGGGAGGGGTACGGGTCGGACGCGACCGCGACGTTCATCGACTACCTGTTCGACGAGAAGCGCATGCATTCGGTCCGCGCGGAGGCCTACGAGACGAACGAGGCGTCGAACGCACTCCTCTCGTCGATCGGCCTGGAGCACGTCGGCACCATCCCCGAGGGCGCGTTCGTCGACGGCGAGTTCGTCGACTCCAATGTCTACGCGACGACCGCAGACGAGTGGCGCGCACAGCGGGAGTGACCGCTGGCGCGCACGGCGGGAGCGAGTCGACCGCTCCCGTTCACCCGTAGAATCCCGTGGGGGCGAGGTAGAGGAGGACGTAGACGACGTTCCCGAGGACGAACGAGACGAGCCAGAGCGGCGCCGCGACCTTCGCGACGCGCCGGTGGTTCGTCTCCGGAATCTCGGCGACGGAGTGCGTCCACGCGAGCAGGAGGACGTAGTACAGGAGCGGGATGCAGACGATGGCGAGCAGCATGTGGACCGCGAGCACGCCGAGGTACGCGAGTTCGACGACGCCCGTCCCCGGGAACGATTGCGGGCCCTTGAGCGCGACCTTCCAGAGGTAGAGGGCGAGGAACGCGACGAACAGGCCGAACGCGGCGAGCATGTACCTGCGGTGCGCATCGAAGCGCTTCGCGCGCGCCTCGCGGACGCCGAGGACGATGCAGACGATTGCGACGAGACTGATGCCCGCGTTCACGTGCGGGACGAGGTCCAGAACCCACGCTGGGGCACCTGGGAGGACGGACCCGGGGATGGCCTGCCGGGCCGCGGCGAACACGAGTGCGAGCGAGACGACCGAGAGGACGGCCGTGACCTCGCGGAGATTCCGACGGACGCGCCGTTCCATACCCGCTCCTGGGCACTCGGTCGGCTTACCGCTTGTCGTCTCGCGTCGCCGCGACGAGTCGCGGTCGTGCACCGAGATGTCGGGCCGGACGACGCTCCCGACGCGCTCGGGCGACTCCGCGTCGAAGTCCGGGGAGCGACGTGTACGACGACGCCGGTTCGCAGTACTCGTCCCGGAGCTCCTGCTGGCGGCGCGTCTCGAGCGCGGCGATCGTCGTCGCGCTGACGGGGGACTTTTCCCGACGCCCGCCCGACCCGTCGGCATGAACGAGTGCGTCGACTGTGGCAGGCCAGTCCGCGGAGGGTCCGCGTACTGCGAGGACTGCGCGAACCGAGACGGCGACGGTCCGACGACGACGACCACCGCGTCGGTCGACGACCGAGTGTCGTCCCTGACGTCGCGCGCGGTCGCCGTCCTGCTCGCCGCCGGCGCCCTCCTCGGCGGCGCGACGGTCCTCCAGTCCCTCCAGTACGCGCCAGTAGCGGTGAGCGCGGGGAGACCCCTCGACGCGGTCGGGTTCCTCGTGGTGCAGGCGGTCAACGCGACGCTCGTCGTCGGCTTCGCCGTGATGGCCAAGCGGCTGTTCGAAGGACGCGGCGACCGCGCGCGGTACGGACGCATCGTCCGCATCCTCGCGGTCGCGAGCGTCGTCTCCGGCGTGCTCGTGACGGTCCTCCCGAACCCGCTCGTGCGCTGGCTCCCGACCGTCGTGGACCCCGCGTACGTGGTCCTGAACGTGCTCGCGTTCGCCCTCGCGCCGAGCGTGTTCGCTTCCGAGGCCCAGACCCTCGCCGTTGGCGTCGTCGGCGCCAGCGTCTCGTTCGTCGCCGGCACCGCACTCCAGCGAGACGTCACGGAGTGAGGGGACGACCGACGCGCTACCGGTCCCACGGAGCGCCGACGTCGACGACCGCCGACGGAACCAACAGTACCGATTCGAAGCTGTCGACGCGACGAGAGGACACCGTCACCACGACACGGTCGACGACGAGGACGGACGGTGCGTCCAAGCGCGTCGGGACGACCGCGCTCGCCGCCCAACACCTTCGACCAACTCGTCGCTGACCGTCGAGAGCGACGCAGCATCCGCAGGTCGACGCAGACACGAAGAATCGACGCAACATCGACACGTCACTGGTCGATCGTTGCGTCGGAAAGGAATGTGCGTGGGTGCTGTCCACGAGGGAGAGCACCCGCATCGCAGCGAGTGCAGCCTGTCCGGCTGCGAGGTGCGATGCGTGGGACCGGATTTGAACCGGCGGACCTCTACAGGACAGCGCCCTCAACGCTGCGCCGTTGGCCTAGCTTGGCTACCCACGCTCGCGGTATCTTGCTGCACTCCTTCGTTTCCGGGGGACGAATAAAAGCCCTTTCTTTTCCGCCGGGAGTGACTGGGATTCGCACGCCGCCGGCGGGCTCGCCGCCTGGACGTCCACACGACCCCGTTCGGCGCGTAGACACGGGTCGGTCGCGGTCGGTCGAAGCGCGGGGTTGAAATGGTGTGGTGCGAAAGGGAGAGGTATGGCGAAGTACTCGACGGGTGGTTCGTCGGGTGGCGGCGACGGCGACACGTGCGAGCTCTGCGGCGCGGCGAGCGAGAACCTCAGCATGGCGAACGTCGCTGGCGCGCGACTGAACGTGTGCGCGTCCTGCGCCCCCCACGACGACACCGAGACGAAGCGGTCATCGAACGACACCGGGAGCGAGAGCGGGAGCGGCGGCGAGCGCGACCGGAAGCGTCGCGCGGTCCAGAACGCCGCGAAGGCGAACGACGTCTGGGATTCGGACTCCGGGCACTGGGAGGAGGAGGGCACGAACTACGACGACGACCAGTTGCCGTACCTCCACAACGATTACGGGAAGACGGTGACGGAGGCGCGCCAGGAGCGCGGCCTGCAGCGCGAGGAGTTCGCGGAGGAGCTCGGCGCGACGGAGGCGGACATCATCGCGATCGAGCAGGGTCGTGCGACGCAGGCGGGCATCGGCGGTGGTCTCATCGCCGCGATAGAGGACTACCTCGACGTCGAGATCTCCGAGCAGTAGCGTCGCGGAACGAGTCACGGCGGTGGTGTCCGGTACCTCGACGATGACCCCGGCGCCTGGACGGTGGTCTCCGCGGTGCGCTCCGGCGTCTCGACGGCGTTGCTCGCGGCGGGTCGGCGATGCGGTTGGGCGTGGGGAGCGTTCGTGACGGCGAAGTGCTTTTGCTGCCGCCACGTGTCTTGTCTCGGTGATGACCGTACAGCGTGCCGCTGTGGAGCCGTACACGACGAGTTTCGAGGCGACAGTCGAACGCGTCGACGGACGGGACGTGGTGCTCGAGGAGACGTACTTCTACGCGGAGAGCGGCGGCCAGCCCGGCGACCGGGGACGGATGGGCGGTCGCGCCGTCGTGGACGTGCAGGTGGACGGTGACGTCGTCGTGCATACGCTCGACGAACCGCCGACGTTCGGCGCCGGTCGGTCCGTGCTCTGTCGCGTCGATCGGCGCCGGCGGATGTACTGTATGCGAGCGCACACGGCGAGTCACGTCCTGTACGGGGCGGCGCGGACGTGCATGGACGACCTCGGGTACGGCGGGTTCGACATCCGCGCGGCCGCGGACCGGTCGAGCGCGGAGGCGGTCGCGGAGAGCGACGCGGACCGCGTGCGCGTGGACTTCGTGACGTCGACGGCCGTCGACGACGACGTCCTGGTGACGTTGGAGCGGCGCGCGAACCAGGCGGTCTGGGAGTCGCGGGACGTGACCTGGGAGACGCTGTCGGTGGACGCGGCACGCGAGCGCGAGGGGATCGTGTTCAACGAGAAGACCGAGGAGGGCGTGTTCGGCGAGGACGCCGAGGTGCGGGTCGTCACCGTCGGTGGGGCGGAGGTGGCGGCGGGCGAGCCGTCCGGGAGGCCGTTCGACGTCGCGGCGTGTGGTGGGACGCACGTCCGGAACACGCGCGAGATCGGGCCGATCACGGTCCTCGGCCGGTCGAACCCCGGAGAGGGGATGACTCGCGTCGAGTTCGCGGTCGGGCCGCGGGGCATCGAGCGCCGCGGGAGCGAGAAGACGGCGTTGCTCGCGGCGGGTCGGGAGCTCGACGTCGCACCGGCGGCGGTACCGGAGGCGGTGTCGCGGCTCACGGACGAGGTGGCCGCGCTCCGCGAGGAGGCCGCGGACGCGCAGCGTCGCGCGCTCGAAGCGCGACTGTCGGAGTTCCCGGTCGTGGAGCGCGACGGCGAGCGCTGGCTCGTCGGCACCGTCGAGGGCGTGGACGCGAACGACGTCGAGCCGGTGGTTCGCGAGGCGGCGGGCGAGCGCGCGGCGGTCGTCGTGCTCGTCGGGCAGGCCGGGAGCACGTTCGTCGTCGCGGCCGCCGGGGCGGCCGCGAGCGTCGACGCTGGCGAGGTCGTCGGTCGCGTCACCGACGAGTTCGGCGGCGGTGGCGGTGGGAGTCCGAAGTTCGCGCAGGGTGGCGGGCTGTCCGTCGACCCGACGGGCGTCGTCGAGTGGTTCCGGGACGCGGCGTGACGCTCCGCGGAATCGGGCAATTTTTTCGGGGACCGCACGTAGCGGGCGTATGGATTTCACGAGCGAGCAGGAGGCGGTGCGTGACGTCGTCCGCGAGTTCGCCGTCGAGGAGCTCCGGCCGGTCGCCGCGGAGTGCGACGCCGAGCAGTCGTTCCCCGAGGAGGTCTGGGACGACCTCGCGGAGCTCGACCTCACCGGACTGACCGTCCCCGAGACCTACGGCGGGTACGACGCCGACCCGGTGACGTACGCGCTCGTCAACGAGGAACTGGCGTACGGGATGCTGTCGGTCGCGACCGCGCTCAGCGTGCACGGGCTCGCGACGTCGTGCATCGCGGAGTTCGGGAGCGAGGACGTCCGCGAGGAGTGGCTGCCGGAGATGGCGACCGGCCGGCCGGTCGGCGCGTTCGCGCTCAGCGAACCGCAGGCGGGGTCGAATCCGGCGGAGATGTCGACGGTCGCGCGCCGCGAGGGCGACGAGTTCGTCATCGACGGCACGAAGCAGTGGATCACGAACGGCCGGCGGAGCGACGTCGTCATCCTGTTCGCGAAGACCGACCGCGACGACCCCGGGAGCGTCACCCAGTTCCTCGTTCCGAAGGACACCGAGGGCGTCTCGGTGGGGAAGAAGGAGGACAAGCTCGGGTTGCGTGCGAGCGACACGACGAGCCTGGAGTTCGACGGGGCGCGCATCCCCGCCGAGTACCAGCTCACCGAGGAGGGCCGCGGGCTGTCCGCGGCCTTCACCATCCTCACGGGCGGCCGCATCGCCATCGGCGCGCAGTCGGTCGGGCTCGCGCAGTCCGCGCTCGACGCCGCCCTCGAGTACAGTCAGGAGCGCGAGCAGTTCGACCAACCTATCAGCGACATCCAGACCATCCGCCACAAGCTCGCGGACATGCAGACGAAGGTGCAGGCCGGCCGGCTCCTGACGTACGACGCGGCGCGGAAGAAGGCGAGCGGGAATCCGCAGGAGACGGCGATGGCGGCGTCGCAAGCCAAGCTCTTCTCGAGCGAGAACGCGATCGAGGTCGCGAACGAGGCCGTGCAGATCCACGGCGGCTACGGGTACACGACGGACTTCCCCGTCGAACGCCTCTACCGTGACGCGAAAATCCTCACCATCTACGAGGGCACGAGCGAGATTCAGAAGAAGATCATCGCGCGCCACCTGCTCGACGACTGAGGACCGGGGACTCCCTCTTGCTCAGGTCGTCGCAGTCCCCGAGTGCGTCGGTCGACCCTGCCGTTCGCGACGCCTCCCTAGTCGTCGTTCGCGGTCGCTCGGTCGTCCTCGCCGCCGCTGTCGGTGGGGTTCGCGTCGTCGACGCGTTCGGCTGGGACGCCGACGACAGTCGCGCCGGGTGGGACGTCGTCGGCGACGACCGCACCGGCGCCGACGCGAGCGCCCTCGCCGACGGTGAGGTCGCCGAGGATGGTGGCGTTCGCGCCGATGGTGACGTCGTCCTCGACGGTCGGGTGTCGTTTGACCGGTTCGGGCGAGTTCCCGCCGAGCGTGACGCCGTGGTACATGTGGACGCGGTCGCCGACCTCGGCAGTCTCGCCGACGACGACGCCCATCCCGTGGTCGACGACGACCTGGCGGCCGACCGTCGCCGCGGGATGTATCTCGACGCCGGTGAGGAACCGGACGAGCTGCGAGAGTACGCGCGCCGACAGCCGGAAGCCGGCGTTCCAGACGGCGTTCGCGACGGCGTGCGCCCAGACCGCGTGCAGTCCCGGATAGCACAGGAGGACCTCGAGTCTCGACTTCGCGGCCGGGTCGGCGTCGTGGACGGCGGTCGCGTCCGCGCGGACGCGCCGGAGGATTCGTCGGATCACGTCGCATCACGCGACGCGTGGTCGCCGTCGCGCACGCTCGTGGACCGCCGGCTCGCACCGGTCGCGTGCGACCGGCCGCGACAGCACCGCCGCGTCGAACCACGGGGGCGTTCGACGGCGATGCGGTCGGGCGCGGTGACGACCACAGGCATGCCTCGGAATCGCCGAGCCATCGTCTAAAACGAATCGGTTCGGTGAACGCGAGCGCGCCGGCGGCGGTCGCCGTGGCGTCGACGGCTCCTCGCGGTCAGAACGACTCCCACTCCCTGACGGAGTCCGGGAGACCGAGCACGCGACGTTCACGTCCGTGCTCGCCGGTTCGCGTCTCGACGAGTCCGTCGAACAGCTGGCGGATGGTGTTGACGGTCTGGTCGTCGTGCGCGTCCGCGTCGAGCGTCCCGAACCCGAGCGCGTCCGCGGCACTGATACGACCCGTGAGGATGTGGAGGAACCGGAACACGGTCTTGACGTCCGCGTACATCAGGAGCTGACTGATGGAGTCCAGCGCCACCCGCGTCTGGTAGCCCTGGTTCGCGAACTGCTCCAGGAGCTTCGAGGACGCCATCCCGATACCCGTGAAGTCCCCGGGGGAGGAGACGTACCGGGTCAGCGGATGCTCCTCCTGGCCCACGCCGCGTTCCTGGGAGACGCAGTCGACGATCCCGAGCTGTGGGTCGGCGTCGTCGGGGAGGCGTTCGCCGATGTCGCCGCGGAGCCGGTCAGCGCTGTGCTGTGTGGTGACGACCAGCCCCGCGTCTCCCTGTTCGTGGCCGTCGGCGAGCACCTCGCAGAGGAGGTCGTACTTGCCCGTCATCGGTGGGCCCATGACGAGGAGGTTCGTCCCCGGTCGAACCTCCGCGACCGGGAGGGAGTCCGCTACTCCGTACATACGCCCCCCGAACCCGTACCCACGGCCGGTTGCATTGGTGTTGACTTGCGTGTACGTCTGTATAAACCCATGGGAGTCGTCCGACGTGCGTATGCCATCATCTAAGTGCTGGCCGAGGGAAGCGGGTGGTATGACACTGTTCGGGACGGCTGGTATCCGTGGCCCGGTCGCGACGCGGGTCACGCCTGAGTTGGCGTTGCGAGTTGGGCAGGCAGCGGGGGTCGATGGCGCCGAGTTCGTCGTCGGTCGCGACGGCCGGGAGACCGGCGCGGCGCTCGCGGCGGCTCTCGAAGCGGGGCTGGAGAGCGCGGGTGCGGACGTCGAGCGCGTCGGGCAGGTGCCGACGCCGGCGCTCGCGTACGCCTCCCGGGGGCGTCGGGGCGTGATGGTGACGGCGAGCCACAATCCGCCCGAGGACAACGGTATCAAGCTGTTCGTCGACGGCGAGGAGTACGACCGGGCGGCCGAGGAGCGCGTCGAGGAGCGCGTCGAGTCGGGGCCGGCGTTGGCGGCGTGGGACGCGTTCGGGTCGGGACGCGAGGGGAGCGTCCTCGAAGCGTACCGGGAGGCGGTGGTGGCGTTCGTTCGGGAGTCCGTCGCCGACGGGGCGACCGAGCCCCTGGAGGGGGTGACGGTCGCGGTGGACTGCGGAACGGGGATGGCGAGCGTCGCGACCCCGCAGGTGCTCGGCGCGCTCGGCGCGGACGTCCGGGCGACGAACGCGAACGTCGACGGGCACTTCCCGGCACGGCCGTCGAAGCCGACCGCGGAGACGCTCACCGAGTTCTCGGCGTTCCTCGCGGAGTCGGACGTGGACGTGGGGCTCGCGCACGACGGTGACGCGGACCGCATCGTCGTGCTGACGCCCGACGGCGACGTCGTCCACGAGGACACGGTCCTCGCGATGCTCGCCGAGCACTACGTCCGGGAGAGCGACGCCGCTGACCCGGTGGTGGTGACGACGCCGAACGCGTCGGGACGCATCGACGAGCGCGTCGACGCGGCGGGCGGTCGGACCGAGCGCGTTCGGTTGGGCGCGCTCCACGAAGGTATCGCCCGGGAGCGCGAGGCGGGCGACGGGGATACCGAGGTGGCGTTCGCGGCGGAACCGTGGAAGCACGTGCACACGGCGTTCGGCGGGTGGATCGACGGTGTGACGAGCGCTGGCGTGCTGTCGGCGCTGGTCGCCACCGAGGGCGGCCTGGACGCGCTCCGCGCCCCGGTCACGGAGCGTCCGTACCGGAAGGTCAGCGTCTCGTGTCCGGACGAGGCGAAGGACGCGGCGATGGGAACGCTCGCTGACGCGCTCCCGGAGGCGTTCGCGGACGGTGATGTCGACACTGATTACGGCGTGCGCGTCGACCGGCCTGACGGGTCGTGGGTGCTCGTGCGGCCGAGCGGGACGGAGCCGTACGTCCGCATCTACGCGGAAGCGGACGACGTCGACGCGCTCGTCGAGCGCGCCCGGGGCGTCGTCGAATCCGCGGTCGAAAGCGCCTCAGACTAAGATTCTTCCCCATTTTTCAGAATTAAATAAAGTATCGAAGCCGGTGGCGGATATATAGTTAGGGGCTGCAACCATTGGATTGCGTTCCGACGGGTTTAATTCGGCATCCTGCATGAATTGGACGTAATGCCTTCGAACAGGCGGAAGTTCCTGGCGAGTGCGGCTGGCATCGGCGCGGCGACAACCGCTGGCTGTCTCTCGAGTCTCGGCGGCTCTGGAAGTGACGGCACGAACGTCGGCGTCGTGTACGCTCTCGGTGGTCTCGGCGACAAGGCGTTCAACGACATGGCCAAGCAGGGCATCGACCAGGCCATCGAGGACCACGACATCAACTACCAGGGCGCCGAGCCCTCGGGGAACAGCGAGTTCCCGACGCTCCAGAAGAAGTTCGCCGACTCGAGCAACCCGGACTACGACCTCGTGTGTTGTGTCGGGTTCGCGCAGTCGGAGGCGCTCTCGGAGAACGCCGACCAGTACTCCGACCAGCAGTTCATGATCGTCGACTCCGTCGTCGAGAGCGACAACGTCGCGAGTTACGTCTTCAAGGAGCAACTCGGCTCGTTCCAGGTTGGGCACATGGCGGGCCTGCTCACGCAGCGTGACTTCTCGACGGGCGGCGACGACATGACCGACGCGTCGACGAACACGGACGCGGCGACGGTCGGGTTCGTCGGCGGGAAGGAGAACTCGCTCATCAAGAAGTTCGAAGCTGGCTTCATCGCCGGCGCGAAGCACGCCGGCGACGTGAAGGTCCGCTCGGCGTACGCGGGCTCGTGGAGCGACCCCGCGAAGGGCAAGGAGATCGCGCTCTCGATGTACGACAACGGCGCGGACATCGTCTACCACGCCGCGGGCGGAACCGGGACGGGCGTCTTCGGTGCGGCCCAGGAGCGCGGTCGGTACGCCATCGGCGTCGACTCCGACCAGTCCAAGTCCGCGAAGGAGTACAAGGACGTCATCCTCGCGAGCATGGTCAAGCACGTCGACACCGCGGTCCTCACGAGCGTCGAGAACGTCGTGAACGACGAGCACGCGGGTGGTGAAGTGAGTGCACTCGGCCTGGAGCGAGGCGGCGTCGAGGCCGTGCTCGGACAGGCGCTCGGGTCGGAGATCCCGAGCGAGGTCACGAGCGCACTCGAGGAGTCCAAGTCCAGTATCGTCGACGGCGACATCTCGGTGCCGACGAACCCGGAAAAGGCCTGAGCGGTTACCTCTCACCGATTCCTTCATGACCGAATCCACGACGACGGGCAGGCACGGAAGTGACGCGCGCGTAGTCCGGGGAGGGACGTGGCCGTGAGTTCGCTCGCGGTGCATCTCGACGGCATCACGAAGCGCTTCCCGGGCGTGGTCGCGAACGACGACGTCGACCTCCGCGTCGAGGAGGGCTCGGTGCACGCCCTCCTCGGGGAGAACGGCGCCGGGAAGACGACGCTGATGAACGTCCTCTACGGGCTCTACGAGCCGACGGAGGGCGTCGTTCGGCTGGACGGCGAGGCGATGGACTTCGATTCGCCGCGGGACGCGATCGACGCGGGGGTCGGCATGATCCACCAGCACTTCATGCTCGTCGACCCGATGACGGTGACGGAGAACGTCGTCCTCGGGAACGAACCCCGGAAGTGGGGCGGGCTCGCGGTGGACCGCGAGGCGTCCCGGGAGGCGGTCGTCGAACTCGCCGACCGGTACGGGTTCGATGTGGAGCCCGATGCCGCCATCGAGGACATCAGCGTCGGGGAACAGCAGCGCGTGGAGATACTGAAGGCGCTGTACCGCGGTGCGGACGTCCTCATCCTCGACGAGCCGACGGCCGTGCTGACGCCGCAGGAGGTCGAGGAGCTGTTCGCGGTGTTCGAGGAGTTGACGTCGCAGGGGAAGACGATCATCTTCATCTCGCACAAGCTCGACGAGGCGATGGGCGCGGCCGACGACATCACCGTGCTCCGGGACGGCGTGAACGTCGGGACGGTTGACGCGGACGCGACGAGCCGCGAGGAGCTCGCGGAGCTGATGGTCGGCCGTGAGGTCCTGCTCGACGTCGACAAGGCGTCGACGTCGACGGGTGCGTCCGCGCTCTCGGTGTCGGACCTGACGGTCCGCGACGAGCGCGACGTCGTCGCGGTCGACGACGTGAGTTTCGACGTCCACGAGGGCGAGGTGTTCGGTATCGCCGGCGTGGACGGGAACGGTCAGAGCGAGCTCGTCGAAGCCGTCACGGGCCTCAGGGACGCCGAGTCGGGAACGGTCGCGTTCGACGGCGAGGACGTGACGGACGCGTCCCGTCGGAGTCTCATCGCTCGCGGGATGGCGTACGTCCCGGAGGACCGCCAGGAGCGCGGCCTCGTGATGGACTACGACCTCGTCGAGAACGGCTTGCTCGGGAAGCAACACGACCCCGAGTTCGCGCCGAACGGCCGCATCGACTGGGAGGGAACGTACGGGCACGTGACCGACGTCATCGAGGAGTACGACGTTCGCCCGCCGGACCCGAGTGCGAGCGCGAAGAGCCTCTCGGGCGGGAACCAGCAGAAGTTCATCGTCGGTCGCGAGTTCAGTCAGGACCCCGAGGTCGTCGTGGCGTCGCATCCGACGCGCGGCGTCGACATCGGGAGCGTGGAGTTCATCCACGAGCAACTGCTCGACCTGCGAGCGCGCGGGAAGGCGATACTGCTCGTGTCCTCGAAGCTCGACGAGGTCCAGTCGCTCTCGGATCGGCTCGCGGTCGTGCACGACGGCGAGTTCGTCGACGTCGTCGACCCGGCGACGACGACCGAGGAGGAGCTCGGACTCCTCATGGGTGGCGAGACCGTCGCTACCGTCGACGCGGCGCCGGCACGAGGTGACGACGCATGACCGACGACCAGCCGGACCGGTCCGGCGACGACGCCGACCCGTCGAACGCACCTGCCGGGGGCGCCGGCGACGAGCCGGCGACCACCGAGGTCGACGACCGCGACATCCCGTCGTGGTCCGAGTCCGCGGCGTCCCGGATCGTCACCGCGGACGCCAAGGAGCGCGTGTTCATCAGCGTCGCGGCGTTCGTCGCGAGCGTCCTCGTCGGGAGCGTCCTCGTGTACCTCTCCGGGCTCGTCGTCGACTGTGCGAGCGGCGGGTTCCTCGGGTCGTGCTACAACCCGTTCCTCGTCTACTACTACCTGTTCGTCGACCCGTTCATCGGCGGGTTCAACGTCGCACTCGTGATGAAGGAGGCCGTCCTCCTGCTGTTCACTGGGCTGTCGGTCGCCGTGGCGTTCCGTGCGGGCCTGTTCAACATCGGCTCGCAAGGGCAGCTCGTCCTCGGCGGGCTCGCGACGGCGCTCGCGCTCGTGTTCGTCGCGCCGCTCGCACCCGGTGGCGTCCTCGGGACGCTCGTCCTCGTCCCGTTCGCGCTGTTCGTCGGCGCCGTCTTCGGCGGCCTCTACGCCGCCATCCCCGGCGCGCTCAAGGCGTACGCGGAGGCGAACGAGGTCATCACGACGATCATGCTGAACTTCGTCGCGACGAACCTCGCGTTCTTCCTCATCTCGACGTACTACCAGGACCCCGGGAGCGGGAGCGTCCAGACGGTCGCCATCCCGGAGGCCGCACGCCTGAAACCGATCATTCCGTTCTTCGAGGGCGCGCAGTTCTCTATCCTCGCACTCGCGCTCGGACTCGCGCTCACCGGCGGGACGTACTACGTGCTCGCGAACACCGCGTTCGGGTACGACGTCCGGACGAGCGGCCTGCAGGCCGCCGCCGCCGACTACGCGGGCGTCGACCCGAAGCGGCTCGTCGTCTCCAGCATGACGCTGTCGGGCGCGCTCGCCGGCGTCGGCGGCGCCGTCTACGTCATGATGGTGATGACACGGTACCGGACGGGCGTCCCGTCGCTCGGGTTCGACGGCATCACCGTCTCCATCCTCGCCGGGAACAACCCGCTCGGCGTCATCCCCGCCGCACTGCTGTTCGGCGTGATGAAGGCCGGGAGCCTCTCCATCGACTTCAGTCTCGGCGTCCCGAAGCAGCTCGTCGGCGTCCTCCGCGGGCTCGTCATCCTCTTCGTCGCGATGCCGGAGTTCTTCCGGATGCTCGCGCGCTACACGCCACTCGGGCCGGACGCGGACCGCGCGGTCGCGACCGACGGAGGTGAGGACGATGGTTGACCGGAACGCGTACGTCGCGGGCGCCGCAGGCGGCGCGGTCGTCGTGCTCGCGTTGTTCGTGTTCGCGTTCGTGTTCCCCGTGGACTGGGTGGTCGCGCTCGTCGACCAGCTCGACACGAGCCTGCTCTCCGCGGCACTCCGTCTCTCCGTCCCGATCGGGTTCGCGGCGCTCGGCGGAATCTTCGCGGAGAAGTCCGGCGTCATCAACATCGGACTCGAAGGCCTGCTCATCGCCTCCGCGTTCACGAGCATCGCGGTCGCGTGGGGACTCCAGGGGTCGGTCAGTCCGTCGACGGCCGCGTGGGCCGGGTTCGCCGGCGCGGTCCTGGCGAGCACGCTGCTCGCGCTCCTGTTCGCGATCGTCACCATCCGGTACGAGGCCGACCAGATCATCGCCGGGCTGGCGGTCTGGCTGGTCGCGCTCGGGTTCGCGCCGTTCGCGAGCCAGATCATCTGGGACTCGGTGAACTCGCCGGCGGTCCCGACGCTCGAGAACTGGGTCGTCCCCGGCCTCGTCGAGATACCCGTCCTCGGCCCGGCCGTGTTCGACTCGAACCCGACGGTGTACCTGATGCTGCTCGCAGTCCCGGTCTCGTGGTACGTCCTCAACCGCACCGCGTTCGGCCGCTGGGTGCGCGCGAGCGGCGAGAACCCGAAGGCGCTCGACACCGCGGGCGTGAACGTTCGACGCGTCCGGTACGCGAGCGTCCTCCTCTCCGGCGTCTTCTCCGGCATCGGCGGCGCCGGTCTCGCGCTCGGTCAGGTCGGGCAGTTCATCGGGAGCGGCCAGACGATGGTCTCCGGCCGCGGCTGGATCGGGATCACCGCGTACCTGATGGGGAACTACAACCCCATCGGCGCGTTCGCGTCGTCGTTCCTGTTCGCCGGCCTGAACGCGCTCCAGTTCCGCGTCCAGCAGATCGCGGAACTGAACATCGCACCGTCGCTCGTCCAGATGGTGCCGTTCGTCGCCGTCATCGTCGTCCTCGCGCTCGTCGGGAAGACCCGCATCCCCGACGCCGCCGGCGACCACTACGAGTCCGGCGACGACTGACCGACGGCCTCGAGTGACGGCCACTCGCCGTCGCTCACCGCTCTCGACGGTCCAGGAACCGCTCGAGTGCCTCGGTCGCCGCGTCGACGTCCTCGATGTCCTCGCGGTCGAAGCGGTCCGCGCGCTCGAAGTATCGACTCGCTCGATGCAGGACGAGCGCGTCGTCGGTGAGCTCGAAGGCATCGAAGTCCGGCCAGGCGACGAGCGACGAATCGACGAGGACGCCGCCGTCCCGCACCTCGACGGTTCGTTCGCCGTCGATGCTCGCGACCACCGCTGTAAACGGCGCGAGGGCGAGCCACCAGTTCGTCGACGCCAGTTCGAGGTCGAGCACCAGCGCCGCTGGGACGCACGCGATGGCGATCGCGGCGAGTATCCCGGCGGCGTACTTGCTGTGGCGACGCTGCGTCGGCGGTTGCCGCGCCGACCACGACGCGTACAGCGTCGACCCCTCCTGCACGCTCCACTTCCACAGCGGGACGTTCGCGAGGAGCGCGACGAGCCCACCGATTGTCGACGCGATCGCGCCGGCGAGGAGCGCCCCCACGATGGCGTCCGACGGAGCGGTCACGAAGACGACGTACGCGAGCACGACGGCGAGGAAGACGACCGGGATACCGACGAAGGACGCGACCCCGAGCGTCCCGTGCAGGCGGTCGTGCATCGACCGGTCGTAGGCCGCCCGGCCGCCGGCGACCCCGCCGGCGACCCCCGAGAGGAGCCCGATCGCGACGCCAGCCCACCACGGTCCGAGGGCGAGGGCGACCGCGCCGACGCCGAGGAGAGTCGCGAGCACGCCACCGACCCAGACGCCGATCCCTGCGAACAGCGTCCACCGATACCAGTTCCGAGTCATACCTCATCGTCGCGCCGCAAAGCACGTAAACGCTCAGACGTGTTTTCGGACCGAGAAAACGCGACCCGCGGACCGGATGGTTCTTTGCCCGTGGCGTCAGTCCGGACGCGTATGGAAGACGACGAACTGGTCGACGCCGCGAGGGCCGTCCAGTCCGAAGCGTACGTGCCGTACTCCGAGTACCCCGTCGGCGCAGCGATCGAGACCGCGGACGGCGAGGTCTACGTGGGCTGTAACCTGGAGAACGCGAACTACTCGAACAGCCTGCACGCCGAGGAGGTCGCCATCGCCGAAGCGCTGAAGAACGGCCACGAATCGTTCGCGAAGATCGCGGTGTCGTCCGGCGAACGGGACGCCGTGACGCCGTGCGGGATGTGCCGGCAGACGCTCGCGGAGTTCTGCGACGAGGACTTCCGCGTCATCTGTGACGCCGGCGACGGCGACGTGCGAGAGCACGCGCTCGGCGACCTCATCCCGGAGACCATCAGCCGGGAGACCCTCGACAGGTAGCGGTCCCGGACCCCGTACGCGGTCGGTGGACGTGACGCAGCAGCCTTTTAGGGTCGCTCGCGCTACGAGCAGGGTATGACTGGCGACAGCGAAGACCCGAACGCGGACGTCCAGTACCACGTCGAGGTCGGCCCCGAGGACGTGAGCGACGCGGTGCTCCTCCCGGGGAACCCCGAGCGCGTCGACAAGGTCGTCGACCTCTGGGACGACCACGAGGAGAAGGCGTATCACCGCGAGTACCGGACCGCGACCGGGCACTACGAGGACGCCGATATCTCGGTGACGTCGACGGGTATCGGGTCGCCGTCCGCGGCCATCGCGGTCGAGGAGCTCGCTCGCGTCGGCGTTGAGACGTACATCCGCGTCGGGTCGTGTGGCGCCATCCAGCCGGAGATGGACGTCGGCGACCTCGTCATCACGACGGGCGCGGTCCGCCAGGAGGGGACGAGCGACGAGTACGTCCGCGAGGACTACCCGGCGGTCGCGGACAACGAGGTCGTCGCGGCGCTCGTCGCCGCCGCCGAACGCCTCGGCTACGACTACCACACCGGGTTGACGATGAGCGCGGACAGCTTCTACGCCGGCCAGGGCCGCCCGGGGTTCGAGGGGTTCGAGGCCGCTGGCGCGGACTCGCTCGTCGAGGAACTCCAGGACGCGAACGTGAAGAACATCGAGATGGAGGCCGCGGCCATCCTCACGCTCGCGAACGTCTACGGGCTCCGTGCGGGCGCGGTCTGCTCGGTGTACGCGAACCGGGTCACCGGGGAGTTCCGGACCGAGGGCGAGTCTCGCGCCGCCGAGACCGCGAGCCTCGCCGTGAAGCTCCTCCGGAAGATGGATGCGGTGAAGGCCGAGGCCGGCGTCGACCACTGGCATCCCGGCCTCAGTCTCGACTGACGGCGCTCGTCGACGGAAGGTCTTGGCGAACAGGCGACGAGACGGTCGCCGCGAGGGGTCGTCGCACTCCCGCCTCGGCCCTCGCGTCGCGAACGGTCAGCGCACGCCGCGTGTGGCCGCGGCTCCGCAGTTGAACGTTTGGTCCGAGAGACGGAGAGCGAGAGCTGTGGTCTGCTGCGAGCGTTAGAGCATGCTCCAGGCGGAGACGGCGCGGCCGTAGCCGGCGACGTCCGCGATCCAGCGCGCGGCGATGGCCTTCTTGAGGTTCTTCGCGGGGAACCCGCCGAACGTCGTCACGGGCGCGCTCACGCCGAACGCCTGGACGTCGTGCGCGACGGCCTTGTCGCCGACGCTGATGACGGTACCCTTGTCCTCGTGCACCCACGACGTGAGGCGGCGGCCCTCGATGGTCCGGACGACGTTCTCCGCGGCGACGTCCGCGGCCTGCCACGCGGCCTGCGCGGTCGGCGGCGCGGGGTCCTCGCCGGGCTGTTCGATGATCGCGGAGTCGCCGATGGCGAACACGCGGTCGTCCGTCGTCTGGAAGTCCTGCCCGGTCTGGAAGCGGTTGTGTTCCTTGTCGACCTCGGTCTCCCCGAGCGCGTCGCGGCCCGTGATGCCGCCCGTCCAGAGGAGGACGTCGTAGTCCATCTCGGCGTCCTCGCCGATGTAGACCGTCTCCTCGTCGACCTCGCCGATGAACTCGCCGGTGAGGATGTTGATGTCGAGCGCCTCTAGGCGCTTGCGGAGCGCGCCCTGGACCTCGGGGTCGTTCCCCGGGAAGACGGAGTCCAAGCCCTCGACGAGATGGACGTCGATCGGTGCGCGCTTCTCGTCGCGGAACTTCGCGATCTCCGCGGCGGACTGGATGCCGGAGAGGCCGGCGCCGCCGACGATGACGTCCGCGGGGTCGCTCCGGGTCGCGTCCGCGGCGGCGTCGCTGACGGCGTCGTGGATGGCGAGCGCGTCGTCAGCCGACTTCAGCGTGAGCGAGTGCTCTTCGAGCCCGTCGATGCCGAAGAACGCCGTCTGGCTGCCGAGGGCGACGAGACAGTAGTCGTACTCGATGGTGTCGCCGTCGTCGAGTTCGACCTCGCGCGCCTCCTCGTCGAGTCCGACGACTTCGCCACGCACGAACTCCGTGCTGTGGTCGGCGATCTCCCGCACGGGAATCTTGATCTTCTCCGCGACGGACGGCTCCCGGATGATGCGGTGGGACTCGTGGAGAACGAGGTGATAGTCGACGTCCGCGACCCACGTGATGGAGACGTTGGAGCCGGCGCGCTTCTGGAGTTCCTTGACCGCGCCAGCGCCTGCGTAGCCGGCGCCGAGCACGGTGACGTTCGTGGCCATATCGTCTCGTCAGTAACCCTCCGGTACAAAGGTGTTGAAACGCGAGTCGTCGTGCGATACGTTGTCACCCCGTCGTCGGGCGGTCCGTGTCGTCGCGGGCGGGCAGCCGGTCAGTGCTCGGGAGCCTCCGCGGGCGCTTCCATGTTGTCGATGCGGAGGATGATGATGTTGTTCGTGTCGTCCTTCCCGTCGACGGTCCCGTCGATGACGAGCTTCGAGAGCGGCGTCGGGCCGACCGTCACCGCGTCGCCCTCGTGGATGTCGCGAACCGACCCCTGCAGGTGGATCTCGGCGCGGCACAGCTCGGGGTGGTGGACGCTCGAGAGGTCGATCTCGTCGACGATGACGTCCTCGATGGACTCGCCTTCGTGCGTGAGCGGAACCGTCGCGGGCTCGTCCATCTGCTGGATCTCCAGGGCCTCGTAGGCGGCCGCGGTCGGCTTGTAGCCGCCCTTCGGGCCCGGGACGCCCTCGACGAGCTGGAGCGCCTTCAGGGACTGCATCTGGTTCCGGATGGTGCCCGCGTTCCGGTCGACCTGCTCCGCGATGTCCTCGCCTTTGATGGCGTCCTCTTTCTCTCGGTGCAGGTTGATGAGCGCCTGCAAGATGTTCTTCTGACTCGGGGTGAGCTCGATCGACGACATAGCGTCGGGTATGTCACGTCCGGCCTTAAAACCGTGGGGACCCCGACGCCCGCTTGCGGCCCGCGTCGATGCGCGCGGAACGACAACCATTTGTCCGTTCGCAGTGCGGTTCCCGGTATGCAAGACAAGCGGGTTCTGGTGACGGGCGGTGGCGGTTTCATCGGGTCGAACCTCGCGAACCATCTCGCGGCGGACAACGACGTCGTCGCGCTCGACGACGGCTACCTCGGGACGCCCGAGAACCTCGACGACGACGTCGAGTACGTCGAGGCGAGCGTGCTCGACGACGACCTCCCGGTCGAGGACGTGGACGTGCTCTTCCACCTCGCGGCGCTCTCCTCGCTGAAGATGCACGAGGACTCCCGCGAGAACCTCATCGAGGGGCTTCGCGTGAACGTCGAAGGGTTCGCGAACGCCGTCGAGCAGTGCCGGCAAGCGGGCTGTGACACGGTCGTGTACGCGACGACGTCGTCCATCTACGGGTCGCGGCACGAGCCGTCGCCGGAGACGATGCCCGTCGAGGCGAACACGGGCTACGAGGCGTCGAAGCTCGCCCGCGAGCGGTACGCGGAGTACTTCTCGAACTACCACGACATGTCCGTGGCCGGCATGCGGTTCTTCTCCGTGTACCAGGGGTACCGTGGCGCGGAGGCGCACAAGGGCGAGTTCGCGAACATCGTCGCGCAGTTCGCGGACGACATCGCGAGCGGCGAGTCACCGGTCATCTACGGTGACGGGACGCACTCGCGGGACCTCACGCACGTCTCGGACATCGTTCGCGGGTGCGAGCTGGCGGCCGACAACGAGCTCACGGGCATCTACAACCTCGGGACGGGCGAGCAGTACACGGCGAACGAGGTCGTCGAGGCGCTGAACGACGTCCTCGGGGCTGACGTCGAACCGGAGCACGTCGAGAACCCGATCGACGAGAGCGTGTTCGTCCAGCACACGATGGCGGACTACTCGAAGATGCACGAGGCGACCGGGTGGGAGCCCGAGGTGTCGTTCCGCGAGGGGATGGAGCTCGTCTGCGAGCCGTACCTCGAGGACTGACTGCGGGCTCGCTGCGGCGTCGAGCGGGCGGTCAGTCGTCGTCGGCGTCGGAGGCGGTGGCGGCTTCGAACCGGCGTCGTTCCTTTCGCTGCTCGTGGTCCGCGAGCGCGCCGCCGACCCTGACGACGCCGGCGACGACGAGGACCTTCGCGGCGAAGAACAACGCGACGCCCCAGATCATCGCGATGATGTCGGGGTCGGCGAGCGCGACGTTCCAGTACGCGAACGCGAGGACGACCGCGATAGCGAGGGTCTTGACGGCGATCTCGAACGCGGAGAGCCGGCGGAGGTCCCAGAGCGTGTTGTTGTAGTGGACGCGACCGAGGTAGACGGCGGCGAGTATCCACACTGCGAGTCGAAGCGGTGCGTACTCCCAGCCGTCGTACCGGTACGTGTGCGACATCTACGGGAGCGTTCGTGCGCAGAGAGTAAAAACACGTTCCGTACTGGCTAGCCGTCCCGTCGTCCCTCGCGCCCGAGACGGCGTCGTTCGGGCCCGACACGGCGTCGTCCGGCCACGACACGGCGCCGCTCCGATCCGTGCCGGTCCCGGTGTCAGTCGTCGTCGGTGGTGTCGCCGAGTCGTTTCCCGGCGACGCGCCGGCCGAGGTCGAGCGACTCGATGTCGGAATCGTGGGGCCGGCGGCGATTGAGGGGGTCGCGGGCGTCGTGGTACTCGACGCCAGTCTCGATTATGTACTTCCAGACGAGGACGGCGCCGGCGAGGAGGGCGACCGTCGCCCAGATGATGCCCCGGAGTTGCCCCGGGACGATGAACAGGTTCCAGTAGACGAACGCGAGCGTGATGGCGATGGAGACCGTTCGAACCACGACGCGGAGCGCGGTGAGCTCTCCGAGGTCGTATAGCGTGTTGTCGTATCCGATGCGACCGAGGTAGATAGCGGCGAGCACCCAGACCGCGAACCGCAGCGGCGCGTACGCCCACCCCTCGTAGCGACCTGCCGTCGTCATGACGCCACGTACCACGGAGAGTGGTTAAAAAGGCTCGGTACCTCAAACGTCCGTTGTTGTCACACGCGACCCCGCGAGTCGCACCCGCTCGGTCGGAACCGGGGGCCGCCCGACCGGAACGAGAGGACCCGCTTGGTCGGAACGAGGGGTTTGATACGGGGACCGCGAGTAGCGCTCGGTATGACCGAGCAAGCGCGCATCATCGGCGCACCGATCGACTACGGCGCGAACCGGCGAGGCGTCGACATGGGGCCCTCGGCAGTCCGGTACGCGGGCCTGGCCGACCAGCTCGAGGCGGCGGGCGTCACCTGTACCGACGTCGGGGACGTGACCGCACCGCCGGCGGAGACCCAGGACGCGGACAAGCGCGTGCCCGAGGAGGGCCAGGCGAAGTTCGTCGAGGAGATCGAGGCCGTGAGTCACGAACTCGCCGAGGAGGTCGCGTCCGCCATCGCCGAGGGGTCGACGCCGCTGGTCGTCGGCGGCGACCACTCGGTCGCCATCGGGTCGCTGCGCGGTGCGGCCGCGGACGCGGACATCGGAGCGGTCTGGTTCGACGCGCACGCCGACTACAACGCACCGTCGACGTCGCCGAGCGGGAACGTCCACGGGATGCCGCTCGCGGCGGCACTCGGCCACCGCGACTTCGCGGGCGTGGACTGGGCGACCGCGTCCGGCCTGAACCCGGAGAACGTCGTCTGGGTCGGCCTGCGGAGCGTCGACGACCAGGAGGCCGCGGACGTCCGCGACAGCGCCGGGACGGCGTTCACGATGAGCGACATCGACGAGCACGGCATCGACGACATCGCCGAACGCGCGATGGCGATCGCGACCGACGGCGTCGACGGCGTGCACGTCAGTCTCGACCTGGACTGGCTCGACCCGAACGAGGCGCCGGGCGTCGGGACGCCCGTCCGCGGCGGCGTCACGTACCGCGAGGCGCATCGGGCGATGGAGATCGTCGCGGAGCACGACCGCGAGCACGACTCGCTGCGGTCGATGGAGGCGGTCGAGGTGAACCCCATCCTCGACGAGCACAACGAGACCGCGCGTCTCGCGACCGAGCTCGCCGCGAGCGCGCTCGGGAAGCGCATCCTCGGCCGCGACTGAGTAGCGCGGCGCTCGTCGCCGCGGGAGCGTCGCGATAGCGCCCGAACATATTTCTTTCAGACGGTCGAGTGTGAGCGTATGCTCGAACCGCTCTTACAGCTCGGCGACGGCGGGCTCATACCGGTCGCGATCCTCGGCGTGTTCCTCCTGGTCGGACTCGGCTTCGTCGCGTACGGGGTGGCGAACCTCCGGACGTACCTCCAGTTGCGGTCGATGACGCCGACGGACGCGCACGCGGTCGGGTCGGGGATGGTCGAGGTCGAGGGGGAGGCCGCGGTCGGCGAGCGCACCGTCGAGGCGCCGTTCACGGGCGAGGACTGTCTCGCCTACGAGTTCGAGGTCGAGGAGTACCACCACGACGACGACGGCTCGAACTGGCGGACGGAGGTGGAGGGCACGGAGACGGTGCCGTTCCGCATCGAGGACGGGACGGGCCAGGTCGGCGTGGTGCCGACCGAGTCGAGTCTCTCCGTGGAACGCGACTACCGCATCGACGTCGGGCGGAGCGAGCAGCCGCCCGAGCGCGTTCGCGAGTTCCTCGCGGGGCGGAGCGACCTTGACCACGACACGGGGTCGTTCGACCTCGGGCCGGTCTCCATCGGAACTGGCGACCGGCGTCGGTTCACGGAACGCCGACTCGACCCCGGGACGACCGCGTACGTCGCCGGGCGGGCGAAGCCGACGACCGCCGTCGACGGCGCGTCGCCGACGGTCACCGGCTCGGACGACGGTGGCGTCCTGGCGCGAGCGCTCGGGGCGCCGTTCGTGGTCGCCGACGCCGGCGAAGGCGAGGCACAGCGGCGGTACCTCAAGCTCGGTGTCGGGACGCTCCTGTTCGGCGCGCTGTTCGCGTCGATTCCGCTGTTCTTCTTCTCGCAGCTACTCATCGGGTGACGGTCGGTCGTCGAGGACCTACCCGAACCCCTCGAACCGCGTGCGGTCGTCGGGCACGCCGATCGCACGGGTCGCGGCGACGAGCTGGTCGACCATCGCGGTGACGCCGCACGCGTACACGTCGACGTTCCCGGGGTCGATGCGCGTGTCGACGTCCAGCGCCGGGGTGGCGCTCGCGTACTCGCGGAGTGCAGTCGGGAGCGCGCTCGCGTCCACGGCGTCCTCGGCGACGTACTCGAGGAGGACGCGCTGGACGTACGCCGTCTCGCCGGTCCACTCGCCGAGGTGGCGTTCGCGCGTGAGCGTCGGCACGAAGTGGAAGCCGTCGTGCTCGCGGTCGAGTTCGCGGAACGCCTCGCGGTACGCGAGGTCGTCCTCGTAGGCGGCGCCGAGGAACAGCCAGACG
The DNA here is from genome assembly GCF_034808145.1 of Halorubellus amylolyticus. Taxonomy (NCBI): domain Archaea; kingdom Methanobacteriati; phylum Methanobacteriota; class Halobacteria; order Halobacteriales; family Halorubellaceae; genus Halorubellus; species Halorubellus amylolyticus. The sequence goes on from NZ_JAXHGM010000004.1 coordinate 312,090, forward strand.
TCGCGCTCGTGGCCGTCGACGACGTGCCGGTCGGTCTCGTAGACGTAGTCGAGCATGCTCTTGAACGGCGCGACGCCGGTGCCGGTGGCGAGGAACGCGACGTCGCGCTCGCTCGGGTCCCCCAGAACCAGCTCGCCGTTCGGCCCCCGAACCGTCACCTCGTCGCCGACCTCGAGGGACTGGAAGACGTCGCTCGTGAGCGTCCCGCCGGGGACGCGCCGGATGCAGAACTCCAGCTCGTCGGCGGTCGGCGAGCTCGCGATTGAGTACGGTCGCGGGTGCCCGTCGAACGTCACGGTCGCGTACTGGCCGGGCGCGAAGTCCAAGGGGACGTCGTCCTCGATGCGGACGCGAACTCGGAGTAGCGACGGGTACGGGCGCTCGTAGCGCGCCACGAGGTCGCTCAGTGCGTCCAGGTCGTCGCTCGGGAAGCCGGCGTCCCTGGCGCGCGACTCGACCCGGTCCCAGTCCACGTCCGCGCCCTGCAGGCCCTCGCCGTCCTCGCCCGCCGGGTCGCGATACCAGTCGCCGACGCCGTTGCGCGCGAACAGCGCTTCGAGCGCACCCTCGACCGCCTCCGTCCGGTTCTCGTCCATCGCCGCCACCTCGGTCACCACCGCCGACTCCGTCACGAGCGGCAGCGCCTCGGCGGCCTCGCGATGCCCGAGGTGCTCGGGTACGTCCATGTCGGCGGGTACTCACGTGGCAATGATAAGCCACGGGGGCCGGGAAAGAGGGCGTCGCGAGGGCTCGTACCCAAAGCAGATACCCGGCGTTCGTGTATCACGCGGCGATACAGCGACGACAGGTCCTCGCGCTCGCCGCGACCGTCCCGCTCGCCGACTGCGGTGGGTTCTGACGAACGGTCGCAGCGACGCCGACCGAAGAAAGCGGTCAGTCGGCCGAGGCGATGCTCCGCGCCGGTCGGGTCAGTCGTCGGCGTCGACGGCGTCCGCCGCACCGGTCGCGGCGGGGAGGACGTCGACGCTCGCGACGTTGTCGCCGTCCTCGAGGTCCATGATGGTGACGCCCATCGTGTTCCGGCCGACGAGACTCACGTCGCTCGCGTGCGTGACCATGATCTGGCCCTGGTCGCTCATCACGACGAGGTCGTCGTCGTCCGCGACGGCCTTCACGCTCGTCACGCGCCCGTTCCGGTCGTTCGTCTTGATGTCGATGAGGCCCTTCCCGTACCGGCCCTGCTGGCGGTAGTTCGCGAGCCGCGTCCGCTTCCCGTACCCGTTCTCCGTGACGGTCAGGAGGCTCTTGTCGTCCTCGTGGTCGGTCGCGACCAGTCCCGCGACACTGTCGTCGCCCTCGAGGTCGATGCCGCGGACGCCCCGTGCGTTCCGCCCCATCGTCCGCACCTCCTGCTCGTCGAACCGGATCGTCATCCCGCCCTCGGTCGCGACGACGAGGTCCTTCGACCCGTCCGTGACCTCGACGTCGACGAGCGCGTCGTCCTCGTCGAGGTCCGCGGCGATGATACCCGTCGAGAGGATGTTCGAGAAGTCCTCGCCGGTCGTGCGCTTCACGTACCCGTTCCGCGTCACCATCGTCACGCACTCGTCGGACTCGAACTCGTCGGTGGTGACGACGGCGGTTATCTCCTCGCCGTCGTCGAGCTTCAGGAGGTTCACCGCGGACTTCCCGCGCGCGGTCCGGGAGACCTCCGGAATCTCGTAGGTCTTCAACCGGTAGACCTGGCCGTGGTTCGTGAACGCGAGCACGTAGTCGTGCGTGTTCGCGCGGAACACCTTCGACACGCGGTCGCCCTCCTTGACGTCCGCGCCGATGATGCCCTTCCCACCGCGGTTCTGCGCGTCGAACTGGTCGACGGGCATCCGCTTCACGTAGTCGTCCTCCGTGACGACCACGACGACCTCCTCCTCCGGGATGAGGTCCTCGTGCGTGACCGTCCCCGTGTCCTCCACGAAGCTCGTCTGCCGGTCGTCGTCGTACTCGTCCTTGACCTCGCGGAGCTCGTCCGTGATGACCTCGAGGAGCTTCTCCTCGCTCCCGAGGACGGATTCGAGGTACTCGATGGTGTCCATCACGTCCTCGTACTCGCTCTCTATCTCGGCGCGCTCCATCGACGTGAGCGACCCGAGCTGCATCCGGACGATGTGCTCGGCCTGGGACTCGCTGAAGTCGTACGCCTCGCGGAGGTTGGTCTTCGCGCTGTCTCGGTCCTCGCTGTCCTGGATGAGGTCGACGACGTCGTCGACGTTCTTCAGGGCCTTCAGACGGCCTTCGAGGATGTGCGCGCGGTCCTCGGCCTCGTCGAGCTCGAACTGCGAGCGCCGCGTCACGACCTCCTTCCGGTGCTCGACGTAGTGCTCGAGGGTCTCCTTGAGCGTCAGGACCTGCGGTTGCCCGTCGACGAGCGCGAGGTTGATGACGCCGAACGTCTTCTCCAGGTGGTGCTCGAGGAGCATGTTCTCGACGACGTCCGCGTTCGCACCGCGCTTCAGCTCGATGACGACGCGCACGCCGTTCCGGTCGGACTCGTCGCGGAGGTCCGTGATGCCCTCGAGCTTCCCGTCGTTGACGTCGTTCGCGATGCGCTCGACCATCCGCGCCTTGTTCTCCTGGAACGGCAGCTCGGTGACGATGATGCGCTCGCGGCCGTTCTTCCACTCCTCGACCTCGTACTCCGCGCGAACGCGCAGCCGACCGCGGCCGGTCGCGTACGCCTTCCGGACCGCGTTCTTCCCCACGATATTCGCGCCCGTCGGGAAGTCCGGCCCCTTCACGTGCTCCATGAGGTCCGAGACGTCGCACTCGGGGTTCTCGATGACCTCGATCGTCGCGTCGATGACCTCCCCGAGATTATGAGGCGGTATCTTCGTCGACATCCCGACCGCGATACCCGTACTCCCGTTCACGAGCAGGTTCGGGTACGCCGACGGCAGCACGCTCGGCTCCGTCAGGCGGTCGTCGTAGTTCGACGAGAAGTCGACGGTGTCCTTCTCGATGTCCTCCAGGAGCTCCTCGGCGATCGGCGCCATCCGCGCCTCCGTGTACCGCATCGCCGCCGCCGGGTCGCCGTCCATCGACCCGAAGTTCCCCTGGCCGTCCACGAGGGGGTTCCGCATCGAGAAGTCCTGGGCCATCCCCACCAGGGTGTCGTAGATCGCCTGGTCGCCGTGGGGATGGTAGTCCCCCATCGTCTCCCCGACGATGGAGGACGACTTGCGGTGCGAGGAGCGACTGGAGACGCCCATCTCGTGCATCGCGTACAGGATACGGCGATGCACGGGCTTCAGGCCGTCCCGGACGTCCGGGAGCGCACGGCCCGCGATGACGCTCATCGCGTAGTCGATGTAGCTCTGCTCCATCTCGTCCTCGATGCGGACGTTCTCCACGTGGTCCGCCGGGATGTCGGGGTCGTCGACCGGTTCCGAGCTCATATGTCCACCCACTCCGCCTCGGCGGCGTGATCCTTGATGAACTGCTTGCGCGGCCCGACCGCGTCACCCATCAGCACGCTGAACATCTTGTCGGCGGCCGCCGCGTCCTCGATCGTGATCTGCTTCAGCACGCGGTTCTCCGGGTTCATCGTCGTCTCCCAGAGCTGCTGGGGGTTCATCTCCCCGAGGCCCTTGAACCGCTGGACCTGCGTCGGGTTCCCGTTGCACTTCTCCTCGACGACCTCGTCGCGCTCCGCTTCGGTCATCACGTCGTACGTCTCCCCGTTGTACCGGATGCGGTACAGCGGCGGCTGCGCGGCGTACACGTACCCGGCCTCGATCAACGGCCGCATGTACCGGTAGAACAGCGTCAACAGGAGCGTGCGGATGTGCGCCCCGTCGACGTCCGCGTCGCACATGAAGATGATCTTCTCGTAGCGGACGTCGTCCGCGTCGAACTCGTCGCCGACGCCCGTCCCGAGCGCCGTGATCATGTTCCGGATCTCCTCGTTCTCCAGCACGCGGTCCAGGCGATGCTTCTCCACGTTCAGGATCTTCCCGCCGAGCGGCAGGATCGCCTGGAACTCCGGATTCCGGCCCTGCTTCGCGGACCCGCCCGCGGAGTCGCCCTCCGTGATGAATATCTCGGACTCGCTCGGGTCCTTCGTCTGGCAGTCCGCGAGCTTCCCGGGGAGGCTCGTCGAGTCGAGCGCGGACTTCCGTCGCGTGAGCTCCTCGGCCTTCTTCGCGGCCTTCCGCGCCTTCGCCGCCTCCACCGCCTTCCGCACGATCTGCTTCGCGCTGTCGGGGTGCTCCTCGAAGTACGTGTCGAGGTTGTCGTGCATCGCCGACTCGACGACGCCACGCACCTCGCCGTTCCCCAGCTTCGTCTTCGTCTGCCCCTCGAACTGCGGGTCCGGATGCTTGATGGAGATGACCGCGGTGAGGCCCTCGCGGATGTCGTCGCCCTTGAGGTTCTCGTCGATGTCCTTCAGCATCCCCTGGTCGGTCGCGTAGTCGTTCACGACCCGCGTCAGCGCCGTCTTGAACCCGGTGAGGTGCGTCCCGCCCTCTCGCGTGTTGATGTTGTTCGCGAACGCGTGGATGGAACCCTGGAGTTCGTCCGTCGCCTGCATCGCCACCTCGACCTGGATGACGCCGTCGTCGACCGCCTCCTCGTCGTCGAAGTAGATGACGTCGTCGTGCAGCGGCGTCTTCGTCTCGTTGAGGTACTCGACGAACTCGCGGATACCGCCCTCGTACTCGAAGGTCTGGTACTTGTCGCTGCGCTCGTCGTCGAGCGTGATGGCGACCCCGGAGTTCAGGAACGCGAGCTCGCGGAGACGGTTCGCGAGCGTCGAGAACTTGTACTCGGTCGCGTCGAAGATGTCCGTGTCCGGCCAGAACCGGATGCTCGTCCCGTTCTCCTCGCCGTCGCGCATGTCGCGGACGCGCTCCATGTCGCCCTGCGGTTCGCCGCGCTCGAACGCGTGCGTCCACACCGCACCCTCGCGCTTGACCTCCACCTCGAGGCGCATGGCGAGGGCGTTCACGACGCTCACGCCGACGCCGTGCAGGCCACCGGAGACCTGGTAGGACTTGTTGTCGAACTTCCCGCCCGCGTGGAGGACGGTCATGATGACCTCGAGCGCCGGTCGGTCGTACTCGGCGTGCGTGTCCACGGGGATGCCGCGGCCGTCGTCGCTGACGGTCACCGACCCGTCCTCGTGGATGCGCACGTCGATGGAGTCGCAGTACCCGGCGAGAGCCTCGTCGATGGAGTTGTCCACCACCTCGTACACCAGATGGTGTAACCCCCTAGAATCTGTAGAGCCGATGTACATCGCCGGACGCTTGCGGACGGCCTCCAAGCCCTCGAGGACCTGAATCTGCCCGGCGCTGTAGTCACTTTCTTCGGACATGTAATACCTGTCCTGGCATAGACGATACCTACTGATAAAGATACCGTGTGCGCGCTCGCCCACGCGCGTGGGTCCCGCGAGAATGCGGACGCCGGGTGCCTGTTGGAGTCGGTGCTCGCCGGTGTCGACCGGCGACGTTCGGCGGCGTTCGAGTCGGTCCGCTGGCGCGACGGTGAGAACGGTCAGCGGTCGGGGAAGTCGGGGAAGTCGACGGTCGCACCACGGGGAGTCCGAGGGCGCCGAGCCGTGCGTCGGCGGCTCGCAGCGACGGACCGTTCGGGGCGACGCCGTCGGCGATTTCACTTTCACTCGGGTAGGGAACGGCTTTTAATCCCGCGGGAGGTATGGAGCGATACAGAATGACCTCGTTCCAGTCGACACTCGGCGAGGACGAGGGGATGGCCGCCGAACTGGCGGAGAACCAGCGCGCCATCTCCATCGCCGAGTTCTTCGAGAAGAACAAGCAGATGCTCGGGTTCAACTCGGGCGCCCGAGCGCTCGTCACGGCCGTCAAGGAGGCCGTCGACAACGCGCTCGACGCGACCGAGGAAGCCGGGCACCTCCCGGACATCTACGTCGAGATCGAGGAGGCCGGCGACTACTACAGGCTCGTCGTCGAGGACAACGGCCCCGGCATCACGAAGGAACAGATACCGAAGATCTTCGGGAAGCTCCTGTACGGGAGTCGCTTCCACGCTCGCGAGCAGAGTCGCGGACAGCAGGGGATCGGGATCTCCGCGGCGGTGCTGTACTCGCAGTTGACGTCGGGGAAGCCCGCGAAGGTGACGAGTCGCACGCAGGGCAGCGACACCGCGCAGTACTTCGAGCTCGTCATCGACACGGACACGAACGAGCCGGAGATCCGCGACGAGTCGGAGGCGTCGTGGGACCGCCCGCACGGGACGCGCATCGAGCTGGAGATGGAGGGGAACATGCGCGCTCGCCAGCAGCTCCACGACTACGTGAAGCATACGGCAGTCGTGAACCCTCACGCTCGGCTGGAGCTGAAGGAGCCCCAGGAGCACTTCAAGTTCGAGCGCGCGACGGACGAGCTTCCCGAGGAGACGGAGGAGATAAAACCGCATCCTCACGGCGTGGAGCTGGGGAACGTCCTGAAGATGCTGGACGCGACGAACTCGCAGACGGTGTCGGGGTTCCTGCAGACGGAGTTCACGCGCGTCGGGAAGAAGACGGCGGACAAGGTCATCGACGCGTTCCGCGACCGGCACTTCGGGCGGGAGATGGCGTGGACGCCGCCGGCGGGTCACGAGGACGGTGACGTGGCGCGCGCCGTCTCCGCTGCGGTGTCGAACAAGGGCGCGGACGCGACGGCGGCGTTCGCGGACGCGGTCGCCGGGCGCGTCGACGAGATGGACCGCGTTGCGCACCAGCACGTCCGGCGGTTCGTCGACGAGGAGGCCGATAGCGTCGAGGAGGAGTACGGGAAGAACTTCGGGGAGACGGTGCGCGAGAACGCCGTCGAAGCGGCGTGGCGCGCCATCACGGGGTTCGACCCGGACGACCCCGAGCAGGGCGCGAGCGAGCACCTGATCGCGGACGCGTACGCGCTGGCCGACGAGGCGACGTCGAAGCGGAAGGACGACGAGACCGTGCGTGCCTTCGCGGAGCGGCTCGCGGCGAAGTTCGTCCCCGAGCCGGCTGACGCGGACGCGTGGCGCGGCCGGTACACGCGGGCGGCGGTCCGCGAGTTCGTCGACCGCTCGGCGGACATGACCGAGGAGCGCGAGGACGCGACGTTCGGCGACACCGCTCGCGAGAACGTCACGGACGCGTTCTGGCGCGTGATGCGGACGGTCCCCGACGACGCGCCGCTCGTGAGCGACCTCGTCGGCGACCGCGACGCGGTCAGTCGGCTCGTCAACGGGATGCGGGAGACGGACATCATCGCACCGCCGACGTCGTGTCTCTCGCCCATCAGCGCGGACCTCGTGGAGGCCGGGTTGCGCAAGGAGTACGACGCGGAGTTCTACGCGTCGTCGTCGCGCGACGCCGACGTGCACGCCGGCGATCCGTTCATCGCGGAGGCCGGGATCGCGTACGGCGGCGACATCCAGGCCGAAGGGCAGGCGGACCTGCTGCGGTTCGCGAACCGCGTGCCGCTCGTCTACAAGCGCGGTGGCTGTGCGATCACGCAGACGATCAAGGGCATCGGGTGGCGGAACTACAACCTCGACCAGCCCGGCGGGTCCGGCATCCCGAACGGGCCGGTCGTGATCATGGTGCACGTCGCGTCGACGAACGTCCCGTTCACGAGCGAGTCCAAGGACGCGGTGGCGAGCGTCGAGGCGATGGAGGACGAGATCGAGCTCGCGGTCCGCGAGGCGGCGCGCGAACTCAAGTCCTACCTGAAGAAGCAGCAGTCGATGCGCAAGCGCCAGAAGAAGCAGAACGTCCTCGCGGACATCCTCCCGGTGATGGCGAAGAAGGTCGCGGACGTGACGGGGCGTCCCGACCCGGACATCGGAGATGCGTTGGCGCGCATCATGAACAACGTCCTCGTGGAGCGCGAGGTGAGCGACGGCGACGGCGAGCAGACGGTGACGGTGGTGGTCGAGAATCACTCCGACCGGTCGGAGTCCCCGGACGTGACGGACATCGTCGACCGCGAGCCCCGCGACGTGAGCGACGGTGCGAACGTCGTGGAGATGGACGGCGAGTGGTTCGTGAAGTGGACGCCGGACGTGCCGGCGGGCGAGGAGGCCCGCCTGACGTACACGGTCGAGACGGACGCGACCCTGGACCTGTCGGTGTCGGAGGTCGAGGGCCCGAAGCTGACGGTGAGTGACTGACAATGAGCGATACACAGGATTCGAACGCGGAGGCCCGCCAGAAGCTCGTGGACCTGGCGGCGGAGTTCTACGACCAGTTCGAGCGCGGCGACATCCCGGAGATGACGCTGCCGACGCGGACGAAGAGCAACATCGTCTTCGACGAGGACAAGCAGGTGTGGGTGTACGGCGACCGGACGTCGACGCGGTCGGCGAACTCCGTGCGTGGTGCGCGGAAGCTCCTGAAGGCGGCGTACACGATCGAGTTCCTCGCGCGCCAGCTCGAGGAGGACCGGTCGTCGACGCTGCGTGAACTGTACTACCTCTCGGAGTCGTGGGACAACGAGGAGGCGCAGTTCAACGGGCAGGACGAGTCGAACAAGCTCGTGGAGGACCTCGAGATCGTGAGCGACGTGAAGCGCGAGGACTTCCACATGCGGCCCGAGGAGTCCGGGGCGACGCTCATCGGCCCCCTCGAGTTGCGCGAGCAGACGCGGCGCGGTGAGCGCGTCATCCACTGCCAGAAGGACGTCGGCGAGGGCGGCTACCAGATCCCGAACAACCCGGACACCATCGAGTTCATCGACCACGACATCGACTTCGTGCTGTGCGTGGAGACCGGCGGGATGCGCGACCGGCTCGTCGAGAACGGGTTCGACACGGAGTACAACTGTCTCGTCGTCCACCTGAAGGGCCAGCCGGCGCGGGCGACGCGGCGCATCACGAAGCGCCTGCACGACGAACTCGACCTGCCCGTGATGGTGTTCACGGACGGCGACCCGTGGTCGTACCGCATCTTCGGGTCCGTCTCGTACGGTTCCATCAAGTCCGCGCACCTCTCGGAGTACCTCGCGACGCCCGAGGCGCGGTTCGTCGGTATCCGTCCGGAGGATATCGTCGAGTACGACCTGCCGACGGACCCGCTCGCGGACTCGGACGAGAACGCCCTGGAGAGCGAACTCGAGGACCCGCGGTTCCAGGACGAGTTCTGGACGGAGCAGATAGAGCTCCAGCTCGACATCGGGAAGAAGGCCGAGCAGCAGGCGCTGGCAGCGCGCGGTCTGGACTTCGTGACGGAGACGTACCTCCCGGAGCGCCTCGACACGATGGGTATCATCTGACGCGGCCAGTAGCGTACGCATTACTATCTTTTCGCAGGTCGTCTAGCCCGTATGCAGGCCAGGTTCGTCCTCGTCGTCGCAGTGCTCGTCCTCACAGCAGGCTGCCTCACCGGCGGCGGTGGTGCCCCCGAATCCACGACCGTCGGAACCGACGGTGCGAACGGTGGCGGTGCGAGCGCCGACGGTGGTGACGGGAGCGGTGACGGCGCGAGCGGTGACGATACGTCCGATAGCACCGACGCCGCGAGCGGCGAGTGGGAGCCGTTCGCGTTCGAGACGCCGGCGCGCTACGAGTACGAGGTGTTCATGGAAGGCGACGGCGAGGGGACCATCGTGTGGGACGTCGAGTCCGTCGACGACGGCGAGTACACCGTCACGCTCGTCTACGAGATGAACGGCGAGCGCTACGAGACGACCGCCACCGGCACGAAGGACACCGTCGTCCAGCAGTTCTACACGAACCCCGGCGGAGCCGTGCTCGTGACGACGATGTCCCAGCCGTCGGCGTGGTACGAGGGCCGCGACCTCAGTACGGGCACGAAGTGGTCGTACTCGACGCCACAGGGCTCCGCGAGCTTCGCGGTCACCGGCACCGACACCATCGCGGGCGTCGACTGCTGGACGAGCGAGATGCGCGTCAACGGCAGCGTCTTCCACGAAGCGTGCTTCTCGCCCGACCTCGGACTCGCACCCTACGCCGCGTACTACGGCGAGGACGGCACCCTCGAGATGTCGCTCACGCTCGTCGCCTACGAGGAGAACTGAGGAGCGATACAGAGACCCCTACTCGTCAGAAACGGCGACCTGACGGTCGCCGTATGCTCCTGCGAGCAGTTAGCTCTCGTCGAGTACGACCTCGACCCCGCGAGACTCGAGGTCGTCGACGAACGCCGTCGAGTCCGTCTCGAGTGCCCCGAACGTGTTGTAGTGGATGGGGACGACGACCTCGGGATTCATGTCCGCGGCGAGGTCGGCGGCCTCGTGGCGGTCCATGGTGAAGCTCCCGCCGATGGGCGGGCAGAGGACGTCGACGTCGAGCATCGCGTGACCGTCGAGGACGTCGGTGTCGCCCGGCCAACAGACGGTCGTCCCGTCGAGCGTCAGCAGGAACCCGCACCCGCGTCCCTCCGGGTGGTACGGGTCGCCGTCCGGTCGCGTGTGGCCGTCGGGCGTGTTGTACGCGGGAATCGTGCGGAGGATGGCGTCGCCGATGGCGAAGTCCGCTTCGGCGTCAACCCACCGGACGTCGACGTCGAGGTCGACGGGGCGGTCGTCGACGCGCTCGATACGGTGCGTGTTCACGCCGTCGAAGACGACGAGCGTCGCGTCCCCGCCCGCGACCCGACGGATGCCGTCGGGGTCGTAGTGGTGGTCGTGCGTGACGCAGACGACGTCCGCGTCCTCGGGGCGGTAGTCTCTGGCTGGTGGATGGGAGACGCCGGGCGTGTCCGGCGTCCACTCGCCGGTGAAGACGCCGTATCGGCCGGGGTCGAAGTAGACGACGGTGTCCTCGTCGGCGTCCACGACCCTGAGCGTCGCGTACCCGAGCCACTCGACGGTCAGGTCGTCGTGCGTGACTGTCATCCCGTGACCGTACTCGAGTGGCGCCGATAGGGTTGACGGACGACACTCGACGACCGGTTGCCGTCGACGACTGAGTGCCGTCGACGACTGCGTGCTGTCGTCGAACAGGCCGTCGCGTCAGGCGGGGCGGGCGTCGAGTTCCGTCCAGGATATCTCGGTCGCCCCGTCGACGACCTCGACGACGTCGTCGAGGTCCGTGAACGTGGCGTCGAACGCGAGCGCGACGACGGCGCCCGCGACGTGCGCGTCCGCCGGCCCGCGGGGCCGCGAGTGCCTGAACGCGAACCCGACGTGGCCGTCCATCACGACCTCGAGGTCGCGCGCGTCGACGAACGCCTCGATGCGGTCCCGGACGGCGTCGTCGACGCCCGTGACGTAGTGCACGCCGTCGACGTACTCGTACCGCGACGACCGTGTCTCGTGGACGACGACCCGCGAGCAGTCGGCGAGGTTCTCGCGGTCGAGGTGCGCGTCGAACGCTCGCGCCAGTCGTCTCGCTGCCTCACGATGCTTGGCTCCCCCATCGACGACGGCCGCGACCCCCCGGTCGCGGCCGTCGAGTGTCTCCCCCGGACTCATACCTCTCTGGGTAGGAATCCCGATAGCCGGCCACATTACGATTGTGGCCGTTCGAGGCGTGCTGACGCATCACACCGCACCACACTGCCTCGTCGTGCGAGGGCGAGCGAGGGTCAGTCGTCGGCGAGCGCCTCGACGCGCTCCAGGGTGTCGGCGTCGGCGGGCGCCTTGTCCTCGCGGACGGCGACGTACCGCGGGAACCGGAGCGCGTACCCGGAGTCGTACGTCGGCGACGCCTGGATCTCCTCGTAGCCGACCTCGAACACGACCGCGGGCTCGAACCGCACCGTCTGGCCGGTCTCGGTCGTGACATGCGCTCGCAGTCGCTCGGTGAGCGCGTCGAGTTCGGCGTCCGTGATACCGGTCGCGACCTTCCCGACGGTCGCGTACCCGCCGGCGTTCCCAGACTCATCGGCGCGCTCCGGTGCGCGGACGCCGACTTCGAACGTCCCGAAGACGTTCGCGCGCCGGCCTTCGCCCCACTCCGCGCCCGTGACGACGACGTCGAGCGTCTCCACGTCCGGTTTGCGCTTCAACCACTCCTGGCCGCGCTTGCCCGCCGAGTACGTCGACGCCGGGTCCTTCAGCATGATGCCCTCGTGGCCGGCGTCGAGGACCTCGGCCTCGAACGCGCCGATCGCGTCCGCGTCGCTGGTCAGGAACGACTCGGAGACGCCGTCCTCGAGCACGCGCTCCAGTCTCGCCTGGCGCTCGGTGAGCGGTGCGTCGAGGAGGTCCTCGCCGCCGTGATGCAGGCAGTCGAACGCGCGCAGTTCCACGGCGACGTCCTCGGCGGCGCGCGCGACGTCGTGCTTCCGCCGGAAGCGCTCGAGGACGCGCTGGAAGGGGAGCGGGTCGCCGTCGTCGTCGACCGCGAGCGCCTCGCCGTCGAGGATGACCGGCACGTCGACGCGCTCGCGGACGAACGCGACGAGTTCCGGGAGCGCCTCCGTGACGTCCTCCATGTTCCGGGAGAACAGTCGCGTGTCGCCGTCGGGGTCGTGATGCACCTGGACGCGCGCCCCGTCGTACTTCGTCTCCACCGCCACGGCGTCCCACGCCTCGACCGCGTCCGTTATCGTCCCGGCCTGTGCGAGCATCGCGCCCACGGGACGCCCGACATCGAGGTGGACGTCCGCGAGCCCGTCCCGGCCCGCGTCGCGCGCCACCGCCGCGACCCGCCCCGCGTCGTTCGACACCTGGAGCGCGCGTCCGACCGCCGCCACCGCGTCCGCCGGCGGCCGCCCGAACCCGTCGTCCGCGTCTGGGTCGGCCGCCTCTCCGTCGACATCGGCGCCGTCTCCGTCGGTATCGGCGTCGTCTGCGTCCTCATCGCTCTCGTGGTCGCCCGCGTCCGCTCCGTCGCCGAGGGCCGAGAGCGTCAACTGCGCGCCGTCGGGACCTGCCTCCTCGTCCTCGTCCTCACTGCTACCAGTCTCGACGTCCCCGTCCTCGTCGTCGTCGTCCTCCGCGAGGAACGCGGCGGCGATGGCGTCCCGGACGGTGCCGTCGCCGACACCGATACGCATCTCACCGAGGACGAGTCGCGCGACGAACCGCGCCTCCGCGGGGCTGGCGCGGTTGAACAACCCGAAGAGGTGGTCGGCCTTCGCGCCCGCCGACCCGCTCCCGGTCGCCGTCGCGATGGCGACGAACGCGTCGTGGACGTCCGCGACCGTGAGGTCGTCGCCGCCGCCCGCGCCGAACGCACTCAATCCCTGTTGGCCGTCCAGGTCGAGGCTCGCGGCGACCGCGCCGATCTCGCCGACCTCCGCGAGGCGGTCCTCGACGTCGGCCGCGGTGACGTTCGGGCCGGCGGCGCGCGCGAGCGCCTCGTGACACAGCGACGGGCCGACGTCGAGCTTCCGGTCGTCCCACGCCGGGAACGCTCGTCCCTGCACGAACCGCGCGAGCGTCTCTAGGTCGTCGGCGTCGGCCTCGGCGAACAGCTCCGCGACCGCCGCGACCACCGCGAGGTCCGCGTCGGTCTCCTCGATGGCGCGAGCCCGGTCTGCGAACGCAGCGAACTCCATTCGCCTCGGTCTACCGGCGGCGACCGCAAAAGCCTCGCGGGTTCGCGTCGGCACGGACGCCAGCTCTCAGGTTCGCATCGGCACCGACCACAACTCGGGTTCGCGTCACCGAGTCGGTAGCGGCGTGGCGAGCTCGACGCGGTAGCGTGGTTGGACTTTTGTCCCCGCGACCGTAACCCGAGCGTATGCGAGACGAGGACGAAGTCCGCGAGCAGTACGAGTTCCTCAAGGAGCAACTCGAGGACGAGGACATGAACCACGAGGGCGTCAAGCAGATGTTCACGTACTACAAGCGCGCTATCGGGTGGGTGCTCGAAGAGGAACACATGTGACCGCTCGGGGAGTCGGGGACCGACGCGCCAGCGGCGGTGCCGGTCGTGGCGGCGCTCGGAACCGGTAGCGGCGGTCGCCGTCGTCGCACCCGGCTCAGAACTGGTAGCGGCGGTCGCCGTCGTCGGTCGGGTACGTCGACCCGCCGGCCATCTCGTCGTAGGTCATCCCGGAGAGGTACTCGTCGTACGTGACGTCGTAGTTCGCGCGCAGGTGGAAGTCGAGCTTCCCGGTTTCGACGGTCTGTTCGAAGAGCGCGTGGATGGCGCGTTCGACGAGCGTGCTCGGGTCGTCGTTGTCGACCGCCGCCGCGAGCATCGCGAGCTCGGTCCGGGCCTCGGCGTCGAGGTGGAACGTCTCGGTCTCAAGGTCGTCGGCGGTCTCCTGCACGTCGTCGGCGAGGTCGTCGAGAGTCATAGCGTCAGGTGGGTGCCGTGGACGCCTACGCCTTTCGCTCTCTCCCGGTTACACGGCCGGGTCGCTCGCCGCGTTCGCGGTGTCGAGACCGGCACTCCCTTGTCGGTCGGTTCCCGAGTGGGGATAGATGAGTGCAGGCAACGACGCTGAGGTGTCGTGGTCGCTGCCGGCGGACGTCGCGGCGGTCCGGGACGCGCTCGTCGCGTGGTACGAGGACGACCACCGCGATTACCCGTGGCGGCGGACGGAGGACGCGTACGAGATACTCGTCTCGGAGGTGATGAGCCAGCAGACCCAGCTCGACCGCGTCGTCGACGCGTGGGCGGACTTCCTCGACCGCTGGCCGGACGTCGACGCGCTCGCGGACGCGGACCGCGGGGACGTCGTCGCGTTCTGGACGAGTCACTCCCTCGGGTACAACAACCGCGCGAAGTACCTCCACGAGGCGGCGAACCAGGTAGTGGCCGAGCACGACGGCACGTTCCCGGAGACCCCCGAGGGCCTCCAGGAGCTGATGGGCGTCGGGCCGTACACGGCGAACGCGGTCGCGAGCTTCGCGTTCAACCAGGGGGACGCGGTCGTGGACACGAACGTCAAGCGCGTACTGTACCGGGCGTTCGACGTCCCGGACGACGACGACGCGTTCGAGGCCGCGGCGAGCGAGCTGCTGCCGGCGGGCGAGTCGCGCGTGTGGAACAACGCCGTCATGGAGCTCGGTGGGGTGGCGTGCGAGAAGACCCCGAAGTGCGACGAGGCGGGCTGTCCGTGGCGTACCTGGTGTCACGCGTACGAGACCGGGGACTTCACGGCGCCGGACGTCCCGACGCAGCCGAGCTTCGAGGGGAGCAGGCGGCAGTTCCGCGGGCGCGTCGTGAACGTCCTCGGGAGTCACGACGAACTGGGCCTGGACGAGCTCGGCCCACGCATCCGTGTCGACTACGCGCCGGACGGCGAGTACGGCCGCGAGTGGCTGCGCGGCCTCCTCGCGGACCTCGACGACGACGGCCTCGTCGCGCTCGCCGAACGCGACGGCGAGACGGTCGCGAGCCTCCGCCGGTAGCCGGCGGCGTCTGCCATAAGGCGTAAGCACGACCCGGCGAATCACGGTGGTATGGAACCGGGTGATCGAACCGACCTCGTCGAGACCCTCACCCGGCGTCGCGCCATCCTCGAAGCGATCGACGACGAACCGGTCCACAAGCCCGTGCTGGCCCGGGAGCTGGACGTCGCCCGGTCGACGGTCGACCGCGCGGTCCGCCAGCTCGAGGCGAAGGGACTCGCCGAACGCGGTCAGGAGGGCGTGGCGTTGACGACGGCGGGCGCGCTCGCGCTGGACGTGTACGGGGAGTTCGCGACGCGTCTGGACGCGGTATGGGACGCGCGCGACGTCCTCGCCGACCTCCCCGGCCCCGACCTGGCCGACCCCGCGTTCTTCGACGGAGCGGACGTCGTGCGCGCGACGGTCTCCGCGCCCGACCGCCCGGTGCGTGCGTTCGTCGACCTCGTCGCGGAGGCGACCCACGCACGCGGGTTCTCGCCGACGGCGTACGGCGCGTACGTCGACGCGTTCGAGCGCGGCGTCGTCGAGGACGGACTGACGGCGGAGCTGGCGTTCAGCGACGAGGCGCTCACTGAACTGACGACCACGCACCGGGACGCCATCGTCCGCGCCGCGAACACGGGTCGCGTGACCGTCCACCGCGTCGATGACCTCCCGTCGGCGGGACTCGTCGTCATGGAGCGTGCGGACGCCCCGACCGTGGCCGCGATGGGCGTCCACGACGGCGCGGGCCTGGACGCGGTCGTGACGAACGACGACCCGAGCGCCGTGGCGTGGGCGCGCGACCTCGTCGACGACCGGTACGCGGCCGGCGACCGGATTCCCCTCTGACCGGCCGGCGACCGGATTCCCCTCTGACCGACCGGCGACCGGATTCCGCTCTGACCGGCCGGCTGATACCGGAGGTCGTTCGCGGTCGCGTCGTCTCGACCTGCGGGACGTGGTTTTTTCTCGCGGCCGGCCGTCGGAGCGGACATGACCTCTGACGTGCACGTCGTCGCGCTGTGCGGGAGTCTCAGGGACGGAAGTCACACGCGGACCGCGCTCGAGGTCGCGCTGGACGCGGCAAGCGCGGCGGGCGCGAGCACCGAACTCGTCGACCTGCGCGCGCTCGACCTGCCGGTGTTCGACGCGGACGCCGACGGCGCGGGCGACGCCGCCGACCTCCGGGCGACGGTCGCGGGCGCGGACGCCATCCTCCTTGGAACGCCGATGTACCACGGGTCGTACTCGTCGCCGCTGAAGACCGCACTCGACTACTGCGGGTTCGACGAGTTCGAGGACAAGACCGTCGGGCTGCTCGCCGTCGCCGGCGGCGGATTCCCCGTCACCGCGCTCGAGCATCTGCGGTCGGTGTGTCGAGCGCTCGACGCGTGGGTCATCCCGCATCAGGCCGCGGTACCGAGCGCGTACGACGCGTTCGAGGACGGTGCGTTCGTCGACGACGGGCTCGCGGAGCGCGTGCGGACGCTCGGCCGGCAGGCGGTCCAGTACGCGAACATCGAACCGGACCCGGACTCCTTCGAGAGCCAGGAGAACGTCGGCGCGCGCTGAGCGACGGCCGTGGGGGCCGGACCGCCGCCGCGGAGCGCCTCACCAGCGGTGGTGGACGTGCTCGCGGACGTACTCGTCGTAGACGGCGTCGACGGCGGCGCGTTCCTCGGCGGTGGGGGCGGCGCGGTCGGCGGCGGCGACGTTCGAGCGGACGTGCGCGGGCGTCGTCGTCCCCGGGATGACGGTCGTGACGGCGTCGTGGTCGAGGATCCACCGGAGCGTGAACGCGGCCGGGTCGTCGACGCCGGTGCGGCGCTGGAGGGCGTCGACGGCGTCGAGCCCAGTCTCGAAGGGGACGCCGGCGAACGTCTCGCCGACGTCGAACGCCTCGCCGTCGCGGTTGAAGTTCCGGTGGTCGTTCTCCGGGAACTCGTCGTCGGCCGAGAGCGCACCGGTGAGGAGGCCGGACGCGAACGGGACGCGGACGATGACGCCGACGTCCTCGTCGACGGCACGGTCGAAGAGGTGTTCGGCGGGGCGCTGGCGGAACGGGTTGAAGATCAGCTGGACGGACTCGACGCCGTCGTACTCGACAGCTTTCAGGCCCTCCTCGACGCGTTCGACGCTGACGCCGTAGTGCGCGATGCGGTCCTCGTCGACGAGCGCGTCGAGCGCGTCGAACGTCTCCGGCTGGTAGTAGACGTCCGTCGGTGGACAGTGCAGCTGGAGGAGGTCGAGCGTCTCCGCGTCGAGGTTCTCGCGCGACCGGTCGACGAACTCGCGGAGGTGCGCGAGGTCGTAGTCCGCGGCGCGGTGCGGGTCGAGACGGCGGCCGGCCTTCGTCGCGACGAACGGGTCGGCGTCGCGTTCGGCGAGCACGTCAGCGATGAGTGACTCGCTCCGGCCGTCCCCGTAGACGTCCGCGGTATCGAGGAACGTGACGCCCGCGTCGAGTGCCGCGCGGACGACGTCGCGTCCCTGCTCCGCGGGGACGTCGCCCCAGTCACCGCCGATCTGCCAGGTCCCCAGTCCAACTTCCGTGACCGAGTCGCCCGTCGACCCGAGCGGTCGTTCGTCCATGCGGCAGGCGAGCGTCCCTCGTCGCGTAAGCGTGTCGCCCGCGGCAGGCTTCGGGGGACGTCGGGCGGAGGCAGCGGTTGAGAGACGCCGGTCACTCGCTGCGCTGTCGCTATCTGTGGAGAGAGCTCGGCAGAATCGGCGCGTCAGGCTTGCGCGGCGGCGGTGTTCTTCTTGCGCGTGACGTAGCCGGCGACGCGGTTGCGGACGCCCTTGGATTCGATGTTCGTGAGCTTCGCGACGCTGTCCTTGTTCGTCTCGAACTCGGTCGTGAACGCCTTCGGGTACCGCTCGAGGAGGATGGTACCCGTCTTCTTGACGTAATCGGGTTTGATGGCCATACCGATTCGTTCCCCGTTCGCCCCCAAAAAGGGTTCGTTCTCCGGGCGTCGGACGCGTTCGACGGTTCGCTCGGGCGGGTCGTCCGCGGTCAGTCCTCCGGGAGGTCGCTGGTGGGCGACCAGTCGGCGGTGAGCGCCGCGCAGCGACGGATGGCGGCGCGTTCGCGGTCCCCGCCGCACGTCGAGACGACGTCGACGGCGCGCTCCAGGCGCTCGCGGAGCGCGTCGTCGTCGAACCCGTCGACGCCGAGGCGGGAGGCGGCGACGGTCGCGTCGACGACCGCGGCGTGCCCGCGGTTGACGACCGGGACGACGCGCCGGCGGACGGTCGACTCGACGGGGTCGAGCCGCCACGTCTCGATGCGCGTCCCGTCCTCGTCGCGCGCGTCGACCTGCGTCGCGTCGACGCGCACCCACGCGTCCGCCGACTCGAGGACGGGGGCGTCCGTCTCGAAGACGTCGAGCGCGGCGTTCGCGAAGTCGAGCGCGTCGGTCGTGAACTGGACGACGCCCTCGCCGCGCCCGTGGAGGTTCCGACGCGTGCGCGTGTTCCCGTACGTGAACGCCGTGACCGCGTGTAGCCGGTCGTCGTCGCGCGTCGACGCGGGGCCGTCGGCGTGCACGCCGAGCGCGGCCTGGTTCCAGCGGTCGTTCGGGCCGAGCGTCGCCACCACCGTCTCGGTGACACCGCGGAGGCGCATCGGCCACGCGCCACGGTCGACCGGTGGGTCGCTGGCGGTCACGGCGTCACCCCGTAGCGTTCGAGCGCGACGAACAGCGCGCCGGCGGTGAGGTCAGCTGTCGTCCCGGGGTTGACGCCGCGGTCGACGAGGTCCTCGGCGAACGCGCTGACGGCGTCGGGGTCAGGACCGTCGGCGGGCGCGTCATTCCGGAGGGCGGCGGCGCGCTCGGTGACGTCGCGTGCGACGTCGTCGCCGTGCTTCTCGGCGACGAGCGTGTCGGGTTCGGCCGCGAGGAGCGCGAGGAAGGCGTCGGCGGCGCGGTCGGCGAGCGGGCCGTCGCCCGCGGCGATTCGGTCCCCGGCGGCGAACGTCCGCTCGAACCCGTTCGCCCACTCCGCGGCGACGCCGTCCCGGTCCGCGCTGTCGCGCATGAGCGCGGCGAGCGTGAGGTCGCGGTCCTCGACGGCGGGAACGGCGTCGCTCCCCCGGCGGACGTCGAGGTCGGGCGCGTCAGCCGGCGGGTCCCCGACGAAGACGTCGACGTGGTCGAACGCGCGATAGAACCCGGCCGCGTCGGCGACCGTCGTCGCGGCGACGACCTCGCGGACGCGGTCCCGGCACAGTTCGCCGGTCGCCGCGGTCCGGACAAGCGGCGCGAGCACCAGGAGCGCGCCGAACTGCGTGTTCGACCCGGCCCGGTCGCTCATCCCGGCGACCGCGCGCTCGAACCCGTCACCGAGCGCGAAGTTCGGGTCGCAGCACGCGTCGAGGCCGGGGCGCGCGCCGACGGCGCCGGCGAGGAACTGCTCGAAGCGGAGGTCCGCGAGGTCGCGCTCGCGGTCGACGTTCCCTGGCTTCGGCGTGCCCGCGACCTCGAGGAGGAGCGCGAGCTCGGCGTTCGCGGCAGTCGAATGCACGCCCGGTTGTTCGCGCCCAACGCGAAAAACTCCGGCGGGTATCGGCACCGCCTGCCGCCTACCCGTCCCGGCGACTTCCTGACAGCAGCGCAGGCTCGGTTCAGGTGGACGACGCACGCACGGACTCCAGGGCGGTCAGGACGCGGTCGAGGACGACCGGGTCCGTGCTCGGCCGACCGACGCTGACCGCGTCCGCGCCGTACTCGAGGTACTCGCGGACGCTCGCCTCGTCCCTGACCTCGTTGTTCGCGACGACGAACAGCGACGGCGCGGCGTCGACGACGCTCGCGACCGCGGGCTCGCTGTCCATCGCGTCGACGTGGAGGACGGTCGCGCCCGCGTCGGCGACGGCGCGAGCGGTCGCCGGGAGGTCGACGCCGTCGACGCCCGCGCGGACCTTCACGGACACCGTCGCACCCGTCTCGGACGCTGCGGCGACGTACTCGCGGAGGCGTGGCGTGTCCGCGAGCAGCGTCTCCCCGCAGCCGACCGCGCGGAGTTCGTCCTGGCGGCAGTGCGCGTTCACCTCGACGATGGCGTCGTGACTCGCACAGACCGCGGCCGCCTCGCGGACCGGCTCGGGGCGGGTCGCGCGGACGTTCACGCCCGCGCGGACGTCGACGTCCGCGAGCGCGGCGAGCTGGTCGTCGATCCACGCGAACGGGTCCTCGGGGAGGAACTCGCTCCGGTCGCGCGCCACCAGGTCGCGAGCCGCCGCCCGCGACCGCTCGTCGAGCGCGATACCACCGAGGAACGCCGCCCCCGCGTACGGCGCACCCGCTCGCGCCCACTCGGCGTCAGCGTCGCCGGAGAGGCTCGCGAGCGCGAGCGGCGGGTCGAACGGACCGTCCATACCGAACCGTACGCGCGGCCAGTCACTCGACTGCGTCGATTCTACCGACGCGCAGCCCAGCTATCGCGTCGAGCGGCCCACCGGCTCGAAGCACCGCCATCGCGTCCGGCGGCCGTCTCACTGGACCGCGTCGATAGCGCGCGTCACCGCCTGCACGACGCGTTTCGCGTCCTCGCGCCCGTCGATGCGGACGTCCGTCCGCTCGGTGTGCACGTCGAAGGTCGCGTCGTCGTCCTCGTCGACGACGAACGCGTCCGCGAACGGATACGCGCCAGCCAGCCCCTGCGTGCTCGGTTCGCCGCCGACGGCGTCCATGAGTTGCGCGACCGGGCCGCTGAACGCCTCGTCGCCGAGGAACGGCGACACCGCGATCACCGTCGCGTCTTGGAGCGCCGCGCCGATACCGGGCACCGACAGCATCGGCCCGATGCTCGTCACCGGGTTCGACGGGCCGATGACGACCACGTCGGACAGAGCGTCCAGCACGCCCGGTGCCGGCTCGGCGTTCGACGACCCGCGGAACTCGACGTTCTCGACGGTCGGCTCGCCGCCGCGCCCCACCCAGAACTCCTGGAAGTGCATCACGCCCTCGGGCGTGTGGATGAGACTCGCCACCGGGTCGTTCGTCATCGGGAGCAGGTCGAGTTCGAGGCCGAACCCGCTCGCGAGACGGTCCGTGACCTCGGTGAGCGTGTACCCCGAATCGAGCAGGCTCGTGCGCGTCACGTGGACCGCGCGGTCGCGGTCGCCGATCTCCATGAACTCCGCGACCCCGGAGAACCGCCGCCAGCGCGCGAGCGCTCGCCCCTCGGTCTGCTTCTCGTCGGGGAGGAACTGCGGGCCGGTGTCGAGGTCCGCGGCGTTCGCGACGTCCATGAGCGCGTCGTGCGTCCGCGTCGTATCCCCGCGGATACCCCACCAGCGGTCGCGGTCCAGTACGCCACCGCCCTGGAAGACGAGCGTGTCCACGTCCGGACACACCATGAGCCCACCGAGCTCGACGTCGTCGCCCGTGTTCGCGACGACCGTCGTCTCGTCCGGCGAGAACGCACCCGCGGCCCCGTCCAGCAGTTTCGGTGTGCCGGTGCCACCGGAGAGAAACGTCACCATGCCAGCCCGTTCCGCCCCGCTCGTCTAAACGGTTCCGGCCCGCCAACCGCCGGCCGGTGAGCCCTCGTCACTGCCGGCGGTCCTGCAGCCACTCCGCGAAGCTCGCCGACAGCAGCGTCTTCCGCTGGGCGTCCACGTACGACCGCTGTGCGTCCTCGACCGCCGCCGCGAACGACGCCCCGTCGTCCACGGCCGCGGCGACCCGCTCGTGCTTCCAGCGCGCGGGCGTCATCCGTCGCCGCACGCGAGCCTTCAACGGGTGCGTGTACCGTGCCGCCTCGTCCTCGCCGAGCCCCCGCATCTGGAGGCCCTCCTCGGCGTGCGCGAGCAGGTCCTCGTAGGTGCGCGCGAGGTCGCGCGTGTGCTGGCCGTCGTTCGTGATCCAGACCGTGTCCGCGGCCAGCCCCTCGCGCATCGCGCCGTAGAAGTTGTCCCGCGCCACCGACCAGTCGAGGTCCAGCACGGGATGTTCGACCTTCGGCAGCGCCTCCATGAGGCCGGCGAACACCGCCTGGAACGCGATACCGTCCCGGACCGTCGGCTGGCCCGCGATGGGGCGGAACTCGATGCGAGCGTTCGCGGACGACCGCGTCGGCCCGCCGAACACCGGCCGGACCCACCGCCAGTACGTCCCGTGCTTCATGCGGAACGCGGCGAACTTGTCGTCGAACCGGTTCGAGGACTCGACGGGCATCGGGACGAACGTGTCGTCGGCCGCGATGCGGTCGACGGCCTGTTCGACGCTCTCGACGTCCCGCGGGAACCGGACCTTCCCCGTGGTGTCGGTCTCCGCGTTCAGCACCGTCTCGAAGACGCCGATGCGATGCCCCATCCAGGCGTCGTCGAGGATGGTCTCGGCGTCGACGTCGGCGTCGTAACAGTCCGGCGGGAAGAACGGCGAGTTCACGCCGAGCGCGAGCAGCGGCCCCGCGATGCGGAGCGCGTACTGGAAGTACTCCGGGAGGTCCGCGGCGTGCGGCACCTGGTAGTGCGGCTGGATGCTCGTGATGAGGCTCTCGGGCATCACGGTGTCCGCCGCGAGGTCGACGTGCGGTGCGTCCAGCCGCATCCCCGCCTGCACCGCCGCGTCGCCGGCGTTCGCCATCGCGTGATACCGCGCGCTATCGCTCATGTTCGTCGCGACCCTGACGCCGCGGTCCTCCACGCTGTCCGTGAGGTACCCCGTCGCGGTCTCGCCCTCGGGCGGAATCGTCCACATCCCGTCGCTTACGAGCCGCATCCCCTCGGCGCTCGCGCACTCCTGGGCGGTCTGGAGCCGCGCGAGCACCTCCGACTCCTGGGCGCGCAGGCCGTGCTCGTTGAACGGCTGCGGGCTCGTCGACATCTCCGCGTTGTGCAGGCCGAGTTCCTTCTCGAACCCGATGAACTCCAGGAGCCGACGGGGCACCCGCATCAGCGCCGTCGACTCGTCGTTCACCGCGTAGAACTCGTACTCGAACCCGACGATCGCCTGCGGGTTGTCGAACGTCCCCTCGCGGAGTTCCTCCTTGAGGACCGCCGCGTCCTCGCGAACCTGCTCCTCGAACGCGACCGTGTCGACAGCGAGCGCATCCTCGACGCGCGACGCGAGGTCGTCCGATGGCATGCCCGATACGGCGACGCCGACCCGTATCAATCCCATGGTCAGATACGTTGGCAGCCGTGCGCACCGCCACGACCGGTCGCCCCCACGGAGCGGGCCTCGCGGACGCCGGACGCGGCCGTCAGTGGCCGCCGTCGACGGCCGTCCCGGATCCGTCCCCGTGGACGGTCGTCCCCGGCTGGTCGCCGTCGAGGAACGCGGGGAGGGCGTCGAGGTCGAAGACGCTCGCGGGCGCGCCGAGTGCGAGGAGCTCCCGAACCTTGCCGGCCATGCCGCCGGAGACGTCCGTCGCCGCGCTCCCGCCGAGCACGTCCGCGACGTCGTCGAAGCGCCGTATCTCGTCGACGACGCCGTCGTCGGCGTCGAGGACGCCGGGGACCGTCGAGCAGACGCCGACGCGGTCCGCGTCGAGGGAGGCCGCGAGGCTCGTGACTATCTCGTCCCCGCTGAGGACGGTCGCGCCCTCGCCGGCGTGCGCGACGAGGTCGCCGTGGAGGACGGGAACGAACCCCTCGTCGAGGAGGGTCCCGACCTGCCCGCTGGGGAGCGAGAGCGCGCCGTCGCGGTCGCGGTGCGCTGCGGAGAACGGATGGACGGGGACCGCGGGGACGTCCGCGTCCTGGAGCGCGCGCAGCACGAACCTGTTCAGGGTCGTCATCGCGCCGTGGATGGCGGTGACGCCGTCGACGTCGTGGACGCCGTCGGTCGTGCTCGCCCCCCACGTCTCGGCGTGAGGATGGCCGAACGACCCGCCGCCGTGGACGACCACGAGGTCGTCGACCGCACCGCTCGCCCGGGCCGTCGCGACCGCGCTCGCGGCGCGGTCCAGCGCCGCGCCGTCGACGGTCTCGTCGCGGTCCTTCTCTGTGACGACGCTCCCGCCGAGCTTGAGGACGATCATTCGAGTCGCACCCCCTCGGTCGCGAGCTCCGCACGGAAGACGTCCTCGCACCCCGGCGTCAGTTCGAGCGCGGTCTCCGTCCCGTCGTCGGCGTCGAGCGCGACCACGCACCCGCCACCGCCAGCGCCCGTGAGCTTTGCGCCAGCCGCACCGGCCTCCCGCGCCGCCCACACCATCTCGTCGAGCGACCGTGAGGACACGCCGAGCGCCTCCAGCAGGCCGTGATTGAAGTTCATCAGCGCGCCGAGCTCCGCGAGCGTCTCCTCGGTCGGTTCGGCGGCCGCGTCCGCGATGAGCGTCTCACCGCGGCGGACGACGTCCCCGATCGTCGAGACCGTGTCCGCCGCGAAGTCGTACTCGTCCCGGAGCGCGCGCACCCCGGCGACGAGCTCGCCGGTGTCACCCGCACCGCCGTCGTAGCCGACGACGAACGGCAGGTCCGGGTTCCCGAGCGTGCGACAGTCGTCGCCCGCCACGCGAACCGCCCCACCCATCGTCGAGCAGAACGTGTCCGCGCGCGACGCCTCGCCGTCCTGGACCGTGCTCTCCGCCCGGTACGCGCGTTCGGCGAGCTCGCGGTCGTCGACGTCCACGCCGAGGGCCGCGGTCGCCGCGGCGATGGTCGCCACCACGACCGCCGCGGACGACCCGAGCCCACCACCGAGCGGAATCGCGCTCTCGACGTGCACGTCGAACCCCGCGTCCGGGGCGTCGGCGGCGTCCCGCGCCTGCTCGATTGCAGCGTCGACGTACCCCGTCGCCGCCTCGAGGAGCGGCGTCGGCGCGTTCACGTCCGGTGCCTTCCCACCCACGGCGTCGTACTCGACGGTGAACCCGGAGATGTGGAGGTCCTCGGACTCGACGCGGAGTCGCGCGTCGTCCCGACGGTCGACGGTCACGGTCGCCCGGCGTTCGATAGCGCAGGGCACCGCGGGTTCCCCGTAGACGACGGCGTGCTCCCCGAAACAGTAGACCTTCCCGGGTGCACTCGCAGTTACCATACCCGACCATTCGCACCCGGGAAAAAGAGTGTTGCCAGTTCCCCACGCGACAACCGCGAGACTCGACCGTCTCGCGCGACCTCTCGGCGTCGCGTCGCCGCGCGAGCACGCACCGACCGACGAGTCGACACGGACCGATGCCCGACTCACTCCCCCGAGCGACGCGGTGCGTCACGGACCGTACTGATAGACGACAATAAACTGTCCCTTTACAGCCCAAGGGTTTATACATAGTATCGGACTATACACCACGAACGCATGTCAAGTGGGGACAGGCAGCAAGACGACGCATCGAACGGACCGAGCCTGCGCGCACGCATCGCACCGAACTTCCTCCGCAGACGATTCGGACTGAAGCTCTTCTTGCTCCTGCTCCTCGTCCTCGCCGTCGTCGTCGCCGCCGGCGGGCTCAGCTACTGGCAGACCGAACAGACGGTGCAGACCCAGACCGAGGAGAACCTCAAAGCGACCGCGACGATGCACGCCGACGCCATCAACGAGTGGAGCGCCGACAGGCGCGCGAGCACCACCGCCATCTCCGACAGCGACGTCCTCCGGGACGGCGCCGCGAGCACCGACGCCATCCTCGACTACGCCAAGACCGAGAAATCGCGGTACAACACCGGCGGTCGCGCGGTCATCGCGAACGTCCACGTCGTGAACGTCGCCGAGAACGAACTCGTCACCACGACCTCCACCTCCCTGCGGAATCAGGGGCTCGACGCGGCGGACGGCAACTGGAACAGCCTCGAACCCGACGACTTCCGGTCGGCCGACGACGTCTGGGCGACCGAGCGGACGTACCTCCCCGCGTTCGACAACCAGGCCGTCATGGCGTACGCCAGTCCCGTCCCCGGGAACGAGGACCTCGCCGTGGTCGTCGTCGGCAGCTTCGAGGACTTCGTCACCGACCTCCGCGCGCCCGGCGACCAGACCACGGACGTCCTCACGTCCGACCGCGAACCCGTCGTCGGCGACCAGCCCGCCGTCGTCGACAGCGGCTTCCAGGACGCCGTCGCCGGCCAGCCCGCGTTCCGCGAGCGCGGCGACGCCGTCCAGGCGTACGCACCCGTCCCCAGCACCGACTGGGTGGTCGTCAGCTCGCAGCCCGCCGCGTCCGCGTTCGCCGTCCGCGACACCGTCGCGACGAACGTCGGCGCGCTCGTCGCCGCCGCCCTCGTCTCGCTGCTCGTCGTCGGGAGCGTCATCGTCCGGCAGACCACCCGTCCGCTCCAGCACCTGCGCGACAAGGCCGCCGCGATGGAGGACGGCGACCTCAGCGTCTCGCTCACGCACGACCGCATCGACGAGTACGGCCGGCTCTACGACGGCTTCGACAGCATGCGGAACTCGCTACGCACCCAGATCCGCGAAGCCCAGGAAGCGCGCGCCGACGCCGAAGAAGCGCGCACCGACGCCGAATCCCTCACCGCTCACCTGGAACGGAAGGCCGACGAGTACGCCACCGTCATGCAGGCGTGCGCCGACGGCGACCTCACCGAGCGGATGCGTCCAGAGTCTGAGAGCGACGCGATGGAGTCCATCGCCGTCGAGTTCAACGAGATGGTCGCCGAGATCGAGTCGACCACCGCCGAGGTGAAGGCGTTCGCGGGCGAGGTCGCGACCGCCAGCGAGCAGGTCACCGCCTCCAGCGAGGAGGTCCGGTCGGCGAGCGAACAGGTCACGGAGTCCATCCAGGAGATCAGCGACGGCGCGGAACGCCAGAACGAGAGCCTGCAGTCCGTCAGCGGCGAGATGGAGCAGCTGTCGACGACCACCGAGGAGATCGCGGCGGCCTCGAACGAGGTCGCGGACCTCGCCGAACGCACCGCCGAGACTGGTCGCGAGGGCCGGGAAGCCGCCGAGACCGCGATCGAAGGGATGCGGGAGCTCCAAGCTGACTCCACGGACGCCGTCGACGCCATCGAGGACCTCGAGAGCGAGATGAGCGAGATCGACGAGCTCATCGAGTTCATCGGCGACATCGCGAAGGAGACGAACATGCTCGCGCTGAACGCGAACATCGAAGCGTCCCGCGGCGGCGCTGCCGGCGACGCGGGCGGCGACGGGTTCGCGGTCGTCGCGCAGGAGGTCAAGGACCTCGCGAGCGAAGCGAAGGACGCCGCCGAGGACATCGAGGGCCGCCTCGAACGCATCCAGGAGCAGACCGAACGAACCGCCCACGAGGTCCAGCGGACGAGCGAACGCGTCGAAGAGAACGCCGGCAGCATCGAGAGCGCGGTCGCGGCACTCGACGAGATCGCGGACTACGCCCAGGAGACGAACACGGGCGTCCAAGAGATCTCGGCGGCCACCGAACAGCAGGCCGCGAGCACGCAGGAGGTCGTCGCGATGGTCGACGACGCCGCCACCATCAGCGAGGAGACCACCGCGGAATCCGAGAACGTCGCCGCCGCCGCCGAGGAGCAGACCACCGCACTCACCGAGGTCTCGCGGAGTGCGAGCAACCTGGCGACGAACGCGAGCACGCTCAGCGAGGCCCTCGACCGCTTCACGACCGACGCCAGCACCGACGAAACGCCGGACGACCACGCTGAACTCCCCGGCGAACAACCGAGTGCGCTCACCGACGACACCGCCGACCCGATGCCCGACGACCCCGACGCCGCACTCGACGAACTCGCCGACGCAGACGCCGACCCGACCGACAACGACGACCCGGAGAACGACACCGACCTCGACGCCAGCCTCGACGACGGCGACGACTGACCGAACTCGCGGCCTCTCCTCTCTCTCTCAGCCACCAACCAGCACCAGCACTCCCGAACGAACCCCGGCACACAATCCAACAAAGCACGACCAACGCGACTGACGCACTGGCGGCACCGACGCGACCGACACATCGACGGAACCGACCCAAACGTCCAACGGCCGCGGCGCTACACGAGTAACGAACGCGAGAAACGAGAACCCGAGCGGTTCAGATACCGGACTCGAAGTCGTCGAGCGAGTACGCCGGCTCCGCCCCGCGGCGGTCGAGCGTCTCGTTCGCGAGCAGCCAGTACACGACCGACAGCGCCTTCCGACCCTTGTTGTTCGTCGGCACGACGAGGTCGACGTTACTGGTCTGGTTGTTCGAGTCACACATCGCGATGACGGGGATACCGACCGTGATAGCTTCCTTCACCGCCTGCGCGTCACCGATCGGGTCAGTCACGACGAGCACGTCCGGCTCGATATAGCCGTCGTACTTCGGGTTCGTGAGCGTCCCCGGGATGAACCGGCCCGTGCGAGCGCGAGCGCCGACCGCTTCCGCGAACTTCTCCGCGGGGAAGCGACCGTACTGGCGCGAACTCGTCACGAGGATCTGCTCGGGCGCGTAGTTCGACAGGAAGTCCGCGGCCGTCCGGATACGAGAGTCCGTCTTCGCCACGTCCAGGACGTACAGGCCGTCCGTTCGGACGCGGTGAATGAACCGCTCCATGTCCTTCGTCTTCTGCTGGGTCCCGATGTGGACACCAGCGCCGAGGTAATCCTCGACGGGGATGAGGAGGTCCGCCTCCTCGTCGCCCATGACGTCGTCGTCGAGCGCGGGGCCCGCGTCTGTCTCGGCCTCGGCCTCCGCGGCCTCGGCGCTCTCTTCGTCAGTCACGGGCTCGACGTCGTCCGCTTCGGCCGCCGGACCGGCGCCCTCCGCGGGCTCCGCCTCGATCTCCTCTTCGGCGGCATCGAGCCCTTCGTCGTCTTGTGCTGTCATAATGCGTCGTCTGCGATTCGGATGAGTTCGTTCAGCTTCGCGGTTCGCTCACCGCCGACCGCGCCCGTCTTGATGAACGGCGCGTCGGTCGCCACGGCGAGGTGTGCGATGGTCGTATCCTCCGTCTCGCCACTCCGATGGGAGACGACGGGATCGTACCCGTGTCGGACCGCGAGTTCGATCGCGTCGAACGCGTCCGACAACGTCCCGATCTGGTTCGGTTTCACGAGGATACTGTTCCCAGCTCCGGCGTCGATACCCTCAGACAAGCGCTCGGTGTTCGTCACGAACAGGTCGTCACCGCACACGAGCGTGCGGTCACCGACGCGGTCCGTGAGTTCCGCGAACGCGTCGTAGGCGTCCTCGTCGAGCGGATCCTCGACGTACACGAGATCGTACTCGTCGACGAGCCCAGCGATGTACTCGACCTGCTCCTCGGTGGACCGCAACTCGTCGCCGTACACGTAGACGTCCTCCTCGGCGTCGTACAACTCCGCACCGGCAACGTCGAGCCCGAACCCGATCTCGAACCCGAACTCGTCAGCGACCGTACTCGTCGCCTCGTCGACTATCTCGAACGCCTCCGCGTCGTCGATACTCGGCGCCCACGCGCCCTCGTCGCCCTTCCCGCAAGCGACATCGCGTTCGTCGAGGAGGTCCGCGACCGCCTGATGCACCGCCGCGTTCGCGAACACCGCATCCGCGACACTCGGCGCACCGACCGGCGCCGCAAGGAACTCCTGGATGTGCGTCGCATCCGCCGCGTGCTCGCCACCACCGACGACGTTCCCGAGCGGCGTCGGGAACGACCCACCACGGAACGCCCCACCGAGATGCTGGAACAACGGCGCGCCGAGCACGTCGGCGCCCGCCTTCCCAGCAGCCATCGAGATCGCAACCGCACTGTTCGCACCGATGACACCGAAGTCATCAGTACCATCAGCCGCATGCAACGCCCCGTCGACGTCACGCTGATTCCCCGCGTACACGCCACCCTCGAGTCGAGGGACGGCGAGCTCGCGAGCCTTCGCGATCGCCTCCGACGGCGGCAACTCGATCGCTTCGTACTCGCCCGTCGACGCCCCACTGGGCGCCGCCGCACGACCGAAACCACCACTCTCCGTCAACACGTCAGCTTCCACGGTCGCGTTCCCGCGCGAATCGAGCACGCGCCGCAGTCGGACGTCCGTGATGCGCGTCATCTACTCGTCACCTCGACCCCGACGCACCGTAAAGGGTAGTGCCCCCGCGTCGTACTCCTCTGCCGCGATGAGGATGGGCTCCGTCTGATCCGTCTCGATCAGTACGGGCGCCCCGTACGACACCTGGAGCGCACGCGCACCCAGGATACGGGCCTTCTCGTACCGATTGTAGCGCTGTTTCCCGGGCATCACTGGTAGGGGGAGACGATGTCCACGAGGTCCTTGTGACTGACGAGCATCCGCCGGCAGCAGTACCGGTCGATACCGAGCTCGTCGAGGACCTTCTCGGGGTCCTCGTCACCCTCGCGCGAACGCGCCTTGAACTCCTCCCAGTGCTCACCCACGACGTTACCGCACGTGAAACACCGGACTGGTACCATCATGACTCGATCACCTTAGCGGTAGGACTTCTGGTAGCGCGCACGCGCACCCGGTCCGCCCCACTTCTTGGGCTCGGACTGGCGCACGTCGTTCACGAGCAGCGACCGGTCGAACTCGCGATACGCATCGCGAAGCTCCGCGTCGCCGCTGTGCTGGACGATACCGCGCGCGATTGCCGTGCGGACGGCGTCCGCCTGCCCGGCGAACCCGCCACCCTGCACGGAGACGTCGACGTCGACGTCGTCGCGCACGCCGTCGACGATGCGGAACGGCTCCAGCATCTTCAGGCGAGCCATCTCCGGCTCCACCAGCTCGACGGGCTTCGAGTTGATTCGGACGAGCCCCTCCCCGTCGGAGACGGTCGCCCGCGCGATAGCGGTCTTCTTCTTCCCGGACGTGTTCGTTACCATGTGACGTTAGCACCCAGTTGCTCCGAGATCTCCGACAGCTGGAGGAACTTGATGTTCGACAACCGGTCGAGCGACGTCCCGTCGAGGACCTCGCCGTCGTCGTCGAACGGGTTCCCGACGTAGACGCGGACGTTCGAGAACGCCTCGCGCCCACGGTCGGACTTGTGGGGGAGCATCCCACGGATTGATCGCTTGAAGATGCGATCCGGTCGCTTGATCGTCGCCGGACCCTGATCGGACCCGATCTCCGCGCGCTTGCGGAACGTCGACATGATGTCGTCCTCGTTACCGGTGATGACGGCATCCTCCGCGTTCACGACCGCGACGGACTCGCCGTCGAGCGACCGTTCCGCGACCTGCGACGCGACGCGACCCAGGATGCAGTCACGGGCGTCGACGACCACGTCCGCGTCGAACTCGGACGTGTTCATCGGATCACCCGCACGTTCGATCCTTCGGGGTTCTGTTCGATAGCCTGTTCCAGTTGGAGCGTCTCGCCTACCTGCTCGATCTTCGTCTCGGCAGACGACGAGAAGTCGACCGCCGCGACGGTGACCGACTTCTGCAGGGCGCCGCTCCCCAGGACCTTCCCGGGGACGACGACCGTCTCGTCTTCCTGCGCGTACCGCTCGATCCGCCCGAGATTGACCTCCGCGTGCGTGCGGCGGGGCTTCTCGAGGCGGTCGGCGACGTCGCTCCAAACGTCGGCGTCATCTGTGCGAGACACCGACTTCAGCTCGGCGATGAGACTGCTGAGCCTCGGATTCGTCTTACTCATGACTTTCCTCCTGAATGTGAGAAGAACGGATGCAGGGAGCAGGATTTGAACCTGCGGACCTCTACAGGACAGCGCCCTGAACGCTGCGCCGTTGGCCTGACTTGGCTATCCCTGCGCGTGCCCTCGTAGGCACCTGTTTGTTCCGTGCCCCCCTTCAAACCACTTTCGATTACGGCGGGCGAACGGGGGACGGCGCCACGGTCGGCGTCGTCACTCCCGGTGCCGGTCGACCGTCGACCGAGCGTTCGTCCAGCCGTCAGGGTGTGATTGGAAGGGGTCATGGTTACGTTATAGCGATACCGCGTCTTCGAGTTCAGCGGCGCGCGCGTCGAGCGACTCGACGGCGCGCGTGAACAGCTCCTCGACGGACATCGACCCGTCCGTCTCCACGCTGAAGACGAACGCGTGCTCGACGTCCTCCACCGCGACCTCCTGATCGGGATACCGATTCGTGAGGTCGTGGTCGAACGCCGCAGTGTCGACCAGTTCGTCACCCTCCTGGATGACGCCACGGTAGATCTCGGGGTCGACGTCCTCGAACTCGCCACGGTCACCCACGGTCTCGACGCGCTGGAGGTGTCGGTACCCCACGGACACGCCGCCCTGGTGTTTCGCGTGGTCCTTCCCAGTGCTGAGCACTGCGTCGGCCTCCAGTTCGAGCCGCTGCCCGTCCTTGAGGTCGATGATCGGGACGTTCTCCTCGGCCGGCTGGACCATCTCGTCCGACGACACGATGTCGCCGGAGTACGCGGTCGCGGGCCCCGAGACGTCAAGCGAGAGCGTCACGACGTCGTCCTCGTCGAACTCGTTCGGCGGCGTCGACAGCGGAACGAGTCCGAGCCGCAGCGCGATCTGCTCGTCGAACATCACCGACGAGTTCTCGATGAAGCGCACCTCGTCGATCGCCAGCGTCGGCACGTCCGCGATCATCGCGCGACGGATACCGTTGGCGAACGCCGGGGTGACGCCACGTACGAGGAACTTCGCGGCCCGTTCCTCGCGTTCGATGAACTCGACGTCGTATTCCTCGTCCATGCTTGTTAGAATCCGCCCTTGCCCTTGGGGGCGCGGGAGCCGTCGTGCGGGATGGGTGTGACGTCCTCGATGCGACCGATCTCGAAGTCCTCGCGAGCGAGTGCGCGAATCGCCGCCTGCGCACCCGGTCCCGGAGACTTCTGGAGGTTGCCACCGGGTCCGCGAACGCGGACGTGGAGGCCCTCGATACCGGCCGCACGGATCTCGTCGGCGAGGCTCTCGACCATCTGCATCGCCGCGTACGGCGACGCCTCGTCGCGGTTCTGCTTGACAGCAGTCCCGCCAGAGGACTTCGCGATGGTCTCGGCGCCCGTGAGGTCCGTCACGGTCATCACGGTGTTGTTGTACGATGCGTGTACGTGGGCGATGCCCCACTTGTCGTCTTCTTGCTCTGCCATGTTACTGACCCTCCGCGCGTTCGGGGTGGAGTTCGTCCGCGAGTTCGCTCGTCTCGTCGAACTCGATGGCGTCCTCCTCGCTCACGTCGACCGTGTACGACGGTCGCGTGACGCGAGCGCCGTTCACTGTGACGTGCCCGTGCACGATGAACTGTCGCGCCTGCTGGGTCGTGTTCGCGAGACCCTTCCGGTACGCGACGGTCTGGAGGCGGCGCTCGAGGAGGTCGTTGATCTCGAGACTCAGGACGTCGTCGAGTTCGTCGCCGTCGTCGAGCACACCGATGCGCTTGAGTCGAGCGAGGAACTCCTCGTCCTCGTCCTCTGCGCTCTCGTCCATCTGCACGGACCCGAGCAGGTCTCGGGCCTCGCGGCGGAACGAACGGAGCTGGGACTGGACTCGCCAGAGCTCTTCCTTGTTCTTCAGGCCGTACGTGTCGACGAGACCGTGTTCCTCGGCGATGCGCTCGCCCTGGAACGGGTGGTTCGGCGTCTCGTAGCCCTTGGTGTTGTTCCCGGTGGCCATTATTCCTCACCCGCTGCTTCTTCTTCGGCCTGTTCTTCGCGGATCTCTTCGACGTTGACGCCGATGGTACCCTCGGTGCGGCCGGTGGACTTCGTCCGCTGGCCGCGGACCTTCTGTCCGCGCTTGTGGCGGATGCCACGGTACGCCTCGATCATCTTGAGGCGGTTGATGTCGTGGCGGCGGGACATGTTGAGGTCGTTCCCGACCTCGTGCGTGGTCTCGCCGGAGTAGAAGGCCTTCTGGCGGTTGTTGAGCCAGTCGGGGACCTCGTCAGCGTAGTTCTCGACGGTTTCGACGACGGCGTCGATGTCGTCCTCGTCCAGTCGGCCGAACGTCGCCGTCCGGTCGACGTCCGCCTCGTGGGCGATGATTCGCGCCGAGCGTCGCCCGATACCGTTCATCTCGATGAGCGACCGCTCGACGGACTTGGTGCCGTCGAGGTCTGTCTGGCCGATTCGGACGAAGTATCGAAGGTCCTCGTCGTCCTCGGTGTCGCCCTGTGGTTGTTCTTCGCTCATGTGTTGCGTGTATGGAGTGCTGGTGCACTCTCGGTTGAAGTTCCACGACCAGCCTGGTGTGGTGTGGAGTCCGACGTCGTGGCGGGGATTTGAACCCCGGAGGCTTGCGCCACAGAGTTAGCAACCCTGCGCCTTGGGCCAGGCTAGGCTACCACGACATGCTGTCTATCGTCGCCCTCTCGGACTCGGGGCCGACGCCCCTACATCGATTGCACTCTCTGCTACTCCGGTCTTGTACTTAAGCCCCACGGAACGCTGGTCGCCTGTGGTGGCTTCGCACGCGGTCGCTGGCTGTCGTCGGCTGGCGATTCGAACCGGCAGGCGGTGCTGGTGGCCAGTGTTTTTACTTTGGTGCGAGTACCTATCGAACGTGTGTCGGCTCCGGCGCTGCCGGGTCGCTCACGGATGCGTCGCGTCAGACTTTGGTTATTCACTCGGTTGCGAATAAATTTGGGGAAACCTTAAGTGACGGGCGCAATTATGCATGGGTAAGTCTCTCACAGAGACGCGTGGTGGCATGACAGAACACGACTCAACAGCAGACGTCTCCAGACGCACCGTCCTCAAGATAACCGGCGCAGCGGGCGCAGCGGGCCTCACCGGACTCTCGGGCTGCCTCAGCAGCCTCACCGGCGGCACCTCGACCATCGAACTCCTCCACGGCTGGAGCGGTGGCGACGGCAAGGCCGCGTTCGACTCGATGGAGAAGGGCTTCAAGGAGGAGTACCCCGACGCGGAACTCAACGTGCAGGCCATCGGTGGGTCCGCGAACACGTCCCTCAACACGAAGGTCCAGCAGCGCGTGAAGAACGACGACCCGCCGAGCTCGTGGTCCGACTGGCCCGGCGCGAACCTCCAGCAGTTCACGGACGCCGACGCGTTCGGCGACATCGGCGACTCCGTCTGGACCGACGAGGTCCGCGACGCGTACCTCAAGGGACCGAAGGACGCGGCGAAGGTCGACGGGACGTTCGTCGCGGTTCCGACGAACATCCACCGCATCAACAACCTGTTCTACAACAAGTCGGTCGTGGAGGACGCCGGCGTGGACCCGACGTCGATCGACAGCCCGAACGCGCTCGTCGACGCACTCGAGACGGTCGAGTCGGAGACGGACGCCGTCGGCTACGCGCACTCGCTGAAGGGCCCGTGGACGAGCCTCCAGCTGTTCGCGAGCGTCTTCATCGGCCAGCACGGCTCGGGCGCGTACGACAAGTTCATCAACGGGAACGGCAAGAAGGCCCAGGTCGCGAAGTCCCTGGAGACCCTCGCGTCGTACGCCGAGTACATGCCCGACGACGCCTCCTCGATCAGCTTCCAGGAGGCCGGGACGATGGTGCAGGACGGCGACGCGGCGTTCATGCATCAGGGCGACTGGCTCGCCGGGATGTTCCAGGGGAGCGGCTTCGAGTTCGAGAAGGGCTGGGGCCACGTGCCGTACCCGGGCACCGAAGGCGTCTACCAGCTGAACATGGACTCGTGGGTGTACCCGACGAACAACCCGTCGCCGGAGGGCACGAAGAACTGGCTCAAGTACTGCGCGTCGAAGGACGCCCAGAAGCGCTTCAACAAGAAGAAGGGGTCGATTCCGCCGCGAAGCGACGTCTCGATGGACGAGTTCCCGGCGTTCCAGACCCAGCAGTTCGAGGAGTTCACGAGCTCGGACAGTCAGCCGCCGTCGCTCGCGCACGGCCTCGCCGTCCCGAAGGCCCAGCTCAGCGCGCTCTCGACGGCGCTCAGCAACAAGTTCGACCACACATCCGACACCGTGGACGCCACCGCGACGGCGTTCATGAGTGCCGTCGGAAACTAAGGCGGCTCACCGACGCCCTCATTTATGCGTGATATAGCAAAAGACGCGAAACGCCTCGTAGGTCGTTCGAGCGGGTCCGACGACGACGAGGTCCGAACAGACGGCGGTGAGCCCGTCGATACCCAGGGGAGCGGTCCGGTAGCGGCGCTCAAGCGGAACCTGGCGAACCAGCAGTTCCGGAAGTCGATGCCGTTCTGGCTGCCCGCGTTCCTGCTGATGGCGTTGTTCGTGTACGGTGCCATCATCTGGAACTTCGCGCTGTCGTTGACGGACCCGGTCGGCCTCGGCTCGCCGGATTACTCGGACCTGGACTTCGAGATGTACGTCCAGGCGTTCTCGAACGACGCGTTCGTGAACGCGACAGTGAACACGTTCGTGCTCCTCGTCGCGTTCACGCTCGTGTCGCTCGCTCTCGGGCTGGTCGTCGCCATCCTCGTCGACCGGAACATCCGCTTCGAGAACACGTTCAGGACGATCTACCTGCTCCCGATGAGCCTGTCGTTCGTCGTGACCGCGCAGTTCTGGCTGTGGATGTACAACTTCGATAACGGCGTCGTGAACCTGTTCCTGGACGTCCTGCCGTTCGTCGACAGGGTCCGCTGGTTCTCGAACCCCGAACTCGCGCTTCCGGCGGTCATCTTCGCGCTCATCTGGCAGTTCAGTGGGTACACGATGGTCGTCTACCTCGCCGGACTACGCGCGATCCCGAACGAGCACTACGAGGCCGCGCGCGTCGACGGCGCGAGCACGATCAAGATGTACTGGCGCGTGATCGTCCCGCAACTGAAGGGGTCGACGATCTCCGCGACGGTCGTCCTGATGGTGTTCGCGTTGAAGGCGTTCGACTTCCTGTACGCGCTCCGCGGCACCTACCTGCCGTACAAGGGCACGGACATCTTGGCGACGTTGATGATGCGCGAGGCGTTCGGTAACGGGAACTTCGCGTACGCGGCAGCGATCGGCATCATGCTGTTCCTGCTCGCGCTCGGCGTCGTCGCGCCGTACCTCACCTACCAGTACCGGAGTGGTCAGCTATGAGCACCGAGACAGTCACGCCGGAGGAGACGGACGTCGGCGTGGACACCGACCGAGTTGCACTGTACGCGGTCCTCGGGGGACTGGTCGCGTTCTACCTCCTCCCGATAGAGACCGGGTTGATGACGTCCCTGAAGGCGGACCCGTTCTCGAACGCGCCGTTCCTCCCGCCCGTCGAGGGGTTCACGGCCGCGAAGTACGGGCGGGCGTTCGAGGCGCTCGGGCACGGGTTCGTGAACTCGTTCCTCCTGACGATCCCGGCGACGGTGCTGTCGGCGCTGCTGGGGAGTATGGCGGCGTACGGGTTGACGAACGTCGACTGGAAGGGCCAGGTCGGGATCTTCGCACTGTTCATCGCGGGGATCTTCATCCCCTATCAGGCGGTCCTCATCCCGGTATCGAAGTTCTGGGGGAGCATCGTTCCCCTGGAGACGTGGTTCGAGCCCATCTGGCTGTTGACGCCGGGTATCGAGCAGTACCACTTCAACATCTTGGAGCTCATCGTCACGCACGTCGCGTACGGGCTCCCGATCTGTACGCTCCTGTTCCGGACGTTCTACCTGGATCTGAACGACGAGATGATCGAGGCGGCGCGTCTGGACGGGGCGAGCATCGCACGCATCTATCGGCGGCTCGTCCTGCCGCTGTCGGGACCGATGTTCGCGGTGGTGCTCATCTACCAGTTCACGCAAATCTGGAACGACGTCCTGTTCGCGCTCGTGCTCGTCGGGAGCGGTGACGGCGCGATGGTGACGGTCATCCTCGCACAGCTCGGGAACAACCTGAGTAGCGTCGGTATCGGCCTGAAGATGGCCGGGGCGTTCCTGACGGCGCTCCCGACGTTGCTCGTGTACATCTTCTTCGGCGAGCAGTTCGCGGAGGGGGTCGCGACGTGACCCGAA
Organism: Halorubellus amylolyticus; assembly: GCF_034808145.1. Taxonomy (NCBI): domain Archaea; kingdom Methanobacteriati; phylum Methanobacteriota; class Halobacteria; order Halobacteriales; family Halorubellaceae; genus Halorubellus; species Halorubellus amylolyticus. Next base: position 350,031 of record NZ_JAXHGM010000004.1, read on the forward strand.
CACGTACCGTCCCGGCGAGAGAACGGACGAAGACGAACGACAGGAGTGATTACGTATGGCAGAACTGACGCTCGATAACGTTAGCAAGGTGTTCGTCGAGGACGACGGGAATCACATCGTGGCGGTCGACGAGGTGTCGGTCGACATCCACGACGGTGAGTTCCTCGTGCTCGTCGGTCCGTCCGGGTGTGGGAAGTCCACGACCCTGCGGATGATCGCTGGCCTCGAGACCATCACGGACGGCGAGATCCGGCTGGGTGGCGAGGTCATGAACGACAAGGAGCCGAAGGATCGGAACATCGCGATGGTGTTCCAGTCGTACGCGCTCTACCCGCACATGACGGTCCGCGAGAACATGGCGTTCGGGCTGGAGGAGTCCACGGACCTGGACGACGCCGCGATCGAGGAGCGCGTCGTGGAGGCGGTGGAGCTGATGGACATCGCGGAGCTGCTGGACCGGAAGCCCCGGGAGCTCTCCGGTGGCCAACAGCAGCGGGTGGCGCTCGGTCGCGCGATCGTCCGCGACCCGGAGGTATTCCTGATGGACGAGCCGTTGTCGAACCTGGACGCGAAGCTCCGGTCGACGATGCGGACGGAGCTCCAGCGCATCCAGGAGGACCTCGGCGTGACGACGGTGTACGTCACGCACGACCAGACGGAGGCGATGACGATGAGCGACCGTATCGCGGTGCTCGACGACGGTCGCCTCCAGCAGGCGGGGACGCCCCTGGAGTGCTATCACGAGCCGGCGAACGAGTTCGTCGCGTCGTTCATCGGCGATCCGGCGATGAACTTCTTCGACGTGGAGGTGCAGGGCAACCAGCTGCGGGCTCGTGACTTCACGTACCCGGTGAGCGACGAGATGCTGTCCGCGATCGGCGATCGGACGGAGCTCCGGCTCGGTATCCGGCCGGAGGACGTGACGTTGTCGTCGGATGCGGCGGCTGGCGCGCACGACTTCGAGACGGTCGTGGACGTGGTGGAGCCGATGGGTGACGAGAACAACGTCTACCTCACGTTCGAGACGGGCGGTGAGGTCGCGGAGGACGACGATACGTTCGTCGTCACGGTCGGCGGGATGCAGCAGGTCGAGGCCGGGCAGCCGGTCACGGCGCACATCCCGGCCGAGGCCATCCACCTGTTCGACGCGAAGACGGGTGAGTCGGTGAAGAACCGGTCGCTGGAGAACGTCGAGGCGCTCGGACAGCGCGTCTGAGCGCGCTCGCGGTGCGGTCCTTCTACGTGGTTCGTCCGCGCCGCGAGTGCCGACCGCGTCCTGGAGAGCCGGGGCAAGGAGCTCCGGCTGTGCGCGTCGATGCGTGGAGCTCTCCTGACGGGTTCGATAGTCTCAGCCGTCGTCGAGGTGGGCTTGCAGGCGGTCGCGGAGCTCGTGCTGGAGGCGGTCGACGTCGTCCGCGTCGAGGTCGTGGGCGGTGGCCGAGGACCGGGAGAGCGTCGCGGAGCTGGCGGTGTCGGCGACGAGCGACGCGAGGTCGCGGCGGCGCTGGAAGGGGGTCGCTTCGGCGACGACGGTCTGGAGGCGATAGTACGGGACGACGGCGGTGCGGCGGCGCCAGAAGCCGGTGCGGACGACGACGTGATCCTCGCGGACCGCGTACCCGCGGTGCGTCCACTTGAGGTGCGCGGCGGGTGGGACGGCGAGCAGGGCGACGGCGGGGACGTACCAGAGCGTGAACGACGGGTAGAGCTGCGCGGCGGCGTACGCGACGACGACGGCGGCGAGCACGACGAGCGTGTACCGGACCGCGTAGCGCTCCCTCGCGCGCTTGGGCGGGCGTTCGAGCGCGGGGTCGTCGTACGCGAAGAGGTCGTTGGCGAGGTCGAGGACGCGGTCGCGCGCGGCGACGGGAACCGCGGCTTGCGTGCCCGCGTTCCCGCCACCTCCGGCGTACCCGGCGGTCTCGACGTCGAGCGCGGCGTAGCCGAGCCAGCGCATCGGCGCGGTCTCGCGGACGGTGAGCGTCTGTATCTTGTCGGTCGGGATGGACCCGGAGTAACGCTGGAGGAGGCCGCGCTCGTAGACGAGGTCGTTCCCGCGTCGCCCGAGTTCGAACTCGTAGTACTCGAGGACGGCGAGGGCCGCGCTGAGGACGTAGCCGCCGACGAGGACGAGCGGTCCGGCGACGCCACCGAGGATGAAGTACTGGTCGGGCGTCATCGCGTTCGGGTCGATGTTCGCCGGGCCCCCGAACGGTTCGGCGGCGGCGAGCAGGACGTTCGTCGCGACGTCGCCGGCGAGCGGGAAGCCGACGAGCACGAAGATGAGCGACCCGAGCTGGAAGTTCGTCGCGGCGAGCACGAGGAGGTCCACGAACTCGAGGGCGAGCAGCCGGTCGTAGTCCTCGTCGTCGCTCCAGACGCCCGCGGGGTCGTCCCAGTCCTCGGCGCCGTGCGCGAGTGCGTCGTCGTGCTCGCTGTCGCGGGCGAGCGCGTCCTCTCGGCTCGCGCTGGTGGACGCGTCGTCGCGCGTGGTTGGACCGTCGGCGCTCCCGGGTGTCGACGGGGCGTCGTCGACGGCTTCGATGCCGGACGTGTCCGCGTCCGCGCTCGGTGTCGGCGTGGTCGCGTCCGCGCCGTTGGTCTCGCGGAGCCGAGCGCGGCGTTCGCGGATGCCGCGCTGGATGGCGCGCGCCTCGTCGACGTCGACGACGGAGAGCGTGGCTTCTGTCGCGCCGCCGCCGGCGGTCTCGACGCGGACGACGGCGACGTCGAAGAGCTGATGCAGGACGTTCTGTTGGACGTCGACGTTCTGGATGCGGCGGATGGGAATCTCGCGTTCGGTGCGCCCGAGGACGCCCTGGGCGACGTCGAACGTGTCGGGCGTGAGTTCGTAGGAGAACCGACGGTACGTGAGGTAGCCGTACGTCGCTCCGAGCGCGAACCCGAGGGGGGAGAGGACGGCGAGGAGGTCGGTGGCGGGCAGCGAGACGCCGACGACGTCGCCGAGGACGTCCCCGCCGACGAACGCGAGGAACGTCGGGATGATGAACCCGTTCACGCCGTAGGAGAGCGCGCGGATGACCGCCGAGAGCGGGTGGAGGCGTTCCATGGTCATGCTAGACCGCGTCGTCGGGTTCGGCGTCGACGGCGAGTTCGCGGAGTTCGTTCCGGAGCGTGCGCGCCCGGTCGACGGTGAGCCCGGGGATGGTGACGTCGGCGCCTCTTGAACCAGCGGTATAGACGACGACCCTGGAGATGCCGAGTGCGCGGTCGAGTGGCGTGCGCTGGGTGTCGACGTGCTGGACGCGGACGTAGGGGACGGCGGTCTCGACGTGCGTGACGACGCCGCGGACGAGGTGGAGCGCGTCCGCCTCCAGGTCGAACCGCCAGCGACGGTAGTGCGCGAAGGCGTGTGCGATGCCGAGGACGGCGACGAGCGTGAACGCGCCGACGACGACCGGGACCTGCGGCAGGCGGTCGACAAGGACGGTGGCGCCGTACGCGAGAGCGGCGAGGACGGCGGCGAGGATGAGCGCGCGCAGCGACCACTGCAGGCGGACGCGCTCGTGTAGCGTCTCCATACGTCGGGCGTCACGCCGGAGGGACTTGAAAACGCGTGACTCGTTCGCGATGCTCGCGACGGCGGCCGGCGTCCGGTGGGAGCCCGTCGGCCCGCTCAGGTCCAGTCGTCGAGCCCGGTCTGCGTGAGGGCGTCCTCGATGCGCTCGAAGCCGCGCGCGACCTCGTCGGCGGGGACCTCCCACTCGTCGGTGACGTACGCCTTCGCGGCGTCGACGTCCGGCGATATCGCGGTGTCGAACGCGTAGTCGCTCGTGACGTCCGGGTCGAAGAACAGCTCGCGGACGAGGTCGGCGTTCTCGACGACGACGTCGTCGTGCTCCATGACGCCCCAGAGGTCGCCGTGCTCGCGCACGGCCTTCAGTGCCGTCTTCGGGCCGTACCCGCGGACGCCGTCGTTGAAGTCCGTGCCGCAGAGGATGGCGACGTCGACGAGCTGTTCGCGCGTCAACTCGAGGTCCGCGAGTGTTCGCTCCAGGTCCATTCGCTCGGGGTCCCCCTTGCTCGTGAGCTGTCGGAGCGTGACGGGTGCGCCGAACAGGAGCGCGTCGTAGTCCTCGGTCCCGACGTAGTCCGCGTCGCCGCGCGCCGCCATGTGCGCGGCCTGCGCCTCACCTTCGGCGGGCGCCTCTATCACGGGGACGTCGAGGCGGTCGAGGAGTTCGCGACTCGTCTCCTGGATGACGTCCGTGAGGCGCTGCGTCGCCGAGTCCAGGCGCGCGACCTCCGCCGCGTCGCCCTCCTCGCGCGCGTCCTCGAGCTGGTCCTCGAGTTGCTCGCGTTGCTCGCGGCGCTCCGCTATCTCGTCGGCCTTCAGCTCGCTGGGGCCGCCGTCGAACACGAACACGGGCGTGAGGTCGTGCTCGAAGAACTTCGGGAGGCCCTGCACGATACCGACGAGGTTCGCGACCTCGTCGCCCGCGCTCGTGGTGTACACCGACTCGTTCGTGAACCGTACCGTCGTCGTCAGGTACCGGTACAGCCAGTTGTGCGCGTCCACCGCGACCACGCCCGGGTCGAGGTCGTCCCAGGGCACCTCCTCGATGGTCGCGAGGTCGCGCAGGTCTGCGTTCCCCATTGTCGACGTGGCGTACGTGGCGGGGGACAAAGAGGCCGGGGTTCCCGCGTCGACCCTGATGCCGGGGGTCTCACGTCGACCCTGGGGTGGCCTGCGGTCACTCGACGTCGACGCGGACGCCGGCGTCGCGGAGCGCGGCGGCAACCGCTGGGACGTCGCAGTCGAGGACGCCGCGGACGTCGAGGTGCGGGTCGTACGGTGCGTCCGCGTCCGTCGCCCGGTCGCGGAACCGCCGAACCGGTTCGCTCGCGTCGATGCGGCCGACGCCGGCGACGTCGTCCGGGCTCGCGGCGGCGGCGTAGAGCGCGTGAGACGCGCCGACGCCGTCGCCGAGCAGCGCCACGTCCGCGCTGTCGACGCGCTCGCGGAGGAACTCGCACGCCGACAGCACGTCGCGGACCCGCATCTCGAACAGCGAGTCGTCCAGCAGGGTCGCGTGCAGCGAGAGCGTGTGCGTCGTGCCGTTGACGCCGTCGTACTCGGGGTCACCCCACGTCGCGGGGAGCGGCCGCTGCCGGGTCGCGCCGACGCCCCGCGGGTCGAACGCCAGCGCCGCGCCGTGCTCGCGGGCGAGCGCGGCGAGGTCGTCGGTTCGCGCGGGGAGTTCGGCGGTGCCGTCCTCGAACAGGACCACCGCGGGCGTGCGTGCCGTCGCCGCCGCCGTCCGCTCTCCGCACTCGCCGTCGGTGACGAGGACGCCCGCGACGACGACGTCGGGGTCGTACTCGCTCTTCCAGAAGACGCGTTCGACGGCGAGGTCCTCGTGCTCGTCGCGCGCGACGACGCGCGGATGCAGCGGCGCGTCGCCGCGGTCGAGTTCGAGTCGCTCGCGGACGCGTCCGAGCACCCCGTTGTGCCCGTCCGCGGAGCGATCCGTCGCACCCTTCGCGTCCGCGTACGCCGCGACGAGGTCGGTGAGCGTGCGCTCGTCGTCGTAGTGCTCGCGGACGCTGCCCTCGGGCGTGCACGTGAGCGCCTCGCGGTCCAGGACGTCGCGCTCGGGGTCGCTGTCGGGGTCGAACGCGGTACCGGCGAGTTCCCGGCAGAGGAACGCGAGGACGCCGGGTATCTCGCGGACGGCGGCGTGGTCGGTGTCGGCGACGCGGAGTTCACAGGCGTCGACGGCGTCGTAGCGGTCGTAGACGTCCTCGATTCGGTCGTAGGCGTCGTGGACGCCCTCTATCGGGAAGAAGTCCGAGCGGGCGGCGCCGACGCACAGCGGCGTCGGCGCGAGCCCGGTCGCGAGGTCGTCGACGCCGATGCCGACGGCATCCGGCGCGGTGAGTCCGTCGGGAATCGCACCGGCGAGCACCTGCTCGTGGTCCATAGCGAACCCGGCTCGGAGGGCGTCCTCGCGGTCGCAGACCCAACAGCAGGGTGCGACGGCGGCCGGCCGGTCGTCGACGAGCGCGAGGTACGCGGTGAGCATCCCGCCGCCGCTGGTGCCGGCGATCCCGAGGCGGTCGGCGTCGACGTCCTCGCGCGCCGCGAGGTGGTCGAGCGCGCATCGGCCCTCGTGGACGAACCATCGCGCGACGTTCGCGCCGGCGTACCCCGCGGCCTGTCCGGCCTTCGAGTGCGCGTACACGCCCGAGCCGTGAGCCACCGGGTAGACGTCGTGGTCGGGGTACTGGTCGCGTTCGCCCTGTCCGGGCGGGTCTGCGATGAGGACGGCGACGCCGTGCCGTGCGAGTTCGGCGCCGGTGCGCTGGTTCAGGCCGTCGGCCTTCGGGTACGGGTGATGGCCCCCGGAGAGGAGGACGGCGGGATGCGGGCCGTCGCCGTCGGGGACGTAGCAGTTCGCGGTGACGTGAAAGTCGGGGAGCGGTTCGAGCACGAGGCGTTCGACGACGAAGCCCTCGCGCTCGATCGTGCCAACTCGGTCGACGGGTACCGCGTCGGGGCGGTCCGGAAGGCCGCCGACGGCGTCGAGGAACGCCTCGCGAACTCGCTCGCGACGCGCCTCGAACGCCGCGACGGTCCCGAGGTCGCGCTTCGTCGCGCGCTGGCGAGCGCACGCCTCGCTCGTCCGCGAGAGCAGATACCGCCTGCACTGGTCGGCGACGTCGTGGTAGCCGTCGACCCCGTCCTCGAACCCCTCGACAGTCATGCGTACGTGTCGTCTCGCACGGGCGACCCGGAAGTATCTCCCGGCGGTACGCGACGTCGTCTCACGCCCGCGTCGCCGTGGCCGCGCGTGTTCGACGCGTCGACGTCGACGACGCGGGCCGAGACTCAACCGGGGCGTTCGGGGAACGCAAGAGGTACCTGCGGGGCGTGCGACGCTGCTCGCATGGACGACGACGACGCGTTCCGGTTCGAGACGCGGAGCATCCACGCCGGCCAGAAGCCGGACGAGGAGACTGGTGCGCTCATGACGCCGATTCACGCGAACTCGACGTACGAGCAGGACGCCCCCGGCGAGCACCGCGGGTACGAGTACTCGCGGACGGGGAACCCGACCAGGACGGACCTCGAGGACAACCTCGCGAGCCTGGAGGGCGGCGACCACGGACGCTGTTTCTCGTCGGGGATGGGCGCAATCAACACCGTCCTGAACCTCCTCGAATCGGGCGACCACGTCGTCACGGGCGAGGACGTGTACGGTGGCACGCACCGCATCTTCACGCAGGTGTACGAGAAGTACGACGTCGAGTTCACGTTCGTCGACATGACCGACGTTGACGAGATCGCGGCGGCGATGCAGGAGAACACCGAACTCCTGTGGCTGGAGTCGCCGACGAATCCCCTGATGAGTATCGTCGACATCGAGGCGGCGTCCGAGGTCGCACACGACCACGACGCGCTCTGTGCGATCGACAACACGTTCGCGACGCCGTACCTCCAGCGGCCGCTGGAGCACGGCGCGGACATCGTCTCGCACTCGCTCACGAAGTACCTCGGCGGGCACAGCGACGTCGTCGGCGGCGCGCTCGTGACGGACAACGCCGAGCTCGACGAGCAGTTCGGGTTCTACCAGAACTCCGTCGGCGCGACCCCGGGACCGTTCGACTGCTTCCTCGTCCTCCGCGGCACCAAGAGCCTCCCGGTGCGGATGGACCGTCACTGCGAGAACGCGCGCGACCTCGCCGCGTGGCTCCACGACCACGACCGCGTCGACGAGGTGTACTATCCCGGTCTCGAATCGCACCCGGGCCACGACGTCGCGGCGAAGCAGATGGACGACTTCGGCGGGATGTTGAGCTTCGAGCTCGACGCGTCGCTGGCGGAGACGAGCGAGTTCGTGAGCGCGACGCAGGTGTTCACGCTCGCGGAGAGCCTCGGTGGCGTCGAGTCCCTCATCGAGCAGCCCGCGCCGATGACCCACGCCGCCATCCCGCGCGAGGAACGCCTCGAAGCGGGACTGACCGACGGGCTGGTGCGCGCGAGCGTCGGCATCGAGCACGTCGAGGACCTCAAGGCCGACCTCCAGCAGGCGATGGAGTACGCGCTCGACTGACGCAGCTGCGACGCCGAGACCACGCCGCCAGCAACGACTACCGTACCGCGACCGCTTCTGTTGCCGATACCCCGAAATCACCGCACCGCTGCCTCGTCCTTCCCCTGCCGACTGTCTCACGGCCGCGCCGTTCGACAACGAGGCGGCTGCGACAGCGCCACCCGGCGGCCGAACGCTCGATTCGACCCGGCGACCGGGCCGCGAGCGGCCCGCGCGGAACTGTGTGCGTGCGGCAAGCAGGGGGGAGGTGGGTGCGGTGGGGTGGTCGCGGTGAAGTCGTCTCGACACCCTGAAACGAGTGCCGCGTCACGTCTCGAGATATGCCTACGCTGATGGATACGCACATCCGGAATCGTCACATCGTGAACCCGAACGACGCGAACATCTTGGAGACCGCGCACGGGGGGAACGTGATGATGTGGATGGACGAGGTCGGGGCGATGAGCGCGATGCGGTTCGCGGGCCATCAGTGCGTGACCGCGCGCATGGACCAGACGAACTTCCGCGCGCCCATCCCGCAGGGGGACGCGGCGCTCGTCGAGGCGTACGTGTTCGACGCCGGTGAGACGAGCGTGAAGGTGCGCGTGAAGGTGTTCCGCGAGAACCTCCGGACGGGCGAGACGGAGTTGACGACGGAGAGCTACATGGTGTTCGTCGCCATCGACGAGGACCGCGACCCCGCCGAGGTCCCGCAGCTGACCGTCGAGTCCGACCAGGGCGAACGGTTGCGCGAGGAGGCTCTCGCCGGTCACAACGGGAACGCCGACGACTGAATCCGAGGGGAGGGACCGGCGATCAACGGCTCGCAGTCAGGGGAATCGGATGGATTCCTCGCGCGGGTCGATCTCGACCTCGCCGCCGATGGGGATTGGACACGTCGGGTACGTGTGCCCGAACTCGCAGTCGAGGACGACGGGGGCGTCGGGGTTGTACGTCTCGAGGACGTCGGTGATGGCGTCGCGCTGGCGCTCGCGGTAGTCCGCGCGCCACTCCGGCGGGTTCTCCTCGACGTGGCTACGGGCGGCGGGGCGGCCGACGAGGACGCCGTCGAAGCGCGCGAGGAGGCCGCGTTCGCCGAGCGCGCGCAGGTTCGCCTGGACGTACTCGGGGTCGGGGACGCCTTCGGCGGTCTCGAGCGCCAGGATGGCGCCGTCGAGGTCGCGCTCGTCGGGGAGGTAGCGGTGTGCGAGGAACTGTTCGACGAGCACCTCGTAGCAGCCGCCCCAGATCCGGCCGGAGACCGGGTCGTCGCCGCCCGCCCACGTCCGGCCGTCGTGCTCCTCCAGCTCCCGGCGCTCCTGGATGGCGTCCGGGTCCTCCCAGTCCCCGGCTTCGTCCGTGAACACGTCCGCTTCGGTCCACTCGCCGATGGCGTCGTCGAAGAGCGCGCGAGAGAGGTGGTCGACGGTGTAGTCGAACATCGCGCCGTCCATCGCGTACTCGGTGAGCGTGGACCCGCCGTAGTACGACACGATACCCCGGTTCCAGAGGTAGAGCGCGAGGTTCGTGTTGTCCGACCACCCGTAGAACCGCGTCGGGTGCTCGCGGAGGACGTCCGGGTCGAGGTGCGGGAGGATCGTTATCTGGTCGTGCCCGCCGATGTTCGCGATGACCGCGGATATCTCGGGGTCGCGGAAGGCGTTCATGACGTCCTCGGCGCGGGCTTCGGGGTTCTCGGCGAGGTACTCGGGGTCGGCGGTCGCGGTCGGGTACTCGACGGGGTCGAGGTCGAACACCTCCCGCATCCGCTGGAGGCCGAGCTCGTAGACGTGGTTCGCGAACTCGGGGTTCGTGGACGCTGGCGCGACGAGGGCGACCCGGTCCCCGGGCTCGACCGGCGGTGGGGTGACGAAGTCGGGCATACGCCCGTCGTCTCGCTCCCCCGTCTTGAACGTACCCGTGGCGTGTCAGGGGATGCCAGGGTACCGAACAGCGTCGGCCCGCAGGCTAACACCCATCCGTCCCAAGTCGGGGGCATGAACGTGCTCGTCATCGGGGACCAGCTCACGACGCGAGCGGGGCCGCTCGCGGACGCGACGCCCGGCGAGGACCGCGTCGTCCTCGTCGAGTCGACCGGGTTCGCGCGCCGGAAGCGCTACCATCCCCACAAGCTCGTGCTCGTGTTCGCCGCGATGCGCCACCTCCGCGACCGCCTCCGCGACCGCGGGTTCGACGTCGACTACCACCGCGTCGACTCCTTCCACGCCGGGTTCGAGGCGTACTGCCGGGAGCACCCCGACGAGGACCTGGCGACGATGCGGCCCGCGAGCCACGGGTCGGGGGCGGCGCTCGTGGAGACGTTCGCGGACGCCCGCGACGCGGTCGCAGGGGCTGAGACCACCACGGGCGGCGAGCCGTCGGCGCGCCTCCTGGTGCGCGAGAACGAGACGTTCCTGTGCTCGCCCGACGCGTTCGACGACTGGGCGGCGGACGAGGACGGAGAGGTCCCCGAGTCGTTCCGCCACGAGGACTTCTACCGGTGGATGCGCGAACGCACGGGCGTCCTCGTCGACGACGGCGACCCCGTCGGCGGCGAGTGGAACTTCGACGACGAGAACCGCGAGTTCCCCCGGCCCGAGGAGCGGTTCCCCGCCCAGCCCGACCACGGCGTCCGCGACGACCCCGTCGTCCGCGAGGTCGCCGAGTGGGTCGCGAGCGAGTTCGAGACGTGGCCGACCGTCGACGACGGCGCCACCATCGTCGACGGCGGCGAGACGCCCGGCGACGGCGCCGACCTCGCGCCGTTCAGGTGGCCGGTGACGCGCGAGGGCGCGCTCGCCGAGCTGGACGCGTTCGTCCGCGAGCGCCTGCCCGCGTTCGGCCCCTATCAGGACGCGTTGATAGAGCGCTCCTGGCACCTGAACCACTCGCTGCTCTCGCCCGCCGTCAACCTCGGGCTGCTCTCGTCGCGCGAGTGCGTCGACGCCGCCGTCGACGCCTACCGCGACGACGGCGCGCCGGAGGTAGCGGTCGCGAGCGTCGAGGGGTTCGTCCGGCAACTGCTGGGGTGGCGCGAGTTCGTCCGGCACGTCTACCGCCACGGGATGCCCGCGATGGCGGACGCGAACCACCTCGATGCGACCGAGGACCTCCCGGAACTGTACTGGACGGGCGACACCGACATGGCCTGCTTGGCCGACGCGGTCGGACACGTCCGGGAACGCGGGTACGCGCACCACATCGAGCGCCTGATGCTCCTCTCGAACTTCGCGACGACGTACGGCGCCGACCCGCACGAACTCAACCGCTGGTTCCACCTCGGGTTCGTCGACGCCTACCACTGGGTGACGACCCCGAACGTCGTCGGGATGGGGACGTTCGCGAGCCCCGCACTCTCCACGAAACCGTACGTCTCCTCGGCCAACTACGTCTCGAAGATGAGCGACCACTGCGCGAACTGCGCGTACGACCCCGACGAGACCACGGGCGAGGGCGCGTGCCCGTTCAACGCGCTCTACTGGGACTTCCTCGCCGAACACGAGGACGACCTGCGGTCGAACCACCGGATGGGGCTCGTGTACTCGCACGTCGACCGGAAACGCGAGAACGACGACCTGAGCGACGTCCGCGAACGCGCGAGCGAGCTACGCGACCGCGGCGCGAGCGGCGACCTCTGACGGGAGCGACTCTTGGAAGGGAAGGAGAGTCGAAGAACGAGGGAATCGAGCGTCGGTTCCGCGACGACCGGGTCGCTGGCCCGCTGCTAGTCCTGCTTGTACTCCTTGCGGAACCCGCGGAACTCCGTGCGGTGGGCCTCCTCGTCGGCGAGGAGCGTGACCGCGAGGTCCTCCGTGACGGGGTCGTCGGCCGCCTCCGCGGCGTCGACGAGAGCGCGGTACGTCGCGATGGCGTCCTCCTCAGCCTCGAGGACGCCCTCGATGACGGAGAGGACGTCTGTGGAGTCCTCGGGCGGCTGGAGGCTGTGCTGGTTCGCCTGGAACTCGGCGCTCCCCGGCGGTGCCTCCTCCAGTTGCTTGAGGCGCTCGCCGAGCTGCTGGGAGTGAGTGAGCTCCTCCTGGATGTCGGTCTGGAGGCTCTCCTTGATCTCCTCGGCGCGGACGCCGTCGAGGACGATGGCGTTCGTCTGGTAGTTCATCACGGTCTCGATCTCGTCCTGGTACGCCTTCTTGAGGAGTCGGATTACTTCCTGATCTGCCATACGTGATGGTACGGTGCCACCCCACTTAACGACTCGTCCAAGACACACGGCGGTGTTCAGATAAGCACTGAAAAGTGAGGAACGGCATTTTCGAAGTGTTCTATGCCAGAAAACGCCGTCCTCAA
>NZ_JAXHGM010000005.1:0-221075 GCF_034808145.1 Halorubellus amylolyticus
ACGCCAAGGCAGAAACGGCTGACGAGTGGCTAAAATCATTCGCCTTCGCATGGAATCAGCTAATCTGAACGCGACCGTCGGAAGAGAGCAAGTATATATGTCTACTGGCCTGGGTTCTAACGGCGACCATAATCAAGGAAATAATAACGTATGTGCGAGTATAGTGGATTAAATCCGTGAATCGAAGGATGGAACCGGTTTTGAACGGGTTTCAATCCCTGCGTAAAAGCCGTATATTACCGCGATACGGACAAGGCCGATACACCTCTGGCACGACCACGAACCGCAATGGCCGATGCATTCATATTCAACCAACTAACTGGTTCACTTAACACCGCAGCGGCGTGGGTGGCGCCGCCCCCGGTGTCGAAAACACAACAATGCAACTGAAGAATCTCTTCGCGGACGAGGACGCCGTGTCACCGGTCATCGGGGTTATCCTGATGGTCGCGATCACCGTCATTCTCGCAGCCGTCATCGGCGCGTTCGTCCTCGGCATCGGCGGTAGCCAGGAACAAGTCCCTCAGGCGAGCTGGGAGTTCGACTCGAACAATCAGGATGATATTAACGGTAAAGAGACGATCTCGATTACTCACAGGGGGGGAGAGGAAATGGACTCGGACTTGCTGAGTGTCAGCGTCGGCGGGGAAGAAGTCTATGCAAGCAGTAGCACCAGTGGCAAATTCAGCTTTGCAGGGTCTAACGATGCTGCATGGAAGGATTCTAGCATTGGAATCACCGCTGGAGACACGCTTCAAATTCAGGACGACGAACACGAAAGCTCTGGCGTTGGTGAGATAGAAGACGGTGAGAAGATTGTCGTCGTGTGGAGTTCGTCCAGCAGTGAGTCTACGAGCATCATTGGCACCGGTACGGTCGCGTTCTAACACTCGACATCTTTCTTACGGCGACCTCTGGAACTTGGCCGACGACGATGATGCGTCGTCGACTATCGAGAGAGTGGTCTGGACCGCAGCGGCCGCGAGCACGTTCACGCTCAATCTCGTGGGGAGAACCACTAGTAACTGACAGACCCCAACACAGCCTCTTCGCTACGCTCGTCGTGTGGAGTCGTCAGAATGGGAATGGACTCGGCGGGATTTGAACCCGCGGCCTCCCCCGTGCCAGGGGGGTGATCTACCCCTGATCTACGAGCCCGCTTCGCGTCAATACGTTGCCCGTGGGTGATTGATAAACCCCTCGAATTTCGCCGGTCCTGCTGTGCGTATTCTTGTCACGGTCGGGTGGGTTGGTTTGGAAACCCTTTTGAGCGCGCTCGACGGTCGTACTAGCGGGAACGGCACGGTCGCAAATCTGACTCGCCCCCGGCTACGGGTGGCTTGGGATTGCGATAGTGCGGTCCGACCGCGAGCCCTGCGCGCAGCGTCGGGTGGCGGTTGGAAGACTATCTGCGCCGCTGCGGTTCCTATCCTCAATACAATGGCTCGAATGCACACGCGGCGTCGAGGCTCGTCCGGCTCGGACAAGCCCTCGGCGGACGAACCGCCGGAGTGGAGCGACGTCGACGCGGACGCTGTCGAAGACCGCGTCGTCGAACTGAAAGAACAGGGGTACGACCCGTCCCAGATCGGGATGAAGCTGCGCGACGAGGGCGTCCAGGGCACGCCGGTGCCGGACGTCAAGCTCGCGACCGGAAAGAAGGTCACCGAGATCCTCGCGGAGCACGACGCGACGGACGACCTCCCGGAGGACCTCCGGAACCTCATGGAGCGCGCCGTGCGTCTGCGCGATCACGTGAACGAGAACCCGCAGGACGCGTCGAACAAGCGCGCACTCCAGAACGCGGAGTCGAAGGTGCGCCGTCTCGTCTCGTACTACCGTGGTGACGTCCTCGACGAGGACTTCACGTACGAGCACGAGGAAGTGAAGGAACTCCTCGGGTACGACGACTAACCGTCGGATGTCGCAGTCAGGTCGCAGTGGTGCCGACGGCGGGCTCGATGCGGCGAGCATCGCGACCGAGGTAGCCGACGCGCCGTTCGTGCGTATCGTCGCTCGCGCGAGCGGCGACGCGGTCGCGGCCGCCGGGTTACTCGGGCGGGTGCTCGCTGCGCGCGGAACGCCGTTCCAGGTGACCGTCGGGCGGACCGTCGCGGACCGGACGCGCCGCGTCGAGGACGCCGCGGCCGGTGACGTGACGGTCGTCGTCGGGGATTCGCGTGCGGGCGACGCGCTCCACGTGGACCCCGAGGACGAGCCGGCGAGCGTCGCGGCGTGGCGGCTCGCCGGCGAGCTCGGTGCGACCGCGGACTCGGTGCTGGCGCTCGTCGGCGTCGCCGCGGCTGGCGTGACGCCCGGTGCCGGGTCGAGTGCGCGGCTCGTCGAGTCCGCGGAGGCCGGTGGGCGGCTGGACCGTCGCCCCGGTATCGCGGGCCCCGTCGACGACGCGGTGGACGCGCTCGCGCACTCGACGCTCGTGCACGCGTCGTTCTCGGGCGACGAGGACGCCGCGCGGAACGCGCTCGGTGCGCTGTCCGTCGACGCGGACGCCGTCGCGGGCGACGTGACGTTGGCTGCCGACGATCGGCGCCGGATCGCGTCGTTCGTCGCCATCGCCACGACGGGTGCCGAGGCGGCACCGCCGCGGTCGGGCGATGCGGTCGAGCGCGCACTCCGACCGTACGTGCTCACGGCCGCGGACGCGGCGTTCGCGACCGTCGCCGGGTACGCGGACGTCCTCGCCGTGCTCGCGGAGCGCGCGCCGGGGACGGGCGTCGCGGTGGCGCTCGGGCACGACGTCCGCGAGAGCGCGCTGTCGGCGTGGCGCGAGCACGCGACGGCCGCCCACGAGGCGGTCGCGTCCTGCGAGCGCGCTCGCCACGACGGCCTCGTCGTCGTCCACGACGTGGACGCGCCGCTCTCGACGACCGCGCGACTCGTCCGAGACTACCGCTCGCCGGAACCCGTCGTCGCCGCCGTCGACCCGGGTGGTGACGCCGTCGCCGTCGCCGGGACGCCCGACGTGGGCGTCGGCCACGTGCTCGCGCGCGTCAGCACGCAGACCGGCGGCGAGCACGATGGGACCACCACAACTGGATACGCGACCATCAACTGCGAGACCGACGCGTTCGTCGACTCCCTGAGGGCTGCACTATGAGAACCGCGACCATCGAGACGACCCACGACGACGCTGCGCTCGTCGCGGCGGCACTCGCGCCGGACAACACGAGCGAGATGACGACGACGACCGACGGGGACCGCGTCGTGACGCGCATCGAGCGCGAGACGACGAGCGGCCTCCAGTCGACCGTCGACGACTACGTCGTGAACGTCGACGTCGCGGAGCGAGTCGTACAGACTGCCAACCGACCAACGAATCACAACACATGAGCGAACGATCAGTCTCCCGTAAGAAGGACCAGAAACGCTGGTACACGATTCACGCGCCCGAGCAGTTCGGCCGCGAGGAACTCGGTACCACGCCCGCAGACGAACCGGACCAGGTGCTCGGTCGCACCATCGAAACGACGCTCGGCGACCTCAAGCGGGACGCCAGCGAGAACAACACCAAGCTCACGTTCAAAATCAACGACGTGGGGAGCGACGCGGCGTACACCGAGTTCGTGTCCCACGAGCTGACGCGAGACTACCTCCGTAGTCTCGTGCGTCGCGGTGCCTCGAAGGTCGAGGCGTACATCACGGTGCTGTCGACGGACGACTACCGCGTCCAGATCCAGCCGGTCGCGTTCACGACGAAGAAGGCGGACGCGAGCCAGGAGAAGGCGATCCGTCGCGCGATGATCGACCAGGTCGAGGCTGCTGCCGAGGAGCGCACGTTCGAGGCGCTCGTCGACAGCGTCGTCGAGGGTCGGATGTCCTCGGCGATCTACAGCGACGCGAAGACGATCTACCCGCTGCGTCGCGTGGAGATCCAGAAGATGACGCTCGAGGCGCGTCCCGAGGAGGTCGCCGCGGAGGAGGAGACGGCGGTCGACGTCGACGAGGAGGAGGTCGCGGACGACATCGAAGCCGACGACGAGGAGTAATCGAACTCTCCGTTCACGCGACGTTCGCGTGCCCGAGACACCTTTCTTCACGTGCAAACGTGGTGGGTGTTTGTGCGGTCCTCTACCGACGGGTTCGAACGAGGAGTGGCGCGTGTAGTCGACCGGCGACGGCCGTCGAAGGTCAGTCCTCGACGACGACGCTACCGACCATCGACTGGCGTTCGTGCGGGATACAGAAGTACTGGAACTCGCCCGCGGTCTCGAACGTGTGCTCGTAGGTGTCGCCGGAGACGATGCCGCCGGCGCCGCGCTGCCACGCGTCCCGCGCCGCCTGCTCGTCGGCGAACTCGCCGGAGGCGAAGTACGCGCCGCCCTCGGGGATACCGGTGTCGTACGCGGTGACGGTGTGGGACCGACCGCTCGTGTTCTTCCAGACGACGGTGTCACCGACGGAGACCGTGACGGTCGCCGGCTCGAACGCGCTGTCGGACATCCCGACGTCGTAGTCGCCGCTCGCACCGCCGGCGCTGTTGAACACGGCGAGACACCCCGAGAGCGCGCCCGCGGTCGCGAGCGCCCCGGACGCGAGGACCGAACGACGGTTCATGCGCTGGCGTTAGGGCCTCCCGAACAAATGCGCCGCGGTTCGCGAGGCGCGTTCGACCCGCGAACCAGCGGCCCGTCTCGCGCGGCGAGCCCGCGGTGACGCGGCCGCGGACGGGGAGAACGCAAGTCCTATTGGTGCGCTTCACGCAGTCGTTCGATATGTTGCCGCGGTTTGTCGGGCGATTGAGTCTCGCGGACGCCGTCACGACGACGAACGCCTGCCTGGGCTTCGTCGCCGTCGTCGTGGCGTTCGCGGACCCGGAACTCGCGGCGAGAATCGTCCTCCTGGCCGGTATCGCCGACGGCCTCGACGGCGTCGTCGCGCGGTACTCGGGCGGGTCCGCCGCGGGCCCGTACCTGGATTCGCTCGCGGACGTCGCGTCGTTCTGCGTCGCACCGGCGGTCGTCGTGTACGTCACCGTCAGGGACGCGTGGGCGCTCTCCGTCGCCGACCCCGACCCGCTCCTCGCACTCGTGCTCGTCGTTCCCGCGCTGTTCGTCGCGATGGGCGTCGTCCGACTCGGACTGTACACCGCGTACGACACCGCCGACGACCACACTGAAGGCGTGCAGACGACGCTCGCCGCCACCATCCTCGCCGCCGCCGTCCTCTCCGGGGTCACCGACCCACGCGTTCTCGTCGCCGCCACGGGCGCGTTCGTCTACCTCATGGTGTCCACGGTGACGTACCCGGACCTCCTCGCGCGCGACGCCCTCCTCATGGGCGTCGTGCACGCACTCGCCGTCCTCGTTCCGTACGCGTTCGGGCGGACGTTCCCCTACGCCATCCTCACGCTCGGCGTCGCGTACCTGGTGGCGGGGCCGTGGTTCTACTGGCGCGACGACGACCCCGCCGTCGCGAACCTGTATGGAAACGCTTAGGAAACCGCTGGCCCGAGGATTCGGTATGACTCACACGGCTGGTGTTCGCCCATGAGCGAGGACGAACCCGAGAACGGCGACGCCGACGTCGAAGACGCCGCCGACGACGCCGAGGACTACACCGTCGAGGAGCTCCGCGAGCGCCTCGAGGAACTCAACGAACTCCTCGAAGCCGCGGAGACGGAGGACGACCTCGACGACGTGGAGGCCGAGATCGAGCAGCTCGAAGCGGACGTCGACGCGAGCGACCTCCCCGACGCGGACGACGAGGACGAAGACGCGCCCGAGGAGGAACTCCTCGCCGAGATCGAGGACGTCGAGAGCGACCTCGAGGAGGCACGCGGGCCGTACGCGGAGGACGTCGCGAGCGACGTGACGGACGTCGCCGGTACCGTCGCGGACACGCGCTGGACGGAGGACGGTCACGCGGACGTCCTCGCGGCCGTCGAGACGTTCGTCGACGACGCCGGGGACGCGCTCGACGACTCGTTCGACGTCGACGACGAGGAACCCGAAGCCCTCGCGGACGCGCTCGAAGCGGTCGCGGACGCCATCGAGAGCGCCGGGCTCGACGCTGACGACGACGCCGACGTCATCGCGGCGCTGCTCGAGGCGGCCGACGCGCTCTCGTCGAGCGTCGAGGACGCCGAGGAGTGGGACGACCTCTCCATCCGCGAGCAGCTCGACTACCACGGCGTCTACGACCAGATCGACCACCGGAAGGACTTCCCGCCGGAGTGGCACGCGCTCAAGGTCTACGAGAAGCACTTCGACGCGGAGGGCGTGCTCGTCGTCCTCGACCGCATGGACTCGGACTTCATGGAACGGCACTGCATGGAGGTCCTCGAGAAGCTCGGTCCCGAGGAAGCCCTGGACGAGATGCAGCAGCGCGCACAGCGCCGCGACAAGGCCGCGATCCGCATCCTCGGGAAGATCGGGAGCGACGAGCCCGTCGACACGCTCGTCGACTACGTGGACGCGGACTCCGACCCCGAGCTCCAGAAGGCGACGTTCCGCGCGCTCGGCGAGATCGGGAGCGAGGAGGCGACGCAGCCGATCGCAAACAAGCTCGTCGCGGACAGCGAGGACACGCGGTCCCGTGCCGCTCGCGCGCTCGGACTCCTCGGTGATACGCGCGCCATCAGCCCGCTCGCGGACGTCCTCGGCGACGACGAGGAGGCCGACCGCGTGCGTGCGAGCGCCGCGTGGGCACTCAACCAGATCGGGACCGAGGCCGCGCTCGAGGAGGTCTCGGGGTACGTCGACGACCGCGCGTTCATCGTACAGGCCGAGGCCGAGAAGGCCGTCTGAACGCGGTTCGCTCGTTCTCTCCCGTCCCGTACGCGGGACTCCTTTCTCGCTCGCCGACGAGTCGGTGCGTGTAGCGGTCGCTCCGGGCGAGGGTTCTTGTAGGGAGGCGCGGCTACGGTCGGCGTGTCAGTACGGCGTGCTCTCGCGGTGGTCGTGGTCTGCGTTCTCGTCACGCCAGCCGTCGCGGCCGGCGCTGGTGCCGGACCGGTCGCCGATAGTTGGTCGACGGTCCCGTCGTCGACGGGGCCGGATGCGCTCTCGCGAGCGCCCCCGTCGCCGGAGAACGAGTCGGGACCGAGCGTGGCGACGGTCTACCCGAACCCGGTCGTGGACGGCGACGTCGGCGAGTACGTCACCCTGCGGTTCCCGGCTCGTACCGACGTCGAAGGGTGGACGCTCGGCGACGGCGAGACGACCGTCTCGCTTCCGAACCGAACCGTCTCGGGGGTCGTCCTCGTCGCGGCGAATGTCACCGCCGCCACCGGACTCGCGGCCTCGACGGCGAGCGGTGACCCCTCGAACGCCACCGTCGTCGCCGCGTCCGGGCTCTCGCTATCGAACGCCGGCGAGGCACTCGTGCTCGCGAACGCGTCCGGCGGGACGGTCGACGCAGCGCGATACGGGGACGCGCCCGAGGGCGAACGGTTCGTCGACGGCGCGTTCCGACCGCTCGGAGCGACCGACCACGCGCCCGCGACCACCACCGACGTCGCCGCGCGGGCGTTCCTCACGCCCGACGTCGCCGTCCCGCTCGAACCCATCCGGACGGCGACCGACTCGGTCGAACTCGCCGGGTACACGTTCGCGTCCGAGCGCGTCGCGGTCGCACTGGAGCGCGCCGCGGCCCGCGGGGTCGACGTCCGCGTCATCGTCGACGAGTCCCCCGTCGGCGGCATCACTCCGCGACAACGTCAGGTCCTCGACGACCTCGCCGCGAGCGGCGTCGCCGTGCGAGCGCTCGGCGGGGGCCGCGCGCGCTACGACTACCACCACGCGAAGTACCTTGTCGCCGACAACACCGCCGTCGTCCTCACGGAGAACTGGAAGCCGTCCGGGACCGGCGGGCACGCCAACCGCGGCTGGGGCGTGGTGCTACGCGACCCGGACACCGCCAGCGGACTCCGGCGCGTGTTCGACGGCGACTGGCGCGCGCCCGACGCCCGGAACTGGACGGCCGTCGCGGTCGACGCGACCGGACCTACCGAACCGCCAGCGAACGCGACCTACCCGACGCGAGTCCGGTCGCGGAACGTCACCGCCGACGCCGTGACCGTCCTCACCGCGCCCGACAACGCCGAGCGCGCACTCGTCTCCCGACTCCGGAACGCCACCGACCGCGTCCGCGTCCTCCAGATGACCGCCGCGCGAGACGGCGTCCTCGTCCGCGAGACCATCGCCGCCGCCCGCCGCGGCGTCGACGTCCGCATCCTCCTCTCGTCCGCGTGGTACGCCCGCGAAGAGAACCAAGCGGTCGTCGACGCACTCAACGCCGCCGCCGACCGGGAATCCCTCCCGCTCGACGCCCGCCTCGTCGACCCGGGGAACCGATTCCAGAAGGTGCACGCCAAAGGCGTCGTCGTCGACGACAGCGTCGTCCTCGGCTCCATCAACTGGAACGACCACTCGCTCCGCGAGAACCGCGAGGTTGCCGTCGCCCTCCACGGCGACGCCGTCGCCGACTACTACGCCGACGGCTTCGACCGCGACTGGCAGGGCGGCACGAGCACACCAATCCCATCGTGGCTCGCCGCAGCCACCGCCGTCGCCGTCCTCGTCCTCCTCGCGCTACTCGCACGACGCATCCACTTCGAGAACTGACCGCGAGAAACCGACTCGCGTCCCGATACCCCACCCGATTCGACCCGTTCAGACGTCGTCGACCACGGAGAGACTGGACACGTCCTCGTCGATGTCCGCCTCCGCCATCTTCTCCACGAGCGCGTCGAGGACCTCCTCGCGGCGGCCCTTCACGAACTTGATCGAACCGACGACGAGATGCCCGCCGCCGGAGACACCGCCTTCCGCGACCTCCTCCGTGAGCTCCGTCACCATGTTCGGGATGTCCAGTCGCACGCCGTCGCTCCGCAGCACCGCGAAGTCCGGCCCGTACCCGATCGTGATGACGGGGTCACCGGTCTCCTTGACCTTCCGGTCGTGGATCTCACCGGTCGTGTTCCCCGGCGCCGGATACGTGAACCGCTTCGCGTGGTTCTCGACGTCGATCCGGTAGAGCTGCGCGCCGTTCTCGAGCTCCTCGTGCTCGACGTGCTCCATCGCACGGTCGAGTTGCGTGTCCACGCGCTCCCGAGACCGCGACGCGAGGAAGTCCACGAGCTCCTCGTGACGCTCCTCGTCGTCGCAGCGCACGTTCAACGCATCGTCGATGAGGTGCTGGCCGGAGTTGTACCGGAGCCAGTGCGCGCCGTAGTCCAGCGCCTCCGAGATGTCGCGGAGGTCGTCCTCGCTGTAGCCCGCGTCCGCTGCGAGCTCTAGGTAGTCCGTCATCGCCTCCGCCTTCGACCGGTCCGCCAGGCCGGCGACCGCCGGCACGTGATCGAGCTTGTCAGCGAACTCGGGGTGGATCATGCGCGCGAGCTCCACGCACATCATCCCCGTCGTCACCCGGTAATCCTCGTCGTACAGGTACGGGTTCACGTGATGCGTCAGGAGGTCGTCGACCGCGTCCGGGTCGGGGTGATGGTGGTCGACGACGACGATCGGGATGTCGTAGTGCGCGAGCGTCTCGTACGCCGGCACGTCCTCCGCCGTCGAGCCGTTGTCCAGCATGAGGAGGAGCGGGAGCTTCTGGCCGTGCCGCGACCGGTCCTCGAGCGCGAAGTTGAGGTCGCGCGTCGCGTCCTCCATCTCGTAGAACGGCGCCTTGCTCGGCAGGCGCTTGAACAGATGCCGTTTCGCGTCCACGTCCTCGTGGACGTCCTCGATGAACGCCTCCAGCGCGGCCTGCACCGGCACGCTCGCACACATCCCGTCGCCGTCCGCGTGATGCCGCAGTCGAATCGGGCGCCCCTCGATGACGGTCTTCCGCAACTCCTGCGCGACCGCCTCAAGGTCCGGGCGGAGCTTCTCGAACGCGTCCCACTCCACGAGCGGCTCCACGTCGTTCGGCTCCGCCGCGTCGAGCATCGCACTCTCCAGGCGCTCGTGGACCGCATCGGCCTCGTCACCCTCCAGCGTCTGGATGTGCTCCACCTCGATCTGATGCGTGCCCTCGCGCTTCTCCACCTCGCCCGCGATACGGACGACGTCACCGACCTCGATCTCGGGGTGCGCGCGAACGCCAGCGGACGCGAACGCCGTCGCCGGCACCACGCCGTGCTCGTCGCGAACCTGGAACACCGTCGGCCCGCCCGTCTGCTTGATCTGCGTGACCTCGCCCTCGACGTGCACGCGCTCACCGAGCTGCGTCGACAACGCGCTCGACGCCGTCAGCGCCACGTCCTCCGACGCGCGCTCCACGTCGTACTCGTCGGCGACGTCCGCGAGCACGAACGACAGGTCACCGTTATCTCGAACCGATTCCAGTTCCACGACGAGCTCGTCACCGACCGAGTACGACGCGTCCAGGTTCGACTCGTGCACGAGACCAGACACCGACTCCGAGAGATCCACGAACACCCCGTACTCGACAACCCCGTTCACCGTCGCCAGGTACGGCACGTCCGCATCCACGTCGTCGACGGTACACGCCGGAGCGAGGTCGAAGACGACCGGTCGCTCCGCCCCGTCGGCAGATTCAGCAGTCATGTTGACCCGAGATTCGCTCCGCCGCCGTTTAATCCTTGCCAAGACACCTCGCCCCGCCAGAAACCGCCACTTGCTCGCTCGCGTCGACCACACCAACCACCGGACGACGCCACCCCCCGGCCACTGCAGACGCAGCGACCACTGCAGACACGACGACGCCGACAGCAACCGAGGAACGGGGGCCTGGCGGCCGCCGTACGCTCGTGCGGGCCGCATGATGCTCGTGCGGGCCGCATCCGCAACGTTCAGGTAGCCGAGACGACGAGTGGCGGGCATGGGGTTGTTCGACCGGTTCTTCCGGTCGCGGGACGTCGCGGGCATCGCACGGGACACGCTCGAGTTCGCGCTCTCGTCCGCCGAAGACACGCACCCGAACGAGTACATGGGGTTCATGCGTGGAACGCCGGCGCGCGAGTTCGACCTCGGCGAGGAGATTCACCCGGACGACTACGTGGTGACGGACGTCCTCGTCATCCCCGGGACGACGTCGAACGAGATGAGTGCGACCGTCGACAACAACATGATTCCGAACGACATGCGGACCGTCGGCTCGATTCACTCGCACCCGAACGGCGTCCTCAAGCCGAGTGACGCGGACCTGGCGACGTTCACGTCCGGGAGCGTGCACGTCATCATGGGCGCACCCTACCGGAGGAGCGACTGGCGTGCGTTCGACCAGGAAGGGGACGCGACCACGCTCCCGGTCCTCGACGTCGACCTCGACGACCCGGAAGCGTTCTTCGACTTCGACCAGTACGACATCGACGACGAACTCCGGTCCGGAGGCAACTACTAGATGACACGAGCGATCGCACAGGGCACGTTCGACATCCTTCATCCGGGACACGTGCACTACCTCGAGGATGCAGCGTCGTACGGCGACGAACTCCACGTCATCATCGCACGACGCGGGAACGTCACGCACAAGGAGAAACCGATCCTCGCCGACCGGCAGCGACGGGACATGGTCGGCGCGCTCGACGTGGTCGACGAAGCGCACCTCGGCGACCGCGAGGACATCTTCGTCCCCATCGAACGCATCGACCCGGACTACGTCGTCCTCGGGCACGACCAGCATCACGACGAAGCGAGCATCCAGGCCGCACTCGAGGACCGCGGTATCGACTGCGAGGTCAGGCGCGCGAGCGCTCGCGAACGACGCTACGACGACGAACTGCTCTCCACGGGCCGCATCATCGACCGCGTCCTCGAAGAACGCGGCGACTGACCGCGGGTTCTAGGAGAGGTACGCCGTGACGTCCGTGGACGACACCATCCCGACGTAGTCGTCCTCGACGACCGGGAGGTGCTTGATGCCGTACGTGGTCATCATCGCCGCGACCTCCTCCATGTAGAGGTCCGGACTCACCGTCTCGACGTCGGTCGTCATCACGTCCGAGACCTGGAGGTCCGCGACGTTCCGGCCGTCCGCGACCGCGTCTAGGACGTCCGTGCTGCTGACGATAGCGCGCGGCGTCGTCGGCACAACGAGCGCGTTGATGTCCAGTTCCCGCATCCGCTCGGTCGCTTCCTTGACGGTCGCGTCCTTCGAGATCGTCTCCAGCGGCGACGACATCACGTCCTCGACCGTGACTCTATCTTGCGAGCTCATACGTCCATACACGACCACCGCCGTGAAGGGGTTTACCCATGCTCTCACTCCCAGCCCGGTGAGACGAGGACCGGTCGACGGTATCGCGTCCCACGGCATCCCAAGACTGAATCCCGCCCACGGAGACGGTCGGAGGATGAAGTCGTTCCTCGCGCTCGAGTACGCGCACGACACTGCACTCCCCGACGGCGTCGACAGCGAGTTCCGGACGCCGAACGCGCTCGTCGAACGGTTCCTCGCCGAGTACACCGACCCCGGTGACCGCGTCCTCGACCCGTTCGCCGGCTTCGGGACGACGCTCGCGGTCGCCGAACGCCTCGACCGGACGGGCTACGGTATCGAGTACGACGCCGACCGCCTCCGGCACGCCCGGGAAGCGGTCTCCGACGACGACCGCGTGCGTCACGGGAGCGTCCTCGACCTCGACCCGTCGTGGGTCCCCACCTGCGACTGCTGTTTCACGTCCCCGCCGTTCATGGAGCGAACGGACACCCGGAATCCGTTCGAGAACTACGCGGGCGAGAGCACGTACGACGACTACCTCGACGACGTCGAGCGCGCGTTCTCTCGCGTCGAGTCGGTCCTCGTCCCCGGCGCGCGCGTCGTCGTCGACGTCTCCAACATGAAACACGACGGGCGCGTGACGACGCTCGCGTGGGACGTCGCCGACCGCGTCTCGAACGTCCTCCACTTCGACGGCGAGGTCGTCGTCGGCTGGACGGCCGGCGAGGACGGCGACCACGGCGAGGGCACGTTCGGCTACGGCTACGACCACTCCTACTGCCTCACGTTCACGAAACCGACCGCGTAGGACCGGACTGGAGAGAGTGGCGTCAGTTCGCTCCAGATGCGGAGAGGGAACGGCGTGACGCCCCTCCCTCGCGTTCCTGGGGTGCGTAATGCCTTTCATCGAACCCGGAGAAGGTCCCGTCATGAACTACCGTATCGACGAGATAGACAAGCTGATCCTGTATCACCTCGCGTCGGACGCGCGGAACACGTCCGCGCCGATGATAGCCGACGAGGTCGACGTCACGCCGGCGACCATCCGGAACCGGATCCGACAGCTCGAGGAGAACGGCATCATCCGCGGGTATCACGCGGACGTCGATTACGAAGCGACGGACGGGAAGGTCGTCACGCAGTTCACGTGCACCGTTCCGGTGAGCGACCGCTCGAAGATCGCGTCCGATGCGCTGGCCAAGCACGGGGTCGTGAACGTCCGCGAACTCCTCGCCGGCCAGGACAACCTCCTCATCACGGTCGTCGGGGAGACAACGGACGACATCGACCGGATCGCACGCCAGCTCTCGGACCTCGGCGCGACGATCAAGCGCGAGGACATCCTCCGGAACGAGTCGTTCCGGCCCTACCAGTCGTTCGCGCCGAACGGCGACGAGCCGCGGTCCGCGGTCCGAGACTTCCAGAACGTCGCCGGCGGTGCGGAGGTCGTCGAGTTCACGGTCTCCGAGGACGCGGACATCTGTGGGTTGACGCTCGAGGACGCGAACGACGACGGGTTGCTCTCGGACGAGGCGCTCGTCGTCAGCATCGAACGCGGCGAGGAACGCATCACGCCCAACGGCGACACGCGCATCGTCGCGGGCGACGTCGTCTCGATCTTCTCGCCCGCGTCGTTCCCCGAGGATCTCGTCGCGGCGTTCGAGAGTCGCGACGCGAACCAGCAGCGCACGTAGCGAGCCGTCACTCGGTCAGCGGGAGGACGATTCCGAAGAGGAACGGCGAGCAGAGCGCGACGAGGACGCCGAGGATGGCTGCACCGACGAGCAGCTGGTGTTCCCACGCTGGAACGGACGACGCGGACGTACTGAGGAACGCGTCGCCGGCTTCGCCGACGACGATGAGGGCCACGCCGACGAGGAAGCTTCGCTTCGTGAGCGACGGATAATCGAGGTCACCGTATCGACCGGTCATAGAAGTACAAAAACTATACAATATAAAAGCAGTTTCGGTTGCGTAATCCGAAAGGGCTTCAGCTCGGGATTACGAACTGAGGGCCATGCTCTCGACAGTGATGGAGATCCTCCCCGAAATCCTGCAGGTACTGTTCTTCAGCTCGGTCAGCGTCGGCCTCTCGGTGGGCGGCGTCTACATCGAGCGCTTCGCGATGACGACGTTCCAGGCCGGCGACACCGCCCTCGCCGCGTGGGCTGCCGTTCTCGGCGCCGTCGTCCTCGCGTTCGCATACCACCTGCTGCAAGCCAATCTCGCTCCGACCGTCCGCGGTATCAAGAACCGTCTCGCCCGCTGACGCCGAGGACGTCCGAGCAATGCACGAGACCGCAACCGACCGCCAGGAAGAGACCGCGTCGACCTACAGCAGGCCTTCGTCGGCGAGCCGCTCGACGCCCTCCTTCAGACGTTCCTCGCTCGCGGCGTACGAGAGGCGCGCGTAGCCGGGCGTACCGAACGCGCTTCCGGGGACGGTCGCGACGTGCGCGTCCTCGATGGCGGCCTCGCACCACGCCTGGTCGTCGTCGGCGACCTCGGGCATCAGGTAGAACGCGCCGTCGGGCGTCGCCGCGTGCACGCCGTGGTCGTCGAACAGGTCGACGAGGAGGTCGCGGCGGGACTCGAACGCCTCGACCATCTCCGCGACCGCGTCGTCCGTGTTCTCCAGCGCTTCCACGCCGGCGTGCTGGACGAAGTTCACCGCACAGGACACCGAGTGACTGTGGAGCTTGCTGGACTGGTCGACGAGCGCCTGCGGCGCCGCGTAGTACCCGAGGCGCCATCCCGTCATCGAGTACGCCTTCGAGAATCCGTTCAGCGTGATGGTGCGGTCGCCCATCCCGTCGAGCGAGCCGAGGCTCGTCGACTCGACGCCGTACGTGATCTCCTTGTATATCTCGTCGCTGATGACCGCGACGTCGTGCTCAACGGCGAGGTCGCGCACGCCCTCCAGGGCGGCGTCGGAGTACACCGCGCCGGTCGGGTTGCTCGGCGAGTTCACGACGAGCAACGCGGTGTCGTCGGTGACGACCTCGCCGAGCTCGTCGAGTGCCGGCTCGAGCTGGAAGTCGTGCGGCGACGTGTCCACGCGACTGAGGGTGCCGCCCGCCATCTTCACCATCGCCTCGTAGGACACCCACGCCGGGTCGAGGAGGACGACCTCGTCGCCGTCGTCGACGAGGCTCATGATGATCTCGAACAGACCCTGTTTGCCGCCGGGCGTCACCACGACCTCGTCGGTCGCGTACTCGAGGCCGTCGTCGGCGAGCTTGTCGACGATGGCGTCCTTGAGCGCGGGGATGCCGTTGCTGGACGTGTAGCCGGTGTGGCCGGCGTCCATCGCGTCCTTCCCGGCTCGAACGACGTTCTCCGGGGTCGGGAAGTCTGGTTCGCCGACGCTGAGGTCCACCACGTCCGCCCCCTCCGCTTCGAGTTCGGCGGCGGCGTTCGAGATGGCCAGCGTCGCGGACGGTTCCACGCGTTCGACGCGAGAAGCGAAATCCATTGTCATGAGTCGTCTCCGAGTTCGGCTACCAGGTCGAGCGCGCCGTCGACCGCGTGCGCGGCGTTCTCGACGCGCTCCCTGGCTTCCGCACCGCTCATTCCCGGCCCGGTCACGCCGAGGGTGACGGGGGTGTCGCGCTCCAGGCTCACGTCCGTGAGCTTCTGCGCGATCGCGTTCCCGATGACCTCGTCGTGGTTCGTGTCGCCGGTGACGATCGCGCCGACGACGGCGACCGCGTCGACGTCGTCCCGTCGCGCCAGTCTGTCCGCGGCTAGCGGCGAGTCGTACGCGCCGGGGACCGACGTGACGTCGACGACGTCGGCGTCGCGCGACGCCGCTGCCGACAGCGCAGCATCTTCCATCTCCGCGGTGACCGACCGGTTGAAATCGGCGACCACCAGTCCGAGCCGTGCCATACACCACCGGTTGCCGAGACGCCACAAGAACCTACCGGGACCGGACGCGCGAGCAAACGTTGCCGCGCTCGCGCCGAGGACCGTCGACGGCGAGCCGGAAGGTCGGCCAGACGGCGAGGCTGACGACCGTCCGCGGCGAGCGAGAGCGAACCGACGCGCCTGCTGTCGACCGCGGCCGGACGCCTGGCGGTCGTGAGGATTGACAAAGCCCTTACCGTCCGGGGGACAGGTGGGGAACGATGACCTCACGTCGGACCGACCGACGCGCCACGTTCGCCGCGCTCCTCGCGCTCGCGGCCGGCGCCACGCTCGCGCGGTTGCTCGCGCTCGGCGACCGCATCGCGGCCTGGGGCGAGGCACGCCTCGGGTACGACGTCCTCCGGTACGCCGCGACCGGCGTGTTCGAGTACCGACCGGTCACGCACGGCCCGCTGCTCTACCACGTCGACCGCGTGCTCTTCGACCTTCTCGGCCCCTCAGACCTCGTCGCGCGACTCCCCGTCGCGGTGGTCGGTGGCCTGCTGCCGCTCGCCGCGTGGCTGTTCCACGACCACCTCCGGGACGGTGAACTGCTCGCGTTCGGGACGCTCCTCGCCGCCAACCCCGTGCTCGTGTACTACTCGCGGCACCTCCGGAACGACGTGCTCGTCGCCGCGTTCGCGCTCGCCGCGCTCGGATTCCTCGTCCGAACGCGACGCACGGGCGACGCTCGATACCTGTACGCGGCGAGCACGGTCGGCGCGCTCGCGTTCGCGTCGAAGGCCAACGCGCTCCTCTACGTCGCGTTCTGGGTCGCCGCCGCGCTCGTCGTCGCCGACCAGCGCGCGTTCCTCCGGGCCGTCGCACGACGGCCGGTGTTCGACCACCGTCGCGGCGGCGAACTCGTCGACGCCGTTCGGGCGCGCGGGACGCCGGAGATGGCGGTCGTCGCCGTCTTCAACCCGGTCGTCGTCCTCGCGTTCGGGCCGTTCTCGACGGTCGTCGTCGCCATCCTCGTCGCCGTCGTCGCGTTCCTCGCCGGGGTCGCGCTCCAGGACGCCGACCGCGTCGTCGACCGCAACGCGGTCTGGCTCGTCGGCGGCGTCGTCGCCGCGTACGTCGGCGCGTCCGGGTTCCTCGGGTCGCCGCTCGCGTCCGGCAGTCGGCAGGTCGCGTTCGCCCTCACGTGGGTCGCCGCCGCCGCGGGCGTCGTCGGCGTCCTCCTCCGGGGCACCGACCTCGGCGAGCGCGTCCGCCGCTGGCGCGCGCCGGGCGTCCTCGCCACCGTCTGGTTCCTCGTCCTCACGCTCGTCCTGTTCGCGCCCCGCGACCCGAACGGGCTCGGACTCTGGAGCGCGCTCGCGAACCCCCTCCAGCTCCCAGCGCTCGTCGAATCCGGCCTCGTCCACCCGCTCGCCGACTACTACGGCGTCTGGGTGGCGAGCAACCACAACGACTACCTCACGTTCGCCGTCCCGCTCGTGAAGACGCTCGCGGTCACGAGCCTCACCGTCGTCACCGCGGGCGGCCTCGGATTCCTCGCGAACCGCTACGGCGACCGCGACGAGTTCGTCGAGTTCGCGCTCCTCTGGGCCGCCCTCGCCGTGCTCGTCTCCCCGCTCGCGATGCTCGTGAACGCGCCCTGGCACGCCGTCCACGTCGTCGTCCCGCTCGCCATCCCCGCCGCGGTCGCCCTCGCAGCGGTCGCCAGGCGCCTCGCGACCGCGGCGCGCGACCGCGACCCGGCGGTCGCCGGCGTCGCCGCCATCGTGCTCTGCGTCGCACTCGCCGTCCCGCTCACCACCGCCGCCGGCACCGCGTACCTCCACCCGCAGGGGCAGACGAACCCGCTCGTCCAGTACGGCCAGCCCGCCGACGACGTCCGCGACACGCTCGAGCGCGTCGACGCCGCGGCCGCCGCGAACGACGACGGCCCGGACGTCGTTTACTACGGCGCGTACTTCCACGTCGACAACCCCGAGCGCGTCGACCGCCTCCCCGTCGGCGACGTCTACACGCAACGGGACGACGGCGAGTACGAGCTCGTCGAGGACAACGAGGGCTGGTACAACCGCCTCCCGCTCCCGTGGTACACCGAAGCGATGAACGCGACGACGGACAGCGCGCGGACCGCCGCCGGCCTCGACCGGCTCGCGGCGACGGACCCGCCCGTCGTCGTCGTCCGCTCGCAGCTCGCCGAGAACGTCTCCAGGGTACTCGATGGCGGCTACGACCGGACGACGTTCAACCTCACCCAGCGGAACGTCACCGTCACCGTCTTCGTCGACCGCGACGTCACGGCCTCCCCAGCCAGCGTGACGGCGCCGACGGCCGCCGCGAACGCGAGCGTGGATAGAAGGAGGAACCGTTAAGCGCCACCCCGGGGAACGCTTCGCGTGATGACGACGCTCTCGACGCCAGGCCCGACGCTCGGGGTCGTCGGCGGCGGCCAGCTCGGACGGATGCTCGCCGAAGCCGCCTCGCCCCTCGGCGTCGACGTCCTCGTTCTCGACCCGACGCCCGACTGTCCAGCCGCGCCACCGGCGCGCGACCAGGTCGTCGCCGACTTCGACGACATCGACGCCATCCGAGCGCTCGCCGAACGCGCCGACTACCTCACGTTCGAGATCGAGCTCGCCGACCAGGACGCGCTCGAACGCATCGAACGCGACACCGGCGTCCCCTGTCACCCGAAGCCGGCGACGCTCGACCTCATCCACGACAAGCTCGTCCAGAAGCGCGCGCTCGCCGACGCCGGCGTCCCGGTCCCGGACTTCCGCGAGGTCGAGTCGCCCGAGGACGTCGCCGACGCGCTCGACGCCCTCGGCGCGCCCGCGATGCTCAAAGCACGCACCGGCGGGTACGACGGCCGCGGGAACGTCCCTGTGGACGACGACACCGACCACGCGGCCGCGCTCGCCGAGGTCGGCGGCGACGGCAACGCGATGGTTGAGTCGTTCGTGGACTACGAGCGCGAACTCTCCGTCATCGCCGTCCAGGGCGACGACGAGACCGCCGCGTTCCCCGTCGGCGAGAACCTCCACCGCGACCAGATACTCCGCGAGACCGTCGTCCCGGCGCGCACCGGCGACGACGTCCTCGACCGTGCCCGCGACGTCGCACTCGACGTCCTCGACGTCCTCGACGGCCGCGGCGTCTACGGTATCGAGCTCTTCGAGCACGAGGACGGCAGCATCTCCGTCAACGAGATCGCACCACGCCCCCACAACTCCGGGCACTGGACGATCGAGGGCGCGCACTCCAGTCAGTTCGAACAGCACGTCCGCGCCGTCCTCGGCTGGCCGCTCGCAGCCACCGGCCTCCGCGGTCCGACCGCGATGGCGAACCTCCTCGGCGACGGCGAGGACACCCGTCCCGCGACGGTCGACGACGTCGACGCCGTCCTCGAAGCCCCCGGCGCGAACCTCCACTGGTACGGGAAACACGAGACGCGCCCGCTCCGGAAGATGGGGCACGTCACGTGCGTCCAGACCGACGACGAATCCGTCGGCGACCTCCTCGCCGGCGCACGCACCCTCCGGGACAGCATCGACTTCCGCTGAGCGACGACCACCACCACCGACAGCAATCACATGACAGACCGACTCCAAGCGCTCATCGACGACCTCCACGCACAGGCCGACGACGACAGACCACCCGAAGCGACCCCAGACGTCGGTATCGTCATGGGGTCGGACTCCGACCTCGACGTCATGATGGGGACCGAGGACGCCGCCGGCGCGTACGACGCGCTCGTCGACGAACTCGGGTTCGAGGAGCAGACCGACTACCGCGACGCGCCCGACGCACGCTTCTCGTTCGAGACGTTCGTGGTGTCCGCGCACCGCACGCCCGAACTCATGTACGCGTACGCCGAGACCGCCGAGGCACGCGGTCTCGACGTCGTCATCGCGGGTGCCGGCGGGAAGTCCGCGGACCTCCCGAACATGACCGCGAGCATCGCGTACCCCGTCCCCGTCGTCGGCGTCCCCGTCCAGGAGAAGTCCGTCGACTCCGTCATCGGGATGCCGACCGGCGCCCCGCTCACCGCCGTCGACGCGGGCAAGAGCTTCAACGCCGCACTCTCGGCCGCGATGATCCTCGCGCGGGAACACGACGAGCTCCGCGAGCGCCTCGTCGACTACCACGAGGGCCTCAAGAGCGACGTCGCCGACGTCTCCCACGACCTCCACTCGCTCGGTACGCCCGGCTTCCGCGAGAAGCACGACTGACGCACGGCGAAAATCGTCTTTCAGCGAACCGCCAAGGTCCGCCGGCGAGCACTGACGGGCACGACGATGCTCGCCCGGTCCCACGGCGCCATCGACGACGACGCCGACCGCTGCAACGTCGGCGTCTCCACGACCCGGTCCCCGTCAACGTCAGCCGCCGCGTGAACGCGCGCCAGCGCCTCCGGTTGGGCCAGCGGCCCCCGGTCGACGCCGAGGTCCACTCGCGTTCGGCGTCCACCGCGATGTCACCCCCCAACGTGCGCGCAAGCGCTCGAATGAAACAAACCGCGGCACCGAAGCCGTCCCGGGCGGATTCTCCCGATATCCCACTGCAAACCCCAGCCAGCCCTTGAAAACCCCAAGAATCAACCCTTATATGGGTGCGCTTCAAAGCCGCAGATGATACGGAGTACACGGTATGAATCCATGGATAGCAGTCGGGGCGCTCGGGGTCGTTTCAGTGCTGATACCGGTGAGTATGATGCTGGTATCGTCGCTGCTGCGGCCGAGCGTTCCAGAAGACAGTAAGCGCACCACGTACGAGAGCGGTGAGGTCCCCACCGGCGGGACTCGCATCCGCTTCAACATCCAGTACTACATGGTCGCACTCCTGTTCGTCGTCTTCGACATCGAGACCGTCCTCATCTTCCCTTGGACGGTCATCTATCGGTCTGCTCTCGAAGGCGGCGTCGGGCTGGCGACCGTGCTCGCGCCGATGCTCATCTTCATCGGCGTCCTCGTCGTGGGACTCGCCTGGGCGTGGCACAACGGCGCCGTGGAGTGGGCGCGCGACCCGCAGGCGAGTGAGACACAGTAACCCCGTTCAAACAATGAGTTCCGACAACACCACGGACGGCGGCAGCACAGACGCACTGACCAAGACGCGCGAGGCGCGGATGGGCCCAGGGCTCGACGACCGCTTCAACTCGAAGCTCCGCGAGGCCTTCGGTTCCTCCCCGTTCATCCTCACGAAGTTCGACAAGTTCATGAACTGGGTGCGGGGATCCTCGATGTTCATGCTGCAGTTCGGTATCGCGTGCTGCAGTATCGAGATGATCCACACGTACGCCATCAAGCACGACCTCGACCGGTTCCACGCGGGCATCCCGCGAGCGAGCCCGCGGCAGGCCGACGTCATCATCGTGCCCGGCACCATCGTCTCGAAGTTCGCGCCCCGCATGAAGCGCGTGTACGACCAGATGCCCGAACCGAAGTTCGTCGTCGGCATGGGGAGCTGTACCATCTCCGGCGGCCCGTTCCAGGAGGGCTACAACGTCGTGAAGGGCGCGGAGGAGGTCATCCCCGTGGACATCCACGTCCCGGGGTGCCCGCCGCGTCCCGAGGCGCTCATCTACGGCGTCGCGAAGCTTCAGGAGCGCGTCGCGAACGGCGAGTCCAGCCCCGTCACGGTCAAGCCCTACGAACTCGAGCAGTTCGGGGACATGGACCAGGACGAGGTCATCGACGAGCTCGCCGACGAGATCGACGAGGATACGCTCGCGATGCGGTACAACTGGGCTGATTCGCCATGAGCCTGGAACGACCGCGCGACGACACGCTCGACGCGCACGGCGACGTCGACCGGAAAGCCATCCTCGACCTGCTCGGCGACCGCGTGCTCGACGTCGAGGAGCACATGAACGCCGACCTCGCGGTCGTCGTTCGCCCGGACGCGGTCGAGGAGACGCTGCTCGCGCTCCGCGACGACGCCGGGTTCGACCACTGTTCGCTCGTCACCGCGCAGGAGTACGAGGACCGCTACGAGTCCATCTACCACCTGAAGCAGTACGACGACCCGACGAACGAGGTCAGCGTCGTCGTACCCGCGACGAAGGACGACCCGGTCAGCCAGTCCGGGAACGCCGCGTACCGGACGTGCGACTGGCACGAGCGCGAGGCGTACGACCTGGTCGGTATCGAGTACGAGAACCACCCCGACATGCGGCGCATCCTCATGCCCGAGACGTGGCAGGGACACCCGCTGTCGATGGACTACGACCAGGACCGCCCGCAGGTCGTCACGCTCGGTCAGCACGACAACCCGCTGAAGGACGACCACCGGGACGAGGACAACGACACGATGTTCCTCAACATCGGTCCGCACCACCCGGCGACCCACGGCGTCCTCCACGTCAAGACCGTGCTCGACGGCGAGACGGTCGCGGACGTCGAGTCCGACATCGGGTACCTCCACCGGTGCGAGGAGCAGATGGCCCAGAAGGGCACGTACCGCCACCAGATCATGCCGTACCCCGACCGGTGGGACTACGTCTCCGCCGGCCTTCTCAACGAGTGGGCGTACGCACGCGCCGCGGAGGACCTCGCGGACATCGAGGTCCCCGAGTACGCGCAGGTCATCCGGACGATGGGCGCGGAACTCTGCCGAATCGCCGCGCACATGCTCGCGCTCGGGACGTTCGCGCTGGACGTCTACGGTGACTTCACCGCTATCTTCCAGTACGCGTTCCGCGACCGCGAGGTCGTCCAGAACATCCTCGAGGAGCTCACCGGCCAGCGGATGATGTTCAACTACTTCCGCCTGGGCGGTGTCGCGTGGGACCTCCCCGAGCCCCGCGATGAGTTCTTCGAGATGACGCGGGACTTCCTCGACGAGCTTCCGGGCAAGCTCGAGGAGTACCACGACCTCATCACGTCCAACGAAATCTTCCAGCTCCGGTGCGTCGACACCGGCGTCCTCGAGCCCGACGTCGCGAAGTCCTACGGCGCGACCGGCCCCGTCGCTCGCGCGTCCGGCGTCGACTACGACATCCGACGCGACGACCCGTACGGGTACTACGACGAACTCGACTGGGACGTCGTCACCGAGGACGGGAAGGACAACTACGCGCGCGTCCTCACGCGGATGCAGGAGGTCGAGGAGTCCGCGAAGATCATCAAGCAGTGCGTGGACCTGCTCGAGGAGTGGCCCGAGGAGGAACGCACCATCCAGTCGAACGTTCCCCGGACGCTGAAGCCGGAGAACGACACGGAGACGTATCGCGCGGTCGAGGCGGCGAAGGGCGAACTCGGTATCTACATGCGCGCGGACGGAACGGACAAGCCCGCGCGATTCAAGATCCGCGCCCCGTCGTTCTCGAACCTCCAGACGCTCCCGGAGATGTCCCAGGGCGAGTACATCCCTGACCTCATCGCGAGCCTCGGGAGCCTCGACATCGTCCTCGGCGAGGTGGACCGCTGATGGCGACGCAGACCCTGCCGGAGTTCATCAGCGAGGTCACCGGGCTCGGTGGCTACGGCGTCGCCGGCGAGTTCCTCGCCGCGATCGTCGGCGCCGGTATCGTCGGCACCATCATGCTCACGTACACCGGCATCGCCGGTCCGTGGGCGAAGCGGAAGATCACGGCGGCGTTCACCGACCGGTACGCGGTCAACCGCATGGGGCCGTTCGGCCTGCTCACGATCCCCGCCGACGCCGTCCGCTTGCTCTCGAAGGAGCTCATCATCCCCGAACGCGTGGACCGCCCCGCGTTCGACATCGCACCGCTCATCGTCGCCGGGTCGGCGCTCCTCGGGTTCGCGGTCATCCCGATGGGGAGCCTGTTCGGCATCAACCTCCAGGTCGCTGACCCCGAAGCGGGGCTGGCGTACGTGTTCGCCGTCGCGTCCATCGCGACGCTCGGCCTGACGATGGCGGGGTACGCGAGCTCGAACAAGTTCTCGTTCATGGGCGCGCTGCGGGCGATCGCACAGAACATCGCGTACGAGATTCCGCTCGTTCTGACGGCGGCGTCGGTCGTCATCTTCGCCGGGTCGCTCCAGATGAGCGAAATCGTCGCCGCGCAGACGGTCGGTGGCGGCACCGAAGCGCTGTTCAGCATCGGCGGACTCGAGATTCCGCCGTGGTTCGCGTTCGTGAACCCGTTCGCGTTCGTGCTGTTCATGGTCGCGAACCTCGCGGAGGTCGGCCGGAACCCGTTCGACATCCCTGAAGCGCCGACGGAGATCGTCGCCGGGTACCAGACGGAGTACTCCTCCGTGTACTTCGTCCTCATCTATCTCGGCGAGTTCCTCCACATCTTCTTGGGCGGCGCCATCGCGGCGACGCTCTTCCTCGGCGGTCCCGCAGGCCCCATCCTTCCCGGATTCATCTGGTTCACGATCAAGATCTGGGGGGTGTTCCTGTTCACGCAGTGGTGCCGAAGCGCGATTCCGCGCGTCCGCATCGACCAACTCATCGAGATCGGCTGGAAGGGCATGCTCGTGCTTTCGTTCGCGAACCTGCTCCTGACCGCCGTTCTCGTCGGGGTGATAGCATGATTGGAATCCTGAAAGGCATGGCGACGACGATGAAGCACGCGCTGGACGGCGAGAAGTTCACCGTGCAGTACCCCGAGGAGACGCCGGAGGTGTCCGCGCGGTTCCGTGGGGTGCACAAGTTCAGTCAGGAACGATGTATCTGGTGTCGGCAGTGCGAGAACGTCTGCCCGAACGACACCATCCACATCGTGACCGACGACCAGCGCCAGGGCGAACAGTACAACCTCCACATCGGGCAGTGCATCTACTGTCGGCTGTGCGAGGAGGTGTGTCCGGTGGACGCGATCCTGCTCACGCAGAACTTCGAGTTCACGGGCGACACGAAGGACGAACTGGTGTACAACAAGGAACAGCTGAAGAGCGTTCCGTGGTACAAAGACATCGACCCCCTCGAATCCCGCGAACCGGACCGTGGTGCGTGGATCGGTGAGGGCGATGGCGAAGTCGACTATCAGTAAGCAAACGAAACAATGGCACTAGCAGAAACCATCGCTTTCGCGCTGTTCGCCTTCGTGACGCTCGGGGCGGCGGCCGGGGTGGTCCTCGTAGAGGACGTGTGGCACGCCGCACTCTTCACGGGGATCAGCCTCCTCAGCGTCGCGGTTCACTTCGTGATGCTGCAGGCGGAGTTCCTCGCGGCGATGCAGGTCCTCGTCTACGTGGGCGGGGTTCTCATCCTCATCACGTTCGCCGTGATGTTGACGCGCGACAGCGAGACGGACGACGGGGTGGTACAGACATGACGACCAGTCCTGAGTTACGCGACACAGGGAGCCTTCTGCCGGCGGTTGCGGCGGTCGGTCTGTTCGTGGTGATGGCGGTGGTGTTCCTCGGTGCGCCGGTGGGTGATGCTGCCGGGTTCCCGCAGAACGTCGAGGTTGCGAACGAGTCCATCGGTGACGCGAGCGTCGCGTCGAACGCGAGCATCCAGACGACGGATAACGGGACGTTCGCGCAGGTGTCGACGGCCAGCGGGAACGAGTCGACGTTGCTGACCGAGGACACCGGCGTGAACGCGACGGTCGTCACGGCCGGCGGGTCGGCGTACGGTGTGGTGTCCGACCCCGTGAGCGTCACGGAGACCATCGGGTACGCGATGTTCGGGTTGAACGACCAGATTCCCGGGGAGTTGACGAGCGAGAGCTTCCTCGCGGTGTTCGAGATCATCGACCTCGTGCTCGTCGCGGCGCTCGTCGGCGCGGTGACGCTCGCGCGACGCGAGGACCTCGGAACGGTCGTGACGCTGTTCACGTCCAGCGAGGACGAGGCGCCGAGTGGCGCTGTCGCGGCTGACGGTGGGAGCGAACCGACCGTGGCCGACGAGTCGACGGACGGAGGTGACGCTTGATGGCGGTCCCTGCGGAGTACTATCTCGTTCTTTCGGCGGGCCTGTTCTGCATCGGCCTCGCTGGCATCCTCACGCGGAAGAACGCCCTGATGTTCCTGATGAGCGTCGAGCTCATGTTGAACGCGGCGAACCTCAACTTCGTCGCGTTCAGTCTCTACTGGGGGAATCTGACGGGGCAGACGTTCGCACTGTTCACGATGGCGTTGGCGGCTGCTGAGGTCGCCATCGGTATCGGCATCATCCTCGTCCTCTACCGTAACTTCGGGGACGTGGACGTGACCGACGCAACGGGGATGAGGTGGTAAGATGACAGGAACTACGCCTTTCGCGTTCGAGTTCGCACCGGCTATCGCGGTGCTCCCGTTCGTATCGTTCCTGATCGCGCTCGCGTTCGGCGACAGGATGCCGAAGGGCGGTGCGCTCGGTGGTATCATCGCGACCGCCGGGTCGCTCCTGCTGTCGCTGTGGGTGTTCGTCACCGTCTCCGGTGGCAGCGCGTACGTGCACGACATCCACACGTGGACGATACTCGACGCTGGCGGTGTGCTCGGGGACATCAATCTCCACTTCGGGCTGCTGCTGGACCCGCTGTCCGCGATGATGCTCATCATCGTGAGCCTCATCGCGATGCTCGTGCACGTGTTCAGTCTCGGGTACATGAACGACGAGGGCGAGACCGGTCTCCCGCGGTACTACGCCGGACTCGGCCTGTTCACGTTCTCCATGCTCAGTTTCGTCATGGCGGACAACCTCCTGCAGGCGTTCATGTTCTTCGAGCTCGTCGGCCTCTGCTCGTTCCTCCTCATCGGGTTCTGGTTCCGTGAGGACGCACCGCCGAGCGCGGCGAAGAAGGCGTTCCTCGTGACGCGGTTCGGGGACTACTTCTTCCTCATCGGTCTGGTCGGAATCATCGCGACGTTCGGGACGAGTCGGTTCGCGGTCGGGCACGACGCGGCCGCGGCGGCGTTCCCCGTCGAGGCGGCGAAGTACCTCGGCGTGACCGAGGGGACCGCGACGGCGGTCATCCCGGGTGGCATGGACCCGCAACTGTGGTTCACGATACTCGGACTGCTCGTCCTCGGTGGCGTGGTCGGGAAGTCCGCGCAGTTCCCGCTGCACACGTGGCTGCCGGACGCGATGGAGGGCCCGACGCCGGTCTCCGCGCTCATCCACGCGGCGACGATGGTCGCAGCCGGTGTGTTCCTCGTCGCTCGCATGTACGGGTTCTACTTGCTGTCGCCGACCGCGCTCGGTATCATCGCGCTCGTCGGCGGGTTCACGGCGCTGTTCGCGGCGACGATGGCGGTCGTGAAACGCGAGATCAAGCAGGTGCTCGCGTACTCCACCATCAGCCAGTACGGCTACATGATGCTCGCACTCGGTGCCGGTGGGTACGTCGCGGCGACGTTCCACCTGATGACGCACGCGTTCTTCAAGGCGCTGCTGTTCCTCGGTGCGGGGTCGGTCATCATCGCGATGCACCACAACGAGGACATGTGGGACATGGGTGGTCTGAAAGAGAAGATGCCCGTCACGTACTACACGTTCCTGTCGGGCTCGCTCGCGCTCGCGGGCATCGTTCCCTTCTCTGGGTTCTGGTCGAAGGACGAGGTCCTCTACGAGGCGCTCGTCCACGGACTCGGGACCGCGGGGACGCAGGGGACGCTCCTGCTCGTCGCGTACGGGTTCGGACTACTCGCCGTGTTCTTCACGGGGTTCTACACGTTCCGGATGGTGTTCCTCACGTTCCACGGCGAGCCGCGTAGTGACACCGCGAAGGACCCCCACGGCGTTCGCTGGAACGTCAAGGGGCCGCTCGCGGTCCTCGGTGTCCTCGCGGCCGTCGCTGGCCTCGTGAACATGGTGCCGGTGAAGAAGGTCACCGGTGCGGAGATCGACTTCCTGCACAAGTGGCTCGGCGGTCCCGAGTCGCTCGCGCACCAGACGTCCGTGCATCACTACGCGGACGTGCTGCTTCACGACGCCGCGCACTACACGGCGGGGACGCTCGCCGGCGGCGAGGTGGGGACGGTCCTCATCTCCGCCGGAATCTCGCTCGCGCTCGCACTCGCCGGAGCGGGGCTCGCGTATCGCCTCTACAACGTCCCCGAGCCCGTCGAGCACACGGACAAGCTCGGCGCGGCGAAGGACGTGCTGTACAACAACTACTATCAGGACGAGTTCCAGGTGTTCCTCGCCGAGCGCGTCACGATGCCGCTCGCGAAGGCCGCGGACACGTTCGACCAGGGCGTCATCGACGGCGCGGTCAACGGCGTGTCCAGCGTGAGCCTGTTCTCGGGCCGTCGCGTCAAGCGCGTGCAGACCGGGTTGGTCACGAACTACGCGCTCCTGTTGACGCTCGGGTTCCTGGTGCTGCTCGTGGCCATGGCGGCCACAGGAGGGTGGTTCTAGATGATTGACGGTACTATCGAAGCGCTAATCGCGGTGACACTGGTCGCATCGTTCGCCGTGCTCGTCTCCCCCGACCGGTACGCCGCGAAGCTGGCGACAGCACTGAGTCTGTTGCCGCTCGCAGGCAGTCTGGTGCTCTGGAGTGGGTTCGAGCCGGCCGGGAACGCCCTGGTGGACGGCGACACCGCCATCGGGTACATGAGTCAGGTCGAGTGGTTCGACCTCGGCGGTATCGCGCTCCAGTGGTTCGTCGGCGTCGACGGCGTCTCGATGCCGCTCGTGGTGTTGACGACCGTGCTCACGACGCTCGCGCTCGTGAGCGCGTGGACGCCCATCGCCGAACGGCAGAGCCAGTTCTACGGGCTCGTGCTGTTCCTGGAGGCGTCGCTGCTCGGCGTGTTCACGGCACTGGACTTCTTCGTGTGGTTCGTCTTCTGGGAGGCCGTCCTCGTCCCGATGTACCTACTCATCGGGGTCTGGGGTGGGCCGCGCCGGAAGTACGCCGCCATCAAGATGTTCGTGTACACGAACGTGGCGAGCCTCGTGCTGTTCATCGGGTTCGTCGCGCTCGTGTTCGGGCTCGGTGACAGCGTCGCGACGTTCGGCCTGCCGGAGATCACGCAGGCGCTGCGGTCCGGTGTCGCGCCGGACGGCCTGCCGGGCGTCGGCGCCGAGTCCCTGAAGCTGTTCGCGTTCCTGGCGATGTTCGTCGGGTTCGCGGTGAAGGTGCCGGTCGTCCCCGTGCACACGTGGCTGCCGGACGCGCACGTCGAGGCGCCGACGCCGGTGTCGGTGCTGCTCGCGGGCGTCCTCCTGAAGATGGGGACGTACGCGCTCCTGCGGTTCAACTTCACGATGCTCCCCGACATCGCGACGGACCTCGCGGTCCCCATCGCGGTGTTCGCGGTCGTGTCCGTCATCTACGGTGCGATGCTCGCACTCGCGCAGACGGACCTGAAGCGCATCGTCGCGTACT
Source organism: Halorubellus amylolyticus (assembly GCF_034808145.1). Taxonomy (NCBI): domain Archaea; kingdom Methanobacteriati; phylum Methanobacteriota; class Halobacteria; order Halobacteriales; family Halorubellaceae; genus Halorubellus; species Halorubellus amylolyticus. Next base: position 29,264 of record NZ_JAXHGM010000005.1, read on the forward strand.
CCTCGGTGAGCTCGATGGGATACGTCATCCTCGGACTCGTCGCGTACACCACCATCGGCGTGAGTGGCGCGACGTTCCAGATGATCTCTCACGGGCTCATCTCGGGGCTGATGTTCATGGCGGTCGGCGTCATCTACAACGTCACGCACACGCGGATGGTCTCGGACATGTCCGGGATGGCGGACAGGATGCCGGTGACGGTGGGTATCCTCGTCGCCGGTGCGTTCGGGTACATGGGCCTGCCGCTCATGAGCGGGTTCGCCGCGGAGTTCTTCGTGTTCGTCGGGTCGTTCCAGTCGACGGTCCTGCCGTCGGCGCCGATGTTCACGGGCGCCGCGATGTTCGGTATCGTCATCGTCGCCGGCTACCTGCTGCTGGCGATGCAGAAGACGCTGTTCGGCGAGTTCCGGGTGGACACCGACTACGAGGTCGAGCGGGCGGCGTTCCACGACGTCGCGCCGCTGTTCGTCCTGCTCCTGCTCGTCATCGCACTCGGCGTGTTCCCGGACCTGTTCATGCAGATGATCGAGACGGCGATTGAGCCGGTCGCGAGCATCGGAGGTGGTGCCTGATGAGTAGTCACGCGTCCCTGTTCGCGCTCGGACCGGCGCTGTACCTGGCAGCGGCGGCCCTGGTCGTGCTCGTCCTCGATTCGGTCGGGAGGACGACGCGGCTCCCGTTCGCGCTCGGGTCTGCGGCGTTCGGCGTTGCGGCGGCCGGTGCGGCGGGAGTCGCCGCGTTCACCGGCGGAACGCTCCTCGGACTCGGCGTCGGCGCGCACGCGTTCGCAGCGGCGAGCGCGTTCGCGGTGGCGTTCCTGGTCTGGCTCGTCGACCCGACGGGGTCGAACCGGTTGCTGGTCGCGGCCGTCGCGGTCGCCGGCGCCGTGTTCTCCCTCGGGAACGCGACGTACTACCTGGCGTACTTCGCGACGGCGAGTGACGCCCAGGCCGCGCTCCTGTTCGGCGATCAACTGATCGTCGACCAGATGAGCCTGCTGTTCATGGCGATCGCGGCCAGCGTGACGGCGCTCGTCGCGCTCGCGTCCTACGATTACCTCGAAGGGTACGCGTACCAGGCTGAGTACTACGCGCTCGTCCTGCTCGCGGCGACCGGGATGAGTCTGATGGCGGCCGCGAACTCTCTCGCGGCCGTGTTCGTCGCGATGGAGCTCGCGAGCCTGCCGTCGTTCGCGCTCGTCGCGTTCCTGAAGAAGAACAAGGGGAGCGTCGAAGCCGGCTTGAAGTACTTCCTGATCGGTGCGCTCTCCTCGAGCTTCTTCGCGTACGGTATCAGTCTCGTGTACGCGGTCACGGGGTCGCTCCAGCTGGACGCGGTCGCGAGTTCGCTGTCGGGCGGCACGGAGTTCGTCGGGATGCTCGGTCTCGGCGTGCTGATGCTCGTCGGTGGGTTCGCGTACAAGACCGCGAGCGTCCCGTTCCACTTCTGGGCGCCGGAGGCGTACGAGGGGGCGCCCGCGCCCGTCAGCGCGTTCATCTCCTCGGCGTCGAAGGCCGCCGGGTTCGTGATCGCGTTCCGCGTGTTCACGGTCGCGTTCACGCCCGCCGGGTTCTTCTCGAACCTCGGCGTCGACTGGGTGCTCGCCTTCCAGGTTCTCGCGGTCGTGACGATGACGCTCGGGAACTTCGCGGCGGCGACCCAGGAGAACGTCAAGCGGATGCTCGCGTACTCGTCGATCGGGCACGCGGGCTACGTGCTCATCGGGCTGGCGTCGCTCGGTGGCGTCGCCTCGCAGGGTGACACCGTCCTCGGTGCGAGCATGATGCACCTGTTCGTGTACGGGTTCATGAACACGGGCGCGTTCCTGTTCATCGCGCTCGTCGAGTACTGGGGCGTCGGTCGGACGTTCGAGGACTACGCTGGCCTCGGACGGAAGGCACCGGTCGCCTGTGCGGCGATGACGGTGTTCCTGTTCTCGCTCGCGGGCCTCCCGGTCGGGGCGGGCTTCCTCTCGAAGTACGTCCTGTTCTTCGGTGCGGTCAGCGCCGGGTTCTGGTGGCTCGCGGCGGTCGGTGCGGTGAACTCCGCGCTGAGCCTCTACTACTACACTCGCGTCGTGAAGGCGATGTGGGTGGAGGAGCCGAACGAGGAGTACGAGCTCCAGGGTCGGCCGACGGGCCTGTACGCGGCGGTCGTCGCGGCGGCGGTCGTGACGGTCCTGCTCCTGCCCGGGTTCTTCCCGATCGCGGAGACCGCTATCGAGGCGGCGAACGCGGTGCTGCCGAACGCGGGCGACACGACGACAGCGTTCTTCGGTTGAACGCCACTAACGCCCGCTAGCTGGCGTTTCAGCGGTTCTTTCGTTCTTTCGAGGTCGGTAGGTTTTAGCGTCCGGAGGGGATAGCCGGGGTATGGTTTCGCGGGTCGTTCTGGGGTGTGGGGCCGTCGGACAGCGCCTGGTGGCGCGTCTGGCGGACCGTGGCGGTGTCGCGGCCGTCGTCTGCGAGAGCGAGAGTCGCGTGGACGCGCTCCGGTCGGAGAACGTGTCGGCGACGGTCGGCGACCCGACGGACGTGGACGTGCTCGCCGCGTTGCCGGCGGCGACGGCGGTGGTCGTGGCGACGGACGACGCGGACGCGAACCGCGACATCGCGCGAGCGGTCCGGGACCGGTACGGTGACGTGTTCGTGCTGGCGTACGCGGGGAGTCGTGCGACGGCCCCGCAGCGCGACGCGTTGGCGTCGGTCGCCGACGTGGTCGTGGATCCGACGTCGGTGCTCGTGGAGAACGTCGGCGGGCAGGTCGTCGGCGAGCGCGCCGAGGATACTCGCCGACTTCGACAGGTCCTCCGGGACGTCGACGGCGAGCTCGCGGTGGTGATGCACGACAACCCGGATCCGGACGCTATCGGGAGTGCGGTGGCGCTCGCGACGCTCGCGGAGGCGCTCGGGACGCCCGCGGTCCCGTGTTACTTCGGGGAAATCAGTCACCAGGAGAACCGCGCGATGGTGAACCTGCTCGACCTGGACCTGGAGAACCTGGCGAGCGGGGAGGCTGCGGTGGAGCGGTTCGGGGGGTTCGCGCTCGTCGACCACTCGAGTCCGGGTGTGAATGACCAGCTCCCCCCGGACCTGGCGGTCGACGTGGTCGTCGACCATCATCCGCCGCGTGACGCGGTCCCGGCGCGCTACACGGACCTCCGAGAGGACGTCGGGGCGACGAGCACGCTTATCCTCGACCACCTGCATCGGTACGGTATCACGCCGTCGGCGACGGTCGCGACCGCGCTCATGTACGGTATCCAGGTGGATACGCACGACTTCGCGCGCGAGGTGTCGACGCTGGACTTCGAGGCGGGTGCGTCGATCCTGCCGAGCGTGAACGCCGCGTTGCTCGCGAAGATGGAGTCACCGAGCGTGAGTGGCGATACGATGAACACGCTCGCGGCGGCGATAGAGGGCCGCGAGGTCCGCGGGAGCGTGCTGGTGTCCTGCGCCGGGTGCATCAACGACCGTGACGCGCTCCCGCAGGCCGCGGACAAGCTCCTGACGATGGAGGGTATCACGACGGTGCTCGTCTACGGTGTGCTGGCGGACGACGTCCTGATGTCCGCGCGGGCACGTGGCCGAGACGTCGACCTCGGGGAGACGCTGCGCGTGGCGTTCGACCACATCGGGAGCGCCGGCGGGCACGCGGACATGGCGGGCGCACAGGTCCCGATCACGGACGCGTTCGGCGAGTTCGAGACCGAGACCGAGCGACTGGATGCGGTCCGCGCGGTCGTGACGGAGGCGTTCTTCGACGCGCTCCGGGAGCGTCCGCACGGGACGGACGTGGAAGCCGACGCGTCGGTCGGGTTCGAGTTCGATAACGCCCTCGACGTGAACGACGACTGATTCGGTCGGTCGAGGGAGAGATTTTTGCTCGCCCGTACCGAAGCCGGGCGCATGCAAGGCGACGGCGGAGACGGGCGGGGGACGCCGCACGTGAAGGAGTACATGACCCAGGACGTGGTGACGGTGTCGCCCGACGAGACGGTGGGTGAGGTCGCGGAGGCTATCGCGGGCAACGAGGAGCACAGCGGGTTCCCGGTGTGTGAACGTCGGCGCGTCGAGGGGTTCGTGTCGGCGCGGGACCTCCTGCTCGCGGACGACGACGAGCCGATATTCAAGGTGATGACGACGGACCTCATCGTCGCGCACCCGGAGATGAAGGTGACCGACGCCGCCAGGGTCATCCTGCGGTCGGGCATCCAGAAGCTCCCGGTCGTGGACGACGCGGGGAACCTCGTCGGGATCATCACGAACGCGGACGTCATCCGGAGTCAGATCGAGCGCGCGACCCCGGAGAAGGTCGGGAAGCTCCGGCGGACGCTGGAGAACATCCACGGTATCACGCTCGAACAGGAACGCCGGGAGGTCGACCTGGAGGGGCTGGTGCCGACGCAGACGAAGGTGTACGCGGACGAGCTCGAGGGGCGACGGTACGAGCTGGAGCGCGGGCTCGCGGAGCCGCTCGTGGTCATCGACAACGCGGGCGAGATGCTGCTCGCGGACGGCCATCACCGCGTGATGGCGGCGGACCGGATCGGGATGGAGTCGATGGACGCGTACGTCATCGTCATCGGGGAACGCATCGAGCTCGGGATGGCGAAGACCGCGGAACGCGAGGGGTTGCGGTCGCTCGCGGACGTGAACGTCGTCGACTACGCGCGCCATCCGCTCGTCGAGACGACGAAGCGACTGCAGTAGCGGCTCGGGGGTTCGCGGCGGGCGGTCTCAGGTTCGTTCGGTGTCGACGACCTCGGCGCTGTCGTCGACCCAGACGCGGAGTACGTCGCTCTCGAGTTCCACGTCGATGCGGACGCGGACGGGGTCACGGGACTCGATGATGCCGTTCGTGCCGTCGACGAACGCGAGTTCGAGGTAGCCGCAGTCGTGCACGTTCACGCCGTGATCGTGGTAGAAGGAGACGACTGCGGGGTGGTGGACGATAGTGATGCTCGCGGCCGTCCAGAACGTCATCCCGCAATCCCGGCAGGCGAACTCGACGACGACCTGTTCGACCTCGTCGGCGTTGGCCTGCTGGTCGTCGAGGAGTTCCGCCGGGGGGTCGACCGGCGTCTCGACGTCGATGGTCCCCCAGCAGTGCACGCAGGCGCCCTCGAGTGCGCGACTGAGTTCGTTCCGCGCGTTCAGCTGGGTGAGCGCGACGACGGTTTCGGGGTCGCGGTCCCGCACTGCGGCCGGCGGGATGGCGTTCCCGTGGAACAGTCCGTGCTCGGGACACTGCACCTGCAGCGTGCCTCGCTCGTAGCTGGCTTCCAGGTGGTCGCCGCACTCGGTGCACGTGGCCTCGACCGTGGCAGTGAACGAGACGTCGTCCGGGTCGTACGTCCCCGCCTCGACGGTCCCGGCAACCTCCAGGCCGGCGGTCGTGACGACGTACTCGGCGTCGCGTTTCTCGACGAACGTGTCCAGCAGTTTGTCGAGGTGGTAATTGAACTGCCCGGGATCGTCGACCCCCACGGCTTTCCTGAGCTCGGCGAACTCGAGGCCGCTGGCGCGCCAACTTCCGCGCCGTTCCGCCGCGAGACGTTCGATGATGGCGAGGCGAATCTCGTGACCGAGCGCGTCCAGGGCTTCGTGGTCCCGGGGAGGGTCGTCGTGCATCTGCACTGCGGTTGCGACGGCCTCGGCTAAACGGTTTCTATCAGTATTCGAGTAGAAGTTCGTTTCAGGAAACGTTGACCTTCGTTGAGCCCTTCGGTGGAAACGTGACATCGAGTCCTCGCACAGCGGACGACGACCCGAACGTCGCCGTGGCGGCCGACGGTCTCCGGAAGGAGTACGGTGACCCGGCCGACGGCGGCGTGCTCGCAGTCGACGACGTCTCCTTCGAGGTCGGGAGCGGCGAGATCGTCGGCGTCCTCGGGCCGAACGGCGCCGGGAAGACCACGACCATCAAGATGCTCCTCGGGTTGATCGTCCCGACCGCCGGGTCGGCGACCGTTGCCGGCGTCGACGTCGCCACCAGTCCCCGTCGCGTCTACGAGCGCGTCGGCGCGATGCTGGAGGGCGCGCGGAACGTCTACTGGCGGCTCAGCGTCCGCGAGAACCTGCGGTTCTTCGCCGCCATCGGCGGCGCCGACCCCGGTGACGTCCGCGACCGCCACGACGACCTTCTCGACAAGCTCGGGATCACAGAGAAGGCCGACGTGCCCGTCCGCGAGCTCTCGCGCGGCCAGAAGCAGAAGGTCGCGCTCGCGTGCACGCTCGCTCGCGGGGCGGACGTCGTCTTCCTCGACGAGCCGACGCTCGGCCTGGACGTCGAGAGCTCGCTCGACCTCCAGCGCGAACTACGGCGCCTGGCGCGCGAGGACGACGTCACGGTCGTCCTGTCGAGTCACGACATGGACGTCGTCGAGCGCGTCTGCGACCGCGTCGTCATCCTCGCGGACGGCCGGGTCGCCGCCGACGAGCGCGTCGAGGACCTCGTCGAGGTGTTCGCCACGCAGGCCTACCGCGTTCGTGCGTCCGCCGAACCCGGGCTCCGGGACGCCGTCGCCGCCGCCGGAACCGTCGAGTCCTGGACGGAGCGCGACGACGTGGTGCGGTTCGAGGTCGTGCTCCCCGACCAGGGCGCGTTCTACGACCTCGTCGACGCCGTCCGGGAGAGCGGCGCGGACCTGGAGACGTTCGAGAGCGTCGACCCCGACCTGGAGGACGTCTTCGTCCGGATAACTCGCGGCGACGGGCGCGAGGCGACCGACGCGGACGCCGCCGGCGAACGCGGGACGCCACGGTCGCCGGTGACCGACGGAGGTGACGGCCGGTGAGCTACCTGACGCTCACCGAGGCGCTCGCCCGCAAGCGCGTGGTCATCCTCCGGGAGTACCCCGTGAACACGCTCACGCAGCTCGCGGTGACGTACCTGTTCTTCGCGGGCATCTTCTTCGGCGGACAGGCCGTCGCCGGCGCGGCCATCACCGACAGCCTCCCCGGCATCATCGTCGGGTTCTTCGTGTGGACGATGGCCATCAACTCGTTCGCCGGCGCCGCCCGCTCAATCATGCAGGAGGCCCAGTGGGGGACGCTCGAACAGCTCTACATGTCGCCGTACGGGTTCGAGCGCGTGATGGCCGCGAACGCCGTCGTCCGGCTCGTCGAATCGTTCGCGTGGGGTGCGGCCATCCTCGTCGCGATGCTCGCGACCACCGGCCAGTCGCTCTCGCTCGACGTCCTCACCGTCGTCCCGCTCGTCGTCCTCACCGTCGCGAGCGCGCTCGGCATCGGGTTCGTGTTCGCGGGGCTCGCACTCGTCTACAAGCGCATCGACAACATCTTCGGGCTCCTGAACTTCGGGCTCGTCTTCCTCATCGCCGCCCCCACCGACGAGTACCCGCTGTTCGCGGTCCTCCCGCTCTCCCAGGGCAGCACGCTCCTCCAGCGCGCGATGACCGACGGCGTCGCCCTCTGGAACCTCCCCGCGGTCGACCTCGTCATCCTCGTCGCGACCGCCGTCGGGTACCTGGGTGCGGGCGTCGTCGCGTTCCGGTTCGCCGAACGCCGCGCGCGACGCGACGGCCTCCTCGGCCAGTACTGACCCCCACAACTCCTTTATCGGGAAGCGACCATTCTTGGGTCATGACAGGTCCTGCAGGCGTCCTCTCGGAGTTCCACGATTCGCTCGAGGACGCCGTATACGTCTTCGACGAGGGCGGCTCGCTCGTGGACGCGAACGCGCGCGTCGGCGAGGTCTCCGGGCTCTCGACCGAGGAGATGCTCGGGATAACACATCAAGAGCTCCTCGACGAGTACGGCGCGAACGAGTCGACGGCCGACGGACGGGCCGCCTATCGAGCGGTCGCGTCCGGCGACGAGGACCGCGAGCGCGCCAGCTTCGAACTCCGCGACCCCGCCGGCGACGTGGTCCCCGTCGACGTCCGGTACACCCAGCACGACGAGTACGTCGTCGCCGTCCTCCGGAACCTGACCGCCGTCCGCGAACGCGAACGCGACCTGGAACACCTCTCCGAGCAGCTCGAGGTCCTGAACCGCGTCCTCCGGCACGACATCCGGAACGACATGAACGTCGTCGACGGCTGGCTCGACGAACTCGAGGCATACGTCGACGACGGCGGCGCGGACGCGCTCGCGAACGTCAGGGACGCGGTCTCGCACACGGTCGCGTTGACGACGGAGGCACGCGACCTCGCCGAGGTCCTCATCGAGGGCGGAGAGATGCCCGTCGAACCGATCCGGGTCGACGTCGTCCTCGGCCAGCAGGTCGAGAAGACGCGGCGGAAGTACCCGGACGCGACCGTCCGCGTCGACGGCGACGTCCCCGCGGTCGCGGTCGTCGCGAACCAGATGCTGTCGTCGGTCTTCGACAACCTGTTCGGGAACGCCATCGTCCACAACGACCGGGACGAACCGACGGTGACCATCGAGGCGAACCGTTCGACGGTCGACGGCGCGGACGTCGTCGTCGTCCGAATCGCCGACGACGGCCCCGGCATCCCCGACGCGGTGCGGGAATCGCTGTTCGGTTGCGGCGAGAAAGGCGTCGACAGCCCCGGGACCGGCATGGGGCTGTACCTCGTCGACCGACTCGTCAACGGTTACGGCGGGGACGTGCACGTCGAATCGAACGACCCGCGCGGGTCCGTGTTCGTCGTCGCGATACCCGTCGCCGACACCTGACCCCAATCGAAGCCGACCAGCCACGGCCGTCGTCCGCTACCGAACCATTATAGGCCGGTCCGGCAAAACTTACGCGCATGTACGACGACGACGACCTCGCGGACATCCGCGAGTCACGCGAGGCGTGGGAATCGGAGACCCTCGACCCGGTCCTCGACTCCTACGGCGAACGCAAGGACCGGTTCGCGACCGTGTCGAACCTCGACGTCGACCGCGTCTACGACCCGACCGACGTCGCGGACCTCGACCACGACGAGGACCTCGGGCTCCCCGGCGAGGAACCCTACACCAGAGGACCGTACCCGACGATGTACCGCGGCCGCACGTGGACGATGCGCCAGTTCGCGGGGATGGGGACCGCCGAGGAGACGAACGAGCGCTTCCACTACCTGCTTGAGAACGGCCAGACGGGGCTGTCGACGGCGTTCGACATGCCGACGCTCATGGGCATCGACAGCGACGACCCGATGGCCGACGGCGAGATCGGGAAGGAGGGCGTCGCCGTGGACACGCTCGCGGACATGGAGGTCCTGTTCGACGGCATCGACCTCGCGGAGATCTCGACGAGCTTCACGATCAACCCGAGTGCGCCCGTCATCTACGCGATGTACGTCGCGCTCGCGGACCAGCAGGGCGTCGACCGCGAAGAGATCCGGGGCACCCTCCAGAACGACATGTTCAAGGAGTTCATCGCGCAGAAGGAGTGGGTCATCCCGCCCGAACCGAGCCTCGACCTCGTCACGGACACCATCGAGTACAGCACCGAGGAGACCCCGAAGTTCCACCCCGTCAGTATCTCGGGCTACCACATCCGCGAAGCCGGTTCCACGGCGGTCCAGGAGCTCGCGTTCACGCTCGCGGACGGGTTCGGGTACGTCGAGGACGCCGTCGACCGCGGGCTGGACGTCGACGACTTCGCGCCGCGACTCTCCTTCTTCTTCAACTCGCACAACTCGATCTTCGAGGAGGTCGCGAAGTTCCGCGCAGCACGCCGCATCTACGCTCGCGTGATGGACGAGTGGTACGACGCCGAACGGGCCGAGTCCAAGCGCCTGAAGTTCCACACGCAGACCGCGGGACAGAGCCTCACCGCCCAGCAGCCCCTGAACAACATCGTTCGCGTCACCGTACAGGCGCTCGCAGGCGTCCTCGGCGGGACCCAGAGCCTGCACACGAACTCGTTCGACGAGGCGCTCGCGCTCCCGAGCGAGAAGGCGGTTCGCGTGGCGCTTCGCACCCAGCAGATAATCGCCGAGGAGTCCGGGGCCGCGGACATCGTCGACCCGCTCGGCGGCAGCTACGCGATCGAGGCGCTCACCGACCAGGTCGAAGCGCAAGCGATGGCGTACATCGAGGAGATCAAGGAGATGGGCGAGGGCTCCGTGCGCGACGGTATCCTCGAAGGCATCGACCAGGGCTTCTTCCTCCGCGAGATTCAGGAGGCGAGCTACGAGTACCAGGAGCGCGTCGAGGCCGGCGAGGAGGTCGTCGTCGGCGTGAACCAGTACGAAATCGAGGAGGACACGAGTCCGGAGATCTTGAAGGTCGACGAGGAGACCGAACGCACCCAGCTCGACCGCTTGGAGCGCACGAAAGAAGAGCGCGACGACGACGCGGTCGACGCGGCGCTCGACGACCTCGCGGACGCCATCGAGAGCGACGAGAACGTGATGCCGGCCATCGTCGCCGCCGTCAAGGAGTACGCGACGATGGGCGAGATAATGGCGGTGTTCGAGGACGCGTACGGCGCGTACAGCGAACAGATCGGGCTCGCGTAAACTACCCCACCCTACTCGCTCACGGCGTCGCCGTTCGCTTCGTTCCGAGTTCCCTCAGACCGTTCCTGAGGACGTGACGAACGTGAGTCGTCACTGGGGCTTTCGCGTGGACTCTCGTTCTGGCCGCCATCGGCGGCAGGCGAATACTCACCGTTCACGTTCAACGTCCCGCGATTCAAGCGCACGTCTACGGGTGCGCCTCCGCCCGACGACTTTTGCGCCGAGCGGAGATGCTTCAGACCGATGTTCTTCGCCGCATTGTAGTCCGCGTGTGGAGAATAGTCGCACTTCGAGCACTCGAATACAGCCTGCCCATCCGAAGATAGACGGTTGTCCTCGTGGGTGAATCCGCACTTCGAACACTGTTGGGAGGTGTAGGCGGGACTCACTTGTTCCACTGAGATACCTTCCACTTCGGCCTTGTACTCGACGTACTCGACCAAGCGACGGAACGCCCACGCGTGGAACTGCTTCGCGCAAGGCATTCGCTCTCGAATCCCAGTCAGGTTCTCGAACGCGATCACGTCGCAGTCGTACTCGACGGCTTCCGCGACGAGTTCCTTCGAGACGGTGTGCAAGAAGTGCTCGTAGCGGCCCGTCTCGGTACGTCCGACCGACTGGATGGTGTCGTGAGCCGCCCGCGTGCCATGCTGTTGAAGCGAGGCGCGTCGCTTCTCGAACTCGCGGCGCCAGTGATTCAACTCCGAGCCACTCCAGAACGTACCGGTGGACGTGACGGCGACGTTCTCGATGCCGAGGTCGACGCCGAGGACTGTGCTGTGCTCGACGTCGCCTTCTTCGGGAGTCTCGGACTCCACGACCGCCTTTGTCCGGACGTGAAGGTAGAACTCGCCATCTCGATAGTGCAGTTCCGCGCCCGTCACCTCGTACTCGTCGTCGAACAGGTACTCCGAGTGGGGCGTCTCGCAGCTCTCGTCGGGGAGGATGTACTGGGCGGTGATGCGACCGTCGACGGTGGAGAGCGTGGCGTGGTCGTCGTTGAACGTCGCACACCGCTTGTCGTAGACGAGCGTCGGCGCCGAGAACTGCGGTTTCCCCGCGTGGTCGCCTTGCTTCCAGCGAGCGACGACGCTCTGGACGGCGTCGGCGGCCTTGTTGCGGGCGTTCTGGACGAGGTTCGCTTGCAGTCGCGTCTCTGCCCGCACGTCGTCGTAGGTTTCGCGTTGGAGTTCGGCCTTGCTCGTCGTTTTGTACTCGCCTTGCCAGGCGTGGTCGACGACGTAGTTAGCTGCCCAGAGGAACTCGGAGATGGTCTCGTGGAGGCGGTCGGCGTCGCTGTCCGCCACGTCGAGTTTGACCGGAACGGTACGACGCACCTCCATCCGTAGTACAGATTCAGATCTATATCTCCATGTAAATAGCGATTCGGTAAGGAGAGTCGGCCAACCATCGAGCGTTGTTGGTGTAATACGATCTCGGTTTCCGCTCCGATCGACTCGCTCGCCATCCCCGCACTTTTTTCACAGGCGCGAAGCGCCCGTTCGAATGGTCAGTGGGACCTCCGGTCACGCACGACTTGCGGTCGGAGGCTTCACATGACATTACGCAGAAGCGGCCGTCGCGCCGTTTCCAGAGCAGAATCAAGCGTCACAGAATCCCGCGCCGAATCTTCAGAGTCTCGCGTCGACTCGTTCTACCGTCGCGCTCTCGTGTCGAGCGTCGACGTCGATGTCGGGGTGACGCCGGTGCGTGCGGTCGGTCGACTGCGGGTGTCGCGGTGGTCGACGGTGGCGTTCCCGGTCATCGCGTCGGCGGTCAGGCCGATGCTGATGCTGACGTTCGGTGACCCGAGGAACACGGACGCGGACGTCCGCTTCGGGATGGACTGGGCGGCCGCGGGTACCGTCGAACGGTCGTCGGTCACGTGTACCGTCGTCTCGTTCCCCGTGGTCGTGACGTAGACGTACCGCGTCTCGCCGGGTGCGAGCGACTCGTTCACCGACGTCGACCTGGTGACGTTCCCCGCGACGCCGACGGAGTGATCGAACAGCGTGGCCGAGCCGACGTTCTCCAGTTCGACCGCGGTCCCGTTCGCGACGAGCGAGCCGTTCACTCGCACCGCCTCGTCCCGCCAGGACGGCGTCGCGACGGACGCCTCCCCGTACGATTCGACGGCGTGGTCGAGTACGAACTCTTCGGTGTCGCCCGCGCCCGTCTCGACGGTCAGCGTCGCGTCGGCGTCGTGCACGACGCCGTCCGCCGCGACGAACACCGTGAACGAGAGGTCCTCGACCGTCGCGTTCGGCACGCCGAGCGCCCCTCGGTACTGCCGGAAGCGCGATTCGTTCACGCCGGTGGACTCGTACTCGACGACCTTCTGACCGTTCCGCGTCCCGAAGTCCGACGCTCGGAGGCCGTCACTCAGCGAGAAGTACAGGAGCGAGGCGCTGGCAAATGGTCGACTCGGTCGGGTGTACTGGAAGCGCGTCCGCGTCGGCCCGACCGCGTACTCGTAGGTCGTTCCGTTGGGTTGGACGGACCGCGTCGTCACGGTGCCGCCAGCGAAGTACACGTCCGTCCCCGTCGTCGTGCCGTTCCCGACCGACCGGCGAGACGAGACGTAGTCACCACCTGCTGCGTGCGTGAGCGCGTACTCGACGGTCCCGGTCGCGTTCGCGCCCAGTGCCGTGTAGCGTGTCGACGACGACGTCGAGACGTTCGACAGCGCCCGAGCGTGCGCTCGCAGGAGCGTCCGCGGGCTCGCGATACCGCGCTGGGACGCTCCCGGCGCAATCAGGTTCGAGGGGACCGTCACCCGGTTCCGGTCACCGTCCGTCGCGGTCGGGTCGTCCGTCGACGCGTCCGTCCGGTCTCCTGGCGCGGTCGACGTCCCCGGCCCACCGCTACACCCGGCGAGGACGACGAGCGCCACGACGAGCACCGTCGCGAGTCTGCGTGTCATTGGTCGAACTGTCCCGCGGACGCACTTCAACGTGCCTAACCGGTCACGAACCGGGCAACGCAACGGCGAGGTGCGGGACGCGGCGGCGTCGCCCTACAGGTAGTCCATCCCGGTCGCGTCGCCGAGGTCGAAGCCCGCGCGCTCGTGGGACCACTCGACGGGCTCGTCGCGGTGTTCGTCCATGAACGAGACGATGTCCGCGCCGACGTCCTCGCCGTAGAGCGCGGGCCCGTCGCGCAACCGCTCGCGGAGCGCGTCGTCGTCGTGGACGCGACGGATGGTCTCCGCGACGAACTCGCCGGCAATCGGCGGGACCAGGAGGTTCGTGTTCGCGTCGAAGACCGTCTCCGGCCGGTCGGTGTTGAACCGCGCGGTGAGACACGCGGCCTCGTCGATGTGGTTCAGTTCCTCCTGCATGCTCCCGGAGTCCGTGAACTCCGCGAGACACTGCCCGGACTCGAGGAACTCGTAGACGTGCGCGTGCTTCTTCCAGAGCCCCGTGAACAGGAAGTTCTCGCGACGGTCGTCGAGCTCCAGCAAGCGGTCGCGGAGGCCCGTCGCCTCGAGGGCGTTCCGGGTGGCGGTCAGCTCGACGAAGTTCACGTTGAACCCGTCCTCGACGAGCGAGATGACGCCCTCGACGATGGCACGGAACCGGCCGGGAAGCAGGTTCGCGCGCCGGTGGATGTCGACGCGGATCCAGTCGTCGCGCTCCTCCAGGGTCGGGTAGACGTCGAACACGCTCTCGTCGAGGTCGGCGGCTCGCTTCGCGTCGATGGCGTCGACGACGCTGTTCCCGACGACCGGCACGCGCTCCTCGGGGTACCCCTCGCGGACGAGGTGCTCGCGGTTCAGTTCGACGGGCGCGAAGTGGTACAGGGACGCGGCCGAGCCGACGAACGTGTCGTACTGCTCGGGGAACGGCTCCGAGCGGTCGACGTGCCAGTCTCCCTCCCACTGCGTCTCGACGAACGCGTCGATGGCGTCGGCGTCTCCGACGGCGAGCGCGTCGCGGTCGACGGCGTCGTAGTCCGGTGCCATCCCGCGCAGGCCCGCCTCGTTGTGCGCGACCTGCTCGCCGGTGGCGAACGCCCACGCCTGCGGGACCGTCGCCGCGGCGTGCGTGTCGCCGTGCACGAGCGGGACGACGGTCGTCTCCGGATGATGCTCTTCGAGGTAGTCCGTGAACGCGTCGACCCGACGCGTCACCTCCGCGGTCTTCTGGGAGAGGCCACCGCGGACGCCGAGGTCGACGCCGACGCGGTCCTCGACGCCGTACTCGGCGAGCCCGTGCCCGAGCAGGTCGTCGTAGTGCTGGCCGGTGTGGAGGACGAAACACGGGACGCCGAGCTCGTCCGCCGCGGTCACCACGGGCGCCTGCTTGTAGAAGTCCGGTTTCGTCGCCGTCACGACCGCGATGGCGAACTCCGCGCCGTCGAGTCTCTCGTCGAGTCGGTCCTCGTGAACCGAGTACGCATCGCTCATTGGCATCCCCTCGTCGGTCGACTACCGAGTACCTGTCCATCGAGTATCGCCCGAGAGAGCGCGGCGGGTTCCCGACGAACCGACCACCGGCGCCGGGGGAAAACTTAGCATACGTCCGGTCGACGGCCTAGACGAACCATGGCCGACGATACCGACGACGACGCGGTGGAACTCGAAGCGCGACTCGCCGCACAGGACACGTTCGAGCCGCCGGAATCGTTCGTCGAGCAGGCGAACGTCGCCGACGACGGCATCTACGACGCGTTCGAGGAGGACTGGCCAGCGTGCTGGGAGGACGCCGCCGCACTCCTCGACTGGGACACCGAGTACGACACCGTCCTAGACGACTCCAACCCGCCGTTCTTCGAGTGGTTCACCGGCGGGTCGCTGAACGCGAGCTACAACTGCCTGGACCGGCACGTCGAGAACGGCGCGAAGAACCGCGCGGCCATCCAGTGGGAGGGCGAACTCGGCGAAGAGCGCACGTACACGTACCAGGACCTCTACCGGGAGGTGAACGCGTTCGCCGCCGGCCTGCGCGACCTCGGCGTCGAGGCGGACGACGTCGTCACGCTGTACATGCCGATGATCCCCGAGCTCCCGGTCGCGATGCTCGCGTGCGCCCGCATCGGCGCCCCCCACAGCGTCGTGTTCGCGGGGTTCTCCGCGAACGCGCTCGCGACCCGGATGAACAGCGCCGACAGCGAGTACCTCGTCACGTGCGACGGCTACTACCGCCGCGGCGACGCGCTCAACCACAAGGGGAAGGCCGACGAGGGCCTGCGTGGCGTCGACCACGACGTCGAGACCGTGGTCGTCGACCGGCTCGGGGACGAACTCACGCACTTCCTCGGCGACCACGCCCACGACTACGACGCTCTCGTCGACCGCCACGAGGGCACGCACGTCGAACCCGTGAGCAGGGACGCCGAGGACATGCTGTTCCTCATGTACACGTCGGGCACCACGGGCGAGCCGAAGGGCGTGAAGCACACCACGGGCGGGTACCTGTCCTACGCCGCGTGGACGAGCCAGAACGTCCTCGACGTCAAGCCCGAGGACACGTACTGGTGCGCCGCCGACATCGGGTGGATAACGGGGCACTCCTATATCGTCTACGGCCCGCTCGCACTCGGTACGACGACCGTGATGTACGAGGGGACGCCGGACTACCCCGAGCGCGACCGCCTCTGGGAGCTCGTCGAGAAGTACCGCGTCGACCAGCTGTACACCGCGCCGACCGCCATCCGGTCGTTCATGAAGTGGGGGACCGAGTACCCGAACCGCCACGACCTCTCCAGCCTCCGGCTGCTGGGGACCGTCGGCGAACCAATCAACCCCCGCGCGTGGAAGTGGTACTACACGCACATCGGGAACGAGGAGTGCCCGGTCGTGGACACGTGGTGGCAGACCGAGACCGGCGGCATGATGATCACCACGCTCCCCGGCGTCGGCGAGATGAAGCCCGGGAGCGCCGGCCCGCCGCTCCCCGGTATCGGCGCCGAGGTCGTCGACGTCGCCGGCGACCCGGTCGACGCCGGCGACGCCGGGTACCTGACCGTCGACAGGCCCTGGCCGGGGATGCTCCGCACGCTCTACCAGAACGACGACCGCTACGTCCAGGAGTACTGGGCGGAGTACTCAGACACCGACAGCGACGACCCCGACGACTGGACGTACTTCCCCGAGGACGGCGCCAAAATCGACGACGACGGCTACATCACCGTCCTCGGCCGCGTCGACGACGTCATCAACGTCTCCGGCCATCGCCTCGGCACCATGGAGATCGAGAGCGCCATCGTCGGCGTCGAAGGCGTCGCCGAGGCAGCCGTCGTCGGCGCCGACCACGACGTCAAGGGCGAGGCCGTCCACGCGTACGTCATCACGGAGGACGACGCCACGCCCGGCGACGCGCTCCGCGAGAAGATTATCTCGGGCGTCGAGGACGCCATCGGCCCCATCGCCCGCCCCGAAGCCGTCGTCTTCACGCCCGAACTCCCGAAGACGCGCTCCGGGAAGATCATGCGTCGCCTCCTCGTCGACGTCGCGAACGGCGACGACCTCGGCGACACCTCGACGCTCCGCAACCCCGACGTCGTCGAGGACATCCAGGCCGCCGTCGACCACTAGCGCGTCGACGCGAACGCACGCGCTCGGAGGTCACCTCGCCGCGAGCAGTCGCCGCCACCGCGACCGACGAACCGTCGCGTCGGAGACCGCGTCATCGACCGACGCGTCAGCGTTCTCGGGTCAGCCCTCGGCGTCGTCGTACCGGCTGACTAACTCCACGAGGCCGAGGAGCACGCCCAGGGTCACTGCGAGCATCACCATCCCGTACACCGCGAACGAGATCGGCGTGATGTCGAACGCGAGCGGTCCGAGTTCCGCGACGAAGACGTCCTTCTGTGCGGGCAGGATGATGCCGAGGATGTACCCGAGGACACCGGCGAGCGCGACGACACCGAGGTACACCGTCGCCACGACTCGCCGCCCCGAGAGCACCGCCGAGAGACGAGCGTTCTCAGTCACGTCGAACGCTTGGGTCGGGCAACGATTAGCCTTTGGCATTCCAGCGTCAACGCAGGGGTATGAGCGAGAAAGAGTTACTCCTCATCGTGCTCGCACTCGTCGCCATCATGATGTTCACGACCGGGTTCGTCCTCGCAACGGTCTGACCACGACACCCCGAAGACAACCCGTCGACCACGACCGACGGGCCACGCCCACGCCCGCTTCTCCCCGAGCGACCGCGTCCAGACGTCGACCGCGTCCTCCCGTACGAACCGCCCGCAACCACGCACGATAAGCGTTCAGTACGGTGAGCGACGCTTCGTACCGCTTCAAGAACCAGTGCGGCGACGACGTCTCTACCACTCGGAGAACAGAGCACGAACGCGAGCAGCGCAGATCGAAGAACGGCCGTCGACGTCAGGTGTCGTCCGCAGCGGCGTCGTCGTCGACGGGTTCGCCACCGTCGGTCATCGGCTCGTCCTCGGCGGGCTCGCCACCGTCGGCGAGCGTCGTCTCGAGACGGTCAGCGTGCCAGTCGAACTCGCGACTCGGGAGACCGTCCTCCTCGAGGTTCCACGGGTCCGGTCCGACGACCGGGCCCTCGAGCCACGAGTTCACCATGTTCCACAGCCAGACGAGCTGGCCGACCAGGAGGATGAACGCACCGACGGTCGCGATGACGTGCAGGCTCGTGAAGTACGAGAGAATGCCCTCCAGGGAGACGCCGCCGTACGTCGCGTACCGGCGCGGCATCCCGCCGTACCCCAGGAGGATCATCGCGAAGAACGTCACGTTCGTCCCGACCATCGTCAGCCAGAAGTGCGCCTTCCCGAGCGTCCGCTGGTACATCCGACCGGAGACGATCGGGAACCAGTAGTAGACGCCCGCGAACACCGCGAACGCGATAGCGCCCATGATGACGTAGTGGAAGTGCCCGACGACGTAGTACGTGTCGTGGAGCACGAGGTCGACGGGGACCGCCGCGAGGAACACGCCGGTGACGCCACCGATGATGAAGTTCGCGATGAACCCGATACAGTACAGCATCGGGGTCGTCAACCGGATGTTCCCGTTCCACATCGTCGTGATCCAGTTGAACGTCTTCACCGCGCTCGGTATCGCAATCGCTAGACTCACCGCCATGAACGACGCCCGCAGCCGCGGGTCGATACCGCTCGCGAACATGTGGTGCGCCCACACACCGAAGCTCAGGACGCCGATGGCGAGCGTCGAGTACACGACGAACTTGAACCCGAACAGCTTCCGGCCCGAGAACCGCGGCAGGACGTAACTGATGATACCCATCGGCGGAAGCACGAGGATGTACACCTCGGGATGGCCGAAGAACCAGAACAGGTGCTGGTAGAGAATCGTCCCACCGCCTTCGACCGCGAAGAACCCGGTCGCGAAGTTCCGGTCAAGCAGGAGCATCACGAGCGCACTCCCGAGGAGCGGGAACGAGAACAGGATGAGCGCGGACTGCGTGAGGATCGTCCACGAGAAGATGTCGAGCTTGTCCCAGCCGACGTCGCTGCCGCGCTCCGTGAAGATGGTCGCGATGAAGTTGATGGCGCCCATCGTCGCCGACACACCGGTGAGGTGGAGGCCGAGCAGCATCAGGTCGGTCCCGGCGTTCAGCGCGGACGTATCGATCTCTGAGGACGCGATGACGCGTCCCGCGTACTCGTAGCTCATCGCGTCCTGCCCGGCCGCGGTCTGCGCGACGGCCTGGGGCGGATACATCGTCCACGACGTCATCGACGCGCTGATCGAGTCGAAGAACGGCCCGAGGAAGAAGCCGGCCCAGATGAGGAGGGCTCCCGGCGGGAGCAGCCAGAACGCGATGGCGTTGATGCGCGGGAACGCCATGTCGTCCGCGCCGATGAGGAGCGGGATGAAGTAGTTCGAGAACGCCGCGAGTATCGGCGTCCCGAACAGGAACAGCATCGTGATGCCGTGACTCGTCAGGAGCGCGTTGTAGAACGCGCGACCGCCGACGCCGGCGAGGACGTCCATCGCGGGCGTCATCAGTTCGGTCCGCATCAGTATGACGGCGAGGCCACCCCACGCGAACGCCACGATGGCGTAGACGCCGTAGAGGATGCCGATGTCCTTGTGGTCGACGGTCGTCAACCAACGTACGATACCACCGGGCTTCTCGTCGTGTCCGTACCCGGTCTCTCCGCCGAGCGCGCCGCCGCCAGCCAGCGGCGTGTACGTCCGCCAGTCGTCGAAGCGCGTGGCGAGCGCGAAGACGACGAGGACGAGAACGCCCGTGAGGAGTGTTATTGCGAGCTCTCCGCTAAGACCCATAGAAGACGGTCAGGATTGCACCCTAAAGAAAGGCTCGGGTTCGTCCCCGCCGCGGTCGCTCTCTGGCGGGTTCGATGCGTTCCAGCGGGACGCTCGTCGGGGGACTGTCGGTGGGTGAGCTGATGCACCGAGGATTCGAGCGAACGCCACACGTTCGCGGCCGGTGAGAGGAGAGCGTCAGACGGCTTCTTCGGGGGATTCCTTGCGTTCGTCGGTCTCGTCGTCGCCGGTCGCGTCCGGCGTGTCCTCGGGCGTGTCCGTCGCGCTCGTCTCGGCGGTGTCGACGACCTCGGACGCCTCGTCGGCGTGGGCCGCGCGACCGGCCTCCTCGCTCTTGATCGCGTCGCCCTCGATGGCGACCGCGGAGACGTAGGTGAGGATGGCCAGGAGGACGAACGCTCCGCCGATGATACCGAGCATGAGGGTGCTGTACAGCGGGTCCCAGCTGAACGGACCCCAGAGGACGAACAACCCGATGAAGAAGGCCATGATGCCCAGTGGGATGATGTTCACCACGAGGTCGAGCATCGTGTCCTTCGTGAAGACGCGCTGTGCCATTGCTATCAGGGGCTTTCGGGTGACGCACAAATAGGTTGTCGGTTCTCGCCAGCGCGCGGCCCGCAGCCTCCAGTCGCCGACGCGCTCATCGGTCCTCGACGCGACCGGCGTCGAGTTACGCGAGTTCGCCGCGGACGGAGCCGACGCCGGCGGTGAGGACGGTGAGGACGCCGGCGGCTATCATCGACAGCCCGCGGTACGCGACGGCGTTCTCGACGGCGACGAGTTCGGGGCCGCCGATGACACCGTCGAACGCGACGAACACGACCGCGCCGAGGGCGAACACGACGGTTCCCAGGACGCCGACCGTTCGCCACGGGCGCTCGACGTACCCGGACTCGGTGAGGATGCCGGCGACGGCGCCCGTGAACATGAGGAACCCGACGACCGTGAACACGAACACGCCGACGACGACGCCGACCTCCGCGATCGCGAGCCCGAACGCGACGAACATCGGCCAGAGGCTAGCAGAGGGTTTGTGGTCGGTGACGGCGCGGTTCCCCTCGCTGCTCGCGGTCCCGTCATCGACGCGCTCCTTTGCCATACGACGCCGTTAGGGGTTCAGGCATAAACAGGTCACGGAACGCCCCAGACGGCGGTTCCGGTCGGGGTCTCCAGCCCACGCGGTCGTCGGTCGTGCGGCCGTCGCGTCGTTAACCACGACATATTAAGTGGTCGATAGCGAAGTTCACGCCATGTCAGGTGTACGAGTGGCTGGTGTCGGGTTGACGTCGTTCGGCGCGTCCCCGGAACGCACGGGCCGGGACCTCTTCGCGGAGGCTGGCTGTGACGCGCTCGCGGACGCGGACGTGGACCGCGACGACGTGGAGGCGCTCCTCTACGGGAACTTCATGGGAGAGCTCGCAGAACACCAGGGTCATCAGGGGCCGTTGATGGCAGAGGCCGTCGGTATCGACGCGCCGGCGACGCGGTTCGAGGCGGCGTGCGCGTCCTCCGGGGTGGCGGTCCGCGAGGGCGTCAAGCGCGTTCGGAACGGCGAGTCGGACGTCCTCCTAGTCGGTGGCACCGAGCGGATGACGAACCTCGGGACGGCGGGGGCGACGGAGGCGCTCGCCATCGCCGCGGACGACCTCTGGGAGGTCCGCGCGGGGATGACGTTCCCGGGTGCGTACGCGCTGATGGCGCAGGCGTACTTCGCGGAGTACGGCGGGGGTCGCGAGGACCTCGCCGAGATCGCGGTGAAGAACCACGAGAACGCGCTGAACAACGAGAAGGCGCAGTACCAGCGTGCGATCGACGTGGACACGGTCATCGACGCGCCGATGGTCTCGGAACCGCTGGGGCTGTACGACTCCTGTCCGATCAGCGACGGTGCGGCGGCGGTCGTGCTCGTGAGCGACGAGTTCGCCGCCGAGCACGACCTGGACGCGTCCGTCGCGGTCACGGGCTCCGGTCAGGGCGGCGACCTGATGGCGCTCCACGACCGCGAGCACCTCGCGCGGTCGCCCGCCGCGGACGAGGCGGCGGAGGAGGCGTACGCGGACGCCGGGGTGTCGCCCGCGGACGTCGACGTCGCGGAGGTCCACGACTGCTTCACCATCGCGGAGGTGCTCGCGCTCGAGTCGCTCGGCCTCTGCGAGGTCGGGGAGGGCGTGACGGCGGCCGCGGACGGGCGCACGACGCAGGACGGCGAGATGCCCGTGAACCTCTCGGGTGGGTTGAAGGCGAAGGGGCATCCGGTCGGGGCGACGGGCGCGAGCCAGATCTGCGAGCTGACGATGCTCCTGCGCGGCGACCACCCGAACAGCGACGCGGTCGCGGACGCGGAGTGCGGGCTCGCGCACAACGCCGGTGGGACGGTCGCGTCTGCCGTCGTGCACGTGCTGGAGGTGATGGAGTGATGAGCGACGACGAAGAAGTCGCGGACGCAGGCTACGACGAGTGGATCGACGCCGTCGGCGAGGGCGAGGGGTACTTCCTGTCGTGCGAGAACGACCACGGGTCGCTGCCGCCGCGTCGCGTCTGCCCGCACTGCGGGTCGCTCGACATCGAGCAGACGCCGCTCCCCGAGCGCGGCGAGGTGGAGACGTTCACAATCACGCACGTGGCGACGCCGAACTTCGCCGACGACACGCCGTACGCGGTCGGTATCGCGCGGTTCGGTGACGTCCGCGTCACCGGTCAGCTCCGGGACGTCGCCGTCGAGGACGTCGAGGTCGGGATGGAGGTCGGTATCGACATCGACGAGACCGCGACGACGGGCGACGACCTCGTCGTCTTCCGCCCGCAGTAGCGGAACGAAGCGGGTTTCAGGCGGTCAGTTCTTCCGGTCAGTTCTCTCGCTCGACGGCGACGCGGTCGGCGTCGACGTCGCGGTCGAGTCCGAGGTCGTCGGCGAGTCCGTCGAGGAACGCGTCCGGGTGCTCGTCGTGGGGGAGGAGTGAGGCGTAGTCGACGACGACGAGCTTCGCGTTCGCGTCGTCGGCGAGCGCTCGCCCGTCGGCGAGCGGCGTGATGTCCGCTTCGCGCCCCCAGACGAGCGTCGTCGGGACGTCGAGGTCGGCGATGGCGGCGCCGAGGTCGAGGTCGCTGTCGAGGTAGCCGGCGACGAACGACGCGGGCGCGAACCGCGCGCCCGACTGGTGGGTGGTCTCCCAGTCGTAGCGCTTGCGTTCGGGCGAGTACGCGTCGGCGTCGTAGTACGAGTGGTCGTCGCTGAAGTACTCGAGCGACCGTTCGCTCGCGACGACGTCGAACAGGAGCGTCCCGAGGACCGGCGAGCGCATGGCCTTCCGGACGAGTGGTTTCTCGCCGCCGGGCATCGTCGACGCCGTCGGTGACACGAGGACGAGGCGGGAGACGCTCGTCTCGTCGTCGGCGGCCGCGGCGACCGCGTACGCGCTCGAGAGCGACGACGCGAGCACGGTCGCGTCCTCGCCGGCGACGTCCCGGAGGAACGCGGTGAGGTACGCCTCGTAGTGCTCGTTCGCGTACTCGATGGGTGGTCGTTCCGACCGCCCGAACCCGGGGAGGTCGGGGGCGAGCACGTGGTAGTCCTCCGCGAGCGCGTCGGCGATGGCGACGAACTCGTTGCTGGACGCCGCGGCGTTCACGCCGTGCACGAGGACGAGCGTCGGGTGCTCGGGGTTCCCGAGGTCCGTGTAGTAGGTGTCGATGCCGCGCCAGCGGTACGACTCGCCGGTCCCGGGAAGCGGCCGCGAGAGGTCGCCGGCCTTCCGTCCGAGTGCGCGGTCGACGAGCACGCCTGCACCGACCGCACCGATGGCACCAGCCGCGGCGTACGCCGCGTTCTTCAGTTTCATATCTCGACAGAGGGAACGCAACGACTTGAACGTCGCGCCGGAGCGCCGAACGAACCGATACCAGAAAGTCCCGGAGCGTGCGACCGCACCGCACTCGCGTCCTCGTCAGTCCTCGCGGTCGAGACACGCCGCGACCGGGTCGAGGACCTCGTTCGCGATCGTGTACGGGTCCGTGTCGCCGTCGAGCACGCGCTCAGCGAGCGCGTTCACACCACCGTGCTCCGCGATCTCGCCTTCGACGAGTTCGCCCGCGTCCTCCCGGAGCAACGTCCGTATCTCCTCCGCGGTCCGCCGCCGACGCTTCGCCTGGATCCGTCCGGTGTCCGCCAGCCAGTCCGCGTGCGCTTCGAGCGTGTCGAGGAACTCGTCGACGCCCTCGCCCGTCGTCGCGACCGTCTCCAGGACCGGCGTCTCCCACGGCTCGACGGCGTCCTCGCTCCCGTCGCCCTTCTCGGGCATGTCGACGTCAGTGTCGACGCCCATGCCGTGATGGCCGCCGGCGACGCTCACGTGCCCGTCGTCCATGTGCACCATCTCCTCTAACTCCTGGACGGTGCGGTCCGCGCCGTCCATGTCCGCCTTGTTCACCGCGAACACGTCCGCGATCTCGAGGATGCCCGCCTTCAGCATCTGGACGTTGTCGCCCGACGCCGGCGGCACGAGCACGGCCACCGTGTCCGCGGCCTGCACGATATCGATCTCGTTCTGGCCGGCACCGACCGTCTCGATGATGACCTTGTCCTTCCCGAACGCGTCCAAGGCCTTCACGGCGTCAGCGGTCGCGGTCGACAGCCCGCCGAGGCTGCCGCGCGCGGACATCGACCGGAAGAACACGTCCATGTCGCCGACGTTCGACGCCATCCGGATGCGGTCCCCGAGCACCGCACCGCCCGTGTACGGCGACGACGGGTCGATCGCGACGATACCGACGGTCAGCCCGCGGTCGCGGTACGCCTTCGCCATCTTGTCCACGAGCGTCGACTTCCCGGCGCCCGGACTCCCCGTGATACCGATGACGTCAGCCGACCCGGTGTGCTCGTAGAGCCCGGAGACGACGTCCCGATAGCCGTCCTGCCGGTTCTCGATCTTCGTGATGGCTCTCGCGAGCGCACGATGGTTGCCTTCGAGGATGCCGTCGAGCAGTTCCTGCGTCGACAGCGTCATCGCTCGGGTGCGTTCTCGCGGACGAACTCGATGGTCTGCTCCATCGACGTCCCAGGACCGAACACCTCGGCGACGCCGAGGTCCTTGAGGTGGGCCTTGTCCTCGTCGGGGACGACGCCACCGACGAGGATGAGCGTGTCCTCGAACGCGTCGTACTCCTTGAGGCCGTCGACGACCTTCGGGACGAGCGTGTTGTGCGCGCCCGAGAGGATGCTGATTCCGATGACGTCGACGTCCTCCTGGACTGCCGCCTGCACGATCTCGTCGGGCGCCTTGTGGAGCCCCGAGTAGATGACCTCGAAGCCGGCGTCGCGGAACGCCCGCGCGATGACGTGGGCACCGCGGTCGTGCCCGTCGAGGCCGACCTTCGCGACGAGGCAGCGAATGGACCGCTCCTCCTGGCTCTGACTCATGGACGACTGTTCCCTTCCGGCAGGTTTTACTTTAACGGAAGTGTGACGCCTCGTACGGGTAGGGGTTCTCGGTGGGACCGGCCCACCGGCGGTTCCAGTACCGTCAGCGACGGCCAGGCCCGAAGTCACCGCCCACCGCGTGCAGTGGAGCAGGTGAACGTCGGCGGCGGCACGTACTGGAATGCAAAAGCAATTACTCGCGCTCTCCCTAGCGCCGCTCGATGACGGAAACGACGACACCGCCGCTCCGAGGCCTCAAGGGGTCGGTGCGGTCGCTGACGATAGCGCTCACGGTCGTCGGGTACGGGCTCGTGCTGGGGACGCTCTACCTCGGGCTCCCGATCTACCCCGACATCGGACTGGACACGGTGAACGCACTGAGCGACGCGATCGCGGTGATAAACACGCTCGCGACGACGTGCCTCGTCCTCGGCTGGGTCGAGATCCGACGCGGGAACGTCGACCGGCACCGCGCGCTCATGGGTGGCGCGTTCGCGCTCATCCTCGTGTTCCTCGTGCTGTACCTGCTGAAGACCGGCGGTGGCGGTACGAAGGAGATCGCGCTCGAATCCGGTGCGCTCTACTACTCGTACCTCGCGATGCTCGCCATCCACATCCTGCTCTCCATCGTCTCCGTGCCGGTCGTGCTGTACGCCATCCTCCTCGGCGTCACGCACACGCCGCGGGAACTCCGCCAGGAGACCCCGCACCGGCGCGTCGGTCGGGTCGCCGCGGGCGCGTGGATCGTCTCGCTGTCCCTCGGCGTCGTCACGTACCTCATGCTGAACCACATCTACGGCTTCGAGTTCGTGAAGGCGGTCGTCGCGGTCCCGCTCCCGCTCTGACCTCGGTCGTCCCTTTCGACGGCTCGGGCGCGACGCGGCGTCGCGTCGTCCGCTGACGATACCTATTTGGGCGTCCCCGGGGAACGGAGTCGTCGTGACTGTCGAACGTTTCGCGACTCCGGATGCGGCCACGGTCGCTCGCGTCGTCGGCGACGGCCTCCGCGAGGGCGCGGTCGTCTCCATCGAGGCCGAGTGCGAGGTCGAGTACGACGGCCGGTCGGGCGGCTACCTCGCGCCCGGCGACCGGCTCGTCGTCTGCAAGCCCGACGGCACGCTCCTCGTGCATCGGCCGTCCGGGCACAAGCCGGTGAACTGGATGCCTGGCGGCGCCACGATCAAGGTCGAGCCCGGCGAGAGCGACGAGGACGCGCCGTTGCTGTACGCGCGCCGGTCGAACCCGAACGAGTTCCTGCGCGTGTACCTCCAGGACGTCTACTCGGTGTCGCGGTTCGACGCGGAGGACGCGGTCGAGTACCAGGAGCGCGGCACGGAGGCGGAGATGCACGAGTACATCGAGTCGAACCCCGAGTCCGCGCTCGAACCCGGGATCCGTCTCGTCGAGCACGAGCGCGAGACCCAGTACGGGTACCTCGACTTCTTCGCGCAGGACGCCGACGGGACGCCCGTGGTCGTCGAGGTCAAGCGCCGGCAGGCGACGCTCAATCACTTCGACCAGCTGAAGCGCTACATGGAGCTCTACCGCGAGTCCAATCCCGAGGTTCGGGGGATGCTCGTCGCACCGTCGACGAGCGACCGCGTGAAGCGCGCGCTCCGGGACAACGACATGGAGTTCGTGCGGCTCGCGGAGTTCGACGTCGAGACCCGGGAGGCCTCCGAGACGACACTCACCGACTTCTCCTGACGCGACCATCGTCGGCGCGGACCCCGGACGGTCTGGCGCCGCTCGCGCACGACCGAGGGAGGCATTAGCGCACGGCGCGCTCCTGTACCGACATGAACGGTCCGACGCGACGAGCGGTGCTCTCCTCGGTCGGCGCCAGCGCGGTCGCCAGCCTTGCGGGATGCCTCGGTACGGGCGGCGGGAACGACGGTGACGGGAACGGCCCCGACGAGAACGACGACGCCGGACAGGTGGACTGGCGCGACGTCTCGCTGTCGACGGTCCGCGGCGACGAGTCGTTCACGATAGCCGACCTCGCCGACGGTGGCGTCGTGTTCGTGGAGACGTTCGCGGTCTGGTGCTCGAACTGTCTCCGCCAGCAGAAGACGATGATCGACTTCCACGAGGCGAACCCGGACGTGACGACCGTCGCCGTGGACATCGACCAGAACGAGGACGCGAAGAAGGTCCGCGACCACGCGAACGAGCACGGGTTCGACTGGCGGTACGCGGTCGCGCCGCCGGAGTGGACGCGGTCCGTCACGAGCGAGTTCGGGACGTCGATGGCGAACGCGCCGTCGGTCCCGATGCTCCGCGCCTGCGGGCCCGACGACGTCACGCGCCTGAAGGACGGCCAGAAGTCCGTCGCGTTCCTCGAATCGGCCGCGAGCGAGTGCTGATGCTCTCGGCGTACGTCGAGGCGTTCGTCGTCGGTGCGCTCACGCCGCTGACGGCCGCGTGCGCCCTCCCGCTCTACCCCGGATTCCTCTCGTATCTCGCGCGGAGCGACCGCACCGACGCCGGTTCGGCGAGCGGAGCGACCGCGTCGTCGACGACGGCGACCGCCGCCGATACTGGCACCGACTCCGATGCGGGCCGGTCCTCGTTCGGTCTCGGCGTCGCCGTGGTCGCGGGCGTCGTCGCGCTCATGGGCACGGTCGGGCTCGTGTTCGCGTACCTGCTGGAAGCGTCGTTGACGGCCGTCGTCGAGGTCGTTTCCCCGGTCGCGTTCGCGGTCCTGTTCGTCCTCGGCGTCGCGCTCGCGCTCGACCACGACGCCGTCGACCGACTCCCCGGCCTCGACCCGCCCGAGACCGGGAGCGCGTACGGGTCGGCGTTCGCCTACGGCCTGTTCTTCGGCGGTATCGTCCTCCCCTGTAATCCGGGGTTCATCGCGCTGTTCTTCGCTCGGACGCCGATCCTGTTCGACTCGCCGCTCGCGGGGTTCGCGGGCTTTCTGACGTTCGGACTGGGGATGGGCGCGCCGCTGCTCGCGTTCGCCGCCGTCTCCGAAGCCCGTGGACGGGTCGTGACGCGCGCGCTCGCCCGGAACGCGTCCCTCGTCAACCGCGTCACGGGCGTCGTGATGATCGCGGTGTCCGCGTACTACCTGCTCGTCGTCTTCGACGTCGCCGGAATCGGTGGGTCACTCGGGCTCTGAGAGCGAACGGCTCGGTAGCCTTCTCGGGCTCTGAGGGCGCGCGCTGCGGGTCGCGGTCGGCCGTCTGTCAGTCGGCCCTCGGGAGTCGGTCAGTCGGTCCGCGGGATGGCGAGCGCGCCGGCGACGAGGAAGGCGACTGCGGCCGCGGCGAGCACGCCGAGCGCGGCGAGCGGGCCGAGGTCGAGCACGACCGTTCCGGCGTCCGTGGACGCGGGCGCGACGACCTGGCGGAGCCCCTGCGCGAAGTACGTGAGCGGGCTGAGCGCGACGATCGGGTGGAACCACTCGGGGAGCAGCGCCGGCTGGACGAACGTCTGCGAGAGGAACAGGAGCGGGAGGCCGATGGCGTTGCTCGCGGTGACCGCGCCGTCCTGACTGTCAGCGAACGCGCCGAGGAGCGCACCGACCCCGCAGAAGCACGCGACGCCCACGGGGACGTACACGAGCAGGAGCGGCGAGAGCACGATGCTCGCCCCCGTGAGCGCCGTGGTGAGCGCGAGCACGAGGACGGTCGCGACGCCGATGATGCCGACGTTCACGAGCGTCTGCGCGAGCAGCCACTCGCCGCGCGTCAGCGGCGTCGTCGCGAGCTTCTCGAACCGGTTGTGCTCGCGGTGACGCGCGACCTCGCTCCCGACGCGCGACAGCGGCGTGAACAGCACGACGACCGCGACGTACCCCGGGACGTAGTACGACGCCGGCTTCGTGAACAGCCCCGCGCCCGCCGCGTCCGTCTGCACGAGCACGCCGAAGATGCCGACGAGTATCGCCGGGAAGAAGAACGTGAAGAACACCGCGACGCGCCGCCGGAGGAACGACCGCGACGCCGCGACCGAGGCCGACCGGACGCGACCGAGGCGGCTCACGACGACCCACCTCCGTCCGCGCTCGCCGCCGCGGGCCGCGTCCCGCGACCGCCCGTCCGACCGCGCTCCTGCCGGCCGCCGACGCCCGCCTCGTAGGTCTCCCCCGCGAGTTCGAGGTAGACGTCCTCGAGCGTGGGTTCGCGCCACGACAGCCCGGAGTAGGGGATGCCCGCGTCGTCGAGCGCGTCCGCGACCACGGCGACGTCCCGCGCGGCCACGCCCCGGACCCGGACCTCGGTCCCGTGCGTCGTCGCGTCCAGTCCCGCATGGGCGAGCACGCGCGCAGCCGCCACCATCGGTCCGTCGCCGCTCGACGACCCCTCGCCGTCGTCGTCGCGAACGTCCCCGTCGTCGGTCGCGTCCACGTCCACGACGACGCTCGGTTCGCCGGCGTGCTCAGCGACGAGCTCGTCGGGCGCGCCGACGGCGACGAGTTCACCGTCCGCGAGCAGGCCGACGCGGTCCGCGAGCCGCTGAGCCTCCCGCATGTCGTGCGTCGTCAAGATCACCGTCGTCCCGCCCGCGACCTGCTCATCGATGCGACCCCAGACCGTCCGGCGGCCCGCGGGGTCGATTCCCGTCGTCGGCTCGTCGAGGAAGAGCACGTCCGGGTCGTTCACGAGCGTACTCCCGAGGCACACGCGACGCTGCTCGCCGCCGCTCATATCGCCGTAGTGCGTGTCTGCGGCGTCCGTCACGCCGACCGCATCGAGGACGTCGTCGACGGCGCGCGCGTCCTCGTAGAGACCCGCGTAGTACGCGACGACCTCCCGACCGGTCAGGCGCTCCGGGGGCGCGAACGACTGCGGGAGCACGCCCAGGCGCTCCCGGTCAGCCGCCGCCGGCGGCGCACCGAGCAGTTCGACGCCGCCCGCGTCGGGCGTCGCCGTCCCCGTGAGCGTCCGAACGAGCGTCGTCTTCCCCGCCCCGTTCGGGCCGACGAGCGCGAACACCTCG
This sequence comes from Halorubellus amylolyticus, assembly GCF_034808145.1. NCBI lineage: Archaea > Methanobacteriati > Methanobacteriota > Halobacteria > Halobacteriales > Halorubellaceae > Halorubellus > Halorubellus amylolyticus. The sequence continues at coordinate 59,309 of NZ_JAXHGM010000005.1, forward strand.
CCCGCGGCCACCGACAGCGACACCCCACCGACCGCCTGGACGTCCCCGTAGGCCTTCCGGACGTCAGTCGCGACGAGCGCATCAGTCATCGCGAGACGCTTCGGCGTCGACGCGCTAATGCGTCCCGGTATCGGACGACAGCGCGCCGCCCCGTCGAGTCTACGGGTCCGTGCCGGCACCCCCCAGCATATGCCGGTTCGGCCCCAACCGCTCCGTATGCGAGTCCTCGTCCTCGGCGCCGGCTACGCCGGCGTCGCGCTGACACGGAAGCTCGAACGCACGCTCGACGACGACGTCGACATCGTCGTCGTCGACGACACCGGAACGCACGTGGTCCAGCACGAGGTCCATCGCGTCATCCGGAAACCGACGGTCGCCGACCACATCACGCTCGGCCTCGACGAGCTCTTCGACCGCGCCGAGGTCCGGGAAGGCACCGTCGTCGACGTGGACACCGACGCGAACGAGGTGACGCTCGACGACGACACCGTCCTCGCGTACGACGTCGGCGCGGTCTGCCTCGGGAGCGAGACCGCGTACTACGACCTCCCCGGCGTCCGCGAGCACGCCATCCCCTGCAAGCGCGTCGGGCACGCCGAACGCATCCGCGAGTCCGTCCACGACGCTATCGACACCGGCGGTCGCGCGATCGTCGGCGGCGCCGGCCTCTCGGGCGTCCAGGTCGCCGGCGAACTCGCCGCGCTCCGCGACGAACACGCCGACCCGTCGACGACCGACGACACCGACCCCGTCGAGGTCAGCGTCGGCGACGCCACCGAGCACGCCGAAGGCGACGACCCCGCGACCGACGGAGCCACCCCGGAGGAACCCACGACGGATCAATCCGCGGCCGGTGACCTCGACGTGACCGTCCTCGAGATGCGGCCCGCAGTCGCACCCGGATTCCCGGAGAACTTCCAAGCCGCCGTCCACGACGCGCTCGTCGACGCCGGCGTCGACGTCCGAACGAACGCCGCCGTCGCGGAAGCCACCGCCGACGCCGTCGTCCTCGACGACGGCACGCGCATCGAGTACGACACGTTCGTCTGGACCGGCGGCATCGCCGGCCCCGCCGCCACCGACGGCGACCGCGTCGACGCCCGCGCGGACCTCCGCGTCGACGGCGACACGTTCGTCGTCGGCGACGCCGGTCGCGTCGTCGACGCAGACGGCGACGCCGTCCCCGCGAGCGCCCAATCAGCCATCCGCGAAGCCCGCGTCGCCGCCGCGAACGTCGCGAAGGTCGTCGACCACCGCCGCACGGACGAGGCCGGGTCGTTCGAACCGCGCATGGACCGCTTCGAGTTCGACTCTCCCGGCTGGCTCGTCTCCATCGGGAACGGCGCCGTCGCACAGGTCGGCCCGACCGTCATCACCGGCCGCGCCGCCGTCGCCCTCAAAGCCACCGTCGGCGCCGGCTACCTCTCCGGAGTCGGCGAACTCCAGAAAGCGACCGACCTCGTCAACGACGAACTCGACCTCGACCCCGGCACCGACCAGACGCCGTAATCTGGATTGACGAGACTCCGTAATCGGGCCCCGTACCGCCCGTCCCGGCACAGCCCGTCACCCCCAGACATGCCACCTACCGCACCAGACCGCAGGGGCCGGCCGCGAGTCAGTACTCGTCGTCGTCGACCTCGGACATGAACGACTGCAGGAGCTTGCGTTCGCCAGCGCGCAGATGCTCGTGGAGCGTCGGCGACGAGATATCCATCGCCTCCGCGACCTCCTCCGCCGTCGACTCCCGCGGCCACTCGTAGTACCCGGCCGAGAACGCCGTCTCCATCGCCGTCTGCTGGCGCTCCGTCAACCGGTCCTCGAGGTCCTTCCGGAACGACTCGCCGGACTGCACCGACCGCTCCACGCGCCGCTTCGAGAGCACGGACGTCTCCTCGTACGCGGACTCCACCGCGCGCGCCAACGCCTTCAGGTCCGCGTCCGGCGCGACCTCCGCCACCAGCCGTCCCTCGCCTTGCTCGACGCGGAACGTCTTCACCGTCGCCCCAGCCGACGAGAGCGTGTGCACGGCCGACGACGACACCGTGATCTCGAACAGCGACGGGTCGCCGTCCGTCACCAAGCGTACGTCCTCGACGAGGTCGTGCGTCGTCGCCGCCTCCAGGAACGTCTCCCCCGACACCCCGTCGGCCTCCAGATAGCACGTCAGCGACGAGTCGCTCGTCGACGCCACCCCCTTCAGGTTCGCCGTCGCTCCCGTCGACGCCGACAGGTCCACGAACGGGTCCGCGCGGTCCGTATGCCGGAACTCCAACTCCACGATCGTGTCCGCGAGCAGGAGCTGCCGCTGCTCGACCGAGTTGATACCGCTCCCGATCCGCTCCCCGAGCTCCCCGAACACCTCCAGCTCCTGCTCGCCGAACGCGTCAGCGCGCTCCGCGTACACGAGCACCGCACCGTAGGTCTTCTCGCGGTACGAGAGCGGCGCGACCACCGCGGACGTCTCCGCGGACGACCCGTCGTCCCCGAACACCGCCTCCCGATGCGCCCGCGACACCGAATCGATCGCGCACACCTCACCGGTCGTCACCGCCTCGCTCACGCGCGTCGCCACCTCGCTCACGTCCACGGTCTCGGACTCCACGCGCTCAATGTCCGCGCCCGCCGCGACCCGCGGATCGAACCGCTCCGTGCGCTCGTTGTACCCCGTTATCCACGCGACCGAGTACGCACCCGATTCCGCGAGCGACGCACACACCTCCGACTCGATCTCCTCGCGGCTCTCCGCCTCCACGAGCACGCGGTCGACCTGCCTGATGACCGTGTTGATGTGCGTCAACCGCTCCAGTTCGCGCTCCCGGCGTTCGATGACCGGCTCGTACTCCTCGTACTGCTGGGTTATCTCGTCGCGGAGGTCGGCCAGCTCGTCGGCGTCCCGGAGCTCCTCGGTCTCGCGCGCCGAGAGCGCCTCCTCCGTGGAACTCATCGCGAAGTACTCGCGGACGTCCTCGTCGAACGACGACCGCGCGAGCATCTCGTCGACCGCCTCCAAGATGTCGTCCTGGGACACCGGTTTCACGAGGTAGTCGTCGAACGGCATGTCGACGATGTCCGTGTCAGGCGCCACCGCCGTCATCATCGCCACCGGCACGTCGAACCCGCGCTCGCGCAACTCCTCGAGGACCTCGTCGCCCGACAGCGTCGGCATCCGTCGGTCCAGAAGGACCGCGTCCACGTCCTCGCTCATCGCCTCCAGAGCCTCCTCGCCGCTGTTCGCGACGCGAGGCACGTACTGTCCGGCGTCCAGCCAGTACTCGCAGGTCTCCGCCAGGTCCTCGTCGTCGTCGACCACGAGGACGACCGGGGCGTCCTCGCGAGATGGCACGTCCTCGGTCGCGTCAGTACTCATTGCGCACGTATTCAAACGGCCATCTCAAAACAGACTCACCTAACTACGTAGGGTCGACCTACGTAGATTGGGTCGAAGAGACGGTCACGGCGACCCGTAGGTCAGCTCGATGACGACCAAGCGCACGACAACGCGCTTCGTCGTACACTTCCCTTCACTCGTGTCTCCGTCACCGTTCCAGTCCGTGGTCGTCCAGTCCTGCTCGTCGAGCGTTCGCTCCCACGCTGGGCCGTAATCCGTACCGTCCACGTCAACCACGACTTCGAATGACGACGATTCCGTCTGCGAGTGCAGGAGTTCGGTCGACTCCTCGACCATACTCACCTCGACGTTATCGGTCGAACCGATAGCACGGGCCGACTGCTTATCATCCATTTTGACCCGAACGAGCGACACCACCGCGCTCCCGTCCGTACACTTCATCGTCGGCCGCAGCACCGCCACCGACGCCGAGCCGTCTCGGCGGAACACCCCACCGGACTCGTACGCCACGGCGGTATCGTCCATGTAGTACTCGAACGACCTGATCGACTCCGTCGTACTGAACGTCCCACCGTCGACGTTCACCGTTACGTCGGTCGAATCGTCCACGCGCAACTGCCCGCCGCCGAGGTTCAGCGACCCGCCACGCCGCGTCGCCTGTCCCTTCACGATGTCGTCCATGCTCAACGCCACCGCCTCCAGCGCGCGCTCGGCGTTGGCCTTCTGCTCGCCGTCACGCACGTCCCGGATCGACGAGAACCCCGTCCCGTACACGAGCGCGACCGACGTGATGATCATCGAGAACACGATGATGAACGCCAGTACGTCGCTCACCGCGCGCTCGTCGCCGAACAGGTCCATCATCGAGTCACCTCCGGTATGGGCGCGAGAGATGGCGACGGCGGGTCGTTCTGGAGCGTCAGTTCCATCGTGCCACCCGATTCCTCCACGACGATGTAGAACGACCCTCCGTTCACGGTCGGCAGCGGCGTCGTAAGTTCAATTGCTGGATCAATCGGAACGACGACCTCGCTCTCATCACCACCAGGGGTTGATAGAACCAGACACTGTGGATCTAAGGATGGCGGCGCCAGGTCTCCCGGCGCGTCACAGTTTGTGTCTCCCTCCCGTAACTTCACGTTGTAGTTGTCCCCGGCGACGTACTCCGGATGCGAGACGCGAACGGTCATCGTTCCCCCACCGGCGTCCTCCGCGCTATAGTACGCCGACGAAATCTCCGCCGCCATCCGGTTCCCGATGGTCCGCAACTCCGTCTGCGTCGCCCGCTGCTTCTCGTCCCGGAGCAGCCCGCTCCCGCCGACGAGCAACCCCGTGATGAGGATGGTCGTGATACCGATGGTCAACACGTGCGTCACCGCGATAGACACCCCCCGGTTGTCCTCGAAGAAGCTATCTCGAATCATCGCGAGCGATTGTACACCTCCACGTAGTACTTCTCAGTGAACGACGTCTCCCCGGACTCGTACCGGACCGCGACCTCGAACTCCCAGACGTCAGCGGTTACGTACGGATCGCTGGACGCGATATCCGGGTCTGATAAATCCGCGTTCAGATTCCCAGGACTGTTCATCGCGAGCGAATAGTTGCCAGTGACGTTGTCGGCCCTGTAGAACTCAACTTGCCTCGGCGTTTCGTTCCCAATCCTCGCCCAAGGCCCGAGTTGGGAGTCGCAGTCGTCGTACCCCTGGACGCTGCCGTCGGAGAAATTGAACACCACTTTTTCCTCGGATTCGGACCCGACCAGTTCACACTCCGGGCTAGAGAAGTCAGTCGTGGGATTTGCAGTGTTGTTCACCGTTCGGAGAGCGACGTTATCATTCGAATTCCGGTACACCCACACGACGTGGTTGTCATTCGTATCCGGGTCCCGCCACACGATATGGAATGCCTCTTTCTGGTTAGCGGATGCGAGGCTCAACCGGTTCACGGTCATGTCAAAGTCACGGACGATCGCATCGCCGCTGGAGGACGTCATCAAGGACCAGTTCTTCGTGTCGGTCGCTCCAGGACCCTCAAAGTTCGAGTCGTCGTCGTCTCGAATGCGCGCCCCGTACGTAACGTCTGCACTCGTCGATTTAACCCCGAAGGACACTACTTTTGGAGAGGCTGCACCGATGACTTCGGTCATATTAGTACTGTACCAGGACACATTCTGCGTCAAGGCTGTGTACGCCGTTGAATTCGAGACAAACCTCCCCTTGGCGTTCACGCGCTCGGTCAATCTCTTGACGCCAATCTCGATTTCCTTGTTCAATAGCTGCGCATCCCGTGGCTCGCTCGCCGCTCCCGTGGACGCGACGTTCTCCGTGTACAGGACCGTGTTGAACACGACCGCGAGCCCGAGCACGATGAACGCGATGGCGACGGCGCCGACGAGGATGAGTTGCGCGCGCTCCGATCGGTCGTCGAACGCGAACCCTACCATACGATCACCTTCACCGTCACCACGTTGTACACCGGACTTTTCGGGTACACGTCCGGAATCGGGTAGTCACAATCCGGGGCTTCTTTGCATGCTTTCAACGTCCTAGTGTCGTCGGCGGTCAGTCGTTGATCGTCGAATAGCGTCACGGTGTAGGTCGCGATTACGCCACTCTGCGTCGTGAATCCGTTCCGGACCATCACCAGATTATCGCCCCCCGGATTTCCGCTCGCGTCCTGATACGACAGGATAACGTTGTATCCGTTCTTGTCCATGAAGCTATCGTTAAGCAGTACGAGGAAGCCTCTCGGCGCGCTACTCGGCGGAAGCTCGGTACTATATCCGAGGCTCCGGCCATCAGACCCGTTGAACTGACCGGGATTCTTGGAGTGGTCCCAATATCGGATCATCTTCGAGAGGTTCCCGGACTCCGCGCTCAACACGAGCATGTCCTGGGCTTCCAGACGCACCTGGTCTCTCGCGTCGCGGTCGACCGTCCCGCCCGTCGTCGGCGTGATGACGACCGACTGGAGCGCGAACAGGACCGCCGTCAAGATGAGTATCGACCCGATGAACCCCTCGAGCGTGTACGCCTGACCCCGATTGTCGTCGAACATGTTCACCACACCCTCACGACGAGCAGACACCCCGTCTTGCAACCCGGAACACCTTCAATTCTGATCACCCTCGTCGTCGACGCCGCCGCCTGATTCCGCGGATAGTCGTCGCCAGCGACGAGTGGTTTGGAACCACTCCCGAGGTCCGCTTCGACGATTGCGCCGGACCGGCTCTGGACCGTCACGTTCACCTGCGCAGTCGAACGCAACCCGAACTCCTCCCGAAGTTCGTCCCCGTTCATGTCTACGATGGCATCTAACGACGAGTTCTCGAGCGTCCGCGATCGATCGTCGACCGTGGTCGTATCGACGACCGTCGACGCGACGCGGTCGGACTTCGCCGGAATCGCGTCGGTCACCGGCGACCCGAACGGCGTCACCGTCGACGGCACGAACGCAAACGTGAACGTCACCGTCAACAGGAACACGCTGATACCGATCGCGAAGTCCTGCGTCGTCTGCCCGCGGTCACGACCCCGCAGGCCCGTGAGGTCTCGCCCCGACATCATCCTGCGCCCACCGCAGCCCAGACCACGAGCGCAATCGTCAGCAGTACCAGCACGAACTTCAAGCCACTCGTGATGTCAGCATCACGGATGTAGCCCGCGATGACGCCCGACAGGATGGCCTGCATCGTGACCGCGTGGAAGAACAGCATCGACAGCAACGACACGTTGATGCTGCTCCCGAGGCCCGCCGCCCCACCACCTGCCGCGGCACCGCCACCGCCGGACGAGTTCCCCGTGACACCCTGGAGCGTGTCCAGGAACTGCGTCTTCAGGATCGCCATCACCGCCAGCAACGTCAGGTACGTCATGATGATGATGACGACCTGCATCCGCGTCCGCGACTTCCGCTCGCGCTCGATGTCGTCCTGGTTCTCCGACGCCTGCGCCGCCGTCGACAGCACGTCCGTGATCTGGCTGGACGCCTCCTGGGCCTTCGAGATGAGTTTCACCGTCCGCGCCATCCGCGGCATGTGGTACTTGTTGTTGAACTCCACGAGCGCGTCCTTCAGGCTCATCCCGTAGTTCACCTTCGCGTGCATCGTGTCGAACTCCGTCGCCATCTTCCCGCTCGTCGTCTCCGACACCGTCTTGAACGACTCCAGGAGCGTCAACCCGGTGTCGTTCGCCGACGACAGCTTCCGGAGGTTGTCCGAGATGTTCGACACGATGGCCTTCCGCGAGCGCACGTTCCACTCGCGGAACACCGCGAACGGCAGGAAGATCAGGTACGCCGGGACGTAGACGTACACGAACGTCCCCCAGACGGGCGCGTTCTGCATGCCCTCCCAGCTCGTCGGCACCGACCCGGTCAGTGCCGCGACGACGACGATGGCGATCGCGAGCGGCACGGTTATCGCGGCCGTGTACGCCGGGTTCTCGCGGAAGAACAGGTGCGGGGCCTTCAGGACGCGGATGGTCTCGTGCGTCCCCTCCTTGTTCTTGATGCGCTTGAACATCGACCCACGGTCAGCGTACTGCTCGACGAGCCCGAGATTCAGGAGGCCCGAGTCCTGCTGTTGCAGCAACCTCTCGTCCGCGTCACTCGGTAACAGGTACCCGTCTCCCACCTCGTCCTCCTTCACCGTCGACACCAACACCAGGAACCCGAGGCCGGTCAAGGGGATGAGACCGTACACGGTCCCGTACAGCATCGTCACCTGTGCCTCGCCGAGCATCTGCATGATGACGAGGATGATGATGAGCAGGAGCGGGAACAGCGACAGCGTCATGTACATCTCGCCGAACAGTTCCAGCGTCTCCAGCGTGAGTTCCTGTTGCTGTTTCGCCGTCCGCATGTGCTTCTCCTTCTTGTCGTACAGGAACCCCTCCATGTCACCGCCGGAGTTCACGATTGAGAGCATGTCCGTCAGGAACTGCGCGAGTTCGTCGCTCGGCGTCTCCATCGCCTGGTTCCGGATCGCGGTCCGGTAGTCCGTGTCGAAGTACTCCGTCTCCTGAACGATGGACTGGAACTCCTTCGCGACCTCGCCGTACGTGTCCTCCGCGGCCGCCATCGCCTCCAGAATCTCGAGTTGATTCAACCCGCCGACGGAGAGCGCGTACATGAACGACACCGCGTCCGTCAGGAGCATGTTGATCTCGCGGTTCCGGCTGGACGCTCGCGAGTACGGCACCGCGACGAGCGCACCGAACCCCATCGCGAACCCGATCGTCCCGAGGAACAACCCGGTCGCGAGGATGAGCGCCGGGACCTTGATGAGGTTGATGAAGTCGATGAGCGCCGGGTTCGTGATACCGATTCCAGTCAGGCTCTCCGTGCTCGGGAGGAGGAACGTGAACACGAGGTACCCGATGAGCATCCCCATCAGCCAGAGGATACCGCCCGCGATCACGCCGATTCCGAGCGCACGCGACAGGTACATCTCGACGGTGTCCGTCATCCGGGACTGCGCGAGCTTCGTCTCCACGTCGGCGACGAAGTTCGAGTCGTCGGCGAACAACCGCGTGTACAGCGGGTAGAACATGTCGCCGAGGCTGTCCGACCCGGCGTCGAACCCGCCGTCTTGATCGGTCGTTTGCAGACTCATTCCTCGTCACCGCCGCTCGAGAACACGGACCCGTCGTCCTCGTCGCCCCCGTCGTCCTCCTCGTCGAACACCCCACCGTCGTCACCGCCGCCGAACACGGAATCGTCGTCGTCCGGCGGCTCGGCGTCCGCACCGTCGTCGTCACCGAAGACGCTGTCGTCGCCGTCGCCCGTGTCGTCGTCCTCGTCGAAGACGGCGCCGTCGTTCTCCCCGAAGATGGAGTCGTCGTCCTCGTCGAAGAACGGCTCGTCGTCGTCGCCGAAGAACGCGTCCTCGTCGCCGTCCGGGGTGTCGTCAGCGGTCGTCTGGTCCTCGTCGCCGAATATCGCGCCATCGTCCTCACCGCCGCTGGCGGCTGAGTCCTCCTCGGCGCCGTCGTCGACGTCCTCGGTGGACGACGCATCCGTCGACGCCGCCGAATCGCCCGCGTTCACCGCCTCGCGCGCCGGTTCGTCGTCCGCCGACGACTCGCGGTCCTCGTCGGTCAGCGCCGGGAACTCGGAGTCGATATCGCCCGCGTCGTCCTCCAACGCTCCGTCGTCCTCGCCGAACACCGCGCCCTGCTCGTCGGGCTCGTCGGCGTCGAACGCAGCCCCATCCTCCTCGAACACAGACCCGTCGTCAGCCCCAGCACCGACCGCGTCCCCGTCGTTCCCAGCCTCCCGTCCCTCACTCGGGGCTTCCTGCACCTCACTCGGAGCCTCCTGCGCTTCGCTCGCGGCCGCAGCACTCTCGTCCTCCTGCGCAGCACTTCCGGGCTCAAGTTCCGGCGCATCAGCTGGCGCCGACGCCCCCGCGGAACCCGCTTCTGCACCGCCCGTCGATCCGCCAGACCCCTCGCCGAACGGATTCGCGTCGTCGTCCTCGCCGAACGAGAACCCGCCACCGTCGTCACTCAACCACGACGGCCCGTCCGCCTCCCCGCTATCACCGAACGAGAAGTCGTCGTCCTCGTCGTCCCCACCGAGCATGAAGCCATCGCCACCACCGACGTCGTCAAGCGAACTCCCGAAGTCGAAGTCGTCGTCCTCCGACTCCACCGCCTCCGACGCGTCCACGTCCTCCTCGGTACTCACGCCACTGAGCGCGCTCGCGAGACCACTGGGAATCTTCCCACGGTACTCCTCGAACATCGACTCCTCCGCACGCTCGAGGATGTCCTGCGCGAGATTGTACGTCTCGTCGTCCGGGTCCGGCCGCGGAACGAGCTCCTCGTCCTCCGGGTCGACGTCGATGAGGACGGACTCCATCTCCCGGAGGTCGGTGAGGCTCTCCTCCAGTTGCCCGTTCGCGATGAGCGTCAAGATCGTCTCGGGGTCGTTGATGAACGCCTGCACGATCGCGGCGACCTGCGCGTACTCGTTCAACCCCGTCTTGACGATGTACGCCAGGATGACCCGACGCTTGAACAGCTCCTCGTCGAGCTTCTCCTGCCCCCACCCACGGTCGAACTTGATCTCCTCGACCGTGTTCGAATCCCCCATCTTCAGGAACTCGTCCGTCTCCGCCTGCCACTGGTAGACGTCCTGAACGTTGATCTCGTCGTTCTCCGCGTCGTAGTGATTGATCTCCGTGATGTTCCGGTTCCGACGCACCTTCCGGCCGTTCACGCGCGTCTGCGTCTGGATGCTCACGAGGTCGAGCGCGGTGAACATCGTCTTCGAGACGTTGATCGGGTCGGTCGTGAACCGCTTCAGGACCTCGCCGACGGAGTCCGCGTGGAACGTCGTGTACGTCGTGTGCCCCGTCGACATGACCTGGAACAGGACCCGTCCTTCCTCGCCACGGATCTCGCCCATCACGATGTAGTCCGGCCGTTGCCGGAGTGCCGCACGCAGCAGGTCGAACTCGTCGACGTCACCCTGCGAGTCCTCGCTGAACGACGGTCGCGTGACGCTCGCCACCCAGTTCCGCTGGGGGAGTTCGACCTCGCGCGTGTCCTCGATGGACACGATCTTCGTGTTCGAGGGAATGAACAGCGAGATAGCGTTCAGGCTCGTCGTCTTCCCGGACGCCGTCCCACCGGCGAAGATGAGGCTCTTGTGGTTCTCGATACAGAGCCAGAGGAACGCCATCTCGTCGAGACTGAACGTGTTCCAGTTGATGAGGTCCACGGGCGTGAACGGGACGTCCTTGAACTGACGGATGGTGTAGTTCGTCCCGTGGTCGCTCACCTCTTTCCCGAGCGTCAACTGCGCACGCGACCCGTCCGGGAGCGTCGCGTCGACCTGCGGCCGCCGCTTCGAGATACCCTTCCCGGAGCGCTGTGCGAGCTTCACCACGAAGTCGTCGAGCTCGCGTTCGCCGTGGTAGATGTTCGAGATGATCTGCTCGTACTCGCCGTGATAGACGAAGATCGGCGAGTTGTGCCCGTCACACGAGATGTCCTCGACGTTGATGTCGTGCTTTATCGGGTCGATGCGTTCGTACCCGATGAAGTCCCGTTTCAGGAAGTAGAGGAGCTTCTCGACCTGGTACTCGTTGAGCGTCTCCTGGTCCTCCTCGAGGATGACCGGCTCCGGGCGAGCCCTGATACCGTCGAGTTCGCGCCCGTACCCTTCCGCGTCCTCGTCCTGTCCGTCCGGGACGGCGGCGCCGTCCACGTCCGCCGTCCCGAAGAACCGTCGGATGCTCTCCGTGATGGACTGCGTGCCCGACGCCGCACCCGCCGAATCGGACGACGCCGGCGTCCCCTCGAAGAGGTCGTATCGCTTCAACAGTCGCTTGGTCTCCCGGTCGATGACGTCCCGTCGAGCGTCCTCGTCGCCCTCGACGGCGACGTCCTCGTCGCTGTACTTGATCGCGGTGCGGAGCTTCCCCGTCATGAACTCCTCGAGGTCGTCCTCGAGCTCGTTCATGTACGGCTGGACGACGTAGTACTTCCGCTCGTTCTCCTTCTCGGAGAGGAAGATAATGACGAACGCGTACGGCTTGTTCACCCAGTAGCGCTCCTCCTCGCGGAAGTGCGTCTTCTTCTCCATCGGCACGGACTTCTCCAGGTCGTACCGGTTCACCACGGTCGTGTTGCCGCCGGGGTCCGAGAAGAACTCGTCCTCCTCCATCTCCTCCTGGACGTTCACCGTCCGTTCCTCGACGACGTCCGCGAGCTCCTGCGCGAAGTCGTCGCCCTGACTGAGCACGCCCTCGACCTCGTCGTCCTCGAAGCTCAGGTGGTCGGTCTCGTCGAACTGGACCTTCTCACCGTCGCCGTCGGTCGGGCACGACCCGTCGTCCTCGTAGTAGTACTGCCACTTGAAGTTCTCCCACGTCCAGGTGTCCTTGACGACGGGCGTGGTCTCGGGGTCGACTGCGTCCTTGAACTCGTTCCAGAGCCACTTCGCGCCCGGTGCGGCGTTCTCGGTGATGTGGTCGGCGAGGTCGTCGGGGTGGACGCCGAGGTACGGTTCGGGGTCGAAGTCGACGCGGTCCCAGTCGCCGCCTTCGGGGACCGTCTGGACCGTGCCCTCCTGCGTACCCAGCCCCATCCGACTCGAGTCCTCTGTGGTCGTGTCCTCGACGTTCCGGTAGAGTGCGGATACGTCGTCGCCGTACCCGTAGTCTCGCATGAACTCCCGCCAGGTGTACTCGCCAACCCGAACCGAGGAACCGTCGGTCGGGCCATCGGACGCCGCCTCGTCCGACGCCCCAGAATCGCCCCCATCGAGCCCGTCTTGCCCCGTCTGGTCGGCGTCGTTAATAGCCATTGCCTACCCCTTTACGCGTGCGAGCAAAAAACCTTCCACCGATTATCAGGCGTGATATCGACACGCTAGTCTCGTCAATCTACTGTCTAATAAGGCGATTATCCTCTCGCCGTCCCGCTGTTTTCTCGAAGACGGAAACTGAACGCATTGGTCTTATTCCGACAGTATCTAAGTGATATGAACGCTCGTTTATGTTGGCGACCGTGGTAGTAAATTCCACCCACTATCCGAATGAGGACTCGCGGCGGTAACATCGAGTTACCTAAACGACTGACGACCGCCGCCGGCGCTCACGCGAGTACGACGACGTTAGCGACTCAGACCAGAAAGCACCCTCGTCATCGGCCGGAGCCACGCACCCGCGTCCCCGATGTCCCAGCCGACCCGCTGGGCTTCCGTCGCGGACTGGCGACCAACGCCACCAGCAGGAAGGGAGCCGCGGCCCCCGCGTCGAGCACGAAGACCGGCATGAGCGGGTGCACTCGATACAACGCGTCGATAGTCGCAGGCGGCACGACCATCGGGTACCGACGGACGTCGACGTACCGGCGATAGTACCCGAGCTCTGGCGGCGCCGAGAGCGTCACCGACACGTTCTCATTTTCTCCCGGCCTGACGACGCCGCTCGCCGTCCCAACGGCGACCGCGTCACTTCCCGGCTCCACGTAGTACCGGGTCGGGAACAATCGTCCCCCTGGGACGCGGTACGTCGTCGTTTCGGACTCGCCAGCGGGGATGACTCGCGGCCCCGGCAGGTCGCTCTCCGCGCTCACGACGTCGTACTGCACCGGGCCGAGTGGCAGGACCATGCTCGCAGTCGCCGCGACGACGACGACGGCAGCGGCGAGGAGCGCGACGTTTCGGACCGACAGCAGCACCCTTCGGTCGAGGTCCCGGTCACGATTTTCCGGTCGCCGACCACGCGCGTTCCCGCGACCGCCGAACAACAGCAAAACCACCCCGGCAGCTGCCGCTCCCAGCCACAGTCTCGACCCGTCGAGACTCGAGAACCCGAGTCGTCCTATCAGGTCACTCGTCGACTCCCGGACCGCCGTCACGCCAGTGCCGAGAGCGGGAATCGCGAGCACGCTGCCGCCGACCTCGAGTCCGATGGCGACGACCTGCTGGCGACGAACGGGCGGTTCGCCCGCGGACTGGTCGGTGAACGGGTTCGCGTCCCCCTGTGTGACGTACCCATGGTCGTTCTCCCGAACGACGCGGTGCGTGGTTAGCCCGCCGCCGTTGAGCTCCTGCGCCCGGTAGATGATCACGTCTCCCTCCTCGGGCGGCCCAGCGATAGCCGTCGGCACGGCGACGAACCCGTCGCCGCTGTCGAGCGTCGGCGCCATGCTCCCACTCCGTACGTAACTCAAGAGCAGCGGCTGTCCGACGCTGCTCGCGACGAGGAGGATCACCGCCACGACGACGACCGCAGTGGACAACCTCCCAGTGACCGAGGGCATGTACCTTGTCATCTCTGCCTCGTGGGCAAAAGCCTGTTTCCCGTCAGAAACGGGGGTTGAAGTCCAGGTACCGTGCCGCCAGGGCGGCAGCGGCCGCCAACACCAGAAGTGCGACGACGAGAGCGGTCAGCGGGTCGATGCCGTCCGAGTCACCGGGCGGCTGGGCGGTCGTCGGCGGCACGTCGGTTCCGGTCGTTGGCGAGGGCGGCGTGGGCTCGACCGTCGACTCCGTCGTGGATTCGCTGGTACTCCCCGGGGCGGGAGTGGTGGTGGGACCACCGCCCGACGTGGTCGTCGGCCTCGTCGTGCCACCGCCTCCACCGCCATCGCCGCTGACCGTGATGAACCCAGCGGAGCGGCCGTTGAGCCGCACCCTGAACGTGCCGGGCTCTTCGAGAACGTGCGACAACTGCACCGTCCGGTTCGAGAGCGTGCTGATCGTCACCGTCCGCTCCTCGACCTGCCGCCCGGAGACGAACAGCTCGACCGTCACCGTCCGCGTCTCACTGTACTCGTTGACGAACTTCGCCGACACGACCAGCGTGTCGCCAACCTCGAACTCGTCCCCGCTGAGCTCGACCTCCGTGAGGCGGACCTTCGGGTCCTCGCCACCACCGCCGCCGCTACCACCGCCGCCGCTACCACCGCCGCCGCTACCACCGCCGCCGCTACCACCGCCGCCACCACCGCCGTCGTCGGTCATGGTGGTCGATTCCGTCGTGGTCGGTTCGGTCGTCGTCGTTCCAGTCGTTGTGGGCGCTGTGGTCGTCCGGATTGTCGTGGGGGTCGTCGTGGTTCCAGGGTCGTCGTCCTCCGCGATATTGGCGTGGATGGTCAGCGTGCCGTCGAAGTCCACCGTCCCACCCTTGGTGTCGACGCTGAGTCCGACGAGCATATCTTCGCCCGGGTCGAGACCCACCTGGTTCTGTGGGCCCTCAATCGGCTCTCTGTTACCGTCTTCCGTCTCGTAGAACGTGACGCGGTTACTCGGGTCGGTCACCCACACGTCCGCTTCCTGACCGTTGGTGTTGGTGATCCGGAGCACTTCGTCGAACCGCGTCAGTGCGTCCTCGTTCACGCCGGCTCCCCCCGAACTGATGCTCTTGAGGTCGATGCTGACGTTCCCGGTTTCGGGATCGGTCGTCACGTACTTCTCGTTCGGCGCGTCAGCCGCCTCGACACGGATTCCGCTCCCGACGGACCCGGCCTGCGTTCCGCCGAAGAACGTCGCAGTAACCGAGATGGCTACCACCACCAGCACGACCGCAACCAACACCCCGCTTCTCATGTATCGAACATATCAAAACGCAATTGTTCAGCTGTCGCCTGTCGGACTCGGCCCCGACCAGATTCGACTCGCTGATTCTCGAATCCAGGGTCACCGAGTCGGAAGTCAGACACGACAGACGACGTGCGCACTCGCATTGCCTACACTTGCAGCTATAAGACTATTGTATTAGTCGTCTTGAACGGACGCAAAACCGGCATGAAGACGGGGAATCCCGTCAAGGGTGTCCGATTGCGCGAAACCGGTCTGCAGTCGGACTCGTCGAAGCGTCTCGCGTCCACGAGTGGGAGCCCCCGCTCAGGGTACAGCGGCTGGGAATTAAAGCCTCGAATGAGGCCGTAATCGGTCTATTCCCCACATATACAAGGTTTTGAACTGAATTTTGTTTGCTCAAATAGGTGCCTGTTCGGTTCAAGATGCTGAATACAATGACTATGTATGTTGTTGGTGCTCTTGTATGGAGAGACGCAAACTGCTAATCAGTATCGGCGCACTCGGGGCAGGCGGCGCGGCCGCCTTCGGCACCGAGGCGTTCACCAGTATCGAAGCCGAACGCTCCGTCGACGTATCCGTCGCTGGCGACTCCAGCGCCTACCTCGCGTTCCAGGCGCTCGACAGCGACAACGCGGGAGACTACGTCACGACAGAGAGCGACGACACGCTCGCGATCAATCTCGACGGCGACGGGAACGCTGGCGGTAGCGGCGTGAACCAGGACGCGATCACGCAGGTCGAGGACCTGTTCAAGATCGTCAACCAGGGCACGCAGTCGACGAGCGTGTACTTCGAGGACGACAGCGACGCCGTCACGTTCCGCGTGACGCGCTCGACGGACACGAGCACGAACGGCTCGAACGGCCAGTCCCTCGAGGACGCGGACAACTCCGTGGAGCTCGGTGTGGGCGAACAGGTCGTCATCGGCCTGACCATTGACACCCTCAACAACGACGTCAGCGGGAGCCTGCTCGACACCGTCACCGTCGTCGCGGACGCGACCGCGTCGGCACCCAACCAGAACGTCCCGCAGCCGCAGTACATCGTCGACGGCAGGGGGAGCGAACCCAATACCTTCGCGACGCTGTCGGATGCACTGAGAAGTGGCGCAATCGAGCAGGGTTCAGTCGTTGGTATCGAAGGTGGACAGAAAATCGATGAATCCGGAGAGAACGTCAACTCTGCCGGGAGCAGTCAGGACCGGATTGACATCGAAACAGCCGATGTTACGATCACTGGCTTCGGCTCTGGAACGGCGCAAATCGACTTGGGCACGAGGCAGACGCTCAAGGCAGTTGCTGACGGAATCACGCTCCGAAACCTGAAAATCACAGAGCCGGGGACCGCTGGTCGGACGATCGACCTTGCAGGGTCGAACGCGACAGCGGATGGCCTGACCGTCACCTCGGGTTCGGTAACGGGTGGTCCACATATCCAGACGAACGGCGCGGATACCACGATCAAAAATTGTGACGTCAGCAACGGCCCGATCGCAGCGAGCGGTGCCAGTGGCAAGTTGAAGTTGATCGGCAATTCGGTCGACACCGTCAAAACTGAGGGAATCTTCGGCTTCGGTAACGATTCCAACCTCGACGTCGAAGCGAAGAGAAACATTGTCACAAATCACGATACGGGTGGTAGCGGGTCCTCAGAGATCAAGTTCGACACGCCGCCGGCAACGATCAACAGCGAGACCGCCACGCAAGCCCAACTCGAGGCGTTGCTGGTCGACAACACGATTTACTCTGCTCGAGTGAACGGGACCGTCGGGACAAAAGTCACCTCACAACTATCTAATTTCAATTCGGTTCAGACAGCCGTAGACGGCGCCAGTAGCGGCGGTGTCACTCTCGTCGAATCTGGATCGTATACCGAGTCTATCTCGGTCTCGACGAACGGTCTGATGGTCAAAGGTATTGATAACCCGGTCATCAAGGGAGAAGGAACAAGCTCAGGCAGCAGCCCACATGCGGCCATCCAGATTAAGCCCTCTACCGTCAAAACCCGCATCGAAGGGCTCACCATCCGGAACCCTGATGGATACTATGGTATCTACGTCGGATCTGGTTCCGGAAGTCAGGATATCGATCAGAACGAAGTGGTAGGCAACACGATAGAGAAGGTATCCACTAATGTCACCAACTTCAGCAGCCCCAGTCCAGTGGCTGGTGGTGTGGCTGGTGTGTACGTTAGAGGGAACCACGACAACCGGGTTGCTGTGGAAGATAACCTTATCCAGGAAGTCGATACGACTGGCGGCAGCGGCGTGAATGCCGCCGGCATCAGTCTCAAGTCGTTCACTGACGACACCGCAGCAAAGGGGGCAAGCATCCAGAACAATCTGATAAGAAATGTCGCTGGCTCCGGCCGGAACAAGGGTATCTCGGTCAACGGAGACTACGACGGTGCGAAGGTGATCGGAAACACCATCAACTACCTCAAGGGAGACAGCAATGCGGCTGCTCTGAAAGCGATCACCATCAACCAGAACAAGTCAGCCGCCCCAACGCCAGACCCTGACGGTGACTCCTTTAATGAATGGATAGGCCCTGTCAATTTCGAGGTCAAGAAAAACGAAATCGATAACGTGACTGGAGTCTCGGGCAACTCGTGGGGAATCGCGGTAGGCAACTACGAGGAGCTCGATTCTACCATCAGCAACTACAGTTCCGGACAGTCCGACTACAAGGGTGTCGAGAACAACAACGTCCTTGACACCGATCTCACGGTTGGTATTGGGCGATACAATCTTGCTGAAACGAAGACAAAGAATGGGGTTCCTGCGGGGGTTGAGAAGGGTGACACTGACACACTCGTAGTTGACGGAAACTACTACGGGGACGCCGACGGACCAACTGGAAAAGACGTTAACGGCAGTCTCCCTGGTGATACTGGCGCACCTGTGGCGACGGTTGGCGCGGACTCGCAAAGCGAGAGGAGGGTCGACGTCAAGAACTTCAGCAAAAGCGCGAACAGCGACGCAGGGTCGTCGCTCTAATCCCCATCAGGGCACGAAGAGAGCGACAACGCGCCGACCACCGTTGACGGTTTTTTTTGAGACCAGGGTATGGAGTAGTGCCCTCGAAGAGAACGCGGTTGGGGTGCATAGCCACGAGGCTGATCTAGCCTGGACTCCCGACGTTTCAGTATGTAGTCCCTCCACTTCCTCCCAGCCGTCGAAGGATGCCGCGTTGCGGCAGAGAGCACGGTGTAGAACTATGATCTCTCCCACGACGGCATGGCCCTCCGCGAGATATCGATGGTATGGACTGAGGCATTCTCACGTTATCGAACGAGACTTCAAGCACAGAACGCAAGAGGGTAGACCGATTGTCCTCGCGCGCCTATCCGGACGTGGTCATCGAACTTTGACAGGCGACCGTGATGGTTCTGGTCGTTTGGAACGAGATGCCGTCGCCGGTGGCTTCGATGTCGACGGTGATGATGCCGGTGCTGGCGCTCGTGCACGTGACGTTTAGTGTGGCGGTCTTGCCTGGGTCGCGGGTGCTTCTGTTCAGTCCCTCGTTTGTGACTCCGCTACTGGTCTCCACGTCGGTTATCACGAGGTCGACGGTCGTTCCGAACTGGTTCGTGAGGCGGAGAACCTCCCCGGTGGATCCGTTCTCGATGGTCGCGCCCGTCTCCTCGAGTGCGAGGTAGGCGTCGGCGTCGTTGGCGACTTCGACGTCGGCGGACCGGTCGCCTTGGATGCTGTCGTAGCCGGCGGTGCCGACGATGAGCGCGGCAATCACGAACATTGCGAGGACGATTCGGCCGTGATTCATCACTCCACCCCCGGTGGTCGGTCGTAGTCTCCGAGTCGTCGCCCGCGGGCCGTGAGGGTGTGCGCGCTCGCGAACACGAGGAGTGCGACGACGAGGAACGCGACCCACGCGAGGTCCGGGAGCGCCGTGAACGGCCCGGCGTCGAGCGCGAGCGCGACGAGCAGCGAGAGCCCGATCGCGCCCAGCCCGAGGTAGTACCCGTGCCACGGCACCTCGTTCCCGTTCACTACCTCCAGATAGATGGTGAGGTCCTCGGTCTCCGGAGTCACGGTGACGGTGCCCGCGCGGTCGTCGAAGTCGAGGATGCCCGCGTCGTCCATCTTCGGGAGGTGGAGTTGCTGGAGGGACGTGTACACGGACTTGCGTGCCTTGGAGTCCACCTCCACTTCCTCGATGCCGTTCTCCCAGGCCGTGACCTTCTCCGCGAGCGCCCCGAGCGGGACTTCGGCGCCGGCTGGTCGATGCTCCAGCGCGTGCAGGACGAACCGCCGCCGCTGGTTGCTGAGCATAGCGAACACCGTCTCTTCCGTGAGCTGGCTCTCACCGGCCCCCATGATGCGTCCCCCTTCCATCCCCACGTCACTTCGGTTTGCGTCGTGTCGGCTGCTTCGCCCCACCTGTGCGTGTTCGGCTTACCGGCCCCCAGCGGTTTCCCTTCTGGTGTTTCAAATCTTCCATCAATCTATAGGCGTTAGGGGATTGTTACCTTGTTATAGTTAATGGCCTTTCGCCATTTTGAACGAATTTCCAAAAGATATAATCGATAGAGCCTTTTATTATAAAGCATCTGGGCAGGTTCGTGTCGAATCTTGAACAAGTGTATGAGGGGACGGCCGCCGATTCCGGTTCCAGCGTACCCGAAAATTTCCGCCGGGGACGGAAATCACGCCGGCGATTATTCGCGCGCACACCCTGGGACGTGACCCAGTAACAACACCTTAATGTGACGAACGCATCAACGACGAGGTATCTCGGGGATGTGCGGTCGTGATTCGGGCGGACGCGAAGCTCCGAGCGCGAGCGTATCGCGAGCGCGCCTCACAGTCGCAACGAATCCATCGGACCCGGTCGATCGCCACGACCGGACAGCCACCAGAACGACGCTGTCACCGGGGGGTCCACGGCAATCGCCGAAGCACCCCACGGCCGCCTCTCCAATCGCTACCCGTCTCTACCAATGAGTGACTCAACCGACGATTCGAGGTCGAACGACGCTGGAACGGCGAGCGACCCTACACCGTCGACCGACGCCACGTCGCCGCCCGCCCCCGAATCGCCGCCTGACTCCACGTCACCGACAGATTCCGCGACGTCGGCGGACTCCCTGCGGTATCGACAGTTCGTCGTGGAGAACTACGCCGTCATCCTCGTCGTGCTGCTGGTCGCCGGGAGCGTCGGCCTCTGGATGGGGTACACGGCGTTCCTTTCCCCGTCGACCGTCTCCGAAGAGCAGACCGCGTCGACGTGGTCGAAGACCTCGCGCTTCACGCACGGTGCGGAGGTCAGAAAACCCAATCCCGTCTACGACGTGGGGACGCGGTTGCGAGCACGGCAGGCGTATTTCCCGCTGATCGCGCCGTTCCTCAGTGGCCAACACGAATTCGACTACACTGCAAGTGAGAACGCGTCGGTCGACGCCGAGACGACCCTCCGATTGATCATTCGCTCGACGGACGGCGAGGAGACCTACTGGCGGTCGACGAACCAACTGGGCACCAGCAACGAGAGCGACCTGCGTCCCGGGGAGACGCTCCGGACGCCGTACAGGTTCAACCTGAATCGGAGTCGGGCGACCATCGAACGAATCGACGATACGTTTGGGGAGACAATCGGCGACCCGGAGGTCGTGGTGCAGGCCACCACGCGAGTGACGGGCGCAGTGAACGGCCGGCCCGTCGATCGGACGTTCACCAGTAGCATCGTCCTGACGCCTGACGGCGACGCGTTCCTGGTCGACGACCCCGGATCCGTCCGCGACTCGTTCAGTCAGACTCGAACCGTCCAGCGCCAGAAGGAGTATTCGACCATCTGGAAACTCTCGGTCCCGACCTTGCTAATCGTCGGCTTCGGTTGTGCGGGCCTGCTCGTATGGTCGCGGCGACTCGACCTGCTCTCGCTCGACCAGACCGAGCGAAACCAGTTGACTCGCGGGCGGTACGAGGAGTGGATCTCTCATGGGAACGTGCCCGAACCGCTGGACTACCCAGATTCGAAACGTGTCCAACTGCACTCGCTGATGGACTTGGTAGACGTCGCGGCTGATAGCAACAATCGCGTCCTCTACGACGCCACACAGGGACGGTACGCAGTTCTCGACGACCAACGCTGCTACGTCTACGACGAGCAAACGGCGACGTCCACTGCCGACGTTTCCGACGACATCGACTCCGACCCGGACGGACCCGAAGCGTCACAGTAGCTCCCGCCGCCAACGAAACGCGATTCGTCGTTTCTTCCTCTCTGATTCCAGGCTGGCTGCCGTGAACGCTCCTCACGTCCGTTCGTCAAGAATACATGGACCGACCGCACGACGAAATTCGAACCGAAGTGAGACGGTCAGTCACTCCGCTCGGCTGTTGTGACTCACTGACTTCGAACCCCGCTTGCCACTGACCCTCTTCAAATTCGCTCGTCGCGCCGCGGGCGTGGCGGGGGTTCCGCGAGTGTAGCGAGCGGGGCTCAGGAACGCTCGCTGAACGAACGAAGTCAGTGAAGCGGGCGTGACGGGATTCGAACCCGCGATCGGGGGGTTAGGAACCTCCCGCCCTATCCGCTAGGCCACACGCCCGCGAGGGGCGCGGTGGAGAATCAGTTGGTCTCCGTCGACGTGTCCGTGGTCGTCTCGGTGGACGTGTCGGCGGTGGTCGTCGTGTCGTCGAACGCGCTGTCGTCGCTGGTGCTGGGCCCCTCTCGCATGTCCTGGAGCTCGTCCTCCACTTCCTCGCGTCCCTTCTGGAACTCGCCCATCGCTTCACCGGTCGATCGCGCGAGCTTGGGAATCTTGTTCGCTCCGAAGAGCAGGACTGCGATGAGGAACACGATGACCATCTCCGGTGCACCGAGGCCCCCAATGAATGTCGGAATCGTTTCGAGTGCCATCTCTACCTCACGCTTACCCGACGCCAAATATAGGCTTTTTGCTCGTTCGACCGGCGCGAACGAACCAGTCGAGTTCGGGAATCAACACGAACCGTGCCCACGACCGAGAAATCGAAACCCCGTGTCAACACACCCCTATCCACCGCTAGCGCTACGCGTCCAGCCTCCGCGAACGCAACACGTCCAGTCTCCGCGAACGCAACCGGTATCCCGACGCCTCCACAAAGGTGTCGACGATGGTCGACGTTGACGACACTTCACCCGACTTCACTGCACCGGTCGCGACCGGCGACGTCGAATCGTTCACGCTCTCGGACGCCATCGAGGACGGCCCTGTCGTCCTCGCGTTCTTCCCGGGAGCGTTCACGAGCGTCTGCACCGCCGAGATGTGCTCGTTCCGGGACCGATTGAGCGCGTTCGAGGACGTCGACGCGACCGTGTACGGCGTCAGCACCGACTCGCCGTTCGCACTGAACGAGTTCCGCGAGCAGAACGACCTCTCGTTCGGCCTCGTCAGCGACCACGAGAAGGAGATCATCGACGCGTACGACGTTCGCACGAGCTTCGACCACCTCGACGTCCACGGGCTCGCGAAGCGCGCGGTCTTCGTCGTCGACACCGACCGGACGGTCACGTACGCGTGGGTGAGCGACGACCCCGGCGTCGAACCGGACTACGACGCGGTTGCCGCCGCCGCCGAAGCCGCGGACTGACGGGCCGACGGAGGATTCTTCTGGCCGGAGGGCGACGACGCGGTATGAGCGATACCGACGCGGGGAACGGTCGCGTGTACTCGCCGCAGGGCGAGCACTCGTTCCCGGACGAGAAGCTGAACGCGGTCCTCGAGTTCGTCGAGAACGACCCGGAGATACAGACGTATCTCGAAGCGCAGAACGTGAACGCGGTCGACCGGAAGGGGTACAACGACCACGGCGCGAAGCACATCAATATCGTCCGTCATCGCGCGCTCTGCCTGTACGACCTCCTGAAGCGGGCGGGCGTCGAGTTCAACGGCGCGAAACAACAGGGGCTGGACGAGGAGGACGAGGCGGTCATCGTTGCGCTCGCCGCGACGCTCCACGACATCGGGCACGTCGTGCACCGCGACAACCACTCGTACTACTCGATTCCGCTCGCGTCGGACGAACTCGACCGCATCCTCCCGGAGTTCTACTCGAAGGTCGAAGCGGTGCGCGTCAAGGGTGAAGTCCTGCACGCCATCCTCTGTCACCACACCGAGGAGATTCCGCTCACGAAGGAGGCGGGCGTCGTGCGCGTCGCGGACGCGCTCGACATGGAGAGCGGTCGGTCGCGGATGCCCTACGAGCGCGGTGGGCGCGGTATCAATACCATTTCGAGTCAGGCGATCGAGAGCGTGGCGCTCTCCGCGGGCGAGGACCATCCGGTGCTCGTCGAGATCGAGATGAACTCGGCGGCGGGCGTGTACCAGGTGGACAACCTCCTGAAGGCGAAGCTCCTGGATTCGATGCTCGAGGACGACATCCGCATCGTCGCCATCCAGTCGACGAGCAACGGCGACGAACTCGTCGAGCGGATCGAGCTGTAGGGCGCTACCGCGAACGCAAGGTTTCTGTCGTCGTGGCCCCGACCGTCGGTCGTGCCCGAGGAGGACCGCGAGTGGCCCGACCCGCCGCTGGAGAGCGACCGCGATACCGGTCGGCTCCGCGTTCGCCTCGCGTGTTCGGCCGTCGTCTTCCTCGCGTTCGTCGCGCTCTCTTGGAACTACGTCGGCGAGGTCGTCGCGATGCTCTGGCCGCCCCACGAGTCGCTCTCGCGGTGGGTCACGCTCGTCCTCCTCCAGCTCATGGGGTACGTGGTCCTGCCGCTGCTCGTCGGTGGATTCTTCGGCGACCTGGTCTACGACCACGTTCTCGACGACGGCGACGAGGCGTCGTGATGTCCTCGCGGCCGTGTCCCCCTGACGCTGTCTCCGCGGTGACGACCGCGTGACGATGCTCGTCCGAGGATATCGTGAGATGGCTTCGGCTGGCGCGTGCGACCGAGCGGTCGTCACCGCGCGAACGTGACGGTTCGTGTGTCGTCGCGGTCGACGTGCCCGTCGGCTTCGAGCGTCGCGAGGACGTCGAGCAGCCCAAGTTTTGGGACGCCGAGGGCGTCGGCGAGGGCGTCGACCGTGGTCTCGCCTTCGTGTGCGAGGTAGACGTAGACGAGCTTCGCCTGCGCGGACTCGATGGTGGACGGAACGGTCGTCGGTGTCGCGTTCCTCGGTCGCGTCGTGGTGCTCATGGTATCACCAGGCCACAGCTTCGACGAACATAAATCTCGGTGTCGACAGGCGTCGAACTCTCGACAGGGGTTGCCGGCACCGCGACCACTCGCCGGCGTCGACGCGACGCCGCACCCGCCAGACGCGCCGGCGCACCCACGTGAGCGCGGACTGGCAACGTTTGCGGGTGGTACGACTGACGACGAACCCACTCACGCACCGACCTCCTGGACTCGCTCGCCTGACAGCGGGCCCTACTCCACGCGCTCCGTGCCCGTCTGCGTCAACTCCGAGTCCGCGTCGCCCGTGTTCGTCGTCCCGGACGGTTCGAACAGCAGAATCTCGGCCGACTCGTCCGCCACCGGCCGGTGCTCGACGCCACGCGGGACCACCAAGAGCTCTCCCGAAGCCAACGTCACCGGGTCCCGTTCTCGGAACTCGATCCGTAACTCGCCCGACCGCACGAGGAACAGCTCATCGGCGTCCTCGTGACTGTGCCAGACGAACTCGCCCTCGACCTTCGCGAGCTTCACCGCCTGCCCGTTCAACTCCGCGGCCACTCGCGGCGACCACCGCTCGTCGAACGACTCGAACGCCGAACCCAGGTTCACCTTCTCCAGACCGGCACTCGCCACGCCACGTTGAAAACCACTCGCCACGACACACTGAGAGGGACTGACTCTCGCGGGCGCGTTCACGTAGACGTCGCTCAGCGGCGTACGTGTGGACGACGGAAGAGGTGGGAGTCCCGCGAGGGTACGCGGGGCGAGCGAAGCGAGTCCCGCGCAAGCGAACGGCGAAGCCGTGAGCAGTGAGTGAGGAGGACTACGCCACTTCCGCGAGCGAACGCGGTGAGCGAACGGAAGGGGCGGGAGTCGAACCACGCGAAGCCTCTCCACGAATCACGCTCGTGGACTGCTCTCCCACTGAGCTACCCTTCCACGTCCGGCGGTTCGAGATGCCGGCTGATAGGCGCGTTGGTCGGCGAATCGAAACGAACGGCTTAACCGCGCTTGCACGCAAGCAGGTGGTCGTCATGAGTATTGCAGAGATCGTCTTCGCGACGCTGACTGGGCTGATCGCCGGTGCGGTGTTCGCACTCGTCGACGCACCGATACCGGCACCGCCCGCCCTCGCGGGCGTCATGGGCATCGTCGGCATCTACGTCGGGTTCAAACTCGTCGAGCACTTCGAGCTGGTCGGCGCGGTCGCGGACGCGATCCCGCTCTGAGCACGGGCGCGTCAGTCGCCGGAGATCGTCGAGTTCGACGTGTCCTCGTCCGGTGCGTCGAACGCGTAATAGATCGTTCCCATGACGACGCCGAAGACGGCGTGTCCGGCGAGCATCGCACTCGAGACGTACGGGAACGGGACCGATACCGGTGAGACGACCGCGAGCCAGAGCGGCAGTACCACTACCGACAGCGCGACCCAGACGACGAGTGCGAACAAGATACCCGCACCGACCTGGTCGCGCGCACTCGCCCCCGAGCGGTCGGTCAGTCCGATGACGGCGGCGAACACGACACCGAGGACGCTCGCGTGCAGCACGTGCAGCACCCACCCGAGGACCGCATCACCCGGAGGGGTGACGCCGTACAGCGCGGGAATCGTCTCACGGAGCACCGACGGGTCGACGACCGACACCACCACGCCGAACGCGACCCCACCCAAGATACCACTTGCCAGCCCCAATCGCCAATCACCACCGAACGGGTCCGCGGTCTCCGGCGGTGACCGGCTCGTCTCCGTAGCCATCGTACGGAACACGAAGGCGAGACGAGCGTAATGTAATACTGCCCATATCGAGCGTGCAGCCTCACGTTTCGAACCCGGACGCCGGGCGCGACGAACGCCCGCCCGACCCGAGTAAGCCCGCGTTTTCGTGACGCGATGCTCGCGGACGACGATTCCGGAACGGTAGATGCAGAACGCGGACCCGACAGATGCAGAACGCGGAACCGCCGACGCATCGGTGGGTCGTCGACTAGCCGCGACGGGCCGCGACGGGCCGAACGGTCAGTACGAGCGTTCCTTGGGCTCGTACGTCTTGTTCTCGCCCTCGAGGATGACCGGACGGAAGAAAACCTCGGGTTCGCCGTCGTTCCACCCGATGAGCGTGTGCTTCAGCCAATCCTCGTCCTTGCGTTCCTGGTGCTCCTTGCGCCAGTGCGCGCCACGGAACTCGTCGCGGACGAGCGCACCCATCGCGATCGTCTCCGCGATGTCGATGAGGTTCCGCGTCTCGATCGTGTGCTGGAGGTCCGTGTTGAACGTCCGGCTCGGGTCCTCGACGTACACGTCCTCGTAGGCCTCGCGGATGTCGCGGATGTCGCGCAGCGCCTCTTTCACGCCCTCCTCCTCGCGGAAGACGTTCACGTTCTGGGTCATCGTCTTCTGGAGGCGCTCGCGGATCTGGCTGTGCTTCACGCCCTCCTCCTTCGACAGCATCTCCTCGACGCGCTCGCGTTCGGCCTCGACCTCGCGTTCGACGACCGCGGTCGGGTCCTGCGTGACCGCGCCGCCGTCCGCGGCCGCGGTCTCGCCACCGGCACCGCTGATACCGCCCTCGCCCGGTTGGACGGGCATCTCGGTGTCGTCGTACTCGATGTCGCCGCGCTCTCCCGTCTCGATCTCCGGGTCGCCCATGTCGGCGCCCGCCGCATGCTTGCCAGCGCGCGCGCCGAACACGATGAGTTCCGGGAGCGCGTTCCCGCCGAGGCGGTTCGCGCCGTGCACGCTCACGCACGCGGTCTCGCCGGCGGCGTACAGCCCGTCGATGCACGTGTGGCCGTTCTCGTCGGTCTCGACGCCGCCCATCTGGTAGTGCTGCCCGGGCTTGACCGGCATCGGCTCGACGAGCCCGTCCACGCCCTCGAAGTCCTCCGCGAGGTGGAGGATGTTCTCTAGGCGGTCCATGATGCGTTCCTCGCCGAGGTGCCGCATGTCGAGCATCACGTACTCGTCCTCGAACCCGCGACCCTCGTTGACCTCCGTCAGCTCGGCGCGGGAGACGACGTCGCGGGACGCGAGCTCGCCCTCGTTGTTCGCGTACCCGTGCTCGAACATGAAGCGCTCCCCGTCGGCGTTGTAGAGGATACCGCCTTCCCCGCGGACGCCCTCGGAGATGAGGACGCCCGTGCTCGGGAGCGTCGTCGGGTGGAACTGGACGAACTCCATGTCCTCCAGCGGGACGCCCGCGCGGTACGCGATGGCGTACCCGTCTCCCGTGTTCGCGACCGCGTTCGTCGTGTGGTCGAACGCCTGCCCGGGGCCGCCGGTCGCGAGGATGACGCCGTCGCTCGCCTTGAATCCGGCTATCTCGCCGGTCTTGATGTCCATCGCGACGGCACCGTGGCACGTCCGCTCGCTCGGGTCGTCCTCGTCCGTGACCGCGACGTCCTGCACGTACCACTCGTCGTACACCTCGATACCTCGCTTGACCACCTGCTCGTACATCGTGTGCAGGAGGTGATGCCCGGTCTCCGCGCCGGCGTACGTCGTCCGCGGGAACGACAACCCACCGAACGGTCGCTGGCTGACGGTGCCGTCGTCCTCGCGGGAGAACGGCATCCCCCAGTGCTCGATCTGGATGACCTCCTCCGGAGCGTCCTGCGCCAGGGTCTCCACCGCGGGCGCGTCCCCGAGGTAGTCCGACCCCTTCATGGTGTCGTACGCGTGCAGCTCCCAGTCGTCGCCCTCTCGGAGCGCCGCGTTGATGCCGCCCTCCGCCGCGCCCGTGTGCGAGCGCACCGGATGGAGTTTCGTGACGATAGCCACGTCCGCGCCTTCCTCGTGAGCAGCGATCGCCGCGCGGAGTCCCGCGCCGCCGCCGCCGACCACGATGACGTCGTGTTCGTACATGTTGAATGCTTAGGATTCGTTGACTTGAAGTTGTCTACCAGAACTTGAGGTTGTTCTTCACCGCTTCGCGCTTCAGTTCCTGGATGTGCTCGGTGAGCGGGATGTCCTTCGGACAGACCTCGGTACAGGAGAACTGCGTCTGGCACCGCCAGACGCCGTGTTCCTGTTCGAGGATGCGGAGCCGGTGCTCCTCCAGTTCCTGCTCGTCCTCGCGCTCGTCCATGTAGAACCGGTAGGCCTTGTTGATCGCCGCCGGCCCGAGGTACTCGTTGTCGCCCGCCGCGATGTTACACGAGGACATGCACGCGCCACACCAGATGCAGCGCGTGCTCATCTTGATCTTCTCGCGGTTCTCCCGCGTCTGCTTCTGCTCCTCGCCGCTGGGTGCGGTGTCGTCGCCCTGGAAGTACGGCTCCACGGAGTGCATCTGGTCGTAGAAGTGCTGCATGTCCACGACCAGGTCCTTCACGACGTCCTGATGGGGGAGCGGTTCGACGCGAACCGGCCACTCCAGGTCGCTCATCTGGGTCTTACAGCACAACCGCTGCTGTCCGTTCACGAACATCGCGTCCGACCCGCAGACCGCCTGCCGGCACGAGTGCCGGAACGTCAACGACGGGTCGTAGTGGTCGCGCGCGTACATGAGCGCGTCCAAGACCGTCATCCCCTTCGTGAACGGCACGTGGAACTCGTCGAACCGCGGTTCCTGCTTGCCCTCCACTTCGGGGTCGTACCGGAAGACCTTCAGCTGGACCGACCGGTCCGCCGCGCGGATCTCCTCCTCGGCCTTCTTCTGAGCGTCCCGGTAGCTCGCGGCCTCGGCCTTCTCAGCCATCCGCTTCTCCTGGGGTGATTCTGCCGACGCGTCAGCCTCCGCCTCGGCGCTCGACTCCGCCTCTGCCTCCTGTTCTGGAACTTGCGTACTCATTGTTAGAGGAACCCGTTCATGTGAAGTGCGACGCGCGTGCCCTGCACCACGAGCAGCAGTCCCGCGAGTCCGAGGATGCCCTGCGCCGCGCGCTTCTGCGTGCCCTCGATGCCCTGGTTCACCATCGCGTTGTAGATGCCGTTGACGCCGTGGAACGTCGCCGTGACGAGGAACAGCCACATCGTCGCGAAGTACCCGATGTCGGACATCCGCGCGGACGTCCCGGCGAAGGTCACCTCGTACGCGTGGTGGTAGAAGTGCAGCAGGAAGAAGTGGAACGCGAGAACCACGATGAGGAACGCTGCGGTGATGCGCTGGAAGAGCCAGCCCCAGCCGCCGCGGTCGAAGCTCGTCGGCGCGCCCGCGGTGTCCGCGGACATCACGCCCCACCTCCGAGTCCGGCGAGGAACGTGGGAACGCTCGCGGCGACGATCGCGCCCGTCAGGACGAGCGACGCGTAGAAGCTCTTGTCCTGACTACCGAGACCGATGCCCAGGTCGACGAGCAGCAGTCGCGTGCCGTTCAGGATGTGGAAGACGGCGGTCGACAGCAGGCCAATCTCGAGGATGCGGACGACGAAGATGCTCTCGAGACTCTGCAGCGTCGTCGTGTACGATTCCGGGCCTTGGATTGCTGTGCTGAGGACTGCGATATGCGTGAAGAGGTAGCCGACGAGGATCCATCCGGTGAACTTGTGGAAGATCCACGCCCACATGCCCGCTGAAAACTCCTTCCAGCGGCCGAAGTCCTCGACGAGACCGCGGTTGTAAGACTGGCTCATGCTCTATGCGGGACGCTTGGACCGTACCGGTATAGAAGTTACTACCTCGGAGTCCCAGATGGCGGTTCGAGGGCGCCGCGAACGGGGTTCTCGCCCGCCGTGACGTGTCGGGGAGGGGAGTGGTTGGGGGGTCGGACGACGGTTCTCCGGGTGCGAGCCGAACCGGTTCGGTCGCGCGACGGCTCTCAGGCGTCCGCGGGCGCGTCGACGGCGGTCGGCGTCTGCTCGCGTTCGAGCGCGCGCCGCGTCGGCTCGTCGAGTTCGACGAGGTGACAGAGCGGGTTCCCGGGGTAGACGACGGGGTTCTCGAGGATGCCGACGAGCACGCCGGTGAACGGCGCGTCGACGGCCGTGTTGTCGTCCTTGAACGGGCTGGTGATCGTGCAGATGCGGTCGCCCTCGTGGACGAGCGACCCGCACTCGAAGTGCATGTCGACCATCCCGCCGGCGTCGGCGCGCAGCCACGTCTTCTCGTCGTTGTCCTCGACGACGGTCCGCCACCCCGGCCAGCTGACAGCTTCGGCGGCGAGGAGGCCGTACTCGGCGAGGACGCTGCGGACGCCGTCGAGCGCGCGGTCGATGAGCGCGCGCTGGAATCGATGGGCTTCCCCCATCTCGATGGTGATGGTGGGGACGCCCGCGTCGCTCGCTTCGCGACGGAGCGTGCCGCTGGGTCCGTCGCTGGAGATGATGACGTTCGAGGAGAACGCGTTCGCGAGCCGAGCGATGTCGTCGTTCGCCATGTCGGCGCGGACGTGCAGCATGTTCGTCCGGCCGCGCGTGGACGTGTGGAGGTCGATGCCGAGGTCGCACGGCTCCACGAAGTTCGTGAAGATGCGGTGGGCCATGCGTTTCGCGCTCGTCGAGTCCTCGCGTCCGGGGAACGACCGGTTCAGGTCGCGGTCGTAGATGGGGAGGTAGCGTTGCTGCGCGAGGAACCCGGGGACGTTCAGGACGGGCATGCAGACGAGCGTCCCGCGGAGGTCGGCGAGGTCCCACTCGTGGGCGACCTCGCGGACGACCTCGATGCCGTTCAGTTCGTCGCCGTGCGCGGCCGCGGAGAGGAACACGGTCGGACCGGGGCGTTCGCCGTTGATGATAGTCACTGGGATGCGGACGGGGTCACCGAGGTACGTCTCGCTGATTCCGTAGCGTATGTTCGCGGTCTCGCCGGGGTCGACGCGTCCCCCGTTGTACGTGAACGCGTCCGCCGCGTCGTCGCTCATGCCTCGCCTTCGGTCGTCGGCACGTAAATGCCTGCAGGTCCGGAGCGAGGAATCGGGACCGACCGTTATTACACATGGTGTCGTACTTGTTGTCATGGAGGTACGTGACGCAACCGCTGACGACTTCGAAGCGATGCGGAGGACCGCTGCGGCGTCGATGCACGAGTCGTACGACTCGTTCCTCGACCCGGAGACCATCGACGCGGCGCTGGACGAGTGGTACGGTGCCGATACGCTCGCGGCGCAGGTCGCCGCGGACGGCGCGCTCCTGTACGTCGCGGTCGAGGACGGCGACGTCGTCGGGTTCGTGCAGGGCGAGGTCGTCTCGAAGGACCCCGTGGAGGGGCGCGTGCTCTGGTTGCACGTGCATCCGGACGCGCGCGGTGACGGCGTCGGGTCGCGGTTGTTCGTTCGCGCGCAGGAGGCGCTCGTTGACGACGGCGCGGAACGCATCACGGGCGTCGTGCTGGAGGGGAACGAGCTCGGGACGGCGTTCTACGAGGGGCACGGGTTCACGCGCGCCGGCGACCGCAGGGTCGAGGTCGGCGACGAGTCGTACGCGGAAGCGATTTACGTGCAGGGCGAGTCCGGCGCGAGTGAGTGGGAGAGCCTCGACGAGTACGACGTCGACGGCCGGTCGGTGTACGTCAGCTACAGCGAGGCCGACCGCGGGTCGAGGGGACCGCTGTACACGGCCTATAGCGACCCGGACCGCGAGCGGAAGTACGGGTACTTCTGTGGTGCGTGCCACTCGTTCGACGTGTCGATGAACTCGATGGGCGTCGTCGAGTGCAACGACTGCGAGAACCGCCGGAAGGCGACCCGCTGGGACGCATCGTATCTCTGAGCGCTCGGGCGTCCGGTCCCGTCGAGACGCTCAAACGCCGACATCGCTGGACGACACGCCGTCGACCGGGAACCATTGGTTGAGACCCTCACACGCTTGCTACGGGTCTATCAGGGAACGCTTTTGGAACCCCCGTGAGTGGGTACGTACATGAACGGTTCTTCCGGTGTACGCGTCGGCGTTCTCAGCTTCCACAACAGCAAGGAATCCAAAGCCATCTGTAACGCGGTCGAGGACCTCGGTCACGAGCCGGAGTGGCTGCGCGAGGAGAACACGACGATCCGCGTCCGCGGCGACGACGTGGAACTGACACCGGACGTCGACGTGGTCGCGAACCGGATGCTGCTCTCGAACACCGAGCAGCCCTGCGAGGAACTCGGTATCGCGAACACCATCCAGAGCCTGCGACCGATGCTGAACACGCCGAACGCGACGCTGCGTGCGTCCCACAAGTTCGCGACCGCCGGTGCGCTCGCGGAGGCTGACATCCAGGTGCCGGACGCGCTGATGGCGCTCGACTCGATGGCGCTGAACGCCGCGCGCGACGACTTCGGCGACGAAGCGGTGTACAAGACCGCGATCGGCACTCACGGCGGCGGGACGTGGAAGGTCGGGCGGGACGAGCACGTGAACCCGAAGGTCGGGAACCGGTACGCGTTCCTCCAGAGCCTCATCGAGCGCGACGGCCAGAAGCACCGCGACATCCGCGTGTACGTCGTCGGCGACGAGGTCGTCGGCGCGATGTACCGGTACGCGCCGGACAACGACTGGCGGACGAACGTCGCGCTCGGCGGGAGCGTCGAGGACGCGACCGACGACCTCCCCGAGGAGGTCGTCGACATCGCGACGAAGGCCTCCGAGGTCGTCGGCCTGGATTACGCGGGCGTCGACATCGTCGAGGGGAACGACGGCTGGTTCGTGCTCGAGGTGAACCCGACCGCGGGCTTCAAGGGGCTCTACGAGGCGACGGGTCGGAGTCCGGCGCCGTACATCGCGAAGCTCGCGATCGAGCGCGCGGGCGGGTCGGTCGACGAGGAGCGCGTTCGCGAGCTCTCCGCGACGCTCGACGACTCCGTCCCGGCGTGTAAGCCGCGGCTGCCGACGTCGGACTCGGACGAGCCCGTGATCGTCGGTTACACCGAGGAGGTCGTCGTGCACGGGACCCAGGGGTCGAAGACGATCGTCGCGAAGTCGGACACGGGCGCGACGCGGACGAGCATCGACACGAGCCTCGCCGCGGAGATCGGTGCGGGCCCGATCAAGTCCGTGATGAAGGTGAAGTCCGGGAGTCTCAAGTCCGGGAAGTCCCGGCCGGTAGTCGACCTCGTGGTGGGCGTCGGCGGCCGCCAGCACACGGTCACGGCGAGCGTCGAGGACCGGAGTCACATGGACTACCCGCTCCTGCTCGGCCGGGACATCCTCGGGAACTACCAGGTCGACGTCTCGAAGCGCGTGGACGCGAGCGACGACACCGACGAGGAGGAAGAGGAGAGTCTCGAGGAGTAACGCGCCTCGACGCTCAGAGCGCCTGGAGCGTCCAGAGAGCGGCCATCCCGGCCGCTATCGTCGCGGGCACGTTCTCGGTCTTCCACGCGACGAGCGCCGCGAGCGCCGCGGCGGGGAGCTTCGGCGAGTACGCGACCGCCGGGAGGACCGTCGCGGTCGGTTCGACGGCGACGACGGCGGGGACGACGAGGGCGGCGAGGACGGCCGCGGGGACGAACTCGAGCGCGCGCTCGACCCGCGGCGGTATCTCGTCGACGCGACCGACGACGACGACGAACGACGCCTTGAGCGCGAACGTCCCGATGCCGCCGGCGAGGACGACGAGCCAGAGCGTCGCGTCGCTGGCTACCACGAGCGCTCACCCGCGTCGTCGCGCGCGGTCACGCGCCGTCACCCGCTGGCGCGGCGTCGTCGTCTCGGGTCGCATCGAGTGCGGTCGCGGCGAGGACGCCGAGGAGCGCGGCGGCGACGAGCGAGACGTCGTAGGGGAGGTTGGTGCCGGCGACGGTGCCGACGCCGCCGACGACCGCGGCGAGCGCGCTCGGCGCGCCCTCCAGGTTCGGGACGAGGAGCGCGAGGAACGTGAGGGGGATGGCGAACTCGAGCGAGAGGCCGCTCGGGACCTGCGCGCCGACGAGCACGCCCGTCACCGTCGAGAGCTGCCACGACACCCAGAGCGTCCCAGCGGCGCCGACGTAGTACCACTTCCGTCGGTCGGGCGTCGTCTCGCCGTCCCGGTAGTCGACGAGTGCGACCGCGTACGCCTGGTCGGTCATGAGGTACGCGAGCAGCGCCCGCCAGCGGGTCGAGAACGCCCGGAAGTACGGGGCGATGCTCGCGGCGTACATCGGGTACCGGAGGTTCACGACGAGGATGGTCGCCAGGACGACCGCGGCGGGCGACCCCTTCGCGAGGAGTTCGACCGCGGCCAGCTGGGCGGCACCCGCGAACACGACCGCGGACATCGCGGCGGCCACGGTCGGCGGGAGGCCGCGGTCGACCGCGGTGACGCCGTACACGAGTCCGAACGGGACGACACCCAGGAGGAACGGGCTGATAGCTCGCACGCCGTCGAGCGCGTCGCCGCGCGCGCTCACGGCGCCATCACCCGGGGAGACGCTCGCGTCTCGGTCATGACAGAAGGCGACGACGCCACCGCAAATCGGTCTTTGGGTCGGGGCAGTCGACGCCACACCGCCGGCGTGGCGAGGCATCCGGCGCCCGGAATCGTTCGGCCGTTTGTTCCGACCGATATCCCCGGTTTATTATACTACTAGTTATTATGTTTACATATTCCGCAGGGTTCGTGGTCGAGACGACGCATGCTCGCGATGGTCGCCGGCAGCACCGGCGTCGCTCTCGCAGGATGCAGTGAACGGGACGGCCAGCCCACCGAGACCTCGACCACGGCTACTCCGGAGCTCTCGCTCTCTGCCCCGTCGAGGACGCCGCGGGACGAGGCGTTCGACCTCGTCGTCGAAGGCGCTCCGCCCGGAGCGACGGTCACGCTGGAGGCGACGATGGTCGACTCCGACAGCGATCCATGGTCGTCGAAGACGACGTGGGAAGCCGACGACGACGGCCGCGTGGCGGTCGCCGACAGCGAGCCGGTGAGCGGTGCGTACGAGGACACGTCGACCATGGGGTGGCTGTGGTCGATGACGCCCGAGTCGAAGGAGGAGTCGTTCTCTCACAGCGTCAGTGCGGACGAGAAGGCCGTCTCGTTGACCGCAGCGACCGACGTCGGACGGGTCGAGACCGACGTCACGCTCGAACTGAACGACCCGGGAATCAGCGACTCCCCGATCCAGAGCGACGACTTCGTCGGCGGCATCGCCGAACCTGCCGGCGACGGACCACACCCGGCCGTCCTCGTCCTCCACGGCTCGGTCCCTGCGGTTCCACGACGTCTCATGCAACTACTCGCGTCCCACGGGTACGCCGCGCTGGGAGTACGGTACTTCGGCGACGGCGACCCGGTTCCGGATGCGCTCTCCCGCGTCCCCCTCTCGTACTTCGACCGAGCGCAACGCTGGTTGCGCGACCGCGAGTTCGTCCAGGACGCACCAGTTGGCGTGATTGGAGCGTCTCGGGGCGGCGAGCTCGCGCTCCTCCTCGGCGCTCGGTTCGATTGGGTGGGGGCCGCCGTCTCGTACGTCGGGAGTGGCGTCGGCTGGGGTGCAGCCAGGGATACCACCGCCCCGGCGTGGGAGGACGACGGTGAGCCCGTCCCGTTCCTCCAGGTGGAGGGTAGTTGGCGGCTGACCGAGGACGGTGAGTATCGCCGTACTACCCCGACATTCGAGGCTGGATTGGACGCGGTCGACGCATCGACCCTCGAAGAAGCCACCTTCGCCGTCGAGAACGGCGACTGTCCAGTTCTCGCGATATCCGGCGGCGACGACCAGATCTGGCCCTCTACGCGGCTCTCGGAGATCGCCATGGCTCGGCTCAGAGAGCACGACTTCGAGTACGATTTCGAACACGCAAGTTACGAAGCGGCAGGGCACGCGATATCCCGACCCTTCCGGCCGACCACGAACCGAGCGGGAGCAGACCCGGACGGGATGCCACCGCTGGCGTTCGGCGGCACCCCTGAGGGATATGCGACCGCGGACGCGGATTCGTGGCCGAAGGTCCGCTCCTACCTCGAGAAGGGACTGGTCGAGCGCTGACGTCGGTCAGTCCTCGACGACCTCGTCGACGCTCTCGGCGAGGTCCTCGTCGACGCGCCAGAGGTACAGGCTCGCGTAGCTCCGGTACGGCCGCCAGCGGTCGGCGCGCTCGACCATCTCGGCGCGCGTGAGGTCGTCGCCGTCCGGGAACACGCGCTGCATGCCCTTTCTGATGCCGAGGTCGCCGACGGGGAAGACGTCCTCGCGGCCGAGCGCGAACAGGAGCTGCATGTTCGCGGTCCACTCGCCGACGCCCGTGATGCCGGTGAGCGCTTCGCGGACCGCGTCGTCGCTCTCGTCGGCGAAGGACTCGACGGAGTGGTCGTGTTCGTCGAAGGCGTCCGCGATCGCGTTCACGTACCGCGTCTTCTGCCGGGAGAGTCCGGCGTCCCGGAGCACGTCGTCGTCCGCGGCCTGGATGCCGGCGGGCGTGACGTCGACCGCGTCGAAGAGGCGGTCGCGGGTCGCGGCGGCGCTCGCCATCGACACCTGCTGGCGGAGGACCGACGTGACGAGGCGCTCGAAGAGGTCGTCCGCGGTCTCGACGTGGAGGTCGCCGTGCTCGGCGACCACGGCGCCGAGTATCTCGTCGTCGCGGAGGACGGCGTGCGGGTCCGTCGCCGGAGCGTCGGCGTCGTCTGACACGACCGGTCGTAGTACCTCCCGGCGGTTAGCGTTCACGGACGCCACGGCGGCGGCGTCGGGCCGCGATGGCGGGCTAGACGGTTTGGCTCCATCCATAGCCGCGTCGCGACGGGTCTTGTGGACATGGAACGAACCGAACTCGACGTTCGGACGTCCGTGACCACGGCCGTCGACGCGGTACTCGGATGCCTGGGTGTCGTCGCCATCGTCTTCCCGATCGCCGCGCTCGCGGACGCGGTCCTCGGCTCGCCGCTCGGCGCGCGCGTCTGGCTCGTCGCCGGTGCCGCCGGCGTCCTCGCCGCGGTCGCGTTCGCCGCTCGCGAGCCGTCGCTCGGCCGCCTCGCGAAGTTCGTCGGGGTGGCGTTCGGGAGTAGCTTCGGCTGGCTCGTCGCGGTCGCCGCCGTCATGAGCCTCATGGGCGTCGCCATCCCCGCAGGCGACCGGGAACCGTTCCTCTACGCCGGCCTGCTCGCGCTCGCGACCGCGTACGTCGGCGTCTACAGCGACGCCGTCGACGTCGACTACGAGAGCGGGAGCGCGTCCTCCTTCGGGACGTCCTGACGCGCGACGACGCCCAACCGAACGAGGCCGCGACCGAGCGCCCTGTCCGGCGTCGGGCTACGAACTCGCCTCCGCGAGCACACCGATAGCATCAGGTATCCGAGCGGAGAAGCCCGGGTATGGAGACCATCGTCGACGAGATCCGGTCGTGGCTGCTCGCCACCGCCGACTTCGCGTTCGCGTTCCTCGGCGTCGCCGCCGTCGCGTACCCCACCCTCTACCTCCTCGCCGCCCTCGTCGGCTCACCCGTCCTGCGCGACCTCGCCGCGCTCGCCGCGTTCGTCCTCGCGTTCGGCGCGAGCTACCCCTACGTCGCCGGCGACTGGTCGCTCGGCCGCCTCGGCGAGTTCCTCTTCGTCGCCGTCGCCGGCGTGCTCGCGTGGGGCGCGGTCGTCGCCGGCGTCGTCCTCGCGCTCGACCTCGCGACCGCTCCCGACGACCCCGCGTCCCTCGCGACGACGTGGACGCTCGCCCTCGCCACCGCGTACGCCGTCGTCTACTGGCAGCAGAGACAACTGTTCCGCTGACATCGCCCACCTCGGACCGAAACGCTCACGAGGGACAGCGACGACGACCAGACCATGACCGACCTCGAACAGCGAGTCCAGGCGTGGTTCGGCTTCGCCGTCGAGGTCGTGTACACGTTCTTCGCGTTCGTCCTCGCGTCGCTCCCGCTGCTCGCGCTCGGCGACGACGCCTTCGGCGAGCCACTCGGCACCCTGGTCGTCCCGCTCGTCCTCGCCGTCGGCGTCGCCGGGACCGTGGCGTTCGAACTCGGCGAGTACTCGTTCGACCGCCTCGGGCACTTCGTCGTCGCCGCGTTCGCCGCCGCCGTCGGCTGGGTGCTCGTCGTCTCGTCGCTCGTCCTCGTCCTCGACCTGTGGGCCGCCCCGCGCGACCCGCTCCCGATGTTCGTCGCGTGGTCGCTCTCGCTCGCCACCGCGTCCCTCCTCGTCTACCGCGGCGAGGACGCACTCGCCTGACGGCCCCGAGACCGCGGGCCGCTCTCCTCGCAGGCTACCGCTTCGCGAGCGTGACGCTGTACGTGTGCTCCCACCCCTCTGGCCCGGTCTCGACGTCGGCCACCCGCCAGCCGGTTCCGACGACGGCATCGCGCACCTCGTCGGGCGTGAACAACCTGAACAGCCACGGCTCGCCGAGTTCGTCGTCGTACTCGTACTGGACGATGCGGGCCGCGCCGCGATTCGCCGGGTCGGCGCGGAACCCTATCAGGTCCCGCGTCGCCTCGTGGCGCGGGTCGTAGCACCCGAAGAGCGCGGTGGCGTCGGGCGTGGTGACGTACGCGAGGTCGGTCCCGACGACGGCCCAGTAGAACGTCACGCCGCTGACGAGGAACGCCGGCGGCGTCGGGTCGAACCCCACCGTCTCGGTGACGAACAGGACGTTCGCGACGAGCGGCACCACCGCCGCGAACCCGAGCGCGACGCTCTGCACGCGGAACAGTCGCTCCCGTCGCGCGATGACGTCCGACATCACGAGCACGCCCGTCATCACGAGGACGTACATGTACGCCACGTGAACGAAGAACAGGACGCCGTGCGTGTCCGTTATCGGCGTCTGCGCCCGCGACCAGTCGAGCTTCCAGAACAGCTCGTGGACGTCGTTCGTCCACACGACCACGTTCACCAGCACCGGCTCCACCGCCAGCGCCGCTAGCAGCTGCCGGTCCACGAACTCCCCACGGTCGCTGTACTCGAGCGCCAACAGCAGTCACGCCGTCGGCACCAGCGGAATCGCGAGATAGGTGAGCTTCGTGAACGTGTGCGACACCATCGGAGAGACGCCGAGGTTCTCGAAGAACGCCATCGTCGCCCACACGAGGACGCCCACGTGCAGCAACTGGACGAACCGCGTCAGGTCCGTGGGTTCCTCTCGGTGGAACCGCCACATCGTCACCACGGTAACCACCGACGTCCCACCGAGCAGGACCAGGTACCAGAGCGGGGCTTTGAACATCGAGAGACCAGGCTAGGACGGACGGTTCGCCGGACGCGGGAAAACGTCTTACGGCCATCTCGCCCGGCTCCGGTTGCCGCGCTAGCGAGTTCGAACGACAGGGAGAACGGATCGCGGCCGGCCCGCGCGAGCGGGCCGTCTCAGCGCACCGTCAGTAGCCCTTGCCGAGGAGTTCGCGCGCGATGATGTTCTTCTGGATCTCGGTCGTACCCTCGTAGATCTGCGTGATCTTCGAGTCGCGGTAGAACCGCTCGACGGCGAAGTCGTTCACGAACCCGGCACCGCCGTGGATCTGGACGGCCTCGTTCGCGACGTCGACGGCGACGCGCGACCCGAACTCCTTCGCCATCGACGCGAGCTTCGTCACGTCGTTGCCCTGGTCGACGTTCCACGCCGCCTTGTAGGTCAGCATCCGCGCCGCCTCGGTGCGCGTGTGCATGTCCGAGAGCTTGTGCTGGATCGCCTGGAAGTCACTGATGGGGCGGTCGAACTGCTCGCGCTCCTGCGCGTAGTCGAGCGCAGCCTCACTCGCGCCCTTCGCGATACCGACGCCCTGGGCGGCGACCGCGGTCCGGGTCTCGTCGAAGAACTGCATCTGCTGCAGGAAGCCCATGCCGCGGTTCCCGATGAGGTTCTCCTCGGGGACGCGCACGTCGTTCAGCATGAGTTCCGCGGTGTCGCTCGCGCGAATCCCGAGCTTGCCCGTGATCTTGTCCGCCTCGAACCCGTCACGGTCGGACTCGACGACGATCTGACTGAAGCCGTTGTAGCGTCCTTCCGCGTCCGGGTCGGTCTCACAGAGGACGACGTAGTAGTCGCCGATGGACCCGTTCGTGATCCACATCTTGTTCCCGTTGACCACCCACTCGTCGCCGTCCTTCTCGGCCTGTGTGGAGACCGAGGAGACGTCGGAGCCGGTGTCGGGTTCGCTGATGGCGGCGCCCATGATGGCGTCGCCGGTCGGGATGGGTTCGAGGAACCGCTCCTTCTGGTCCTCCGTCCCGAACTCCATGATGGCGTCCGCACCGAAGCTCGTGGACGTCAGCGAGAGGCCGATACCGGGGTCGACCGCGAAGAGCTCCTCGGTGATGAGCGCGGACTCGAGGTTCCCGTAGTCGGCGCCGCCGTACTCGAAGGGGATGTGCGCGCCGAGCAGGCCGGCGTCGGCCGCCTTGTCGATGATGTCCCAGGGATACTTCTCCTCGACGTCGTACTCTTGGGCGACCGGTTCGATCTCGTTCTCGGCGAATCGAGCGACCTCTTCCTTGATCTGTTTCTGCTCGTCTGAGAGCGCGAAGTCCATAGTAAACCATTAACGCATTGTTCGTTAAAAAGGTATGTACCCGACGGTAAACTAGAGAGGAGTTGGTGGGCTCGCTAAGGGAAACCTTGAAACGATTGCCAGTTGACTTCTCGTCCATGGAGTTGGAAGAAGTCAACACCGTCGCAGTTCTCGGCGCTGGTAACATGGGCCACGGTATCGCGGAGGTCGCGGCCCTCGCCGGCTACGACGTCAACATGCGGGACATCAAGGAGGAGTTCGTCCAGGGCGGCTACGAGAAGATCGAGTGGTCGCTCGGCAAGCTCGCCGACAGCGAACAGATCACGGAGGCGGACGCCGACGACGCACTCGACCGCGTCACACCGCTCGTCGACCTCGAGGAGACCGTCTCGGACGCGGACGTCGTCATCGAGGCCGTACCCGAGCGCATGGACGTCAAGGAGGACACGTGGACGGACGTCGAGGCGTACGCGCCCGACCACACCGTGTTCACGACGAACACGTCCTCGCTCTCGATCACGGACCTCTCCGAGTTCACCGAGCGCCCCGAGCGCTTCTGCGGGATGCACTTCTTCAACCCGCCGATCCGGATGGACCTCGTCGAGGTCATCTCCGGCGGGCACACCGACGACTCGACGCTCGACCTCGTCGAGGACCTCGCCGAGGACTTCGGGAAGACGCCCGTTCGCGTCCGCAAGGACGTCCCCGGGTTCATCGTGAACCGCGTCCTCGTCCCCCTCATGAACGAGGCCGCGTGGCTCGTCGACGAGGGCGTCGCCACCATCGAGGAGGTCGACGCGACGACGAAGTTCGACATCGGCCTGCCGATGGGGAGCTTCGAGCTCTCCGACTACGTCGGCATCGACGTCGGCTACCACGTCCTGGACTACATGCACGAGGTCGCTGGCGACCGCTACGAGCCGGCGCCGATGATGGTCGAGAAGGTCGAGAACGAGGAGTTCGGCCAGAAGTCCGGGAAGGGCTTCTACGACTACGAGGACGGCGACGGCGCGGACGTCTCGATGGACGACGACCTGTTCAACGAGACCGTCAAGGAGCGCCTGCTCGCGGCGCTCGCGAACGAGGTCGCGTACCTCGTGGGTGACGACGTCGCCAGCCCCGAGGAGATCGACACCGCGGTCAAGCTCGGGGGGCGCTGGCCGAAGGGGCCCGCGAAGTTCGTCGACGAGTACGGCGTCGAGCGGCTCGCCGAGGCGCTCGACGAGGCCCACGAGGAATCCGGGCATCCGCGCTACGAGGCGTTCGACCACCTCGCGACCGTCGTCGAGGACGGCGGGTTCTACGACGACGACGGCGAGGGCGACGACGACGCTGTCGACTTCGAGACGCTCGAGGTCACGTACCCCGGCGAGAAGGTCGCCCAGATCGAGCTCTCGCGCCCCCAGCAGATGAACTCCATCAGTCTGGAGCTCATCGAGGAGCTCGACGCGGCTATCGACCTCGTCGACGAGGACGACGGCGTCCGCGCGCTCCTGTTGACGGGCGCGGGCTCGAAGGCGTTCTCCGCGGGCGCGGACTTCATGAGTATCGCCGGCGGTGGCGCGGACCCGTTCAACGCCGTGGAGCTGTCGAAGTACGGCCAGGAGACGTTCGGGCGGCTCGAGGAGATCGAGATGCCCGTGGTCGCGGCGATCGACGGGTACTGCCTCGGTGGTGGCATGGAGCTCGCGACGTGCGCGGACATCCGCGTCGCCTCCACGCGTAGCGAGTTCGGCCAGCCCGAGTTCGACCTCGGCCTCCTCCCGGGCTGGGGTGGCACGCAGCGCCTCCAGCGCATCGTCGGCATGGGGCGCGCGAAGGAGATCATCTTCACCGCCGAGCAGTTCGACGCCGAGGAGATGGAAGCGTACGGGTTCGTGAACGAGGTCTACGACGCCGAGTCCTTCGAGGACGAGGCGGTCGCGTACGCCGAGAAGCTCGCGGGCGGCCCGCCGCTCGCACAGCGGTTCACGAAGCGCGCGATGGCGAAGGGCTGGGACGACAGCGACGCCGGCCTCGAGATCGAGTCGATGGGCTTCGGGCACGTCGTCGGCAGCGAGGACGTCCACGAGGGCATCAACGCGTTCTTCGGCGACGACGACCCCGAATTCGAAGGGAAGTAACCGCGGGCTGACCGCGCTTCGCGTTCGGCGTCACCGGAAATCGAAGTTCGCTTTCCGTTTCTCGCGACCGCTGCGTTCCTCGTAGTCGAGCGTCCAGAGCGCCAGCCCGATGCTCGCGATGGTCGGGACGCCGAGCGTGAGGACGAACCCGACTACGGAGGAGAAGAGACCGATGCCAAGGACGGTTGCGAGCGGGTGAATCGTCTGGAACTCGTTCCCGGTGAGGAGCCCGTAGCCGACTGTCACCGCGATCATCAGGGGGCCGACGGTGAGCCACGAGCACGTCCCGACGGCGAGTCCCGTGGTGAGTGCGCGGCGACGGGAGACGGCCTCCTCCTCCTCGGGGATGCGGACCTGCCAGAGGACCCACGTCCATCCGTACGCGTTCGCGGTCACGAGCGGGATGAACAGGAGCACGGCCGCGTTGAAGAGGCCGACCGCGAACAGCACGAAGAACAGCGTCGAGAACGCGAGCGCGAACGTCCCGTACACCTCGGCGGCGGTCCGCGGGTCGCGCTGGTTCGATGCGACCCACTCGGGGCGCTCGGGAACGCGTCGTTCGACGAGACCGGGGAGCAGGTTCTCGACGCGGACCACGTGCGAGACTCCACAGCCGCGTGACAAAACGATTCCGGCGGTGAGACGCACCGACGACCGGTAGTTTCGTTGCGTTAGCGACCGCCGACGCTGGTATGCGAGTGAGCGTCATCGGCGGTGGCGACGCGGACGAGGGCGACCTGGACCGAGCGCACGCGGTCGGCCGGTTGCTGGGCGAGCGCGGGTTCGACATCGTCTGCGGCGGGCGCGGCGGCGTCATGGCCGCCGCGTGCGCCGGAGCGACGGAGACGGGTGCGACCACCATCGGTATCCTGCCGGGCGAGGACCGCGACGCCGCGAACGAGCACGTCGAGGTCGCCGTCGCCACCGGATTCGGACACGCGCGGAACGCGCTCGTCCCGCTGAACGGCGACGCCGTCGTCGCCATCGCGGGCGGCCACGGGACGCTCAGCGAACTGGGGTACGCGGGCATCTACGACCGCCCGGTCGCCCGACTCGGCACGCACGACGTCGACGGCGCGTACGCCGCGGACTCGCCAGCCGACGCCGTCTCGTACGTCGCCGACGCGCTCGGCGAGTAGCGGTCGCGGTCCGAACGCTCGCGGCCGC
Organism: Halorubellus amylolyticus; assembly: GCF_034808145.1. NCBI lineage: Archaea > Methanobacteriati > Methanobacteriota > Halobacteria > Halobacteriales > Halorubellaceae > Halorubellus > Halorubellus amylolyticus. The sequence continues at coordinate 103,441 of NZ_JAXHGM010000005.1, forward strand.
TCTACGTTCACGCCCCGAACGCTCGCGGCCGCTCAGTGCTCGCGGTTCGAGCGCTCGCGGAACCGGAGTTTCACGGGGCGGTCCGGCTGGAGCGTCGCCGAGAACGAGTACCCGACCTCGTCGGTGACGGCGTCGACCTCGAACCGCGACAGGATCGTCGCGAGTATCAGGTTCGCCTCCAGGGTCGCGAACCGGTTCCCGATACAGGACCGCGGCCCGCCACCGAACGGATAGTGCGCGTACTCGGGGAGCGCGTCCCGCATCGCGGCCGTCCACCGGTCCGGGTCGAACGACAGCGGGTCGTCGTACCAGCGCTCGTCGCGATGCACGACCAACTGCGGCGTCGTCACCGTCGTCCCCTCCGATATCTCCCAGGGACCGACGGTGACGTCGCGCTTCGCCTCCCGGAACACGTTGTACGCCGGCGGATGCAGGCGCGTGCTCTCGTCCACGACCGCACGGAGGTACTCGACGTCCCGGACCGCGTCCGCGGTCGGCGTCCCGCCGTCGAGGACGTCGTCGAGTTCGGCGTGCAGTTTCGACTGCACGTCCGGGTTCAGAGCGAGCTCCCAGAGCGTCCACGTCAGGAGGAGCGCTGTCGTCTCGTGGCCCGCGAACACGAACGTCACGAGGTGGTCCTGGAGGCGCTCGCGGTCCATGGACGTCCCGTCGGCGTACTCCGCGTCCGCGAGTATCGACAGCAGGTCGTCGCCGACGTCGCCGTCGCTGGCGCGGCGTTCCGCGACGAGCGCCGTCATCGTCTCCCTGAGATCACGCATGACCCGCACGAACCGTCGGTTCGACGGCGTCGGCACCCACACCGGGAGGTACGAGCTGAGGTTCATCGGTGACGTCCGCGACAGTATCGCGTCGGCCGCCTCCCCGATGACCTCGCCGTCGCCCGAGAGGTCGGTCCCGAACATCGTCCGCGCGATGATTTCGAGCGTCAGGTCCTTCGCGTCTTCGTCCACGCGCACGACGTGGGCGTCCGCCCACGCGTCCGCGGTCCGGGTCGCCGCGCCCACCATCTCGTCCGCGTAGGACTCGACGCGTTCCCGGTAGAACGCCGGCTGGACGAGTGCACGGTCTCGCGCCCACTCCTCGCCCTCGCTCGCCACCAGCCCGTTCGGCGCGAGCCCGTCGAACGCCCGCGACAGCACCTCGCCCTTCCGGAACGCCGCCGCCTCCTCGACGAGTACGGACTGGACGTACGACGGGTGCGTGAGCATCACGGCCTCGGTGCGGTTCACGCTGTACGCGACCGCGTCGGCGTCGTACCCGTACCCCACGTCCTCGTAGTAGCCGTCCGGGTCGCGCATCAACTGGAGGAGTTTCCCCACGACCGGCGCCTCGTCCGCTCGCGGCGGTCGACGGCCACGCGCCCCGGTCCCATCCGCCATCGAGGCGGCCGCGGCAGCGTCCGCCGACCGCTGTCCGCGCACTCCCTCGGCCACGCCCGTCGACGCGCCCCTCGACTCGCGTCCATCGACGTCCGCGTCAGCCCCAGTCGGCGTGCTCATACCGCAATCTCCCCCAGCGACCACCAAGTCGATTCCGTCCAGATGACTAGCGCACTTATGAACGAGCGGAGGGTGGTCGCGGAACCAGCCGGTTCGAGTACCTTCGCTCGGTCCCGTTAGCGTGTCGCGGGGTCGAACCTCGCCGCGTCCGCGGGCACGACGTGGTCGTCGAGGCGACGGACGACCTCGTCCGCGAGCGTCTGGAGGTTCCGCGTGTCGTCGCGATTGTACTCGACGAGCATCTCGAGCGCGTGCTCGTCGCCGTCCTGGTACTCGTACCACAGCCGGACCGCGTCCTGCCCGGAGATGTCCGGCTGGTCGCGGTCGAGCCCGATGTCCTGCTCGATGCGCTTCAGTCCGCCCGACAGCCCGATGCGCTTGCAGGGATACATGAGGTCGAGGTGCGGGACGTCCGGCGTCACGCCGAGTTCCGTCTCGAGGAACGGGACGTCGAAGCGCGCACCGTTGAACGACGAGACCAACGCGGCGTCCTGGAACTGCTCGCGAACGCGCTCGGCGGTGAGGTCCTGCCCGCGGACGAGCGTCGTCGTCTCACCGCCCTTGTGGAACGAGACGGTCGTCACGTCGTTCCGGTGCTCGTCGAGCCCGGTCGTCTCGATGTCGAAGAACAGCGTCTCGTCGCGGAAGTTCTCGTACAACCGCCAGCGTTCCCCGCTCGGGAACGCATCCCCGAAGAACCGCGAATCCCCGTCGTCCAGGCGCTCGCGGGCGCGAGCGAGGAACTCCTCGATACGGTCCGCGGTCGTCGACCCGATACCGGACGTCGACCCGACCGCGTCACGGTCGAAGTCGTCCCAGTGCGTGATACCCGACCGCCAGAGGTTCCGTTCCGACTTCTCGCCCACGCCCCGCACGCCGATGAAACTGTTCTCCAGTCGCACGCCACACGCTTCGTCGGGCGACGCCTAAACCTCTCGCTTCGCGCACGCCACGACACCCTCACCCAGCGTCCACGCAGCCAGTCCACTCGTCGCCAGCGCCCTCGTAGCTAGTCCCCACCTCGACAGCGTCCTCGCAGTCAGTCCAGGCCCTCGAACTCGCGGAGCGTCTGCCGCCACGCCTCCGGTATCTCGACGGACTCCGTCGTCTCCCCGTCGTACGCCACCTGGACGGTCGACGCGTCCGCCGCCAGCTCGCCGCTCGCGTACACGTCGTACTCGAACGTCATGCTCTTCGTCCCGACGTCCACGACCTCGATCTCGACGGTCACGAACCCGTCCTCGAGCGTCACGGGCCGACGATAGTCGATCTCGAGGTTCGCGAGCACCGCCTCGATGGCGCCGGTGTCACCGAGGACGTCCGGGAGGTACTGGACGCGCGCCTCCTCCAGGTACGTCGCATAGATAGCGTTGTTCACGTGTCCGAGCGCGTCCACGTCCTGATACCGAACCGGCACGTCCACCGCGTACACGTCGTCGGTCATGTCACGTCGTCCGCCGAGGAGGACCCTCCGTCTTTCGGTCTCGGCCAGCTCCACTCCCCGGCTAGCGGCGCGCTCCGCGTCCGACGACGGTCAGTAGTGCTCCGCGTCCGACCGCGGAAAGTCGTCGTCCTTAGAGAGGTGGAGCGTGCGGTCGATTACGTCCCAGAGGGCGACCATCGGGAGCACAACGTGAGGAGTCTCGTCCCGGCGACGCCGGCGAGGAACTGCGCGCTGATTTCCACCTAGAGCGGGACGGGCGATTCCGCGGCGGCTGCGAGGGGAACGGCGACCTCAGCGGTCATGATTACCGGTCGTACGACACCGTTCGGTGTCGAAGTCGTCCGATACTGATATTCGATACGTGCCTCACCCCCGCGGTTGTGCATTCCTCTGGCACATCTGTGGTGGGTTTAGGTGCGTTGAACTGGTAGGGAGTATCGATGACAGAGACAGACGAACGCGAGACAATCCGAGAGCAGAAGCGACGAGAACTTCAGGAGAAGCTGGGTGACGGCGGAGAGGTCGCCGAGACCTCCCCCGAGGAGGCGCGTCCGGACGCACCGGTCCACGTCGAGGGCGCCGACCACCTCAGTGAGGTCACCGACGCCCACGAGGTCGTCCTCGTCGACTTCTACGCGGACTGGTGTGGACCCTGCAAGATGGTCGAGCCCGTCGTCGAAGCCCTCCACGACGACGGCACCGCCGTCGTCGCGAAGGTCGACATCGACGAGCACCAGGCGCTCGCACAACGCCAGAACGTTCGCGGCGTCCCCACGATGCTGCTCTACGTCGACGGAACATCGGTCGAGCGCGTTGTCGGCGCCAAGGACAAAGCGAGCCTCGAAGCGCTCGTCGCCCAACACGCCTGACCACGACGACCGACTTCGAGAGACGGCGTTCCCCGACCGTACCTCTCGACCGCGAGGAATCGAACCGCTGTCTGCGACGGTCAGAGCGGTATCCAGCCCGTGTCCGTGCCGCGGTCCTGGAGGTCCCAGCGCTGTTCGAGCCCGTCCTCCGCGTCCCGGACCTCGACGATAGCGTCGAACAGCGGTTCCAGAAGATGGACGTAGTCGCTGTCCCGCTCGAGCGGCAGATGGAAGTGCCCCATCCCGTCGACCTCGCGGACGCGCGACGTCACCATATGCAGTAACCGGAACACGTTCTCGGACTTGTGGTCGCGTAACAGCGGCGTCACGGAGTCGAAACAGAGCCGGAGTTCCGCCGGCTCGAGATCGAACTCGGCGTCGTACGCCGCGACCGCGTCGATTATCTCCGCGCCCAGGGACGCCAACAGCTGGTTCCCGACGACCGTCTGCTCGACGGACTCCGGAACGCCGTCGTGCGCGCCGGTTTCGCCGTCCGTCGCTTGCGTGACGATGCACGCCGAATCCCTCGCGTCCGGTGCCGTCGCGGTGAACCCACAGGACTCGTTCCCGGCGGTGTAGACGTACACCCGACGGCGAGGGTCCTCGCCGTCGCCGAGCAACCGCTCGCAGGCGGCGTGGTGTGCTGCCCCGCTCGTCTGCCCGACGAGCAGGATGTTGCTGCCCTCCTGCTTCAGGCTCGCCAGCGTCTGCGCGAACGCAGTACTGTCTGGCACGCCCCCGCCGTGATCGGTCCGCATTCTTGCGGAACTACGGATACAGCATACAATAAACATTGTGGCGGGTTCCGTCGAACAATAACGCCTGAAGCGGGTTCACCGGCGGAATCGACGACACGGGGGACCGCGGACCTGAGCAGACGAAAATGTGAGGGCGTGGAGACGCGATGAGTTCGAGGACGTGAGGGGCTGGGATACGCGATGGATGCGATGGCGTGACGACGTGGATTCGGCGTCGGCGAGACGATGCGGGCCAGACTTTTGTCCGCCTGGCGAGAAGGGACGGCCATGACCGACCGCCGGGACGACGACGCCGACTTCGCGGCCAGCGCGGAGGAGCTGTCGACGGTCCTTCAGGAGCTCCGGGACGAACTGCGACGCGACCCGCCGCGCGGCCCGTTCGGGTTACCGCGACCGCCGTCGCCGAGCGAGGTCGTCCGGTTCGCCGACGAGGTCGCGATACCGGGAACCATCGCCGTCCTCGAGGTGAACATCAAGCTCCTCGAGACCGTGCAGCGCGCGATCCGTATCGTCGACACCGGGAACCGCGCCAGGGAACGCGCCGACGACGCCCGCGACCGCGCCTCGGGGTCGGCCGAACGGCTCGCCGACGTCAGCGACAAGACGCTCAGGCGCCTCGAAGGGTCGCTCTCGGACCTCCAGAGCGCGCTCGACGACGGTGACCTCCCCGACGAAGGCGCGGCCGGAGAGCTCCTCTCTGAAGCGCGAGGCCTCCGCGACGACGTCCAGTCCCGCCTCCGGGAGGCACGGGAACGCGACCACACGCTCGACGACTTCGAGGAACGCGCGAACCGCGCCGACGACGCGCGTCGCGCGGACGCCGCTCGCGAGGACGACCCGGGCGAACGGAGCGAGAGCGCCGCAACGCAGAGGTCTGGCACCGGCGATGGCGGCGTGAAGGTGGACGTCGACGCCGAGATCGAGACGCTCAAGGACCGGTACGGGAAGGGCGAGGAGTCCAACGCGGGAACCGACGGCGATGCCAGCGCCGGCGAGCCGGGAGACGATACCGGAGACGACGATGCCGCCAGCGACGATGCGGGGAGCGACGATGCGGGTCGCGGCGGTGCCGAGGACGCGGGGAGCGACGATTCCGACGGTCACGGCGACGGTGGGCGAGGCGACGCGGACGCATGACAGCGGAGGAGTCGGGGACCGTAGATGGCAGCGAGGGCTCGGTCGACGCCTCCCGGCCGGCGTTCGAGACGAGTCACGGCGTTCGAGTTCCGTCCGTGACCGCGGCCGAGATGCGGGCGGTCGACCGCGTCGCCGTCGACGGGGTCGGCCTCCCGGTTGCGTCGATGATGGAGAACGCCGGGCGGAACCTCGCGAAGGCGAGTCGCGCGGTCGTCGGCGGACTCCCGCAGGACGCGGTCGTCGTCGCCGGCGGGGGCGGGAACGGCGGCGGCGGGCTCGCAGCCGCCAGGCACCTCTCGAACCACGGAACTGACGTCACCGTCGTCCTCGACCGCGACCGCGACGCTCTCGAGGGCGCCCCGGCCGGACAAGCGGCCGCGCTCGACGGGACCGACGCGACGGTCGTCCACGGCGAGGGAGCGGTCCACGACGCCGTCGACGCCGTCCTCGACGTCGACGTCGCGATCGACGCCCTCGTCGGATACGGACTCACCGACGACCTCGCCGGAACCGCCGGTGACCTCGCGCAGGTCGTCGACCAGGGCGCGAAACGCTCGCTCTCGCTCGACGTCCCGAGCGGGTTCGACGCCACCACCGGCGACGCGCCCGGACGCGCCGTCCATCCGGACGCCACGCTCACGCTCGCACTCCCGAAGACCGGACTCGACGCCGTCTCCGGAGACCTCCTCCTCGGCGACATCGGTATCCCCGCCGGCGTCTACGAGAGAGCGGGCGTCCGCCCGCCGGACGCGGGAACCTTCGGCGGCCAGTACGTCGTCGCACTCGCCCAGTCGAAGCGGTAGACGACAGGTCAGTGACGGACGTCCGGGACGATAAGACAGTGACGGACGCCTACGAGACGACAGGGCGGTGACGGACGCCTACGAGTCCACGGGCTCGAACCGGTAGCCGTCCCACGACTGGCTGTCCGGCTCGCGGATACCGGCACCCGGCTCGCGGAGCTCCTCGACGTACGTCGGTTCGACGACGTCACCGGACTCGACGTCGCCAGTGGTGAGTTGCGCGAGCGTCCGCACCGGCCCGCGGACGGTCCCGGCGGTGAAGTCCTGTGACGCCTCCAGCGCGGCGTCGAGGTCGAACTCGACGATAGCGAGATGATTCGGTTCGCGGACGCCCGGCGGCGTCGCCGTGCTCGTCGTCCACGTCACCACCTCGGCTCGGGTCTCCGAGAGGTCGAGTGCCACGTCCTGTGACTCGCCGCACTCCGGGCACCGCTGGTGGCCGGGGAACGTCGCGTGGCCGTTCGTGCACACGAACGCCGTCAGGTCGTCCCCCGACAGATGCCCCTCGCGAACGCGTGGCTGGTTCCCGTCATCGATACTCCCGTCGTCGTCTGTATGGTCGGTATGGTCGTGGTCGCTCATCGCGCTGCCTCCAGGATGGTGGTGATGACGCAGTTCCCGAACCCGCCGACGTTGCACGCGAGCGCGACGTCCGCCTCCACCTGTCGCGGCCCGGCCTCGCCGACGATCTGCTCGTATATCTCGACGCCCTGCGCGACACCGCTCGCGCCGAGCGGATGCCCCTTCGACTTCAGTCCGCCGGACGTGTTGATGGGGATATCGCCGTCCATCGTCGTGTCACCGTCCTCGACGCGCTCCCACGCCTCGCCGTGCTCAGCGAACCCGAGGCCCTCCATCTGGAGGAACTCGAGAATCGTGAACATGTCGTGGAGTTCCGCAACGTCGACGTCGTCGGGTTCGAGGCCGGCCATGTCGAACGCGCGCTCGCCGCTCTCGACGACCCCGCCCATGACGGTCGGGTCGTCGCGCTCGTGGACGACGTGCGTGTCCGTCGCACCGGCGACGCCGGAGATGACCGCGTAGTCGTCCGCGCCGTCGACGTACGACTCCGCGTCGTCCGCGGGGACGAGCATGAGCGCCGCGGAACCGTCCGTGATAGGGCAGAAGTCGTAGAGTCGGAGCGGGTCAGCGACGATGGGCGAGTCGAGTACGGTCTCGAGGCTCACTTCCTTCTGGAACTGCGCGTGCGGGTTCCGCGTCCCGTTCTCGTGGTTCTTCACCGCGACCTTCGCGAGGCTCTCGCGCGGTGCGTCGAACCGCTCCAGGTAGTGGCGCGCGGTCAGGCCGGCGAAGCTCGGGAGGGTGACGCCGTGCTTGTACTCCGCGGGATGCGTGAGGGAGGCGATGACGTCCGTCGATTCCGCGGTCGTCTTGTGCGTCATCTTCTCGCCGCCGACGAGGAGCGTCGCGTCGCTCGCGCCGCTGGCGATGGACTGCCAGGCGGCGTAGATGCCGGCGCCGCCCGAACTGGAGGTCTGGTCGACGCGCTGGGTGTACGCGCCGAGCGCGCCGAGGTCGTGCGCGAGCGCGTTCGGGACGCCCGTCATGCCCTCGAACTCGCCGCTCGCCATGTTCGAGACGTAGAGGTGATCGAGCGCGGACGGTTCGACGCCGGCGTCGTCGAGACAGGCGTCGCCCGCCTCGGCGAGCAGCTCTCGTATCCACGCGTCCCGCTGCCCGAACTGTGTCATGGACGCGCCGATTATCGCGACATCTCGCATGCGTGAGCCGTCGCCCGGGTGCGTCTTATATGTCCGTGTTGGTGCGGGATTCGGTCGAGTCATAGCCCGCGGATGGGTCCGGTGGGCTGGCGGTCGCTTCGGGTCGAGACGCGCGAAGCGCGGTCGGTCGGTTCGAGTCGAAGCAGGCCAGCCCTTCGTCTGCCCTCTCAGGGGACCCCCACCGTGGTTGCGAGTGAAATGCGACCCTGGCGAGGCGGGGCTCCGAGGACAGCCTCGACGACTGCCGACCGCCACCCACCATCGGTGCAAGTGAAAGACCGTGATGGTTCGCCCGTGCTCGTCGGTTCGGTGGGTGTCCTGATGAGGTTGTGGCGCGAGTCGTGGTGAGGGTGCACGTGAGCGTTGTAGCTCGGGCCGTGGCGGACCTCGTAGAAACGGTTGGTGTGGGGTCGATATGGAGGCCGCTGTTGGGGTGTCGGTGTGGAGGCTGTTGTTGGGGGTCGGTGTGGGAGTTGTGGTGGGAGAGAGACACCACTGTTGCGAGTGAAGCGGTTCGGGGTGTGGGTGGGGGGTGTGTGGCGGGGTGGGGCGCGGTTCCATCAACGACGCGAGTTCTTCACCTGCAACGGTGGTGGGGGTGGACGCCGAATTTAGGTGATAGAGGTCTCGAGAGCGCCAGTCAGTCGTTCCCGTGGTCTCCATAGCACCGATATCGCGACAGCAACCTGTCAGCGCTTCACTCGAAACACTGGTGTGCTCGCACACGACCCCCTAGCCCAACCCACGCTTCACACGAAACAGTGGTGTCTCTCACTCCAACCCACCCACACCAGACCCGATACACACACTGAAACTGCGAGAATCACCCGACGAAGCGTTGCTATCCCTCCGACAGTCACAGCCATGGTACTCACTTCCTTCCATTCCACTCCACACTACTCTAGCTAGACCACCTAGACTAGCTAGACTAGCTATGCTAGAAAGAAAAGAAGAAGCAGATGAAGAAGGCCAAGAAGGTGAAGAGGCGAAGATACCGAATACGATGGTGGGAGGCGCTTCGAGAGATTGGAGCTGTGCTGCTTGTCGTGATGACTCCAGACTCGTGGTTCCGTAGATCGCAGTCTCCGTGAGCCTCGGCCGGTGTGTCGTCGGTTCGAGGTCGTCGTTCGCGTCGTTCACTCGAAACACTCGAATCACGTGAAAAGGCGGTCGTTAAATAGGGTGAGTGCTACGGTCGAACGCATGCGTCGTTTCGAGCGCAAGCGGACGATATTCGCCAACAAGGACGCGCTCAGAGAGAGCTATCAGCCCGACCGCATCCAGGAGCGCGACGAGGAGATCGACGCGTACATGGACGCGTTACAGCCCGTCATCGACGGCTGGGAGCCCAACAACATCTTCCTCTACGGGAACACCGGCGTCGGGAAGACCGCGGTCACCGAATACCTCCTCGAGCGGCTTCGCGAGGACGCGCGCGGGTACGACGACATCGACCTCTCCGTCCTCACCCTGAACTGCAAGCCGCTCTCCTCGTCGTACCAGGTCGCGGTCGAGCTCGTGAACGAACTCCGTCCGGACGGCGGCGAGATATCGACGACCGGCTACCCCCAGCAGACCGTGTTCAACAAGCTCTACGAGGAGATCGACGCCGTCGGCGGGACCGTCCTCCTCGTGCTCGACGAGATCGACTCCATCGGCGAGAAGGACGAGCTGCTGTACGAGCTGCCGCGCGCTCGATCGAAGGGGGACCTGGAGAACGCGAAGGTCGGCATCGTCGGTATCTCGAACGACTTCAAGTTCCGCGACCAGCTCGACCCGCGCGTGCAGGACACCTTGTGCGAGCGCGAACTCCAGTTCCCGCCGTACAACGCACAGGAGCTCGCGAACATCCTCTCCTCGCGCGCGGAGATCGCACTCCGCGAGGACGTGTACGACGACGCGGTGGTGCGGCTCTGTGCGGCGCTCGCGGCGAAGGACCGCGGGAGCGCGCGGCAGGCGCTCGACCTGCTCTTGCTCGCGGGTGAACAGGCGCAGAACAACGGCGACGACTTCCTCGAGGAACGGCACGTCGAGCAGGCGCAACACGAACTGGAGCGCGAGCGCGTCGAGGAGGGCATCCGGCAGCTCACCCAGCACGGCCATCTGGCGTTGCTCGCCGTCGTCTCGCTCGCTCGGGCTGGCAGCACGCCCGAGCGATCTCGGAACATCTACGACCGCTACCTCGACGTCTGCGACGCGATGGGTATCGACAGTCTCGCGCAGCGCTCCGTCCACAATCACCTCTCGGACCTCCGGATGCTGGGTATCCTCACGGCGCGCGAGAACCGGTCGGGGTCGCGCGGGAACTTCTACAGTTACGAGCTCGACGTCCCGCTCGAATCCGCGCGTCGGGCGCTGGAGGACGAACTCGGCATCGACGACGGGTTGGAACGCACCACGCAGGCCGCGCTCGGCGAGCACGGCGAGTGACGCGACGACGCCGCCCTTCCTGAACGCGACTGGTGCGCTCCCGCAGCGATCCGCCTCGCGGTCGTCACACCCACCACCATTGCACGTGAATCAGTGGCGATGCTCGACCGCGCTCGCTTCCACGTCGGGGCGCCGCGAGAACGAGGTCGCTCCGGGAACGAACCGACCCGGGAACGAGGCCGCTTCGGAAGAACTCGATTACGGACGGAGGCCGGTTCGAGGGTGCGTCTAGAGGTCCATGCCGCCGTTGACGTCGATGACCTCGCCCGTGATGTAGCTCGAGTCCTCGCTGGCGAGGAACCGGACGGTGCTCGCGATGTCGTCGATCTCCGCGAACCGCTCCAGGGGTATCTGTGCGACGATGCGTTCCTGGACGTCCTCGGGGACCTCCGCGAGCATGTCGGTGCGCGTGAACCCGGGGGCGACGCAGTTCGCGGTCGACCCGCCGGACGCGAGTTCGATGGCGATGGTCCGCGTGAACCCGAACATGCCGGCCTTCGCCGCGGCGTAGTTCGCCTGCCCGAAGTTCCCCTGCTTCCCGACGATGCTGGAGATGTTGATGAGTCGGCCCTCGTGGGCGTCCCAGAGGTCGTCGTAGAACGTCTGCGTGCAGTTGAACATCCCGCCGAGGTTCACGTCCATCACCTGGTCCCACTCGTCGCGGGTCATGTTCACGAACCGCGTGTCCTGCGTGATACCGGCGTTGTTCACGAGGACGTCGACCTGCCCGAACTCGTCGTGGGCGAGGTCGCGCATCGCTTCGACCTCGTCCCTGTCGCAGACGTCCGCTTTCGCGGTGATGGCTTCACCGCCTTTCTCGCGGATGCCCTCGACGGTCTCCCGTGCGGCCTGGTCGCTCGACCGATAGTTCACGACGACGTTCGCCCCTCGCGCTCCGAGGTGTTCGGCGATGCCGCGACCGATGCCACGCCCTGAACCCGTGATGACACAGGTGCGTCCTTCCATAGACATGCGTTGAGATGCGAGCCACCGGTGGCGACTCGACAGTATCTGGACAATCGCCCAACTGCATCTTAATGGTTCGGCCGGCACCCGGTCCGCTCGACTGCCCGGCACCGGTCGTCAATCGTGCGCGTCACGGTCAGCGACCGCGGCCCGCGGCCGCGGTCCGAGACAGTCGTGCGACGAGAACCCGGGTCGATTGGGTAACGGCGAGCTGCGTCGATTGGTTGACGGCGGTAAACGTTTTCTTGCCAGCCTGATGAGGGGTGGATATGAACGTGAGAGAGCTGGTGCCGTTCGTCGGGTGGGGGGTCGCTGGCGTCCCCGTCGTCGGCACGTTCCTCCAGGCGGTGTTCGCGCTCGCTGGCGTACAGGGACGGTCGGTTCCCGTGGTCGGTGGTATCGTCGAGGCGATCATCTCGATGCCGGTGTTCCGAGAGGCCGCGGTACAGTTCAAGTCGAGCACGACGCTGGTCCTCGGGTTGTTCGCGCTGATCGCACTGGCGTGGGTCGGACAGGGGATCGCGATGGGGGCGTGGCGGAACCGAGACGCGACGTTCGCGTTCGCGGGGCTGGTGTCGGTGCTGTTCCTCGTGTTGTTCTTCGGGGTGTACGCGCCGTTGTTCTCCGCGGACGTCGGCGGCGTCGGCCTGGTGCTGTTCGTGGCGACGCCGTTCGTTGCGAGCGTCGGCGCCCTCGGTGGGGCGTGGACGCGCGACTGGGACGCGGACCTAGAGGTGGAGACGGCGACGGCGCTGTCGAACGCCGAGGACTCGCTGGCGTCGAAGCGAGCTGCGCTCGACGACGCCGTCTCTCGGAAGCTCGACGAGGCGTCCATGGAGACGCTCGCGGAGCACGCGCCGAACGCGGTCGCGGACGCGCGGTCGGCGATCGAGGAGGAACGCGAGGGGTACGCGGACGTCGAAGCGGAACTGGAGTCTATCCGGACGGGGAGCGCGGACGCGTCGGTCCGGCGCGAGCGCGCGATAGAGCTCCGGGAGCGCGTCGAGTCCCGGGACCCCGCGGCCGCCGCGGCCCGTATCGAGTCGCGACTGGCCGAAGCGGTCCTGGACGTCGTCGAGCGCGGGGACGTCGACATCACGGTGCGGTCGCGGTACGGCAAGGAGTACGACCTCGTGAACCTCCCGACGACGTTCCGCGAGTTCGAGCTGTCGCCGGACGGCCGGTCGACGCACGTCGGCGACGTCGACCACGCGCTCCGGTCGATGCTGGACGGCGAGGGCGACGACCTCGCGACGGTCGTGTCGGCGCTGGAGCGCGTCGAGGTGCACCGGGAGCGCATCCAGCGGCACGTCGAGGAGGCTGAGGCGTCGTTCCACGAGTCGCTCTCGTCGGCGGAGACGGACGTGGAGCGCACGCGGGAGGAACTACAGCGACTCGAGGGCGCGGTCCGGAATCGCGTGACGGAGCTGGCTGTCGACGGGCAGGACGAGTCGGTCGAGAGCGTGCACGCGGTCGAACGCAAGCTCCGCGACGCTCGGTCCGCGCTGCACGCGTGCCGGTTCGACGCGGCCGATGAGCAGGTGACGGTGGCGCGGGAGACCGCCGCGGGACTGCTGACGTCCGTGCAGTTCTTCGGGAGCGTCGCCGGCGCGCTCGGGCACGGACAGGAACGGTTGTCGCTCCCGCCGGAGGTGTCGCGCTCGATGGCGTCGGCGCTGAAACCGGCGTTCGAGCGCGAGTATCCGGTCGAGTACGTCGTGCGTGACGACGCGATCGTCCTGCGGTCTCGCGACGGTGTCGACGCGACGGCGACGACGGAGTCGAATCGCGCGTCGACGACGCCGGACCCAGAGCCTCAGGAGCCCTCGCCGACGAAGCACGTCGACATGGAGTCCGTCGTCGACGAGGTCCTGTTGCTGCTCGACGAGTTCAGGGACGCGGTCGACGCCGGGGACCGGACGGTGCACGTGAACACCGACAGTCTCCCGTCGTTCGTCGCGACGGCGGAGTCGATTGCGGCACTGGAACAGTTCGCGAACCGGCAGAGCGACCTCGTCGAGTCCGTGGACGTGCCGTCGACGCTCCCGGGCATCGTCGACGTTCGGTTCGCGGAGGAGACGACGGGTGATGCAGCGCTCGAGTCGCTCCAGGAGCGGTTCAAGCGCGAGTACACGTAGGGGGCGAGGCCAGTAGCTTCATACCGCCGCCGGTACGGGTTCTACGTACTCAGAACCCTCCATGACGGGAACATGTAAGATATGCGTGACGGCGCGTGACGGGTGGGAGCGGGACACGCTGGAAGCACACATCGCGCACGAGCACAGAGACGAGCCGAAGTCCGTCGAGCAGGTGTACCCCGACCTCTACGAGCCGATCTTCGTGGAGGAGCGGTACTGGTCGGACGAGGACGACGAGGCGGAGGACGAACCGCCGACGACGGGGTCGACGGACCAGCGGTCGACGGGAACCGACGACCTGTCGGGGTCCGCGGTCGGGAAGAAGTGGTTCATGCTCGGCGTCGGTGGCGCAGGGAATCACATCGTCGACGCGGTGCTCCTGCGGCGGAACACCCTCTCGGAGGAGAACGAGGACCGCGTCCACATCTGGGACGCGGGCCTCGCCGACGCGAGCATCCTGAACACGAACGTCGCGGAGATCGAGGAGACGTACTACGCCCAGGCGGAGAAGGGATACAACCGTCACGACATCGTCGCGAACTGCATCATCGGGCAGGGCGCGCACAACTACGCCGGTGCGGGGCATCGATGGGACCACGGCCGGGACTTCGCGCTCGCGGACTTCGAGGACGAGGGGAACCCGTTCAACGAGCGCTGGGATAGCAGCCCGGTCGACCTCCGCGACTCGCAGGCGATTATGTTCATCCATAGCGTCACGAAGGGCACGGGCTGTGGGTCGACGCCCGTGATCGCGGACAAGCTCCGTGACCGCGTGCTCGAGGACGACATGGTCGTCGGGAAGCCGATATTCTCGTCGGTCGTCATCCCGAGCGAGTACGCGTCCCAGTCCGGGCGTGCGAAGGTCAACGGCGTGCTGGGGATGGCGCGGATGGCGGAGAGCGTCGACGCCATCATCCCGTTCGACAACCGGAAACTCCGGGACGCGACACAGGACATCCAGCCGCGCATCCACGACATCGAGCGGTACAATCCGCCGGAGTACACGGACCTCAACAAGCCGCTGGTGTCGTTCCTGGAGGCGTTCACGATGTCGTCAATCCCGCAGGTCCTCAACCAGGACGTGGACCTCTCGATCCGCGGTGAGGTGTTCGACCCGGCGGACAGCTTCCGGCCGGTGCAGGACAAGTACCCGTTCGACCCGGAGCGCGAGGTCGACCCGGCGGTGGTTCTCGCGCCGGTCCTGGGGAAGATCCACGCGTCGTCGTTCGACCGGTCGAAGGTCCAGATGCTCGCGCGGAAGGCGCTGTTCCAGAACAAGCTCGCGGACTTCGACCCGACGACGGCGTGGGGTGGGACGTTCCTCGTGTACGGCCCCGAGGAGAAGATGGCGTCGCTCGCGCCGCTGCTCGACGACGGCGTCCTCCGGGACGTGCTCGGCGGCCCGGACTTCCTCGACCGCGAGTCGACGTCGGGGGTGGAGACGGTGGACATCAACACGCACCGGCTCGTGACGCCGTACCTCGACGACGTCTACCTCTGGGGGACGCTGTGGAACCCGGAGATGCAATCGCTCTCGGAGATGTACGAGCACGCGCTGACGATGAAGCAGGACGGGAACACTCGGCTGGCCGCGGGCATCCGCGACGAGTGGGAGCACGTCGAGGCGTTGTTCGACTGTCTCGGACGGGAGAAGATGCCTTGAGGTGACCGTGCATGATGCCATCGAACCTCTACGCGCTGCTGCGTCCGACCGTGCGAGACGTTGTCCTGCAGACGACCGGTGGCGGTGGGACGGGGAGTCTGGTGGTCGGCGTGGTCGCGTTGGTCGTGGGCGTGGCGCTTGGTGCGGTCGGATATCGGTTCGTCGGTGACGACGGCCAGGACCCGGCGGTGCGTCGGGTCGCGGACACGCTTTCGGTGCAGCCGGAGGGGCGTGCGGTCCACGACGGCGTCACGGACCTGACGAGCGCGACGGACGACCTGCTTCGGGCGGCTGCGGACCAGGGCGTCGTGGAGACGTCGCAGGGTCGGACGGAGGCGCTGGAGTCGTTCGCGTCGGCCGTCGCTCGCGGTCGCGTCGACCTCGTCGAGAGCGACGGACGGGGCCGGTCGGCCAGCGGGCCGGCTGGGGCGTCCGCTGGCGGGTCGGACGGCGGTGCGGTGTCGGCGGCCGCGGCGTCGGTGCAGGCGAACCGGTCTCCGCGGTCGCCGACGGCGCAGACGTTGCTCGACGCGCTCGGTGACGGGCGGGTCGACGAGCGGCTGGCGCGCGACGCCGTCGAGGACGCGGTCGACGGACTGGAGGCGGCTCACGGCGTGATGCAGGCCGTCGAGCGGACGGGAGACGTGACGGTCGGAGCGGAGGGGGACGCGTTCGCGGAGCGGCTACGGGACGTCGACGGGTCGCTCGCCCGGACGCTCGAACCGATCGCGGCGGACGTCGCGTCGATGGCGGCCGAGAGCGAGCGGTCGCGCTCCGGGACCGGCGCACCGGCGGATACCGGGTCCGAGGAGCGCGTGGTCGCGGACGCGGTGTCGGCGTTGGAGGCGCGGACGACCCCGCAGAGCGCGGCGGCGACCGGACTCCTCGACGCCCTCGGCGACCCGAGTTCGACCCCACAGGGGCGAGTGGAGGGTGCGCTCACGACCGCCGTCGGCGCGCTCGACGAGCACGCGCGAACGAGGGACGCGCTCGAGCGCGTCGACGCGGACGAGGTCGTCGCGGTCGCGAACGAGGTGAAGCGCGACCTCGACCCCGACCAGCGCGTCGAGGCGGCGGTCCTGGAGCGCGTCGCCGACCTCGTCGACGACGCCGAGCGGACCGACGAGCGCGTCGAGTGGTACGGCGCGTACCACGAACTCGTGTTCTACCGGGACACGCTCGTTCCGACGCTCGAATCGAGCCGCGCGGAGTCGACCGACGACGCACAGCCGAGTGACCTGGTGGCGTCGGTGGCGGACCGCATCGACGAGGTCGAGGGGTACTACGAGCGTCGGGACGACCACAACCATACGATACCGCGGCACTTCGTGTCCCTCGCCCGGTCGCTCCACGAGGACGGTCGGAGCTACGCGAGCACGGACCCAGACCGCGCTCGCGGACTCCTGACGGCGGCCGACGCGCTCCTCGAGCACGTCGAGGACCTCTACGAGCGGAACCAGTACTCGATTATGCTCCGACGGCTCCGCGGGTGACCTCGTCCGGGTCGGTCCTCCGCTGTGACGACCGCCTGGGTGACGACCGGGGCGGTCGTCCGCTGGGTCGACCGGGTTGGTGACCCCGCCCGAGTCGGTCATCCAGGGAGAGGAGACGGTTCGTTCTGCCAGAAATACTAAATCACCGGTACGTATAGACACGTGTCAGAGACATCTAATGACGTATCTCTTCGTAGGGGCAGGACAGGCCGGAAGCGCGATAGTCGACGCCGTGTTCGATTACACGTCGGATTCGACGCTCGGTCTCTTCGGCGAGGACGACATCACCGCGCTGGCCGAACCACTCGTGTTCAACTCGACAATCCGGGACCTCCAGAACCTCCGGAACGTCGACGCTGACGCACAGTTCGGCATCGCGGAGCAACGCGGCCTCGTCGACGGGAACACGGCCGGGTTCGAGGAACAGGTGACTGGGGGGTTCGGTCGCGACCCGGTGAAGGCGGACGAGGTGATGACGGACCATTACGACGAGCTCGTGACGCGGCTCGAGGACCGGTTCGGGGCGTCCACCGCGGCGTTCACGGACGGCGGTGACGCGGAGTGGTCGGAGACGGACGACGAGTGGACCGCGACCGACGACGACGGGGACACCGCCGAGGAGACGGCGGGCGTCTCCGCGGGGTCGACCGACGCCACCAATCAGGAGGAGATCCAGTTCGCGTTCGTCTGTCTCGGTCTCGGCGGCGGGACGGGGTGTGGTATCGCGCCCAGTATCGTGGACGCGATCCACGAGTACACGAACGACCGCGCGGACGTGGTCGCGCTCGCCGTCCTCCCGAACACGATGGGACAGGTCAACGACGAGGACGGCGGTGAGACGGTCGGGGCGGGCCGGCAGGCGTGGAACGCCCGCTACGGCCTGAACCGACTGGAGGACCGCGCGGACGGTATCGTCCTCGTCGACAACCAACGCATCTCGTATCAGGCGGCGGCGGAGAGCCAGTTCTCGGAGTACAACGAGTACGTGGCCGCCGGCGTCTACGACCTCGTCGCGGGGCCGGTGCTCTCCGGCGTCGACCCCAGCGATTACGACGACATCGACACGCCAGACATCGACGTTCAGGACCTGGTCACGTCGCTGAACTTCGGTGTCGGGACGTCCGATTCGAAGGCGGGGTACGCGGCTCTCGGTCGGTCGACGACGATGACGCGGTCGCTTCCCGGCTACCTGCTGCCGTTCGTCGGGAAGAAGGACGTCGACAGCGCGGCGCTGGTGCGGCTCGCGACGAGCAAGCAGTCGGTCGCGGACCTGGACCCGTCGGATGCGCAGAAGGCCATCGGGCTGGTGCGGGCGCCGTCGAGTTACCTGTCGGGGAGCGGTCGGCGCGTGGAGACGTCGACGATCCGCGAGTACCTGCAAGCGCAGTGCTCGCTCCAGGAGGTCAACCTCGGCGTGGCGCTACACGACCGTCGGCTCGCGACGGTGACGACGCTCCTGACCTACGAGCGCGAGGACATCGACCGGCTTCGCGAGATAGAGGAGAAGGCGGAAGCCTACGAGGAGCAAACGGAGGCGATGATACAGTGACACGCCGGTCGACGGACGGCTATCTCGGGGGAATGGGGATGGTCGTCGCTGCGGTGGTCGTCGTCTGTCTCGTCCTCGCCGGCAGCGGCGTGGTTGCGGCCGGCGTCCAGTCCGAGGAGACGACGACGTCGAACGTCTCGTCGAGCGTCGACGCGGCACAGGCGCAGAACGACCGGGTGTCGTCGCTCGCGGGGCTCGCCGACGGGACGGTCGTCCAGTATCTCGCCGGCATCGGTCTCGGGGCGGGCGTCGGACTCTGTCTCGGCGGTATCGTGATGTACGAACACCAGTCGCGACGCATCGAGGATACGTTCGAATGACCGTGCGACGATACCTCGCTGTCGTCCTCGCGGTCGCGGTGCTCGCCGGAACGATGCCGGCCGCCGTCGGGGCGGTCGACGACTCGGGTCTTGACTCGTCGGCGACGCCCGCTGGTGAGGCGACTGCAGTCTGCGATGGCGTGAGCGGGTCCGGGAACGTCGTCGTCGCGACGCTCTCGAGTACGGGGGAGCGCGTCACCGGGTCCGCGCAGCTGTACGCGAACGTGACTCTCGACCTGCGGTTGTGCTCGTCGGAGGGGCTCGTGACGCCGTACGGTGACGCCTGGAAACTCCAGGACGACGCCGGGTTCGAGGTCGTCAACGAGACCGACCGCGGGCCACGGGTTCGACTGGAACCGGGGTACGGGTCGGTCGAGTTCCCGTCGAAGGTCCGGATGAAGCAGGTCGACAGCGGACTGACGGTCACCGAACCGGCCGCGAACGCGGTCGACCCCGCTATCGGGGTCGACGAGCGCCTGTACCTCCCGTCGGCGGGGTCGGTCGACGAGTACCTGTCGCGCGAGCGGGCGTTCGTGGACGCGTCGAACCGGACGTCGGCCGCGACGGAGCGTCTGGCTGAGACGGCGGCGGCGCTCAACGGGAGCGGTTCCGGGTCGTTCAACGCGACCACCGCGAACCGGACGCTCGACCGACTCGACGAGTCCGTCGACGAGCTGAACGCGAGCGCGTCCTCGTTCCGGACGTTCCTGTTCGGCGTCACCGGTGAGTCGCCGACGCCGGGCGTGGCGGTGGATACGCTCGACGCCGTCGAGTCGAGCGAGACGACGCGGCGCGAGCGGGCGACCGACGCGGTCGCCGCGTACGACGCGGCGCTGGACGCCCGCGAACGCTCGCTGACGTCGAAGATACGGAACAACCTCCTGCTCGCAACCGGACTCGGGCTCGTCCTCGGCGTCCTCGGCGGTGGTGCACTGCCGTACCTCGTCGCGAACCGGACGATCGGCCGGAAACGCATCGACTCGACGACTGACTACAACAGGTACGCGCTGTGGGTGCCGGTCGGGGGCGGCATCGCGCTCGTGGCCGCGACCCTCGTGGTCGTGGCGTTGACTGCAGGACTCTCCCTGTTCGGAGTGATACTATGAAGACTCGAACTCGCGCGGTACTGGGAATCGGGGTATTGACAGTGGCAATCGCAGCGGTCGGCGCGGGCCTGTTCGTCCTGGGGAACACGGAGATCGGCGTGTACGTCGTCGTCGGTGGCGTCCCGGTCGTTCTCGTCGGGAGCGCCGTGATGTACGTTCGCGGCGTCGTCGGCGGCGAAGGGAACACGGGACAGTACGTCGAGCAGCGAGCGAAGCAGGTCGGGTCGTCTCTCAGGGACGTGTGGCGGTCGCTCGACGCGATCGAGACGCAGTTCCCGCGGTTCGACGTCGGGAACCTCCGGGCGAGAACGGACTCGCTCGCGGCGGACTACGAGGCGGAGGCCGGCGAGTTCGACCGCGAGTCGGGGTCGTTCACCGTCGGTTCGAACGCGGCGAGCGCGGAACTCCAGGAACTGGAGCGGATCGACGGGGAGTTGACGACGCTCGCGGCGGACCGCGACGACGCGCTCTACGAGTTCGTGACGACGCGACTCGCGAGCGTCGAGTCGAGCCTCGCGACGCTCGCGGACGCGGGCCTGACCGCGGAACCGCCGGCGTACGAGGAGCCGCCGACGCCCGCCGAGGGCGCGCCGAGCGGCGTCGACTACCGGGACGTCGTCGGCGACCCGCTGACCGCGTACCGGGACGTGGCCGACGAGACGGTCGGGGACGCCATCGAGCGAGTCCGGGACATCCGTCGGAGTGCGACTGGTCCCATCGACGAGCAGGCGGTCGAATCGCGGCTCGACTCGGCGGCGAACGCGCGCAGGGACGGCGAGTACGAGACGGCGGTCGAGGACGTGCTCGCGGCGCGCTCGGAACTTGAGAGCGAACTGAGCGGGTCGTTCGACGCGGACCGCGACGCGTTGCTCTCGCTCGCGGACGTGGTGCTCGCGTCGGACGCCGACCGGTTCGTCTCGATCGACCCGTTCGACCGGGTTGACGAGGTCCGGCGGGAACTGGAGGAGTTGGATTCCGCGCTCGACGTGGAGGCGTTGACGCGGCATCGGGACGCGATGCGGTCCGCGACCCGCGAGATAGTGGAGGCGCTGGAGTCGGAACTACAGGCGGCGGTTCGGACGCTCGAATCCGAGTCGCTGCCCGCGGGGTACTACACTCGCCCGGACGTGGCCGACGAGGACCACGCGGGGACGTTCAGACGGACCGACGACGTCTCGGCGCTGGAGTCCGAGTGGCGGGCGTCCATCGAACCGCTCGTCGAGGCGGTCGATTCGCTCGACACGAAGGCGACGGTCGTCGAGGCGTACCCCGACGTCTCCGAGACCATCGAGGAGCGGTTGCGGACGGAGGGGACGGTGACCGCGGGAGACCTGCCCGTCCGGCACGCGGAGCAGTTCTTCGGATTGTACTTCCGACGGAACCCGGACGTCGAGTTCGACCCGGACGCGCCCGCGCTCTCCCGGGGGACGGTCGA
Source organism: Halorubellus amylolyticus (assembly GCF_034808145.1). NCBI lineage: Archaea > Methanobacteriati > Methanobacteriota > Halobacteria > Halobacteriales > Halorubellaceae > Halorubellus > Halorubellus amylolyticus. The sequence goes on from NZ_JAXHGM010000005.1 coordinate 124,814, forward strand.
GACGTACACCGTCGAGGTGACGGTCGCGTACGACGAGGGGAGCGAGGAGAAGCGGACGGCGGTCGTCGAACTGGCGGACGACGGGTTCGACGAGCGAGCGGTCGTCGAGACGCACCTCGTCGGGTCGGTGCGGTTCGCGGACGTCCCGTTCGGCGAGTACGTCCTGTCGGTCGACCCGCGCGAGGACGACTACGCGGCCGTCGAACGGACGCTCCAGGTGAACGACGACGTCGAGACGACGGTCGACGTCGAGGCGGTGTCGCTGTACGATCAACTCGTCGGTGATCGAGAGGCGACGATCCGGTCGCAGGTCGAGGAGTTCGGGCCGCGGCTCGAGGACCGGTTCGCGGAGACGGGCTACCTCAGCACGGCGATGGACTTCCCGATAACCGACGAGTACGTCCCCGGTCTGTTGGCCGCGTGGGCGGACGTCGAAGGGTACGCGATCTCGCGTGCCGACGGCGTCGTCTACGTCTACGACGACGACCAGATCTCTCAGGAAATAATGAACGTCATCCAGTACAATATCGACGAGGGCGAGAGCATCTCTTACGAACGCGTGCGGTCGAACTTCCTGTCGACGCCCGTCCCGGACGAGGTGATCGCGTCGCTCGCTGCGGAGTCGGGACTGCCGGTGGAGGCGACGGACGAGGAACTGCGGAAGCACGCCGGGGGTGATGCGTGATGTCGCAGGGCCAGTTCACGCGGTGGGCGGTCATCGCGTCCGGCGAGGGCGGTGGTCGTATCGCCTCGCAGTTCTTCAGTCGGGCGGAGAACCCCGGTATCGAGGACCGCATCCTCGTGATGAACACGAACCGGAACGACATCCGGAACACGGTCGACCGCATCGACGCGGCGATCACGGATGACGCGGACATCGAGAGCACGCACGCGCTCGAGTTCGGCGAGAAGCAGGGCGCTGGGAACTCCTACGACGACGGTCGCGAGGCCGCGGAGCAGGACCTGGACCGCATCACGAACCGCGTCAAGCGCGTGTTCGGGACGGCGGACGCGTTCCTGCACGTCGCGACGCTCGGTGGCGGGACGGGGAACGGCTCGATTCCGTACGTCATCGACCAGTTCAAGAACGGGTTGAGCGTCGGTGAGAGCGAGCCGTGGATGGACAGCGTCATCCACGTCGCGATGGCGGTGTGGCCGTTCTACTGGGAGCCCGACCAGCGTCACTTCAACGCGGTCTGCGGGCTGTCGCGGCTCCTGAAGGTACTCGACGGCGGCCAGAACGCGGACATGGTCATCCTCGCGGCGAACTCCCAGCTCGACGACGGCGGGAGCCGGCAGGACTACGACGGCGTCAACGAGATGATCATCGAGGCAATCGACCTGATGATCGGTGCGGGCCGAGAGACCCACGGCGTCATCGACATCGAGGACTACGTCACCATCCCGTCCCGGTACGGGTCGTATCACTTCACGCCCGCGGTCGCGACCGGGATGGACGGGAACATCTACGAACTGGAGTACATGTTCGACAAGGCGGCGGAGAACCCGTTCGTGCCGATGGACGTCGCGACCTCCCAGATCGTGTTCCCGGTGGTGCGGGCGCCCGAGAGCATGATCGAGAACGGCGAGATCACGGAGCCGGAGGTGTACCGGACGTTCAACGAGTGGCAGAACAAGCACGACCTCAGTATTGCCGGGCAGGCGAGCCTCACGCCGAAACGCGGCCGGGGGTCCGACGTCGACGTCCTCCTGCTGCTCGGGGGGTTCGACCTGACGCCGTTGCTCGATCACTCGATGGACCAGCACCAGCAGGTCCAGGAGAACCTCGCTCGCGGCGCGGCGCCGGGCGGGGAGGGGTTGAGCGAGCGCGAGTTACAGCAGGTCATGGAGAACCTCGAGGAGTACCGCGACCACAACGAGGGATAGTATGCGGGGGGGAACACGCGTCACGGTCCTCGTCGCGGTGCTGGCACTCGCTGCCGTGGTTCTCGGTGGGGTCGTCGCGGGGGCGTCCGGGTTCGGTGACGTATCGTCGGCGGAGACACGGGAGGCGGCGGCGCCGAACGCCACGGTCGCCGTGGAGCGCGTCGGCACGAATAGGGTGTCGATGAACGTGACGTTCGCGAACGCGACGCGGAACCAGACGAAGACGAAGTTCCTGGTGAACGTGACCGATACGGGCCCTGCGAACACGAAGAACGTCACGTTCCAGTCGAAGCGCAACGGGTCGACGTACGTCAATCGGATGCCGGTGACGGCGTTGTCGGGACCGAAGACCACCGACGACCTGTCGTCGGCGACGGTCGAGGTCGAGTTGAACGGGTCGGTGCTCGACTCGGATTCGGTGAACCTCCAGTACGCGGACCTCCCGGACGCAACCGCGGCGTTCGCCGGTGGGCCACTCCGGATATCGGACGTCTCGCTGCGCGGGTTCCGGCCGGAGTCGACCGTCGAACTCGCCGTCGGCGACGAGCGCGTCAACGCGACGTACGAGGCTGGCGAGACGGAGGCGCTCGTGGTCGAACGCGGCGAGCTCTCGGGGCTCTCCCGCGAAGTGCTGTTCGGGAACGCTCGCGTCGCGGTCGACGCGTCGGCGGCGCCGGTGAACGTCACGGCGTCGGCGACGTCGGTGAACGTCCACGGCGCGGCGACCGACGCGTCGCGACTGGTCGTCGCGGGCGAGTCGCTGTACGTCGAGAACCCGCTCGTCGACGTCCTCGGCGCGAACCGGTACACGCTGGACGCGACGACGGTCGAGCCGGACGGACGGTACGTCGGTTCGGTGTCCGCGAACGGCGACCGCGTCCCGCTCCCGAGTGACGCCATCGGCGCGGACGTGAGAGCGACGCTCGCTCTCGCGGACGGGAGCAACCGGCTGGTGCTGGACGGCTGGAACGGGACGTACGCGGAGACGACGGTGTCGGTCGCGGTGAACGGGAGCTACGTCCGGATGACGCCGGACGTCGCCGCGGAGAGCGTCCTGTTCGAGGCCGAGGACGGCGTGCGGCGCGCGACCCTGACGAACGAGAGCGGGTACGCGAAGACGTACGCCCTTGAGGACGGCGTCGACGTACAGGCGGGCGCCAAGGTCGTCGTCGTCGGCGCAGATGCGGTCTACAGCGGCGACTCGTCCCTCGGCACGTTCGACACGCCCGAACCGGCCGGAAACGGGACGCCGAACGCGACGACGCCTACCACGGCCACGAACGAGACCGGGAACGGTACCGCGAGCGGCTTCCTCGGCCTTCCCGCCGGCTACACGGCGATCAACACGGGCGGCGTCGTGTTCGTCGCGGTGCTCGTCGGCGCGCTCGTCTCGGTCGCGCTCGGTCTCTACCGGTCGGGGATAGACGCGAGCGTCGAGGGGGTCAGACCGACGGACGCACACGGGGCACTCATCGTCCTCGGCTTCGGGCTCGTCCCGGGCCTCTTCGCGGGGCTGGCGGTCATCTGGGTGGCCACGAGTGACGTCGGGATGCTCGGGATGCTCCCCGGTACGATGATCGGTGGTCTGTTCAGCATGCTCGGGTCCTGGCCGGCGGCGTACGGGATGGCGAGCGCCGGCCTCTGGGGGAGCACGTCCGCGAAGCGCCGGTCGACGTCGCGGACGGAGACGCCGGTCCCGGTGACGGTGCAGATAGTGACGGACGACAACCGCCGCGTCCAGCGGTCGGTGAACGTGACCGCGCGGTCGACCGCGCGCCGCGACGACCCGTCGACGACGACCGACACCGGGCGAGCGAAACTCAAACTCAAGCCCGGGACGTGGACGGTCACGGCCGCGCTCGCCGACCAGCAGTTCGAGACGACGGTCGAGATCGGGAGTGGTCACAGCCGCGGCAAGGAGGCGCGCATCGTCTGCCAGCGCCCGCAGGTCGCGGTACGGCTCTCCGACAGCACGGACGGCGAGGCGCTCCCGGACGCGACCGTCCGCGTCGAACCCGACGACGGCGAGGGCATCGAGGAGACGACGAACCGCAGCGGCGAGGCCGCCGCCGTCCTCCCGTTCACCGCCACGGCGGCGACGCTGTCGGTGTCGCACCCGAAGTACGTCGGTGCGACCCGAGAGATCTCGCTCGACGACCGGAAGCAGGCGTTCGACGTCGGCCTGGAACGGAAGACCGGGTCGCTGTCCGTGACCGCGGAGGTCGACGGCGTCGCCACCGGGAACCTCCCGGTCGCCATCGCGCCCGCGGACGACGACGAGTTCCGCGCCCGGGAACGCCGGCAGACGCTACAGACGGACCGGAACGGGACCGCGACCGTGGACGTGCTCGTCGGCGACTACGTCGTCGACCTGGACCTCCCCGCCGCCGCGTCGGCGGAGTTCCGGACGGACACCACGACCGCGAGCATCGACCGGGGTGCGAGCGCGAAGGTCGCCGTCCGGGCGTCCTTCGAGTGGACGCTTCCACCGGCGGTACGGACGCGCCTGTCGGACGTCCGAGCGGACGTCGCCGGGCTCTCCGACCGCGCGGGCCGGGACGTCGCGTTCCCGCGGTACTACGGGTCGGTCGTCGAGTCGCTCCTCGACGTCGTGGAATCGCTCCCCGAGCAGGGGCATCGGTTCGTGGACGTTGACACGCACCCGGAGGCGGTCGCGGACGCGCTCCTGGACGTCGCCGAAGAGGCGGTGTCGCGCGTGAACACGGCGATGACGACGAAGCGGAACGTGGACGTGTTCGCCGCGTGCGCGGACCTCCCGGACGCGGCCGTCACGTTCCAGGGGGACGTCGCGTCGTTCGACGCGTTCCTCGAACACGCGGCGGACGCGAGCGACAGGAACCTGACGCGACGCATCGAGGAGACCAAGAGCCGTCTCGACCGGGAGCGCGATACGTTGACCGAGGTCGAACCGGTGACGGAGGTCTGGGAGCTCTCCAGGGAGCTCTTCCAGGAGGCGCGTCGGGAATCCGACGACGTCGAACGGGCCGCGAAGACGCTGCTCGTCGCTGCGTTACTCGACGCGGTCGAGGAGGCGTTCGAGCACGACCAGTTACGCGAACGGATGCAACAGACGGTGTTCTGATATGAGAGGGGTACGCATACTGATCGGATTGCTCGTCGTGGGGTCTGTCGTCGCGGTGCAACCGGGGGCTGCAACGGGGTCGCCTACGGCGACGACCGTCGCGGACTCTGGGCCGCCGGAGACCGCCGACGAGTACCTATCGGCGTTCCAGTCGATGGAGGGGGTACCGGCGTTCGACCGATACACGCAGTTCGAGACCATCAGGTCGCTCGCGGTGTCGAAGCTACAGGTGACCGAGTTCGACGACGCGACCGAGCGCGAGATGGAGTCGACGCTCCGGCTCCTCCGGTCGTTCCGCGACGCCTACCAGGCGGCCCAGAACGGGTCGACGTCGGGGAGCCTCGAAGCCGCGAACCGGACGCTCTCGTCGGCCGAATCGCTGAACGAGCAGGGGTTGACGTACGCGCCACTGGCCGACATCGCCATCTCTCGGTTCTACGAGGACCGCGGCGACGAGTTCCTGCAGGCGGCCGCGAACGCGTCGCGGACGCCCGAGCAGATCGAGCAGTTGGAGCTCGCGTCGGTCGCGTTCCGGCGTGCCGGCGCGAGCAAGAAGTTCTCGCAGGTGAGCTTGCGCTACCAGAGCGTTCGCTCGGAGTACCAGCGGAACGTCGAGACGATGAACGCGTCGGCGTCGACCGCGTCGTCGTTCCTGGCGTCGTGCTCGTCGTGTAGCGACGTCCAGGGTGCGCTCGCGTCGAACGGCCTGCAGACGTTCGAGTACTACCTGCAGACGGGGTCGAAGATAACCCGGCTCCGTGACGCGGAGTCGCTCGCGTCGAAGCACGGGCTCTCGGATCGCGCGTCGTCGGTCGCGAGCCTCCGCGAGGACGTGTCGACGGCTCGCTCGACGCTCGCGCTCGCGAGCGTCGGCGTCCTCCTCGTGTACGGACTGGTGCTCGCAGTGGTCGCGATGCTCGTCGGGCATCGTCTCGTCACCTGGAGCGAGGCCGTGCAGGCGTCACAGGTCGGAGAGATAGTCATGATCGAGGAGGTGAACGATGCGTAACGCTACCGCGCTCGTGCTCGCGGTGCTGTCGCTCGTGGTCGTCGCGGCGTTCGCTCCGGTGACCGTCGCCGGCGCGGACGTCGGGACTGCGTCGGAACCGACTCGTAGTGGTTCGGCGGTCCCGGAATCGACCGATACCGCTTCCGGAATGACGGAATCGATCGATTCCACTGCCGAGCTAGAGTCGTCGAACGACACGGCCGCCACGAGGGCGTCGATGACTGCGACCACGGACCTCGAACTGCAGGAAGCGTTCGAGGGGTCGACGGACAGCAGTCGCGTCTCCCTCCGGTTCACCCCGTCGGAGAACAAGACCGTGGAGGCGGAGCGGCAGGACTCCGACGGCGAGGTGACGTTCACGTACACCGGGTGGACCGGTGGCGGTAGCAGTGGGTCGAGTTCCACGTTCGAGGTCGAGGCCGGCGAGACGTACACGGTCTACTACGACGCCGTCGGCGAATCCCGCGGTGAGCAGGGGTTCGATACGACGCGGTCGGTGGACGTGACCGTCTCGAACGTCGGTAGCGGCACCCTGAGCGCGGACGTGGACTACGTCTCGCCGAGCTTCGGGCGGACCGACGCACCCGACGGGAAGGTCCTGTTCGAAGGGCAGTCCGAGCGGGAGACGCGCGTCGACGTCGAGTTCTGGAACGACGGCCAGGGCGACATGAACGTCCAGGACGTCACGGTGTCCGCGGACTCGGACGTCTCCGCGTCCGTCCGTGAGACGCCGTCGCGAGTCGACGCCGGACAGAGCGGTTCGATGAGCGTCGTGGTCACCGTCGACGAGTCCGCCAACGAAGGCCCGAAGGACGTCAGCGTCGTCGTCGAGGACAACCTCGGGAACCGCGAGACCATCCGGTTCGACGTGAACGTCCGGAAGGCGACCCGCGTCACGGCGGACGAGGACACGTACAACGTCGGTGGTGTCCTCCGCGGGGAGAGCGTCGAGGTCCCCGTCGAACTCGTCGAGCAGACCGGCTACGACGACGCGAACGTCGACATCGTGCGAGCGATCGGCGCCGGGCCGAACGCGTCCCTCCGCATCTCCGGGCTGGACGGTGACGTTCCGGCCGGCGGGAGCGAGAGCGGCCGCCTGCGGGTGTCGGTGAACGAACGGTCCCCGCAGCACGAGGAGCTCTCGTGGCTCGTCCGACTGGAGCCGACGACCGACTCGGACGCGGAAGCGACGACGTTCCAGGTCGACGCGCGGACGTTCTACCCGGCGGCGTTCGGGGGGACGTCCGCGTCCTCGGTCTCGTACACGTTCGACGAGGAACGCGGCGCCTCCGAGTACACGAGGCAGGTCGAGACGAACGTCGAGAACACGGGCGACCTGCCGCTCTCCGTCGACTCCATCAGCGTCCGGTCACCCGACTTCGACGACTCGTACGTGAGCGCCGAGGTGACCCGCGGCCCCGAACGCGTGCCGGGAACCAGCAGCCGGGACTACATCCTCGACGTCACCGTCGACAGTCGCGCACCGGAAGGCACGCACACGCTCGTCGTCGAGTACGGCTCCTCGAACGCGTCCGCCGGAACGGAGACCGTGCAGACCGAGATGGAGATCGATCACGAGACGCGCGTGAGCCTCGGCGAATCCGCGCTGTCGTTCGGCCGGCTCGAGATTACGAGGGCGGACACGCGAACGGTGTCCGTCAGCGAGGCCCTCGGGTACAACGACGTCCGGAACCTGACGCTCGAACGCGTCGACGGTCCGGACGAGGGCTGGGTGACCGTCGAACGAGGCGTCCCGAGCACGCTCACCGCCGGTGAGTCCAGTGACGTGGTCTTCGGACTCCAGTTCAACACGGAGGCGGAGGTCCTCACCGAGTACGAGTGGACGTTCAGGGTCGACGGGTCGAACGTCGACGCGCAGACGGTGACGATAACCGCCGAACCCGGGCTCATCGACGCGCAGGAGACCAAGGACCGCCTGTCGGCGTACGCCGGCGAGAGCGGGACCGTCGGAAGCGGCGCGACCACGATGACGGAGATGCTGACGCGCCTGGAGTCGAAGATCGAGGGCGGCGACCTCGAGTCCGGGACCGACATCTCGCGAGCGTTCACGGCCGCACAGACGTACGTGACGTTCATCAACGCGACCGAGCAGACGCGAGCGCACCTGGAGGCCGGAGAGCACGATGCCGCCCAGGAGGACCTGACGCGAGCGTCCTCGACGTACAACACCGTCTCGCTGTACGTCGCCGAGCTCTCCGACGACGAGCTCTCCCGGCTCGGCGACGACGCGCTCGACGACGGGAACACCGCGCTGAACGACCTCATCGAGACTCAGCGTGCGCACTACCAACAGCAGCTGTCGAGCGACGACACGTCGCTGCTCGACGCCGCGATCGTGAAGCGCGAACTCGCGCGCATCGCGGTCCTCCAGGGCGAGGAGAGTCGGGCGAACACCCTGCAGTCGGCGGCCGACCGGGCGTTCGAGCAGTACGCGGAGAACGTGAGCGCCGGCCAGGAGAGCCTCCAGTCGGCGCGGTCGACCGACGGCAACCTGACCGCGGCCGCGTTCACCGTCGTCGAGGGGCAGCCACTCCTGTTGAACCCGGCGGACCTCGGCGCGTTCCAGTCGAAGTCCGACGCCGTGCTGTCGAGCTACGTGACCGCCCGTGAACGGTTCGAGGCGGCGGGCGAGAGCGAGACCGCGGCCGAGGTCGCGGACGAACGCGAGGCGACCGCGAGCGACTACCAGACCGCCGAGACCGCGTTGTACGTCGCGTCGGCCGGGTACCTCGTCGCGTTCCTCGCGCTGGTCGTGCACCTCCTCAGGGGTGTCATCGCGTACATCTCCGACGCCAAGGAGACCGCGACCGGCGAGTTCCTGGTCTGACGCCACCGGGACCCGGGCGGGCTCGCCGCCCTTCCGGTTCGACTCTCGACCGTCCTTCGTTCCTCACCGGTCGACGACGCCGATCTCTGATCGCTCAGACCGCGCGTTCGCTCGTACTCTGACAGCGCGCTGCTCGCGGCGTGCCGGCCGCTCGATTCGGTCAGCGCGTTCGCTCGTACTCGGTCGCGACGTGCTGGGGGTACGCTATCTCGTCGTCGGACCGGCCACCGAGCCAGCGCGCGCCCCACGCGTCGTGATGGCTCGCGTCCCACTCGCCGTCGCGCGGCGCGACCGGCCCTTCGAGTTCGATGCGCGCGGACTGCTCGCCGCTCTCCACCTCGACGTCGAGCGACAGCGACTCGCCGGCCGGCTTCACGTCGATGGGATGCACGGCGGTCTCGCCGGGCGCGAGCTCGTCGATCCGCTCGGGGACGTACACGACGTCGTTGACGACGTCACCGACCGCCGCTAGCTCGAGGTCGTACTCGACGCTGTCGCCGACGTTCGTCAGTTCCAGCGCGACGTTACTGTACTCGTCCCTGACGCGCGTCCCCTCGCCGACGGTCACCTCCAGTCGATCGAGTAGTTCGTCCGTGCTCGCCCGTTCGACGGATGCGAGCGACTGGAACTCCACAGGCGCTTCCGGGTCGCCGAACTCGACGGTCACGCCGACCGCGGCCTCGGCCGCCGTCACGTCCGTCTCCGTCGGCGCCACGTCACCGGCCCACACGACGACCTCGCCCGGCGCGAGCGCGTCCCCGAGCCGGAGGTCCCACGTCCCGAGCCGGTCGACGCGAACCCCGACGACGTCGAGGTAGTCCCCGGTCCGGTTCTCTATCTCGCCCTCGACGTGGATGCGCGAATCACCGCACTCGACGGTCGTCCTGGCGGCGATCTCGCCGTCGACGACAGATGCGGTCGCGCCGTCGAACTCGCCCGCGTCGTCCCCGTCGGCGACCACGCGCCCGTCGCCGAGCCGATGCCGGCCGTCGACCGCGACGGCGTGCTTGCGCTCCAGCCGCCGCTCGATACCGGCGGACGCGGACCCGACCGCGTGCTCCTCGCCGTCGACGAGCAGCGTCAGGTCGTGGACGTCGCGGTCGGGTTCGATCGCGACGTACTCCTGGAAGCGTTCGGTCGCGGCGACGGTCTCAGCGCTCAAGGACCGTTCCACGGTCGCGGAGACGCCCGTCGACGCCGCCGGTTCACTCCCGGCATCGACGCCAGCGTCGGCGTCCGCGAACGCGTCGTCGAGGGCGAGCTCGAGGGAGTCGTTCGCCGCGGACCCGTCGAGTTGCGCGCGAACCGTGTTCCCGTCGAGCGACGTCGCGACGCGACCCGGGACCGCGAGCGAGAGCGTCCACGTCGACCCGGCGACGCACGTGACGTCCCGCTCGACCGGGTCGAGCGCGCCGAGTCCGAACACGACCAGTTCGTCCGTCGCGGTCGCGTCCGTTCCGTTCGAGACCGTGACGTCGACGAACAGGAACTCGTCGTCGACCGTCTGCTCGAGGGCCACCGTCGTTCGCCCGTCACCGAGCGTCGCACTCCCGGTCGCGACGCGCTCGCCGGTCTCGCTCGCTATCGTTCGTTCGACCGGTTCCCCGGGGACGAACGGCGCACTCACGGACGCGGTCGCCGTCTCGCCCGGGGCGACGATACCGAGGTCCGCGTCGTCCTCGACGACGCGGAGCCGGGGCGACGTCTCCCCGTCGTTCTCCACCACGACCGTCCCGTCGACGGACGCTCCGTCCACCCGGCCGAGGTCGACCGAGCACGAGATCGCGTCCGCGTCCGGCGTCGGTCGGTCGACGGCGACGGACTCCTCGACGACCTCGACGTCGTTGACCGCGACGTGCACCGTCGTCTCGTCGACCCGGTCGACGTCCTCGACGCGGAACGCGACCAGGCTCTCGCCGCCCGCCGGCACGTCGACGGCAGTCCCCGACCCGTCGACGGTTCCGTCCTCGACGGACGCGTCGACGCGCACCGTCGCGGCGCGCTCCAGGGCACTCCGCACGCGCACCTCGACGTCCGTCCCCGGTTCGACCGTCGACGTCTCGAGGACCGCCTCGACCGCGTCCGGGTCGATCCGCCGCCGGTACACCGACAGCATCTCGTCCCGAAAGACGCACGCGAGCGCCCCGCTTCGCGCCGGATACACCGTCCCCGGCGTCAGGTCGTCCACCGGCTCGTAGCTCCCGTCGCCCGACACGCGGAGGACGCCGTCGTCGGTCTGTACGAACGCCTCGGTCGTCCCACCGGACGCCACCGCTCGCGCACTGATCTCCGTCTCCCAGCGGACACGACCGTCCTCGACGTCCAGGCCGACGAGCTTCCCGGTCTTCAGCGCCGCGACGACGACACCGTCGGTCCACCCGACGTCGACCACGGCACTGTCGAGCGTCCCGTCGAGCGCCTGCTCACCGCTCGCGTCGAACCCGGTGACGAACGTCCACGTCCCGTAGAGGACGTGCTCGTCGCCCGCCGCGAGGTCGTCCTCGTCCTCGATGTCCGCGTACGGCCGGTCCGTCGACCACCGCCGCGACCCTCGCTCCCGGTCGACGCCGATGAGCGACGTCGGCGTGAGCACGCAGACGACGTCCGAATCCGGGATGGCCGCGACAGCCGCCACGGACTCGCCCGACAGGTCCACGGACCAGCCACGAGACCCGCGTCCGTCGACGGACAACGCCACGAGCGACTCCGACGTGAGCACGTACACGAGCTCCGCGACCGCCACGTCGACCGGCTCGCCCTCCACCTGGAGGGTCGTCCGCTCCCGTCCCTTCACGTGCACGACCTCGCCGTCCGCGAGCAACACGACCTCGTCCTCGCCCGACGCGCTCGCGTCCACGCCCGAGAGCTCGAACGACCCAACCTCAGCGTACTCGCTCACGGTCCATCACCCACAGCCCCCGACCCAGCGCCCGCCGACTCGCCGCTCGAGCCAGCATCGTCGGCCGAATCACCCGACGGCGTTCCAGCGCCGTCGGCGGAACCGGTCGAGTCCGTTCCAGCGCCGTCGGCCGAATCACTCGACGGGGCTCCATCGTCGTCGACGGAATCGCTCGAGTCCGCTCCACCGCCGTCACCACCGAGCAGTGACGCCAGCCCCGACGGTTCGTCGCCGAGGTCGATACCGAGACGCTCCGCCTGCGACTCCACGTACCGACGCATCTCCGGATACCCCTCCAGGTCGTCCGTCTTGTTCCGGACGCTCGCGACGTACTGACTCACCGTCTTCGCCTCCGACGCCTCCAGCTTCTCCAGCAGGTACTCCGTGTCGGGCTCTATCGGGTCGCCCTCGATGACGCTCCGGACGAGCTCGCGCTGGAACTCGCTCCCGAGGATGCGGTCCGCGACCTCCGCCGGCGTGTACCCGACCGACGCCTCACCGAGCCGGTCGTAATCGATGTCACCAGCCGCCGACACCGAATCCAGGTGCTTCTCCCAGACCTGCGCCATCACGGTCTCGTCCGGCTGCGGGATGAACTGCTGCACGGGGAAGCGCCGCGTCGCCGCCGGGTCTATCGTGAACGGCATGTTCGTCGCGCCGATGACGAGCAGGTTGTCTTCCACGTCGTTCATCTCCTGGAGGAACGCGTTCGTCAACGACCGCTCGTGCCGCTGGAGCGAATCGTCCCCGCGGTCCGGAATGAGCGTCTCCACCTCGTCGAAGAACAGCACGCAGAACCCCTCCTGGGCGATGTCGTGGGCCTTCTCGAACACCGACCGGACGCGCTTCTCGGACTCCCCGGAGTACTTCGACAGGACGTCTGACCCACGCACCTCGAGGAACTTCACCTCGCCGTAGTCGTCCTCGATACTCGTGTTGTACATCGCCTCGTGCGCTATCGCCTCCGACACGAGCGTCTTCCCACAGCCCGGCGGCCCGTACAGCATCATCGAACTCCCACGGGACGCGAACGCCTCACCGTACCGCTGCTCGACCTCGCTCCGCGTCTCCGGGTCGAACAACGCGAGCAACATCCGCGCCGTCCGCTTGACCTCCGGCAATCCAGCGACGTCCTCCTCGAACGACACCGTCGGCTTCTTCGGCTCCAGGTTCACCTCTACCTCCTCCTCGCCGTCTTCAGACGCGCCGCCAGCACCCCCGCTCCCCGGACGGCCGCTTGCGGCATCCGCGCTCGTTCCCGACGGCGCCGCCGAAAGCTCTCGGAGCTCCGCCCCGTCGACGAACTCGATGTCCGTCTCCGCGCCCACCTTCACGGTATTGTAGTCGCTCGGCGCTATCTCCCGCGGTTTGAACGTCGTGTACTCGGAGTCGCGCTTGAGCATCTCGCTGTCGACCCGATGCAGGAGGTACCCCGACTCGCGGAGGAACGTCTCCAACTCCGCCGGGTCGTTGTCGCCCGGATGAATCTTCACCGACCGGCACTCAACGACGTCGTGCCGCGTCGCGTTCCTATCGACCTTGAAATCACGGTCGGACCGGATACCGCCGAACACCTGCTTGACGTTCTCGTGGACGCGAACGCTGTTCCCGATGGTGTCCGTCGACAGCGGCCCGTCGTCGACGGGCTCCACCTCGAAGTACGCCCGCCGCCCGTTGTGCTCGACCGCGACGACCTCCGGCACGGTCCCGAACTTCGATTCACCTATCTCCACTCTCGCCGTCGGCTGTTTCTCTTTGAGTATCGGCGTCAGGTTCAGCATTGTTCCCTCCATCCGCTCGCTCGGTCGTCCCACCCGATACCACTCTCCAGCCCTCGTTCGCATCTCGTTCCGACCGCCTCGTGTTCACGCATCGTTTCCACCCGTCAATCGGTCGCCCGCCCAATCGGCGAACGTCATCGGCGTCTCCGCGTCGGTATCCGCACGTCGGTCGACGAACCGTCGCCCGGAGCGCGACCGCGCGAGGACGTCACGAATCGACGCCAACATCCGCCGGATAGCGCGACACGCGACCCGCGCGTGAACCGCATCCACCGTCCGAACGCGACGGACGACCGTCTCGGCGCGCGACAACAACTCCTCCACGAACGACCGCAGTACCGTCAGCGTCGGCTGCCAGTTCCGAAGCGTCGGCCCGGACCGCGCGAGCGGAACACCCGGCATCCCGTCCCGGACGATCACACGTTCGGTCGACGGCACCTCGACAGCGGACGCGTCGCCACCGGCGATGTACCGCGTCCGAAGAATCCCCTCGACGACGTCGTCGACACTCGACGAATCCGCCGAACCGCTCGACGACGGGAACGGCGCTGCCTCCAACAGTGCGTCGCCGAACCCGGCGAGGGCACTCGTCGCGTCGTCCGCGACCGTGAACACGTCCAGGTCGACGTACGAATCGACCTCCAGCAGCCGCGTCAAGCGGTCGTCGACGGTCCGGAGCGACCCGAACAACGTCTCCGCGTGGAGGGTACTCGACATCCGACGATCACGTGTTGTAGCTCGTGTTCGTCGCGTCCGTCTCCGTCTCCTCGTCCTCGTCGGTCAGGTCTTCGAGGTCCTCGCCCACGTCAAGGTCCAGCACCTCGTCCTCGACCATGTTCGCGAACTCCGCATTCGATGTGCTCTCGATCGCCTCGTCGACGTCCCCGACGCCCGCGAGCTGCGTCGCGATATCGCTCATGTTCTCGACGATGTTCTTCGCGTCGTCCGGGAACTCCCGCTGCTGGATCGCGCGAACGCGAATCTCGCCCTCCTTCGTACTCAACGCCTCCTTCGCCGACTCCAGCATGTTCATCTGGTTCGCGAGTTTCGTCGTTCCCTCCTCGACGGTTTCCAGGAGGTTCGTCGACTCAACCTCCTTCATCTTCTTGTGCGTCATGAACTCCTTCTGGAGCTGCTTGTAGCGCTTCTGTTCGGACTCGCTGAGCGTCGACGGGTCGTCTGGAACACCAGGACCGTCACCGAGACTCCGAAGCTTCTGACCGGTCTCCTGGATGCGCTCGTCGATTCCACTCGTCCCAGTGTCGAGATCCGCCATCTTCTGTTCGAGTTTCTCCTTCGCGCGCTTGACCCGGTCTCGCGTCTCGTCTATCTTGTCGATGCAGGCGTCGATACCGGCCGCCCAGTTCAACGCTGCACGCCCGGAGATGTCCTGCTTCCGCGGGTCCTGCAGGAGCACGACCTGGTTCCCCTCCAACCGGAGGATGTCCTCCTCCGCGAAGTACTCGATGAGCGCGTCCGCCTGTCGCTCGCTCGCGACCACCGGTTCGCCGTCCTCTTCGGCCGCCGCGAGCGTCTCCACCGCGGTCTGCTTGTCGATCCGGCCGTTCCCGCCGTCGAGGTTCATGTCCCCGAGCAGGTCCCCGCCGATGATGGCGCGGACCGCGTCCTCCCACTTCCCTTCGACGTCCTCGCCCTCGGTCCACTCCGCCTCCATCCGGACCATCTCCCCGTTCCCCGTGGGGTTCGCGATGACGTACTCGATTCCATCCACCGTCGTCTTCTCGAACGTGTAGTTGCGTTGCATTGGTAGCTAGTTCGCCGTAAACCGTCGATTCCGTGTCTGTACACCACCGCACCGCCGCCGTCGCTCAGTCGACACGACTTCCCCCTTCGTCGTGCCCCTCGAGGTCCGCGTTCACGTCCAGCTCAGGGATATCGTCCTCGACCATCTGCGCCAACTCCTCTACGGACGTGTCCTCGGCCGTCGCATCAACTTGCCCGACGTCTGCGAGTTCCGACGTCAACGTTCCAAGGGATTCGACCATGTTGACCGCGTCGTCCGGGAAGTCACGTCGCTGAAGTGCTCGAACTCGGAGGTCCTTGCCTATCAAATCGAGGAATTGACGAAGGGATTCGAGCATGGCATCGGCGTTCGAACGCTCGAGTGAGTCCACGTCTGACTGCTCGAGTGCTTCGCGGACCGCGTCGATGCGTTCGATGCAGACGTCCACCGCCGCCGCCCACGTCAACACCTCGCGTCCCGAGAGCGAGCCCTCACGCGAGTCTCGGAGCACTACGACGTCGTCGCGGTCGAGGTTCCAGACGTCGACGGACGCGAGGTACGCCACCAGCGCGTCGGCCTGCGGTTCGCCGCGAACGCCGTCGAGCGTCTCGGCGAGCGCGTCGACCGCCGTCGACCGAGCGACGCGAACCACGCCGTCCTCGACCGTTCCCGAACCGAACAACGCGGCATCGAGCACGGCGCGGGCCGCGTCCTCCCACTTCCCCTCGACGCCCTCGCATTCGAACCATTCGGCGTCCATCCGAACGATCTCTCCGTTCCCCGTCGGGTTCGCGATAACGTAGTCGATGTCATCAACCGTCGTCTCCTCGAACGTGTACTCTCGTGTCATGGGACTCCCGTGAGATTACGCGTCCACGCCCCCGAACTCCTCTTCGGCCACCACGTTCGCGAACTCGTCCTCGATGGACTCCCTGACGTGCCGGTTCACCGCCGCGGTGTTACTCACCTGGACGACCTCGACGTGCTCCTCGGCCGCCTCCTCGAACTCGGGCGGCGACGCCGGCAGCACGTCCGCCTCGGCCTTCACGTCCCCGAGGATGCGTCGCGCCTCCTGTTCGACGTACGCGTCGAACTCATCGCGCATCACCACCATGCTGTCCTCGGTCTCCAACCCGAGTCGCGTCTCGAGCGCGTCCTTCGTCTCGTCGACGATGTCGTCCTGCACGCGATGCGCGTACGACAACACGTCGAACTGGTCCTCTATCTCGGACCGTACCACGCCCGGGAACTCCGCGGTCGGCAGCAGGTACTTCGACTCCTCGAACCGCTCCTCGACACGGTCCTCGATCTTGTGCGCGGCGTGCCCCCCGAACTCGTCCAGCGCGCTCTCGACGAGGTACTCGCCGTCCAGGTCGATGACGTACCCCTCCTGTTCGAGGTACCGGATGATGTCCTTCGTCGCCGCGATACTGATGATGTCCTCCAGGTCGCTGTGACTTATCTTCCCGTTCGCCGCCTTCCGCTCGAGCTGAGAGTCGAACCCGACGTTCTCCGCGTGCTCCTTGAGCCGCGGCCCGATGGTGTAGTAGTCCCGCTCGCCCGCGGTGATGCGCTGAACGAGGTCGCGCTCGGTGAGCTCGGAGACGAAGAACTCGACGTCGTCCATCGCGAGGTCGAACCGCGACCGCAAGGTCTCCGACGTGATGACGACGTTGTGACTGAAGGTACTCGTCAACTCGTTCGTGACGGCGTCGGAACTCCCGACGCTGAACGTGTCGACGTAGTAGACGCCGTCCCGGATGCGTTCCAGGTCGGTGAACTCGTCGCTCGACGCCTCCCGTAACGCATCCCGGAGGTCGGAGTCCGACAGGTCGCTCGCGTTCAGTGTCCCCGTGTCCGCGCTCTCGTATCCACTCTGCAGTTCCCCCTTCTTGTCGGTGACGTAGAGAAACCCGTAGTTCGACATCGCCACGTCCCGACAGATGTCTTTGAGGGCATCCGTGTCAACCGGCAGTAGTGACATAGACGCTACTATAACAATCAGGTTCTAAATTGTTCCGGCCAACCACACCACGAGCAGGCGTCGTCGGGAGCGTCGACGACCGTGAAGTGACGTCGAATCACCCGGTCAACGCCGGGCTTCCCGCATCTTCTGCTGGAGGTCACGCTTGACTGCGTCGATGCCGGACGTATCCCGACCCTTGATACGTTCGGTCTGACCGCTTGACAGCGATATCTGGAGTTCCGCGTAGTTCGCGAAGTCCTCGGACTGCACGTTCGCTATCTGGTCGTAGAACACCTCCTGTTGCTTCCCGCCCTGCGTCGTGTCGCGTGGCGGCATCTTGTAGTGATACTGTCGGTTGATGACGACGCTGGTGTCCCCGAACAGGAGGTGCGACGCCTTGTACTTCTTCGACGGCTCGATGAAAAGCGGCGAGCTACCGTGTCCGCCGATGAACGTGTGCGCCGACGAGAGCGACATGCCGCCGGTCTCGCGTTCCACCTTCGACCGGGTCTGGTCGCGGAAGTCCTGGATGAGGGACAGGTACTTCGCGTTGACCTCGCCGCGACCCCAGAACCACACGAACACCCCGACGACGAGCCCGAGGAACGCGAACTCCCCGATGTACTCGAGCATCGCGCCGACGATGGCACCGATTATCGTCAATCCGATTATTATCTTCTTCGGCTGCCAGCCGATCTTCCACCGCCAGCCGTTCACCGTCGGGTTGTTCAGCGACGTCGACGTCGACGGCGAGCTGTCCTCCGCGCTCGCGGCGCCGCCGCGACCACCGCCGCTCGAACCCGAGCCAGCGGAACCACTCCCGCTCGAACCCGAGCCAGCGGAACCACTCCCGCTCGAATCGGTGCCAGCGGACCCGCTCCCGCTCGCACCGGAGCTCGACGACCCGCCGCCGGAGTCGGACGGCGACGGTTCGGTGGATTGCCCCGTGCTCGCTCCGCCCGACGACGCGGACGCGACCTCGCGCTCGTCGCCGCAGGACGGGCAGACGGCCGCGGTCGCGTCGATAATCTCCCCGCAGGCCGCACAGAACTCCTCGTCGTCGTCGGGCATCCGACGACCACCGCCGCCCCGTTCGTTCCCGGAGCGCTCGCGCCCGCCACGGTCGACGCCACCACCAGCGTGGTCCGACCGACCGCTCGAAGTGCTCGCTCTCCCCGACCGGTCGCCACGACGGCCGGCGTGGTCGTCCGACCGGCCTTCGTCGCGCCCGGACCGCCCGTTCCGGCCGCCAGGGCGCTCGTCACGACCGCTCCCGTCCTTCCGACCGGCTCTCTCGTCGCCGCGGGAACCGCCGTCGCCGCCGCGGCCGCCGCTGTCGGTCTTCCGACCGCCTCTGCCACCGCCGCGGCCGTTCTCGTCGCGCTTCCCACCGCTCCTGTCACCGCTGCGCCCGTTCTCGTCGCGCTTCCGGCCGCTTCTGTCGTTCCCGCGACCGGCGTCGCGCTTTCCGCGACGCTCGTCGTATCCCTTGCGTCCGCTCTTCCCGCCCGCGAAGTCGCTCGTGCTCCGGCCGGACCGGCTCCCACCAGCGTCGGACGAACCACCGCCGTCGTCGTCGTCCCGCCGCGTGACGGTTGCGGTCCGCCGCGAGGACCCACCACCACTCGAACCGCCACCAACGTTCGACCCACTCCCGCCGTCGCTCCCGCGCTCGCGCTCGTGAGTACCACAGTGCGGACAGTACGTCGTCCCGGCCTCGATGAGCTTCCCGCAACTCCCGCATTCCTCCTTGCCCGACGCTGGCCGTCCCCCGTCGGGCATCAGTCTCGGTTCCCCGCTCCCCCTTTCGGCCGATTCATCCGGACACATTAACAGTTCAATGGAAATCCAAACGGAACGGTTCTATAACTTGTGGCCAACCCTCTCACCGCCTCGTAGGAGTCGACGTCGAACGACCAAGCGGTGGAACGGATCGAACGACCGGTTCGAGCCCGTCGCCGTCGCCCCCGCGAACGGTCAGATGCCCCCGAACAGGGACATGAGCCACACGAACGCGAACCCGATGACGGCGATCACGGCCACGATCGGTGCGAGGAACCCGACGACGAGGAAGCCGTAGTTCGGCGTTCCAGTGAGCTGGCTCCGGTTCGCCTTCAAGCGCTCGACGTTGTTGACGTTGATACACCAGAAGAAGTCGATGACGTCACCGACCACCGGGACGTAGCCCACGAGGGCCTCGGCGACCAGCGCACCCGTCATCTTCGCCAGGACCGTGCTGGGGGCGCCGAGGAGGATGCCCTTCAGGACGATGTAGGAGGAGATCAGGAGCGTGATGATGTCGCCGACGCCCGGAATCAGGCCGATGAGCGGGTCGAGGCCGACGTCGATACCAACGATCGGTATCCGCCAGCGGTCGTCGAGCGTCGTCGCGAGCGAATCCAGTCTCGCGACGGAATCGCCACTGAGGCCACCGACGTTCGACCCCAGGTTCAGTCCACCGCCGGTCTCGGCACCGCTCCAGTTCGACGACCCTGCCGTCCCGCCGGTCGATTCGACGGGGCCGCCGACCCCCGACGACCCGCTACCGCCCGACGCACCGACGCCGCCGTTGGATGCCGCCCCGGCGGCCGAACCCGCATCACCGGCCGCTCCGGCCGCCGACGCGGTCGACGAGGCCGCTCCGGTCGACGAGGACGACCCCGCACGGTCGCGCTCGTCACCACACGCTGGACAGACCGATGCGTCGACGGCTATCACCTCGCCGCAGGCGACGCAGAACTCCTCGTCGGGACCTGGCGTCGGACGACCGCCACCGCCAGAGCGGGGGCCCGCCGGGTCCGGCGACCCCGACCGGCCGTCGCGTTCACGCTCCGGGCGCGTCGAGTCGTCCCGTCGTCGCGAGGACCCGGGGTCCTCGGCCGAGCGCCCATCCCGTCGCGAGTGCCGTTGCGCACCATCGCCTCGACCCGGTTCGTCGCGTCGACGCGAACCGTCGTCGCGATGGGGATCGGCACCGCGACGCGAATCGTCGTTGCGAGCCGAACCGCTTCCTCGACGCGACCCCTCGGCTCGACTCGGACCGTCGCTTCGGCGCGAGCGGTCACCCCGTCCGGAACCGTCAGGCCCGTCCCGCCGCGTGGTGGTTGCCGTCCGGCGCGACGAGCCACCGCCACCTCCGTCTCCACGTCGATCACGCTCGTGGGTTCCGCAATGCGGACAGTACGTCTTCTCCGCGTCGATGTGGTTCCCGCATCCGCTGCACTCCTCGAAGTCCTCCCGCCGCCGACCGCCGTCCGCGACCAATCGTCCTCTCCCGTTCCCCCTCGACCACCGATCCCGTCCGAGAGACATAGCCGGTTCGTCCCACCTGCTAACCGAAGGAAACTATAGCTTGTGGCCCGAATCGCGCACGAAAACGACCGATGACCCTCACCAGACGTTCGGTCGATCCAGGAAACCGTGACTCTCCCCCCGCCGAATCCGGTCGAGGCGGAACGTGACAAGCAGGCCGCGAGTCAGGCCTGGTGGTGGTTCGCTTGCGCGATCCAGTCCTCGACGCGCGACACCGGAAGGTCGGTGTCGCTCGCGACGTCGACGGCGTCCGCGTCGGCGAGCGCCGCGACCGAACCGTAGCCCGCGTCCGAGAGCCGCTCGGCGTACGCCGGCCCGATACCGTCGAGGTCGGTGAGCGCCGGCGCATCGGTCCCCTCGACCTCGATCTCGACGCCGTTCTCGGGTGCTTCCGCGGACGCGTCCGTCGCGTCTTCGGCGAGAGCCGCGTCCGCGCCCTCGCGCTCGTCCACGTCGTGCTCGACCGCGTCCGCCTCGTCGGGCATCCGCGTCTCGAACCAGTCGCAGACGTCCGGCCAGAGCTGCGCGTGACTCTTCGAGGAGACGCTCATCCCGATGTGGCCCGTCGGGAACTCGAGGATCGTCTTGTCCTCGCTCGGAATCGCGTCGTTGAACGGCTTCGACGCCTCCGGCGGGATGAGGTGGTCGTACTCCGCGACGATCTGGAGCACGGGCATGTCGATGTTCTCGATGTCCACGTGCTCGCCGCCGAGGGACAGCTCGTTGTTCATGAGCTTGTTCTCCTGGTAGATGTCCTCGATGAACTCCACGAACGTCTGCCCGGCGACGTCGATACCGTCACCCAGCCACTCCTCCATCCGCGCGAAGTTCTCCACGAAGTCCTCGTCCTCCACGTTCTCGTAGAGGTTCACGTACTTCGTGACGTAGTTCTGGACGGGGTCCATGAGCGCGAACCCGACGTCGAGGAACTCCGCTGGCACGTTGTGGAACGTCTCCGTGACGGCGCGCGGCTCGAAGTACTCGTCGTCGCCCCAGAGCTCCAGGACGCCGCTGTCCCCAGCGAAACAGAGCCCGGCGGCCATCAGCGCCAGGTTCCGGACCTTCTCGGGGTTCAGCGCGGCGTACATCGTGCTCATCGTTCCGCCCATGCAGTACCCGAGGACGTTGATGCTCTCCTGCCCGGAGCGCTCCCGGACCTCGTCCACGCAGTTCTCCATGTAGCGGTTCACGTAGTCGTCGAGCGTCAGCGACCGGTCGAGCGACGACGGCTCGTCCCAGTCGATCATGTACACGTCGAACCCGTTGTCCAGGAGCGTCCGGATGACCGACCGCTCGGGCTGCAGGTCGAGGATGTACGGCCGGTTGATGAGCGCGTACACGACGAGGATGGGCACCGAGTGCTGCTCGTCCGTCCGGGACTCGTAGTGCAGCAGTCGGAGCTTGTTCTCCTCGTAGACGACCTCGCTCGGCGTCTCGCCGACGTCGACGTCCTGGAACGTCTCCGTGCGGTCGGGCGCGACCGTCGTCTTCTCGATGAGGTCTGACGCGTTCTCCCAGGCCCGCCGCTGGGCCTCCATGGTGGCGGCGAAGGGGTTCTTCACGTTAGTCCTCCAGGTGCTCGAGGATCGCGTCCAGCTTCTGCTCGACGGCGTGCTGGCGCCGCTCCAGTTCCACGAGTCGGTCGCCGACCTCGACGACCTGCTCGTCGGTCGCGAACCCGAGCTGTTCGAGCGTGTCCTCGGCCATCTGGTCGGCCTGCTGCTGGGTCTCCATCATCTGCTGGACGGTCGACCCCGTCCACGCCGCGAACGCGGTCGTCTCCATGACGTCCTTGAACGCGGAGTTCGCGGTGTTCAGCCAGATGTCGCGGAACTCGCTCGGGTCGACCTCCTCGCCTTCCATCGAGTCGTTGACGCGGTCGACCATCTGGTCGGCGGCGTCCATCCACGCCTGGTACGCGTCCTTGTAGCCCTCGATACCCTCGTCCATCTCGGGCTGGTTCATCTGCTGGGATTCGACGGCCTCGCTCCACTGCTCGACGAACGACGCCTGCGCTTCCATGTTCTGCTCCATCGCCTCCATGAACTGCTCGTTCATGTCGGAGACGAACTCGTTCCAATCTGTCGGGACTGTCTGTTGGTTTGCCATAGTAATCTCTGCGAAGGGTGTACTCAAAACGGTTGGGTCGGGGTTCAGGCCGAGACGGACTCGGTGACGTCCTCGACGTCGGCTTCGACCTGCTCGTGCGTGTCGAGGAAGGAGTCGAACGAGGAGTCGACGGCGTCGACGTACGCGTCCGCGAACTCGTCGTACGCGCTCGCGCCGTCGGCCATCGCGTCGTTCATCGCGTCGAACGCCTGCGTCTGGCTCTCGGTGAGCTGGTCGAAGCCGTCGTCGACCATCTGCTCGAACTCGCTGAAGTCAGCGCTCCCCTCGGGGAGCATGGACTCCATCGCGTCGAACATCGCGTGCCAGGTCTGCTTGGAGACGTCGTTGTTCTGCTCGGTCATGCTCTCCACGTTCTCCATGGCGTCGACGAACTGGTGGACGGACTCCTTCTGGACGTCGATGGCCTCGTGGGTCATCTCCTGGGTCTGCTCGATCATCTGGCGCTGCATCTCGAAAGCTGCGGTCATGGGGTTGGTGGTGTCACTCATTGGAATCACGGTTGCGTTTGACGGGGATGACGATCGTCTGGACGATGTCGCCCTCCTCGATGTCGAGCGCCTCGCGCTCGGCGTCGGGGATGCTGATGCGTCCGCCGGATTGGACGCGCGTCTTGAACATCGCGGACCCCATCGTGAGGCCGCGGAGGTCGGTCATCGCGTCGGAACTACCGGTGGAGGCCTGGAGGAACTGCTGGAAGAGCTCCTGTTGGGAGCTCACCGCTTCCTCGCTCGCCTCCTGCATCTGTTCTTGGAACTGCTGCATCATCGCGGGCGACCAGGGCATCTTCGGCGCATCGTCCGTCATCACCAATCAGTACGACCGCACCCATGATAAGCGTTCCGCTGAATGGTACTAGATGGTTTCTGCTACCATCGAAAGGAGTCAGACGGTCCATAATGCACCGCCTCCGTGCGGTTCGAGTCGACGAATCCGTTGTAGAAGCGGGTTCTATGGCCAGAATCCGGCGAATCCGACCACGAGCCAAAGGAGACTTAACGACGACCGACGTATCCCCTCTAATATGAGCGAACGACACAGCGAGGTTGCGACGCCGTTGACCGCGATGGCGTCGGCGTGGACGCGGTTCGCGGAGTCCGCAGTGAAGGGCGCGACCGCGGCGAATCGAGCCGCGTTCTCCGCGTTCACCGTCGACGGGTACGCCGACGCGTACGACCCGGGCGACGACGACCCGGACGCGGTGCGGGAGGCGTCGGTCCCGTCGCTCGCGTACGAGGAACTGGATTGGACGTTCGAGCGAACGGTGGACGCGCCGGGCGACATCACGGTCGGTGACACGGTCTCCTTCGAGAAGGGGATCGACGAGGACAACGTTCGCGCGTTCGCTCGCGCGAGCGGCGACACGAACCGACTGCACCTCGACGACGAGTTCGCCGCTGACACGCGCTTCGGTGGACGCATCGCGCACGGTACGCTCGTCTCCGGACTCATCAGCGCGGCGCTCGCGCGCCTCCCCGGCCTCACGATCTACCTCGGGCAGGACCTCGAGTTCCAGGGGCCCGTCCAGATCGGTGACCGCGTGAGCGCCACCGTCGAGGTCCTCGAGGACCTCGGGAACAACCAGTACCGGCTGTCGACCGTCATCCACGACGAGTCCTCCGACGAGCCGGTCGTCGACGGCGAAGCGGTCGTCCTCATCGACGAACTCCCCGAGAACTGAGCGAGGTTCGTCGTCACGGAACGTTCTCCGGGGCACACGGATTCACGCTGTCGTCCGAGCAGCCGGACAGCACCGGTCACGGAGCGGTTATCTCCTGAAGACGCGATTGGACGAGCATGAATACGACGTCCTCGTCCACGGCGAGCGGCTGGTTCGGCGCTGTCGCCGTCGCGACCGACTGGGCGGGTGCGCACCTCGGGGTGACACCCGGCCGCCAGCGGACGCTCGCGCTCTCGTTCGCGACGCTCTCGGTGGTGCTGCTCGCGGCGTTCGTCGTCGTGAACGCCGCGTCGTTCGACTCGGGCGTCGCGTCGACGCAGAACTGAGGCGCCAGCAACTCGCTTTTAGGTCCGCCGAAACGGATAGACACTCTTTTAGGTTTGCCTAAACAGGCTACGTGTAACTGATGACGGAACCCGACATCTGCGTCGTCGTCCCGACGATACGCGAGTGGGACTGCGTCGAGGCGTACGTCGCGAACGCCCGCGACCACGGCTTCGACACCGACCGCCTGGAGTTCGTCCTCGTCACCGAGGACTTCTGTCCGACCGACGAGATGCAGACGATGCTCTCCGACCTCGGCGTCGCGGGGTCGGTGTTCGACGAGAGCGACCGCGAAGCCTGGTACGAGGCCAACGGCATCGAGGAGTACTCCCACCTCGTGCCCGCGGCGAGCCACGCACAGACGTCCTTCGGCCTGCTGTACCTCTGGGCGCAGGACCATCCCTACTGCATGTTCATCGACGACGACACCCTCCCCCACGAGGACGTCGACTTCTTCGGCACGCACATGGCGAACCTCCAGTACGAGGGCGAGCTCACCGAGGTCGCCTCCGACGAGCAGTGGGTGAACGTCCTCTACCAGAACTTCGAGGAACACGACCTCTACCCGCGCGGCTACCCCTACTCCGCGATGGACGAGGAGCGCGAGACCGGGACCGCGCACGTCGAGGACGTCGTCGCCTCGCAGGGCCTGTGGACGAACGTCCCCGACCTCGACGCGGTCCGCATCCTCATGGACGGCGACCTCCAGGGGCAGGCCCAGACGCGGACGAGCACTGACGACTTCGGCGAGGACTTCGTCGCCGCACGCGAGAACTACCTCACCGTGTGCTCGATGAACCTCGCGTTCCGCCGCGAGGTCGTCCCCGCGTTCTATCAGTGCCCGATGGACGACAACGCGTGGGACGTCGGCCGGTTCGACGACATCTGGAGCGGCCTCTTCCTGAAGCGCGCCTGCGACGTCCTCGGGAAGCGGATCTACAACGGCGACCCGCTCTGCGAACATAACAAGGCCGCGCGGTCGACGTTCGGCGACCTCGCGAACGAGGTCCCCGGGCTCGAACTGAACGAGCACGTGTGGGAGCTCGTCGACGACGTCGGTGCGGACGCGGACTCGTACGCGGCGGTGATGGACGCGATGGCGTCCGCGTTCGCGGACGGCGACTTCGACGACTGGGAGAACGGGGACTTCCTGAACCACGTCGGCGAGTACATGCACGACTGGCTGGACGCGCTCGCGGCGCTCGACGGCCTCCCGGGGCGGACTCGCGCCGCCGCCATCGCCGACGACTGACCGACCGTCTTCTCGCTCTCGTGCGGTTCTCACCGGAGAGCGTCGTGTCCGTCTCGAACGAATCTCGCCGCGGAGCGTCGTGCTCGTCCCGAACGGCCCCTTCGTCGGGGGCTCGGGGTCGGGGAACCGTTGCGGTTTTCGGTCTCCGGGACCGACCACCGGTGTAGGCGCGAACCGGCAAGTATATATGTTTTAGGCCGGCCTAAATCAAAGTATGAGCGACGACGACGGACCACGACGACGTCTCGGACGCCGCGAGGTCCTCGCGGCAACGGCAGCCACGACCGCGACGGCGACAGCAGGTTGCGTCGGCGGCATCTTCGGCGGCGACGACGAGGGACAGCCGGTCAGTCTCAGCGACTTCCGCGGCTCCGGCCCCTTCGTCTCCGGCCGCGCCGCCCCGGACGGCACCTCCATGGACGACCTCGACGACCTCTCCGGCACCCTCTCTATCTACATCGGCGGCGGCGAAGGCGGCCTCTACCGCGGCCTCATCGAACTCCTCCAAGAGAAGTACCCCGACTTCGACGCGAGCCTGAAGTCCGCGCCCTCCACGCAGCTCGCGAACACCATCATCGAGGAGAGCAAGAACGGCCAGTCCCGCGCCGACGTCTTCTGGAGCATCGACGCGTCCTCGCTCGGCCTCGTCGCCAACGAGGGGTACGCGACGTCGCTCCCGAGCGCCGTCACCGACCCCGTCCCGAGCGAACTGCAGGACGGGGACGGCCGCTGGGTCGGCGTCGCCGGCCGTGCCCGCGCCATCCCCTACAACACGAACCGCTTCAGTGCGAGCGACATCCCGAACACGGTCGACGCGTTCGCGAACCAGGACCGGTTCGCGAACTCCATGGGCTGGGGGCCGACCTACGGCGCCTTCAAGTCCTTCGTCACCGCGATGCGCATCATGGACGGCCGCCAGGCCACGAAGCAGTGGCTCCAGGGGATGGTCGACCAGGGCACCGAGGAGTTCCGCGACGAGTACTTCGTCTCCCGCGGCGTCGCCACCGGCGCAGTGTCGGCCGGGTTCGCGAACCACTACTACGCCCTCCGCGTGAAGGCGGCGCGCGAGAACCCCCCGATCGACCTCGCGTTCACCGAGAACGACGCCGGCGCGCTCGTGAACGTCTCCGGCATCGAGGTCATCGAGGGAACGGAGCGCTCCGACCTCGCGGGACTGTTCGCCGAGCACCTCCTCACCGCGGAAGCCCAGGAGTTCTTCGCGACGCGAGCGTACGCCTACCCGATGATCTCCGGGGTCAAACCGGTCGGTGACCTCCCGACCATCGACGAGCTGAACCCGCCGGAGCTCGACCTCACGAAGCTCAGCGACCTCGAACCGACCCTGGAACTGATGCGCGAGGTGGGCATCCTCTGATGGTGACCGAACGGGGGGACGACTGATGGCGGCCGAGGAGGGTCTCTTCGACGCGCTCCGTCGCGAAGCACGCGGTGAACGCACGCTCGCGCTCACCCTGTTGAGCGCCGCGGTCGCCGCGCTCGTGCTCTCCCCGGTCGCGTGGATCGTCCTCGAAGCCAGCACCGTCGGGCTCACGCGAGCGGTAAACCTCCTGGCGGGGGCGCGGATGATGCAGGTGCTCGTGAACAGCCTCCTGCTCGTCGGCCTCGTCACGGGCGCCTCGGTCGTCCTCGGCGTCCCGCTCGCCATCCTGACGAGCCAGACGGACCTCCCGTTCCGCCGGTTCTTCACGGTCGCCATCTCGCTCCCGCTCGTCGTCCCGAGCTACATCGGCGCGTTCGCGTACTTCACCGGGTTCGGCGAGAACGGCGCGCTCACCGCGGCACTCGCGGACGCCGGCGTCTCCGTCTCGCTGCCGCCGATGACGGGACTCGTCGGGACCGCCGTCGTCCTCACGCTGTTCACGTTCCCGTACGTGTTCCTGTCGACCCGCGCGAGCCTCGCGTCGTTCGACGGGACGCTCCTCGAAGCGGCGCGAACGCTGAATCACTCGCGGACGTCGGCGTTCGTCCGCGTCGTCATCCCGCAGGTCCTCCCCGGCATCGCCGCCGGCAGTCTCCTCGTCGCGCTGTACGCGCTCAGCGACTTCGGGACGCCCGCCATCATGGGGTACGACGTGTTCACGCGCATCCTCTTCGTGAACTACTACGACTTCCAGCTCGCGGCGCTCCTGTCCGTGCAGCTGCTCGCGGTGACGGCGGTCATCATCGCGCTCGAATCCGCGGTCGAGTCCGGTGACGCCTCCGGGTACGCGTCGAGCAACCCCGACGCCGCGACCCGACTCGAACTCGGCTGGCTGAAGGGCCCCGCGCTCGCGCTCTGCTCGCTCGTCGTCGTCGCCGCGCTCGCGGTCCCCATCGCCGTGCTCGTCCTCTGGCTCGTCCGCGACACCGGCGGCACCGGGTTCGGGTACGCGTTCTCCTGGGAGTACGGCTGGAACTCGCTGTCCGTGAGCGTCCTCGCCGCCGCTGGGAGCATCCTGTTCGCGGTCCCGGTGGCGTACAACTCCGTCACCGACGACGGCCGCCTGTCGCGGCTCCTCGAACGCGGGACGTACGTCGGGTACGCCGTTCCCGGTATCGTCGTCGGCGTCGCGCTGGTCGCCCTCGGCTCGAAGTACGCGCCGTTCCTCTACGGGCAGATTCCGCTGCTCGTGTTCGCGTACGTCGTCCGGTTCC
Organism: Halorubellus amylolyticus; assembly: GCF_034808145.1. Classification (NCBI taxonomy): domain Archaea; kingdom Methanobacteriati; phylum Methanobacteriota; class Halobacteria; order Halobacteriales; family Halorubellaceae; genus Halorubellus; species Halorubellus amylolyticus. Next base: position 153,402 of record NZ_JAXHGM010000005.1, read on the forward strand.
TCCCGCAGGCGGTCGGGAGCGTCCGCTCGTCCGTCCTCCAGGTCGACGGGCGACTCACGGAGGCCGCACGCTCCCTCGGGCACTCGCCGCGTGCGACGTTCCGGAAGGTCACGCTCCCGCTCGTCGCCCCCGGTATCGTCTCCGGCGCCGCACTCGTGTTCCTCACGACGATGAAGGAACTCCCGGCGACGCTCTTGCTGAGACCGGGAGGTTTTGAAACCCTCGTCACCTACATCTGGATGGTACAGGAGTCTCGCCACTACGGGAACGCTGCCGTCCCCGCGCTCGTGCTCGTCGGCGTGTCGGCGGTCTCGATGCTGGTGTTGCTCTCGCGAGGTGGAAACGATGTCACGTAAGGAAGGTGTAAGCGACGTCAGAGACGGTGGAAGCGATGTCACGTAACGAACCCAGGCGAGCCCTGGAACGCGAGGACCCGTACGGGCAGGCCGCGTCGAGCGACGACGCGGACCCGACGACGAACGACGTCGTCCTCGAACTCGACGGCGTGACGAAGGTGTTCGGGCCGGAGTGCGCGGTCGACGAGCTCTCGCTGTCGGTCAGGGACGGGGAACTCCTCACGCTCCTCGGGCCGTCCGGCTGCGGGAAGACGACGACCCTCCGGATGCTCGCCGGCCTGGAGCGGCCGGACGGCGGCGAGGTCCGCCTGAACGACCGCGTCATCGCGGACGGCGACGGTCGGTTCCGGAAGCCCGAGCACCGCGACGTCGGTATCGTCTTCCAGAACTTCGCGCTGTTCCCGCACCTGACGGTCGCGGAGAACGTCGCGTTCGGCCTTCAGGACCGCGACGACGCCGCGACCGCCGCTCGCGTCGACGAGCTCCTGGACCTCGTCGGCCTCGAAGCCCAGCGGGAGTCCAAGCCCGCGCAGCTCTCGGGCGGCCAACAGCAGCGGGTCGCGCTCGCACGGTCGCTCGCCCCCGAGCCGAGCGTCCTCCTGCTCGACGAGCCGTTCTCGAACCTCGACGTCCGGCTGCGCGAGCAGATGCGCGAGGAGGTGCGCGCCATCCTCAAGGAGGCGGGCGTGACCGCGGTGTCGGTCACGCACGACCAGGAGGAGGCGCTCTCGATATCCGACCGCGTCGCGGTGATGCACGACGGCGACGTCGAGCAGGCGGGGACGCCCGAGAAGGTGTTCCAGCACCCCGAGTCGCGGTTCGTCGCGTCGTTCCTCGGGCAGGCCTCGTTCCTCACCGGGCACTTCGCCCGAGGGGCGGTCGAGACCGCGCTCGGTGACTTCCCGGCGTCGATGGTCGAGGGGCTGACGACGGAGTACGAGAACGCCGAGGTCGACCTGCTCGTCCGCCCGGACGACCTGCGTGCGACGCCGGTCGAGTCCGACGCGGGCGGGAACGGCGAGATCATCTACCGCCAGTACATGGGGCCGTCGTTCGTCTACCGCGTCCGCCTCGACTCCGGGGACGTCGTGCACTGCCAGCACAACCACGTCACCGACTTCGAGCTCGGGCAGCGCGTGAACGTCGAACTCGTCGCGGACCACACCATCGCCTGGTACCCGACGCAGTAGCTCCGTGGTCGACGCCGACTCCGTCCTCGCGTCCGTCCGCGCCTGGGCGAGCGACCGCCGCGAGGCGCTCGCGCTCGCCGCACTCGCGGGCGTCGTCGTGTTCGTCGTCTCCGTCGTCGTCTTCCCGTATCACTCGACGAACCACGACGAGGCGGTGTACCTCCAGCAGGCCGCGCTCCTTCTGGAGGGCCAGGTGTTCATGCGGCCGCCGGTTCCCGACGCGGTCCGCCCGTGGTTCTTCGTTCGCGACGGCGACGCGCTCTACTCGAAGTACACGCCCGTCACCGCCGCCGTCTTCGCCGCGGGGAAGGCGCTCGCGGGGTCGTACCGCGTCGCACTCGGCGTCGTCGCCGCGGGGAACGTCGCGCTCGTCGTCGCGCTCGCGAAGGCGGCGTTCAACCGGCGGACGGCGCTGCTCGCCGGCGCGCTCCTGGTCGTCTCGCCGCTGTTCGTCGTCTCCTCGTCGGTGTTCCTCTCGTACGCACCGACGACGCTCTGCAACCTCGCGTTCGCCTACGCGTACGTCCGGAGCGCCCGGGTCGACGACGGGTCCTCCGCCGGCGACTCCGGCGACCGCCTCGACGCGAGTCGCCGCGCGCTCGCGTGGGCGGCGGTCGCCGGCGTCGCGGTCGGGCTGGCGTTCTTCTCGCGGCCGTACACCGCGGTCCTGTTCGCGACGCCGTTCGTCGCGCACGCCGCCTACCGCACCCTCGTCGTGCGCTCCCGACGTGCGCTCGCCGCGAACGCCGTCACCGGCGCGCTCGGCGTCGCGTTCGTCGCCCTCGCGCTCTCGTACAACGTCCTCGTCACGGGCGACGCGCTGACGTTCCCCTACCAGGCGTTCGCGCCAGCGGACGGCCTCGGGTTCGGAACCCGCGAGATTCTCGACTACTCGCGGGAGTACACGCCGGCGCTCGCTGTCCGCGCGAACGCCGAGATCGTCGCCAGACTCCTCGCGCGCTGGGTGCCACTCGGTATCGCCGGCACCGCCCTCGCGGTCTGGGGCGCGCGACGCGCGTTCGACGACGACGCCAGCGGCGACGATGCCAGCGCCGGCGGTTCCGACGCCGACGTGACCGCCACGAGCCGCGACGCCGACCCGGCAGCCACGACGCCCGACGCGCTCTCCGACCGGACGCTGCGCGCGCTCCTGCTCGCCATCGCGCCCGTCGTCGTCCTCGGTAACGTCGCGTTCTGGGGGAACCTGAACCTCCTCGGGGACCTCGACGTCCTCGGCGACGGCCTCGTGTGGACGCTCGGCCCGTACTATCACTTCGACGTCCTCGTCCCCGTCGCCGTCTTCGGCGCCGTCGGTGCGCGCGACCTCGCTGGTCGACTCCGCGCTCGCGCCGCCGCGACCGACGGCACCCGCGGTCGAGCGGTCGTCGCCGTCGCCGTCGCGCTCGCGTTCGTCGTCGCCGCGGTCGGCGTCGGCGCGCTCGCACACCCGGTCGGCGCGAACTACGTCACCGGCCAGCACCTCGCGGACGCCTACGACGTCGACCGCGAATACGACGACGCCGTCGTCTTCCTCCCGCAGATATACGGCGACTGGCTGAACCACCCGCTGCAGGCGTACCGGAACGACGCCGGGTTCGACGGGGACGCCGTGTACGCGCTCGACCGCGATGAGGGGAACTTCGCGGTCGTCGACGCGTTCGCGAACCGGTCGTACTACCGGTACACGTACCGCGGCCGCTGGCTGCCGTTCGAGGGCGAGTCCGTCGAACCGCGCGTCCAGCCCGTCGACGTCGCTCGCGGCGCTCGCGCGGGCGTCGACCTGTCGCTGGGGACGCCCTCGTGGACGGTCCGCGGCGCCGTCGAACTGACGACCGACGACGACACCGTCGCGTACTACGTGAACGATACGACCGACGACGTGGACGCGCGCCTCGTCGTCGCCGACGGTCGCGCCCGCCTCGACGGAAGCGACGTCCACCCGCGAGACGGGAACGGGAGCGTGCGCGTCGCGAGCGCGGACACCGTCACGGTGACCGCGTTCCTCGGCGGCCAGGGGACCGCGGGACTGACCTACCGCGTCGAGACGCCGGTCCGCGGTGGCTCGGGGACGAACGCGAGCGCGGTGATGACGCCGTACGTCGAGACCTGCGTCGAGTTCACGACGTGTCGGGGTGGGGCCGCGTACCTCCCCGACGAGAGCGACCCCGGCGTCAGCGTGACCGTCGACGTCTGGGCGAACGCGACCGGGAACGAGTCCACCACCCCAGACGTCGACGACCGTATCTCTGTTACCGGCCCTCCGCGGCCGAGTCTCGACTCGGACACGGTCGCGAGCGTCTCCGTCCACGCGCCAGTGGCCCATCGACTGACCGCGCGCTGAACCGCGGTCTGGACCCGACGCGAACCGTTGAATCACGCGACCAGACGTCGAAACGCGGTGGTATTACCAATGGCTATTGAACCCAGAAGACGTTTACGTGGCCGGAATCGAGGAACGGACCTGTATGGCCCGCGAGAGCCCGCCTCCCGGAGGTGAGCGGTGATGGACGTCGCCGGCGTCCACGCGGAACTCGCCGTCGACCCGGCCGACGCCTGTCCGCTCGACGCGCTCGCCGAGGACCTCGACCTCCGCCGGTTCGTCCCCGGGTCGCCGACCGGGCCGGCGCAGGTCGTCGTCGCGCCCGAGGACGGCGACGACCCCGCCGCGGACGCGAGCGACGTCGAGGGCGTCCACCCCGTCATCGAGGTCGAGACCGACGCGATCTGTCGGCTCGACCCGTCGGAGTGCCCGCACGACCCCTGCCTCGGGGAGGGCCTCGGGTTCCTGCCGGTCGAGCCGTTCCACATGCGGTTCCGGGACGGCGAGCTGTCCTGTCACCTCGCCGCGAACGACGACGCCGAGGTCCGGGAGTGCGCGAGCGCACTCCGGGAGGCCGGGTTCGACGTGACCCTGCGGGCGCTCCACGCGGACTCGCTGCCCGGCGACGGCTCCATCGCCATCGTCGACCTCGACGAGCTCACCGAACGGCAACGCGAGGTCGCCGCCTACGCCGTCGCGAACGACTACTTCTCGCTGGACGGACCGACCGCCGCCGCCATCGCCGACGACCTCGGCATCTCGAAGTCCACGCTCTCGGCGCACGTGCGTGCGGCCCGGCAGAAGATCGGTCGGCAGGTCTTCGACTGACCTGAGTACTTAAATCACCGAATTGTTCGGCGTCACGTCCAACGGTTCTCAGGACAGTAATTACTATTGGTGAGACAACGATGACGACGAACCGCCGTACGTTCATGAAGCGCGCAGGAAGCGTCGCCGCACTCGCAGCTGTCGGTGCAACCACCGCGAGCGCCGAGTCCGGGTGGAGGACGCGAGAATCGCCGACGGAACGGACGCTGTACGACGTGGAGGAGACCGCTGGCGGTGTGTACGCGGTCGGCGCGGGCGGTGTCGTGCTCGAACGCACCGCGAAAGGCTACGTGAAGGTGCTTGATGGCGGGCCGACCGGGAACGGGAACTCGCTGTACGGCGCGGACGTCACCGACGACGGGAAGCGCCTGTGGTTCGTCGGCGCGAGCGGCGCGATCGGCGAGTACGACGTCGAGACCGGTAGCCTGGACTCGCACTCGGCGCCGATGGACGTGACGAACAACTTCAACGACGTCTCCGTGACCGGCGACGCGGGCGAGGTGAACGTGTACGTCGCTGGGGACTCCGGGAAGCTGTACTACTCCTTCGAGAACGGCGCGAGCCAGACCTGGGAGTACTCAACGCCCGCCAGCGGCGCGGCGATCAACGCGGTCGACTTCCACGACGTCAAGAGCGGCCACATCGTCGACGGCAACCAGACGGTCCTGTACACCAGGGACGGGGCGACGTGGGACCGACTGGGGATCGCGAACGCGAACAACAACTTCTACGGCGTCGACTCGGACGGCTTCGACGACGTCTGGGTCAGCGGTGGCGGCGGCACCATCTTCCACTGGAACGGCAGCGAGTGGATCCGCTCGGACACGGGCGACGCGGGTCAGCGCGACATCGAGGTCGCGGGCGCGGACAGCGGCTACGTGGTCGGCGGCGGCGGGAAGGTCTACGACCGCGAGAACACCAGGTGGAGCCAGGACGCGACGCCCAGCGGCGAGAACCTGAAGGCGGTGGTGCTGCGTGGCGGCGAGTCCGCGGTCGCGGTCGGCGCCGGCGGCACCATCCTCGAACGCTGACGCCCGACTCGACTGCCGTCACCGCCCCGAACCGCAGAGCACATCGGACGGACGCCCCGTCCGCTCCCCCATGCCACTACGACGGACGCTCCGACGCTCCCCCATACCATCGTGACGGCTTCCGGCCGTCACGTCGCTCGAACGACGCACTGTCTAACGCTCACTCGTTCTCCGTGCGGTCAGTCAGTCGAACAGCCGCCGGGCGTGCTCCGCCAGGCAGACCTCGAGGATGCCGGTGCCGATCTCCCAGCCGCCCTGGATGGGGTCGAGCTTCGTCTCGCCGGCGCGCTCGCCGTACGTGATGGGAATCTCGATGACGTCGTACCCGCGCATCGCCGGGCGGATGAGCAGTTCGGCGGAGAGCGCGGTGTTCGTCGTCCAGACGACCTCCTGGAGGACGTCCCGGCGGTAGGCGCGCATCCCCGTCGTGGTGTCGTGGACGCGCGTCCCCATCAGGGCGCTCGCGAGCACCGCGAACGCGTGGTTCCCGAAGCGGTTGAACGCCGGCATCGCGTCCGCGCCGTGATAGAGACGGTCGCCGGACACGACGTCGTACCCCTCGTTCACCTTCGCCAGGAACCGCGGGAGGGCGTCCATCGGGTACGTGTCGTCGCAGTCCGTCGTTACGACCACAGGGCGGTCCGGCGTGAGGACGGCCTCGCGGACCGCGACCCCGTACCCCTGGGGTTCCTGCTCGATGACCGTCGCACCCTTCTCGCGAGCGATCTCCGGCGTGTGGTCGTCCGAGCCGTCGACGCAGACGACCTCGGCGCGGCCGTCGGTCACGCGGTTGATGTCGTCGAGGACCGTCCCGATAGCGGCCGCCTCGTTGTACGTCCCCATCACGACGGCGACGTCGTCGAACGTGAACGCCGACCCGTCGACGGACCCGTCGTCGGTGTCTGTCATGGCTTCGGCTAGCCAGCGCGCCGACTTTAGGCTTGCCAAAACTCTGGGCGTGGTCCTCAGACGGGGTCGACGTCGTGGAGGAACGTCTGGAACTCCATCGTCCGCCCGTCCGGGTCCGTCGCGAAGAACTGGTAGATGCCGAACTCGTCGTTCACCTCGGGTTCGCCACGTGCACGACCCGCGAACTGCTCGTAGAACTCGTCGACGCCCGCTCGGTCCTCGGTCACGAACGTCAGGACGCCGTCGGTCTCCGTCTCGTCGCTCGCACAGAACCCGAACAGGAGGTTGTCGTACCTGCAGATGGTGCACGCCGACTGCTCCAGCCACACCTCCGCACCGACCTCCTCGACGTAGAACTCGGCGGTCGACTCGTAGTCCTCGCAGCTGAAGAACACGATTCCGGACATATCCAGCGGTGCACGCGCCACGATGAAATGACTTCGCGTTGCGGGACTCGACTGCCGGAAGCACGCGAGTGGAATCGACTGCCGGAAGTGAGCGGGCGGAATCGACTGCCGGGAGTCGCTATCGGCGTGTCAGCCGGTGAGTTCCGCGAGGAACAGCAGGACCTGTGGTGCGACGAGCATGAACGCGCCGACGGCGATGAGGAGTGCGGGCGTCCACAGGAGGTTCATGCCGGCGCCGAGCCAGAGACCGAGTCCGGCGAGCAGGCAGAGGATGCCGATGATGCGTAACACCCAGGCGAACGCCTCTTCCAGTCCCGAGTCCGCGACCAGTTCGACGACCTCCAGTGCTTCGTCCATGACACCTGGACCGTGCCCGCAGACGCCCTTCGACGCCCGTCCTAAACAGTGAGGCCCCAGCGAGCATCGATGCCCGACCGTCGGCAGACCGGCGTTTCGATTCCTGCGTTCGACGCTCCCGGACAGTAAATCTCACCGCCTACCGGCAATCAACTTTTTCCCAGTCCGGTCTCAACGGGGAGTCGATGACACGTCTTCGTCGCACGCTTGCGTACTTCGGCTTCGCGGCACCTGCCGCATCTATCGGTCTCGTGTTCCTCGCGACGCTCGTCGACCCGAAGTACTCGTGGGCGACGCGCTCGCTCTCGAGCATGGGCGAATCGACCGGGCTCGGACTGCTCGCGGTCGGCTCCTCGAACCAGCTCGCGTGGCTGCTGTTCAACGGCGGCCTGTTCGCCGGCGGCATCCTCGGCCTGCCGTTCGTCGCGCTCCTCTGGATGGACGCCCGGAACCGCCTCGAGCGCGTCGGCGCCGCCTGGTTCGCGTTCGCGCTCGTCTGCATGTCCGGCGTCGGCGTCGCGTTCCTCGAATCCGACGCCGCCGCCGCGCCGTTCGACCAGTTCCACTTCCTGTTCGCCGTCCTCCTGTTCTTCTCCATCGCCATCGCCCCATGGATCCACGGCTCCGGGATGGCGCTCGCCGACGACGCCCGAGCGGGCGTCCTGACGATGTGGCTCGCGAACGTCTACGCCGTCCAGTGGGTCGTCTGGATGATCCTCGAAGCGTTCGTGTTCACCGGCGACGGCGACACGTGGACGTACTTCGCGGTCCCCGAGTTCGTCGGCGCGCTCGCCCTCGGCGGCTGGGCGATCTGGCTCGCCACCCGCAAACTCCGCGACGTCTGACGACGACCACTGAGCGGTTTCCGTTCCCGGAATCGTTCAGGGGACGCCACGCAGCTAGTCCCGGAACCGTTTAGGCGACGCCGTCGGGTACGTCACTCATGGACACCTGGCGTCGACGAACCGCGTACTACCTCGTCGGGCTGGCCGCCGTGATGCTCGCGTACGCCGGGCTCTACTACTACGGGATGAACACGATAGAGGGACGACCGCGGACGTTCCTCCACGCGCTCCAGGTCATCGTCGAGACGTTCACCACGACCGGCTTCGGGTCCGACTCGCCGTGGCAGACGCCGGAGATGAACGTCCTCGTCATCGTCATGGACCTCACCGGCGTCGTCCTCATCTTCCTCGCGCTCCCCGTCCTCGTGTTCCCGCTGTTCGAGGAAGCCATCTCGACGACCGTCCCGACGGCCCTCCCCGAGGACGTCACCGACCACGTCGTCATCTGCACGTACACGACGCGCGTCGACCCGCTCGTCGCCGAACTCGACGCCGTCGACGTCCCCTACGTCATCATCGAACCGGACCGCGACCGCGCCACCGAACTCGTCGACGCCGGCTACGACGTCATCCAGGAGAGCCCCGACACGGAACGCGGCCTCCGCGGCGCGAACCTCCCCGAAGCGCGAGCGCTCGTCGCGGACGTCTCCGACAAGGTCGACGCCAGCATCGTCCTCGGCGCGCGCGCCATCTCCGACGACGTCCCGCTCGTCAGCATCGTCGAGGAGCCCGAGAGCGTCCGCTACCACGAGCTCGCGGGCGCCGACGTCGTGCTGTCGCCGCGGTCGATACTCGGCGGGAGTCTCGCGAACAAGGTCGCTGCCGCGCTCACCGCGGACGTCGGCGCCGCTATCGAGATCGGCGATCAGTTCGACATCGTCGAGTTCCCGATCCATCGCGGCAGCGAGATCGTCGGGCGGACGCTCGCGGAGAGTGGCCTCCGCGAGCAAGCGGGCGTGAACGTCATCGGCGCGTGGTTCGACGGCGACTTCCAGTCCCCACCGGACCCCGGCCGACGGATCGAGTCCGGGACGGTCCTCCTCGTCTCCGGAGAGGAGACGGCGCTCGAACGCGCGAAGGAACTGACGCTCAGCGAATCGCGGCGGGTCGCGGGTGGCGAGACCATCGTCGCGGGCTACGGCGAGGTCGGCCAACAGATCGCGGCCACGTTCGACGACGCTGGCCTCTCCTACACCGTCCTCGACGTCGAGGAGAAGGAGGGCGTCGACGTCGTCGGCGACGCGACGGACGCGTCGACGCTCGAACGCGCCGGCATCCACGACGCTCGGTCGCTCATCCTCGCGCTCCCCGACGACACCGCCGCCGAGTTCGCGACGCTCGTCGCACGCGACCTGAGCGACTCTGTGGAGATCCTCTGTCGCGCGGAGGAGGTCGAATCCACGAGGAAGATGTACCGCGCCGGCGCGGACTACGTCCTGTCGCTCGCGACCGTCACCGGACGCATGGTCGCGTCCGAGGTCCTCGACGAGGACATCATCTCGCTGAACACGCAGATCGAGGTCGTGCGAACGAACGCCCCCGAACTGGCGGGGCAGACGCTCGCGGACGCTCGCGTCCGGTCGCGGACCGGCTGTACCGTCGTCGCACTGGAACGCGACGGCGAACTCTACACGGACCTCGGGCCGGACACCGAGATCCGCGCGGACGACGCCCTCATCGTCGCCGGAACGGACGCGGGAACGAACCGGTTCAAGGAACTGCTCGCGTAGTCACTCCGGGTCGACGACGCGTTTCGGGCCGGAGCCGACGAGTTCGCCCTCGCGACTCCCCGGCCGGACGTACGTCCAGACGCGCGACCCTTCGCCGCCGCCGTCGACCACGGGCGCGTCCTTGAGGCCGCGTTTGATGCATCGCCACCACCCGGAGTCGGTGTCGTACCCCGCGGGGTACTCCGCGTAGAGCTCCTCGACGAAGTCCCCGCGTTTCGCGCGGTCGACGTCGCGGAGGTACGCGAGCGCCGCGCCGACGGCCTCCCGTCGCGGCGCGCACGTCGACTCGGAGCGACCGGGGACGTCGAGCGAGTCCAGGTCGACGAGGTCCTCGCCGGGTCGGACGTCCGGACTGGAGCGCGCGATGCGCGTCCCCGACCGGTAGTCGAGCCCGGTCGAGGGCTCTCGGCCGAGGCGTTCGCGGGTCTTCGCGACCGCTCGTCGCGCGAACTCGTCGAGACGCTCGCCCTCCACGCCCTTCAGTTGGTTCGCGTGCGACCCGAGGGACTCGTCCTCGAAGCGTTCGACGCGCTCGGGCGCAAAGTTCCCGCCGACGTCGAGCGGGTCCCCACGGTCGCTCGCCCCGTCGTCGCCGTCCTGGCGCGGACGCTCCAGGCCGCGGCCGTCGTTCTCGTGCCCGTCGCTCGCGGGCCGGGAATCGGTCGACGCGGGCGTGAACGCGGCCGACGCCGTCGAACGCGTCGTCCTCGAACCACTCCCGTCGGTCGCTCGTGCACGCCCATCGTCCGCCGCCGCGGTCGCCTCTCGGTCTACGGCTCCGTCCCGGTCTGCCGCTGTGTCTCGGTCCGCGGTCGCATCCCGAGCGTCGTCTCCGACGTCGCGCGACGAGAGCTCGGCCTCCAGCTCGTCGACCCGCGCCTGGTACTCCGTGAGCAACTGGTCGCGTTCGGTGCCCTGCTCGATCGCGGCGCGATTCCCGATTATCCAGCGCAGGTACTCGCCGCGGTCCTCGAACCCCAGGAGGTCGACCTCGGTGTCGAGCTTCCGGGCGTCCTCGGCGGACAGCTCGAGGCGTATCTCGGGCATCACCGATGGCTACGCCCGTCCCCAATATAAATCGTTGCGCAAGACACCGAGCCCTCGCCGTGGAGAACGTTCGCACGACCGGGCCAAACCCTTAAATCTCGGCTAACGCATACGAATGGGTATGCACAAGGACGAACTCCTCGAGCTCCACGAGCACATGGTCACGATAATGGAGAACTTCGACGACCAGGACGAGGTCCCCGACGGGCTGTTCTCGACGTACCGCGAACTCGACATCGACCCCTCGGACGTCCACAAGTCGAAGAGCGAGCACAAGCACGCGGTGTTCGTCCTCGGGAACTCGCTCGCGAACGCGATGAGCGAGGACGAGTTCTCGAGCGCGGGCCGCATCGGCAAACGCATGAAGGAGCTCGCCGAGGACGCCGAGTCGAAGATCTGAACGCCACCGCTCCTGTCGTCGCCTTGTCACCGAGTGGCGACGTCGTGGAGAGTCACGACGGCGGAACCTATTTGGTCCGTGTGGGGCGAAAGGCAGTACATGGACTCCCGAACGGAAGCGCGCGTCAAGGACTGGGACTCGCGTCCGTTCTCTGACGGCTACGATGACCTGCGAGAGCTCGCGGACGCGGCGTTCTCGGGGGCGGTCGAGACCGGGTCGACGACGGCGTTCGTGTTGAACGGGAAGGTCGTCGGCGTGGTCGGCGGCGACGTCGAGTCGTTCGACGGCGCGTCGGGCACGATCTACGAGGCACCCCACCCGAGCCTCCCGCTCCTGTTCGCGATGCGCGAGCAGGGCGGCGAGGAGCGCGCGAAGTACTACACGAACGACACCCCGATCTCGGAGGCCGACGGGACGTTGTCCTCCGGGTCGTTCACGGGCTACGTGGAGCTCTCGGAGAACGTCCTGTCGGGCGATTACTACGTGGTCTACTACGGCGGGCGCTCGATGAGTTGCGCGTTCGTCGGGAACCAGGAGAACCTGATAACGGACGACGAGGCGTTCGACCGCGCCGACGACGAGGTCGGTATCTACACGGTCTGGGACGTCGACATCGAGGTCCAGGAGATTCCGGCGGACGAGGACCCGGACGACGACGCCGCGACGAGTACTGGCGGGGCAGCAGCAGGCGGGGCAAGCGCTGGCGCTGGCGGTGTCGGTTCGAGCGACGCGACCGGCGAGCGAGCCGATTCGACGGGCACGAACGGTGGTCGAGCCGGTTCGACGGGCGCGAACGGCGGACGGGCCGGTTCGGGCGATGCGACGTCCGCGCACTCGGAGGTGGACGTCACACCGGACGACGCTACCGACGTCGCCGCGTCGACCGCGTCGGACGTGGACGACGAGGCCGCTGGCCGCGACCCGACCGGCAATGGTGCGGACGACGCGGTCGCGGCACCACCGGTCGACGAAGCGGGAGCGACGGTCGAGGACGCCGACCCGGCGGTCGGCGACGAACCGGTCGTCGGCGAGGCCGAACCGACGTCGAACCCGCCGTCGCGGAGCGACGACCCCGACGACAGACGGGAAGTGGACCGACCCACGGACGACGCCGCGAGTACCGGAGGTGACGCGTCGACGGAGCGCGAGCACGCCCGGGAGACGTCCGGCCGGCGCGCGCGGACCGAGACCGACGCCGCGAGCGGTCGGAACGCGACGGCGCCCACGTCGACACGAACGACGGGCGAGCCGTCGAACTCGACGACCGGGTCCGAGCCGACGCCAGCGCCGCGTGACGACGGGAGCGGGAGCGCGATGGCGGAGGTCCCCGACGAGGTCATGGCCGAGGTCGAGGACGAGGCACGGGGGAGCGAGGTCGAGGACGAGGTCGCGTGGCGCGAGACCACGACCATCCCCTCGATCAACCCGGACCGGACGACCGACGACGACGAGTCGGACCCGCTCGCGTCGGGCGCCGGCGGGACGAGCGAGACGGCCGGGACGAACTCGGAGAACCGGTCGACGACCGAGCGCGACACCCGCCGGACGTCGTCGACCTCGCGGGCGTCGCCCGCCGACGAGCACGCCACCGGTCGGTCGCGAGCGGACGCGAACCGGACGGCGTCGACGAACGCCCCAGCAGGTGGCGGTGCGGACCCGGAGCGCGTCACCGAACTCGCGGACGAACTCGAGAGCGTGCGCGAGGACCGCGACCGAATCGCGACCGAACGCGACGACCTCGAGGCCGAACGCGACCGGCTCGCAGAGCGGAACGACGACCTCCGGGAGCGCGTGGCGGAACTCGAGGACGAGGTCGCGGCGCTCGAACGCGAGCTCGCGTCGGCGCGCGAACGACTCGAAGCGGAGACGCCGGCGGACGACGTCGTCGAACTCGCCCCTCGCGAGGCGCTCGAAGGGACGAACCTCTTCGTCCGGTACGGCTCCAAGAGCGCGACGACGCTCGAGGACGTTCACGACAGCGACGTCGGCATCGCGGACCTGGAGGCGAACCTCCGCCTCGAGTACCACACGAGCTTCGACGCCGAGAACGCCGTGGTCGACGGGAAGGCCTACGACGAGTTCCTCTACGACTCCACGCCGTACCAGTTCGTCGAGTGGTTCGTGTACGACCTCGTGTTCGAGATCCGAGACACCGGCAACGAGAGCGACCTCGGCGACCTCTACGAGGCGTTCCCGAAGGTCGACCGCATCGAGCTCTACGGCGACGTCTCGCTGCGATACGAGGAGGACGGCGAGGAGCACCGCGAGCAGACGACGTTCGACGTCGTCGTCCGCGACCGGATGGGGAACCCGCTCGCGGTCGCGAACGTCAACGCCTCGCGGGACCCCGCGACGGAGAAGATGATGGTCGACCTGCAGGAGCGCGCCACGCGCGTCAAACGGACGAGCGAGGCGCTCGCCGGCGCGTTCATGGTGACCGCGAGCTTCTTCGCACCGGAGGCGCTCGAGATAGCGAACGAGGCGACCAGCGGCGGCATCCTGAGCCGCGACTCGAAGAAGTCCTACGTGAAGCTCTCCCGGAAGCGCGGCTACCACCTGTGTCTCGTGGAGACGCGGAACGGCGAGTTCCACGTGAACGTCCCGGAACTCTGAGCGAGCACTGGAATCGTCGAACCCGGTTCGTTCTCCGTGCGAGTGACGGCCTCCCTGTGAGCGGCGGTCTCCGTGCGAGTCGGTTCGAACGCGGGGCCCCTCGACTCGCGGCTGAATGAGGAGTCGTCGAGCACGAAGCCGTCGCTGGGGGTGTGCGTCGAGCGAGAGGAGAACGAGAGCTCTAGTTCTCGACTTCCGCCGCGCTGTCGATCTTCATGTTGTCCATCTTGTCGACGATCTCGTCGATCTTGCCGTCGAGGTCGTCGACGAACTCGCCGGTGTGGTCGGTGGTGATGGCGCCCTGGCTCGAGGGCTCGATGAGGTTCTCCTCCTCGAGGACGCGCAGCGAGTAGCGAACCTTGTGATGGGGGTAGCCCGTCTCGTTGGACATCTTGACGATCCCGATGGGTTCGTTCTCGATGACCATCTTCAGGACCTGCAGATGCCGCTCCAGCATGTCGACTTCCTTCTCAAGTCGGTCTATCATGGCATTTGTTAACTTGTCGTTCGGGGTTTTAAACCTTACTCTCCCATTGGCATGGTCTCGCAGAACAGTGTCTGAATTTGACAGGCGCGCCACATAGGTCTTCTGGTCGGTACCGGAATCCCGTCGGTGGGTTCGACGAGCCGTCGGTCAGTGCCAGCTCGTCCCAGTCACGTCGTCGGTACGCGCGGACTCGCCAACGACCGACGGTATCGAAATCTGTTTATCGGGGCCTCGTGAAATCTCCCGTGTAAATGACTGTTACCATCGTCGGTTCCCAACTCGGAGACGAGGGGAAAGGCGGCGTCGTCGACCTCTACGGCGACCCCGCGGACGTCGTCGTCCGCTACCAGGGCGGGGACAACGCCGGACACACCGTCGTCGAGGACGGAACCGAGTACAAGCTCTCGCTCGTTCCGAGCGGCGCCGTCCGCGGGAAGGTCGGCGTCCTCGGCAACGGCTGCGTCGTCAACCCCGCTACGCTCTTCGAGGAGATGGACGGGCTCCGGGACCGCGGCCTCGACCCGGACGTTCGCGTCGCCGAGCGAGCGCACGTCATCCTTCCCTACCACCGCGTGCTCGACGGCATCGAGGAGGAGGTCAAGAGCGAGACCGACAGCGCGGTCGGTACCACCGGTCGCGGCATCGGTCCGACGTACGAGGACAAGGCCGGTCGGCGCGGGGTCCGCGTCGGCGACCTGCTCGACGAGGACGTGCTCCGCGAGCGCGTCGAGTACGTCGTCCCGCAGAAGCGCGCGCTCCTCGAGGACGTCTACGGCATCGACGTCGAGGACCTCGAGAACCCGGACGCGTTCGACGTGGACGCGGTGTACGAGACCGCGCTCGAGTACGGCGAGCGCCTCGCCGAGGAGGACATGACGGTCGACGCCGGGACGTTCCTCGCGGAGAAGCGCGCGGCCGGCGAGAACGTGATGCTCGAGGGGGCGCAGGGGACGATCATCGACATCGACCACGGGAACTACCCCTACGTGACGTCCTCGAACCCGACCGCCGGAGGTGCGGCGACGGGGTCAGGCCTGGCGCCGACCGTCGTCGGCCAGGGCGAGATCGTCGGTATCGTGAAGGCGTACCTCACGCGCGTCGGTCGTGGTCCGCTCCCGACGGAGCTCGCGGGCGTCGAAGGCCAGACGCCGGGGTACGACGGGGACGCGGGCGACGCCGAGGAGGAGCTTGCGACGTACATCCGCGACGAGGGCGGCGAGTACGGGACGGTCACCGGGCGGCCGCGTCGCGTCGGCTGGCTCGACCTCCCGATGCTCCGGCACTCGACGCGCGTGAACGGCTTCACGGGGCTCGCGGTGAATCACGTGGACGTCCTCGCTGGCCTCGACGAGGTGAAGGTCGGGGACACGTACACGCTGGACGGTGAGGTCGTCGAGACGATTCCGTCGACGACCGAGAAGTGGGCGGAGTGCGAGGCGAACTTCGAGACGTTCGAGGGCTGGCCCGAGGTCGACTGGGACGCCGTCGACGAGTACGAGGACCTCCCGGCGAACGCTCGCACGTACCTCGAGTACGTCAGCGAGGAACTGGACACGGACATCTACGCGGTCGGGGTCGGCCCGGACCGCGACCAGACCGTCGTCCTCGAATCGCCGTACGACGACTGACCACCCTCGACACAGGTCGATATTTTTACGTCTTCGGCGCGTGGGGTCGGGTATGCTCCAGTGGCTCCGTGCGCTCGTCCGGTCGTACTGGCCCGGTACCGACGACGAGGACGACGTCTGGGACGCGATTCCGGGGTCGCAGTACGCCGGCCGGCACGCCGAGTCCGGTGGCCTGACTCGCGGCGAACAGGAGGCCGCCATCGCGGACGTCCAGAAGCAGGCCGAGGAACTCGACGAGAACTGACGCGACCTGCGGAGAACGCCGTCAGTCGTCCGCGGTGACGATGGCTTCCTCGTAGGACCCGACGGCCTCCAGCACCGCCTCGCGGTCCGCGTCCGCGACGTCGAACGCCTGGAGCGCATCGTCGAGGTGGTCCGCGATCCGTCCGAAGTCCGCCGGCGTCACGCCGAGGTGCTCGTGCGCGGTCGCCATGTCGTCGCCGTCCCACGTCACTGGTCCGCCGGTGGCGTGCGAGAGGAACTGCGTCTGGTGTCGCCTGAGATCCGCGGGATCAGAGCCTTCGAAGTACGATTCGAGCGCGTCGTCCGCGAGCACGCGGTCGTAGAACTCGTCGACGACGGCTGCGATAGCGTCTCGTTCGCCAAGTCGCTCGTAGAGCGTGTCTTCGGTCACGTCGAGACCGTTCTCGCAGCCCTCGGAAGAATCTGGTCAAAGAACACGTTCGGGTGCCGGCGTCACGCGTCGACTCCGGCCGCCCGGCGGACGGCGCTGTCGTCGCCGCGTTCCCGAAGCCTTTTGCTGTCCGTCCCCGACGCTCCGGGTATGAAGGAGTCGCTGATGGACGTTCTCTGCTGCCCGATGGACAAGTCAGAACTCGAACTGGAGGTCGACGAGCGCGCGGACGACGAGGAGGTCCTCGCCGGCACGCTCGTCTGCACGGAGTGCGGGGAGCACTACCCCATCGAGGACGGCATCCCGAACCTCCTCCCGCCGGACATGCGCGACGACGTCCCCGCCTGAACCTTTTTTGCACTCGCTCGTGAGGTAGATTCGTGGTTGACACGCTCACCGTCCACCTGAGTCGCGGGGAACTCCACGAGGTCGCCCCAGCGACCGCCGACTTCGAGACGGGCGGGACGTTCGAGCTGGAACTCGTCAATCACGGGCGCGCCAGTCACGTCCACGTGCATCCCGACGACGCGCTCGCTCGCGGCGTTCGCCTCGACGAGTCGAACCTCTACGTGGAGACGGACTCGACGCGCGTCGTCGCGGTCGAGGTCCCGGACGGCCCACGGCCGCTCCGCGGCGCGCTCGATATCTCGGCGGGCTACGGCGCGACCGGGTCGTCGGTGGCCGTCGGCATCGTCGACGAACCCGAGCCGGACCTGCCGGTCGACGAGACGCTCGCGGCACCCGAGTCGACGGACGGCGACGACCCGTCGCTCGACCGCCTGCTCGCCGAGGAGAGTCTACCCGTCCTCGCGCTCGGCGCGGTCGCGGTCGCCATCGCGCTCGGTGCGGCGTTCGCGTTCGGCGACGTCGTCGTCGCGACTGGCGCACTCGTCGTCGTCGCGGGCGTCCTCGCGGCGGTGTACGCGCTCGTCGCGGACTGACGGCGTTCGCGCGAGCCGACTCGGCTGGTTCGGGTGATCGATTGGGTCGCCTGGAACCGTGTCAGTCGTCGCCGTCGGTCGGGACGCCACAGAGGTTGCCGTCCTCGTCCATGCGTTTCTCGCGGAGGTACCGCGTCCGCCAGCGGTTCGCGTCGTGCCGGAAGTCGGCCTCGCGGACCTCGTCGACGTCGCCGTCCGCGACCGTGTCGACTATCGCTTCGAGCTGTTCCTTCTCGCTCGGCGTCAGCTCGAACTCGTAGGTCTGTGCGTCCTCGCCCTCGAGCTTCGTCCACTTGCGGGCGGCGGAGACGACCATCGAGCACGGCTCCCTGCAGGGGAACGCGCCGACGCCGCCGTCGGCTTCGAGGTCGGTGTCCTCGTCGTACCCCCACTCGCGGCGCTTCAGGCACTCCGAGTCCGCACAGCAGCTCTCGGCGACCCGTTCGACGTGCTCGGTGCCCTCGCCGCGGTTCCACGTCTGGACGACGCCGTAGATGCCGGACTGGCGCGCCATCGCCGGCTCCCAGTGGTCGACGTCGAGGTTCCCCTCGCGTTCCCGATGCCAGTTCGCGATGGTCGCCGGATAGATGGACTCGACGACCGCGACGACCTCGCCGCTGGTCAGCTCGGGGAACCGCCAGCCGGCGGGGAGCGTCGGCGCGGTCTTCAGCGGCCGGTAGCGGCCGCGGTCGTCGAACTTCGCGACGTCCCGGGCGTCCCGGACGTCGCGGTGCTCGTCGAGGTCGTCGGGGTCGGCGTCGGCGTCGTCGACGTGCCGGACCTCGTACCGCCGATAGCCGTCGTCAGCGAGTTCGACCGACAGGTGAAGCTCGCCCCACTGTCGTTCGATGCCGCGTTCGAGCGCGCGATAGCGGTCCAGAACCGCCGTCGGTTCGTACGTCGTCCCGTGGGTCGCGTCCCCGCCGTGTCCGCGCGTCTCCGTCGGCGCGTCGTGGTCGGCGACGCGCTCCACGTACCGGAGGAAGTCGAACCGCGCCGAGCCCGCCGTCGGCGCGACGTCGTGCCAGAAGTACCAGTTCGAGACGTGCTCGGGGTTGGCTCGCGCCACCCGACGCAGTTCCTCCTCGGAGAGCCCGCCGCGTTCCAGGTCCGAGAGCTCGAACCGGTACCCGTCGTCGCGGCGCGTGACGTGCAGGCCGTCGAACGCGAGGTCGTCCTCGACCGTCACCGCCGCCGACAGCGCCGTGAGTTGCTCGTCGTCCATCGCTCAGGCCTCCGTGACCGCGGCGTCGCCGGTGTGTTCCTTGACGTACTCGACGGCGTCGGCGACGTCGGCGCCCGCGTCGAGCGTGCGCTCGAGGACGACGTCCGCCATCAGCGGCTCCGTGCCGACCGCCCCCGCGTACCAGAGGTAGTGGCCGTCGACCTTCGCCGGCGTCTCCCAGCCCTCCCTGTAGTCGTCCGTGAGCCCCATGTCCTCGGGGATGTCTTCCTGCGTGTGATAGCCGTCCGCGACGAACAGCGGGACGACGACGACGTCCTCGCTCTCGAAGAAGTCGGTGACGTCGTCGACCTCGGGGTCCTCGTCCATGAACAGCGCCTTCACCTCGTCGAACCGCCCCATCTCGCGGATGCGGTCGGCGTGGTACTCGATGGCCTTCGCGGAGTTCTCGTTGCGTTTCGTGCCGTGCCCGACAACGGCGAGCCCGAACCCGTCGCCGACGTCGGGGTCGCCCGTGACGGTCTCGGCGCGTCGGACGATGACGTCGCTCATCGCGTCGTGCGTTCCGGCGGGCCCGCAGTAGTGCACGGTCTTGTCGACGTCGCTCGCGCGGAGCGTGACGTGCGTCGCGCTCGTCCCGTCGGACTCCCACGCGTCGGGGTCCCAGTCGCCGAGCCGGAGCTCGCGCGGGATGACGTCCTCGGTGAAGTACCCCTCAGAGATGAACAGCGGCACGACGTACACCTCCTCGCTCTCGAGGGTCCGCAGGACCTCCCGGAAGTGCGGTTCCTCCTTCCAGAACGCCTCGCGAACCTCGTCGAACGCGTCCGTCTCGCGGATGGTGTCCGCGTGCGCGTACGTCGGCGTGCTCGACTCCGGGTTGAGGTGCGAGCCGTGTGCGACGATGACCAGCGCTTGCATACGTTCGCGTCCGGCCCGCACGCTCTTAGTGGCATCGTCGCGGGATGCGGGATTCGGTCGGCGCCGCGACCGGACCCGGCGGCGGTCGGCGCGCGGCCGACCGCAACGCCTAACCTGCACGCTCCGGGAACTGCCAATCGAGATGACACGAACGCGCACGGTCCTGGTCCTCGCGGCCGTCGCCGCCGCGGTCGTCCTCGCCGGCTGCCACGTCGATACGGTTCGGTCGACGACGACGCCACTCCCGGACGGCGACGACGCCGCCTCGACGTACCGCGGCCTCGGGAACGTCACCGGCGACCTCCGGGTCGAGATTTCGTCCGGTGACCGCACGAACCGGTCGACGCTCCGGTTCGCCGCGGAGGTCGGCACCAGGAACGCCCGCCAGCGCGTCACGGCACCGGCCTCCCATCGCGGGAACGTCTTCGTCTCCAACGCTGACCACTACTGGCAGTACAACGCGTCGACGGACGTCGCGCAGCGGTACGCCCACACCGCGGCGACGTTCGACGCGACGTTCGGCACGGGCGACGGCAGCGGGTTCGGCGAGTTCCTCGCGGCCGCGTTCGACGCCGCGAACGAGAGCGACGGCACGGTCTCGGACCTGCCGAACGTCGGCGTCGGGCCGGCCCCGACCGTCGTCCGCGGCGACGACGAGACGTCCGTCGCCGCGCCGTCCGCGAACGTCAGCGCGTTCGCCGTCTCCTACGACGGCACGGAGACCGTCGAGGGCGAACGCACGCACGTCCTCGTTGTCGAACCCGCCGCTTCGAACGCCACCGCGGTCGAGGACCTCACCATCACGTACTACGTCGACCAGGAGCGGTTCTTCCCGGTGCGCGTCGACCGGTCAGCGACCGTCGACGGCGACGACTGGTCGCACGTCATGACGTTCTCGAACCTGAACTACGGCGCGAACGTCTCTGCGTCCACGTACCGCTACGAGCCGAGCGAGAGCACGGAGGTCGTCGACTACGCCACGGGCGTCGTCCGGTTCCCGACGGTGGCGGCGCTCGCGGCGAACACGTCCGTTCCCGTCCCCGACCCCGGCGTCCCCGACGGGTTCGAGTTCGCGTACGCCGCCGGCATCGACCTGAACGCGACCGGCGGCCAGGTCCTGTACTCGAACGAGTCGACGGTGCTCGTCGCCGGCCGCTACCTGAGCGACGGCATCATCCAGTCGCGCGAACGCGAGGTCGCGGAGCCACTCACCGTCGACGGTCACCGCGCGCTCTACACCCAGCTCGGCCGCTCGCAGGCGGTGTACGTCTACTGCGACGAGTACGTCGTCTCCGCCGCCAGCATCGGCCCGTACCCGCGTGACGCGCTCGTGGACCTCGCCGCGTCGCTCGACTGCGGCGACGGCGAGTCGACGCGTACCACGACCCCGTTCGAGGCCGATATACTCCCGGTCGAGGCCAGCGGACCACCAGCTGAGGCCGCTGACCTCCCTAGCGAGGCGGGTAGACTCTCCGCGAACGGTCCCGGTGCGCCCGTCGCCCGAGGGGAGTAGAGCGACGCGACCGTCGTCCGCGACGGAGCGGTCTCGCGAGGACCTCTCAGGGCCGACGGTGGAGCGCGTACACGATGCACGCGACCCCGGCGAGCTGGGACCCGCGCACGGCGACCTGCCACGCCGGCCGCAACACCGCCGGTGCGAGGTCGTACTGGAACGCGACGCTCCCACCGAAGCTCAGACCGAACGTCACCGCGGTCAGGAGGACGAGCCCCAGCGACAGGAACTTCATCGGCGTGCTGTCGTTCCGCACGAACCCGCGGTACGCCTGATAGCCGACGTAGAGCCCGAGGGCCGTCGATGCGAGCGCCATCGCGAGCAGCACGACCTGGAGCGGGTCGAGACCGCTCAGGACCGAGCCGGCGCCGTCGCTGGACTCGCTGCCCGCGTCCGCGGCGAGCGGGACGCGCACGGCGGTCGCGTCCGCGGCGACGAGCGCACGCCCGAGGTCGCCAGGTGGTGGTAGTACCCCGAGCATGGTTAGAGGCGCTCGAACATATCCGTGAACCTGTCCGCGACGTCCGTCTTCGTTTCCAGTTGCATCTCGAATGTCCCCTCTGAGAGCGCCAGTTCGACGCGCGAGAGCGCCGTGACGTACACGCTGTGATGGTTCCCGTCGCCCCATACCTCGGTCTCCTCGACGAGCAACCCGGCGTCGACGAGGTCGTCCACGCGCCGGTAGACCGTCGGGAGCGACGCGTCGATCGCGTCCGCGAGCTCCTTCGCGGAGCGCGTCTCCTCGCTCGCTGCCGCGAGGATGTCTCTGGCGTAGTCGTCGTCGAGCAACCCGACGACCGTCCGCACGTCGACGTCCTCCGGCACACCCGCACCGTCCAACCGGACCGACTTAAATCGCAATCGTCGCTTTCGGACCGAGAAACCGGTCGTCACCGACCGCACCCCGCGAGTTGGCGACCTGGAGTCGACCGCGGTACTTTTCTCGCCGGCCGTCGCGCGTTCGACCATGAGCCTCGCCGAACGCACTCGCGACGCCGCCCGCGAGCAGCCGTTCCTCGTCGACGCGCTCCGAGCGGGCGTTGCGAACTACTCCGCTGCCGCACGGTTCCTCGACGTCGACGGCGACCAGGACGCGGTCGCGACCGCACTCCGCCGGTACGCCGAGGACCTCCCCGACCGCGAGCCGACCGCGCGAGACGTCCGCGTGACGATGGAACGCGGCGTCGGCCGCCTCCGTGACCCGGAGAACGCGAACGCGCGAGAGGTCCTCCTCTCGGTCTCGGGCGCGGCCTTCGGTGCGACCGACGACGGCAAGACCGCGGTACTCGCGACCGGCGACGTCGACCTCGACGGCGTCCGCACGACCCTCGACGCGCTCGCCGTCGACGACGTCGCCGTCGACGCGCTCGCACACGCCGACGACGTCGTCGTCGTCGTCGTCCCGCGGCTCGACGCCGCGAACGCCCTCCGCGCCATCGAACGCGCGTTCGACGCCGTCCCGTCCGGGCCCGCGGTCACCGACCGACGCTGACCGACCACCTTCCGCGTGTACGCCACCCGACGCTGCCCGACCGCCTCCCTCGCACACCTCTAACGCATCGCTGGTCGACGGTCTCGACGCGCGAGACCGAGGCTTTTTCTTGCGTTCCCGGGGTAGAGGCGGGCAATGACCCTACACGTCTCGAACACGTTGACGGGCGAACGCGAGGTCTTCGAGCCCCAGGACCCCGACGAGGTCCTGCTCTACGTCTGCGGGCTCACGACCAGCGACCCCGCGCACCTCGGGCACGCCCGCCTCTGGGTGGCCGCCGACGTCATGCATCGCTGGCTCGAACACGAGGGCTACGACGTCCGGCACGTCGAGAACTTCACGGACGTCAACGAGAAGATCGTCGCCCGCGCCGGCGACCCCGACCTCGGCGCGGACGAGAGCGAGGTCGCGAGCCACTACATCCAGGAACTGCTCGCGGAGATGCGCGCACTCAACCTGAAGCGCGCCGAGGTGTACCCGCGCGTCAGCGAGCACGTCCCCGAGATCGTCGACCTCGTGGAGACCCTCGTCGAGAAGGGGTACGCGTACGAGGCGAACGGCTCCGTCTACTTCGACGTCACGAGCTTCGAGGAGTACGGGAAGCTCTCGAACCAGCA
Organism: Halorubellus amylolyticus; assembly: GCF_034808145.1. Classification (NCBI taxonomy): domain Archaea; kingdom Methanobacteriati; phylum Methanobacteriota; class Halobacteria; order Halobacteriales; family Halorubellaceae; genus Halorubellus; species Halorubellus amylolyticus. The sequence goes on from NZ_JAXHGM010000005.1 coordinate 176,851, forward strand.
GGTCGAGGACATCGAAGAGCAGGGCGACCCCGACGAGCTCGCGGAGAAACGGCATCCGGCGGACTTCGCGCTCTGGAAGGGCGACGGCGTGAGCGCGGACGCCGTCGACGAGCACCGCCACCCCGACCACCCGGACGCGGGCGACGCGGACGCCGAGCCCCCGAGCGGGCAGACGTGGGCGTCGCCGTGGGGCGACGGGCGGCCGGGCTGGCACATCGAGTGCTCGGCGATGAGCATGACGCATCTCGACGACACCATCGACGTCCACGTCGGCGGCCAGGACCTCGTGTTCCCCCATCACGAGAACGAGATCGCGCAGAGCGAGGCGGCGACCGGCGAGCGGTTCGCGAACTACTGGCTGCACGTCCGCCTCCTCCAGCGGAAGGGCGAGAAGATGAGCAGCAGTCTCGGGAACTACTGGTCGGTCCGAGACGGCCTCGACTCGGTCGGCGGGAACGTCCTCCGAGCGTTCCTCGTGTCGACCGCGTACCACAACGAGGCGGTGTACAGCGAGGACACGCTCGCGGAGGCCGAGGAACGCTGGGAGCGCCTGGAGCGCGGGTACGAGACCGCGGTGGCGGCGTGCGACAGCGAGGCCGCGCGGACCAAGGTCACGGACGGCGACCTCCGCGACGCGGTCGCGTCCGCTCGCGAGGAGTTCGCAGCCGGGATGAACGACGACTTCAACACGCGGAAGGCGGTGACGGCGCTCATGGACCTCACCGCCGCGGTGAACAGGCACGTCGACGGCCGCGACGCCTACGACTACCGCGCGCTCCACGACGCCGTCGACGCGTACGAGGAACTCGGCGGCGACGTCCTCGGGTTCGCGTTCGACGCCGCACCCGACGGCGAGGCGGACGTCGCAGGCGAGGTCGTCGACCTCGTCCTCCAGGTTCGCGAGGCCGAACGCGAGGCGGGGAACTACGACCGCGCCGACGAACTCCGCGACGAACTCGAAGCGCTCGGCGTCGAGGTACAGGACACCGACGACGGCCCGACCTATCGGCTCTGAACGCCGAGACCGCGCGTGGTCGACGCACATCGGAGACCGACGTTCCTTGACCGGTGATTTATATCCCGTGAACGGTTCGGGACGCGTATGCGATTCGACAAGCGAACGATGGTCGCGCTCGCGCTCGCCGCGACGCTCGCGACCGCCGGTTGCCTCGGCTTCCTCTCGGGAACGACGTCCGTCGAGGCGTCGCCTGCGGTCGTCGCCGAGGAAACCGCGAGCAGTAGCGACTACGAGAAGGCGGAAACGCGCGACCTCAGCGTCAACCGGACGTTCTCCGCGGCCGACCAGGAACGCACGGTGAAGGTCACGAACTGGGCGGTCGAGTACCACAAGACCGTCGACATCGGACCGCTCGCCGAGCAGAAGGCGGCGGTGTTCGCGACGTTCACGTCGCCCGAGGTGAGCGCGTTCGGGCAGTCGTTCAACCCGCTCTCGCGACTCGGGACGAAGGACTTCGCGAAGCGCATGCAGGGCCAGTACCAGGGCCTCACCATCGGCGAGGAGGTCGACAAGACCACCGTCGCGGTCGCGGGCGAATCCACGAACGTCTCCCAGTTCGAAGGGACCGCGACGTTCAACGGCCAGGACGTCGACGTCTACGTCGTCGTCAGCGAACCCGTGAAGCACGAGGGCGACTACGTCGTCACGATGGCCGTGTTCCCGCAGGCGATGGACGGCGAGTACGAGACCGTCAAGGAACTCATGCGGGAAATCGACCACCCGACGAACGCGACCGACGCCTGACGCGTCGAACGCTCGACGACCCGCGGTCTTCGTTCTCACAGCCGTACACCCCACAGTGAGGAGAGGTACTGACGCGATGAGACCTGCGTCTGTCGCAAGTGACGGATTCGAGAACCGAGGCGAAGACGCAGTGCGGCCTACGAATCGGTTACTGGACGGGTGCGCGTCGCGCTACGGGCGCCGCGAGCGTCCTCGACCCGGTAGTCGACGACTGGTACGGCGTCGTGGTGGGCGTCGACGGCGGCGACACGACGCTCGCCGGAGCACCAAGGCCACCGGCAGGCTGGATGTTGTTCGCACCGCTGTTGTTCACCGCGACCGTGTGCACGCTCACTTTGAGGAACGTGATCGGCGGCGGTAGCACGCCGTCGTCGAGTTGGAGCGTCGGCTTGACGCTGTCAAGTGATTCGTCGTACTTCACGGACGTTGCCTGCCCCATGTAGGTCGGGCCGCCAACCACGGCGCCGGTCAAGCCAGCACTCCCGGTCGCGACACACATGTCCCACCCGTCGCAGTGACTGCCTCCGCCACCGACGACCGCTGGGTTTGCCTCTCCGCCTTCACCGGACGGGGACAGTACCGGTTCGCTACGCGGCGCGTAGACGGTCCCGACGAACTGGGATTTATCGCCACCCGTTATCGCGACGAGCATGTCTGAAGTACCGTATATCTGGAAGTGCTCGGCTCCCGCACTCTTCGACGCGCCAGCACCACCGTTCTGCATCCCGAAGTTACCGGTCGAGTAGATTCGAAGTGCATGCCCACTGCTCGTCCCGGTGACGTCGATCGAGCCCTTATCGACCGCCATGTCTCCGTCTACGATTAGCGTGATGTTCCCACTCGAGAGGTCGAACTCCACGCTGTCCCCAATCGAGAATCCGTCCGAATCGTAGTACGTCCCTGCAGTGACCTTGTTCGAGACTGATTCGACGTTGAGCGGCTTGATCGAGGTGTCGGTTCCATCTGCGACGACGTCCTCGGCGTTCTGAACCTTGCGCTTGATAGCGGAATCGAGTTCATAGAGGTTGGATTCGACGTTCTCTTTGCCGTCGGCCTCTTTGTTGTTCTTACACGAGTATATCTCTCCTGTAGCAGCGAGCGAATCAGGTGAGTCCTTGTTGTCGATGCAGATGTCACCGCTGTCGCCACCGGTTGCGAGCACGCCGTCGTCGAAGTCGCCGTTCGCGACGGGCTTCCCGAGCTTCACCTTCACCGTCCCCTTGTCGCCTGCCGGGGAGTTGTCGACCTCGACGGCGACGTCGTTGGTCTGCGTGCGGAAGTACTGCGCCCAGCCCTCGTAGTACTTGCTCGTGATGTAGAGCGTGACGAGTTTCCCCTCGACGTAGCCGACGTTGTTGATCGGGGATTCGGTCTTTCGCTTGTTGATATTGAGCTGGCCTGCCTGGACGGATTCGTCGCCGTCGAGTGCCGGTATCGGGAACGTCAACGACCCGTTCTGGTACTCGACGGGCGGCCGGGAGACCATCCGTGAGTCCTCGCCGGCACCGCGCCAGACGCCGCCGGCCTGGTACGCGATGGTCTCACCGCTCTGCTCGTAGACGAGCGATCCGACCTGCTCGTCGACGATCTCGTTGCCGTCGATGACGACGCGGATACGGCCCGTGTTCTCCTGGCGGAACGCGGCGGTCTGGTCCTGGATGTCGAACTCCATCGACCGGTACTTCTGGCGGCCGAACGCGACGCTGGAGACGTCCTTGTTGAACTGCCGGAACGTGTTCTCGACCTGTTGTTCCTGCGCCGTGTCCTTGGACTGGTCGACGGTCGCGGTCCCGACGACGAGCAGCGACACCGACGCTGCCGCGACGAAACCCATCATCAGGATTACCGCGAGGACGGTCGATGCCCCGCCGTCGTCGTCGCGTATGGTCCTCATTCTTCGCGCGTCAGTCGCCACCGTGACGCACCTCGTGGTGACTGACGTCCGTATCCCTGCCCCGAGGGGATTGGCGCCTCATTACAGCCATAGAAAGCGTCCCTTACCAAATGTATGACGTAAAGGTGCATTGGAAAACGAGGAAAAAATAGCGGCCCAATACGGTATTACTATCTTTTATGCAGAGGAAGGATTTTTTAGCAACGCTTAGGAGGGATATAGTCTTGTCTTAGCTAGCGACTATTTCCAATAGTATCTGTGGCCGAATGGTTCGAGCCTTGAATTGTAAAGCAAGCGGAGAGAAACGAGTGCTTGAGGACGACCACACGTCTTCAATCCGTGCCTGAACGACGCTTCCCCGGTCAGTTACCGGTCCACTCCGGTTCCCGGTCCTCGAAGAACGCGTCGATACCCTCGTCCTTGTCCGCCGACGAGAACAGGAGCGCGAACAGCTCGGCCTCGTACTCGATGCCCTGCTCCAGGTCCATCCGGGACCCCGCCTTCACCGCCTCCTTCGCCAGTTCCAGCGCCAGCGGACTCTTCTCCGCCATCCGCCCGGCGAGCTCGTACACGCGGTCGTCGAGCGCGTCGGGCTCGCAGACCTCGTCCACGAGGCCGATGTCCGCCGCCTCCTCCGCGTCGACGAGTTCCCCCGAGAGTATCAAGCGCATCGCCTGCCCCTCGCCGACGAGCCGCGGCAGGCGCTGCGTGGCGCCACCGCCGGGCATGATACCGAGGTTTATCTCCGGCTGTCCGAGCTTCGCGTCCGCGCTCGCGATTCGGACGTCGCACCCGAGCGCGAGCTCGTTTCCGCCACCCAGGCAGTGCCCGTTGATGCGCGCGACGACCGGCTTCTCCAGGTCGTCGACGTACTCGTAGACCCGCGGCCGCTTCGACGCCTCGCGCTGCTCGACGGCGTTGCGCTCCCGGAGCTCCGAGACGTCGGCGCCCGCGACGAACGCCGACGACTCCTCGGACCCCGTGAGCACGACGACGCGCACCTCGTCGTCGTCCTCGACGGCGTCCAGGACGTCCTTGAGCTCGCGCCGGACCTGCGCGTTCAGCGCGTTCCGCTTGTCCGGCCGTTCGACCGTCACCGTCGCGACGTACTCGGCGTGGTCGCCGACCGACGCCGAGACGAGGTCGCACTCGCCCGCGACGTCGACTACTCCCATACCGGCCCCTCTTCGTCGTCGCGGTCGACCTGACCGGCCGCGGCGGCGTCCTCACTCACGCCCACGATCTCGCCGTCCTCCCAGACGTAGAACCCCTCACCGGTCTTCCGTCCGAGCTTCCCGGCGCGGACCTTCCGCCGGAGGCTCTGGGGTGGCTTGAAGCGCTCGCCGAGTTCCTCCCGGAGGTGCTCGAGGATGTCCAGGCGGACGTCCAGCCCGACGACGTCGCCGAGTTCGATGGGACCCATCGGGTGATTGTACCCGAGCTCCATCGCGGCGTCGATGTCCCGCGGGCTCGCGACGCCCTCCTCGACCATCCGCATCGCCTCCACGCCGAGCGTGACGCCGAGTCGGCTCGTCGCGAACCCCGCCGAGTCCCGGACGACGACGGCCTCCTTGTCGAGGTCCTCGGCGAAGTCCGTCGCGAACCGGACCGTTCGCTCGCTCGCCTGCTCGGGGACGACGACCTCGACCAGCCCCATGATGTGCACGGGATTGAAGAAGTGCAGGCCGACGGCGCGCGACGGGTCGTCGAGGACGCTCGCGATCTCGGTGACCGAGAGCGAGGACGTGTTCGACGCGACGATCGCGCCGTCGTCGACGACCGCCTCGATCTCCTCGAACGTCGACTGCTTGAGGTCGACGGACTCCGGGACCGCCTCGACGACAAGGTCGGCGTCCGCCGCCGCCTCGTCGAGGGCCGTCGTCGTCGAGATGCGGTCGAGCGTCGCTTCCTTCTCGTCGGGCGTGACCTTGCCGCGGTCGACGCCGCCCTGGAGGTTGTCCGCGATGGCGTCGACGCCCTCGTCGAGGACGGTCTCGTCGATGTCGCGCATCGCGACGTCGTGGCCCGCCATCGCGCTCACCTGCGCGATGCCGTGGCCCATCGTGCCGGCTCCGAGTACACAGATACGCATACCAGAACGCGCGACGGCCTGGCAGGTAAGCGTTGCCCGTTCCGGGCGTCGCCTCACCGACGTCCGGCGGGCCGCACCTTGAACCCGTACCGCGTCACGCCCTCCTGCGTGTATATCCGGCGGACGGTCGCGACGACGTCGTCGCCCACGGAGACGTCGCCGCCGTCGACGTCCGTCACCTGCGCGGGTGCGCTCACGGTGTCGTCGCTCGCGGGAGCGTCGAACGCGACGACCACGACGTCGAAGTCGCCGTCTCGCTGCTGTTGTTGCGCGAACTCCGGCGGTGCACCGCCCTGCGATATCGTCGTCGCCGCCTCCACCCGACCCGTCCCCGGTAGCTGAACGTCCTCGTAGCCCGCCATCGAACGGCAGTCGCCGCACGCGCCCTCCGGCGGGAACGCGAGCGCACCGCACTCGGTGCATCGCCCCGCGACGAGCCGATGCCGCTGCGGGAGCGTCCGCCGCCACGACGGCACGCTCACGTACGCGCCACCGCCCTCGGGCGGGTCGTCGGGAACGACCTCGTCGCGGAGGCGGAGGTACTCGGCGTACGAGAGCTCGCGCTCGTCGTCGCGCTCCAGCGCGAGCGACGCCGGCATCGCGCCGTCCGCGTCGACGACGAACGCGTCCGCGCCCGCGCCGCTCCCGTAGCCCGCGACGAGCACGCGACGGACGTCCGGGTCGTCGAGCGCGCGTGCGAGCCCCAGGAGCGCGCTCGCCGCGCCCGTGTCGCCGAGGTCGTGCACGGTCGCGACCCGCTGTATCGCGTCGGTGTCCACGCCGAGCGCGCCCGTCGCGCGATACGGCATCGAACCGTCCGGCGCCTGCACGGCGGCCGCGTCCACGTCCACGCCGCCATCGGTCGTGCGCGCGTCGAGCGCGCTCGCCGCGCCGGCGAGCGTCTCCGCGAACGCCGCCCGGTCGTACGACGTCACGCCGAGCCCGTCGACGCGCTCGCTGCCGCGCTCGCGGAACCGCGTCCCCGGGGTCGGGCGCGCGAACGACCCGCGATAGAGCGCGTTCGCCGGCCCGCCGTCCACGACGACGAACGCCACGGCACCGGCGCCCGCAGCCTGATCTCGCTCGCCAGCGGGCTCGCCCTTCGGGCAGTCACTCGCGACGACGAGCGCGTGCTCGCCGTCGTCGAGGGCCGCGTCGAACCCGGCGGCGAGCGCGCGCGTCCCGGCTCGCGTACTCCCGCCGAACGACTCGAAACGAGCCGTCTCGGGCACACCGAGCGTGGACCCCAGACGGATCGAGACGTCCTCCTCCTCCACGGGCGGCGTCGTCGACGCGAACGCGAGCAAGCCGACCGAACTCGCGTCCGTCCCGTCCGCGTGCAGCGCGTTCGTCGCCGCCTCGTACGCCATCGTCAGCGCGTCCTCGTCCGCGCCCGGGACCGCCTTCTCGCCGACGCCCGACGCCTGCACCGACCCCCACGCCGCCTCGACCTCGCTCGCCGACAACCGGTTCCGCGGTGCGTACGCGCCGACCGCGCGGATGCCGTTCGACCCCTTCGAGCCCTCGACGTCCCCGTCGCGGGTGGCGTCGTCGCTCATCGCGCGCTCACCTCCGAGGCCCGCTCCAGGACGTGAACGACCGCCGCACCGCCGCTGCCACCGACGTTGTGCGTCACGCCGCGTTCGGCGTCCGCGACCTGTCGCTCGCCCGCATCACCGCGGAGCTGCTTGTACGCCTCCACGACCTGTCCCGCGCCCGTCGCCCCGATCGGGTGACCCTTGGACTTCAGGCCGCCCGAGGAGTTCACGACGACGTCACCCCCGTGGTCGCTCCGGCCGTCCGCGACGAACGCACCGGCGTCCTCCGGCGCGCAGAACCCGAGGTCCGCGTACGCCATCAGCTCCGCGATGGCGAAGCAATCGTGGACCTCCGCGAAGTCGACGGCGTCGGTCACGGCCCCCGCCTCGTCCGCGTCGATGCCGGCGCGGTCGTACGCGCGCTCGGCGGCCATCGCCGACGCCGGCACGCTCGCGTACGTGTCACGCTGGAAGAGCCCGACCGCGTCCGACGCCGCGCCGACGCCCGCGACCCGGACCGGGTCCGCCGAGAGCTCGCTCGCGACGTCCTCGCTCGCCACGAGCACCGCCGCCGCGCCGTCCGTCGTCGGACAGCAGTGATAGAGCGTGAGCGGGTCCGCCACCACCGGGGCGTCCCGCGCGTCCTCGAGCGTGCACTCGAACCCGAGCTGGGCGTGCGGGTTCTTCGCGCCGTGCGCGTGATTCTTCACCGCGACCTCCGAGAGCGCGTCGGGGTCGGTGCCGTACGCGTCGACGTGCGCGCTCGCCATCTGCGCGTACACTCCCGCGAACGTCGTCCCCGACAACCGCTCCCACTCCGTCTCCCCGCTCACGCCGAGCCAGTACCGGGTCGCGTCACCGGACGCGTCCGTCATCACCTCGTACCCGCCGGCGAGCACGAGGTCGGCCATCCCGGACTTCACCGCCTGCACCGCCTGCCTGACCGCGTACCCCGACGCCGCGCACGCGTTCTCCACGCGGGTCGTCGGTACCCCGTGTAACCCGACGTGCTCGGTGACCGCCGGCCCCGACAGCCCGATCTGTCGGCCGCCGACCCCGAGCGTCCCGAGGACGGCCTCGTCGACCGCGTCCGGGTCGAGATCACCGTCCACGGAGTCGACCGCTGCCTCGTACGCGGTCGCGAACAGCGACCGGTAGCTCTCCTCCGGGAACGAGCCGAAGTCGGACTGGCCCGCACCGACGACGTATGCCTCGCGCATGCCTCGACATGCAACGGCAGCGAGCATATAACTCGGGGAACCGCGCCTCGAACGGGGACCCCCGACATCATCTCACGCTGCGTGGTGGTGCATGGGGCTCGGTCCGCTGCGGGACGAACGGATAGAGAGGCGGACGGTCCTCGCGCTCTGGACCGTCGGACTCCTCGCTCTCGCCGGCGTCGCCGCGGTCGCCGCCCGACCCATCACTTTTCACCGAGAACGCAGAACTCGTCGATATGACGCGTCCCTCCGCGCGCGACGACCCGCTCCAGCCCGTTCGCGACGCCGTCAGAACCAGCATGCCCGCCATCGCCGGCTTCGGCGCACTCGTCGCGTTCCTCACCGGGTTCGTCCCCGGGTCGCCGCTCCTCGGCGGCGCGGTCGCCGGCTGGCTCGTCCGCGAGACCCGCCGCCGCGGCGCGCTTGCGGGCGCCATCGCGGGGGTCCTGTTCTCGCTCCCGTCGCTCGTCGCCCTCTGGGCGATCCTCGCGGTCGCGTTCGGCATCTCCTTCTTCGCCGTCATCCCGGCGGCGTTCGGGTTCCTCCTCGTCCTCTTCGGGCTCGCCGGCGTCGCGTACACGCTCGGCCTCGGCGCGCTCGGCGGCTACCTCGGCGTCGTCGCCTACCAGCGCCGCTACCAGCCGTCGTCGACCGGCGACGCCACGGGCGGTGCGCGGTCCCGGGACAGCCAGTTCGACGACACCCAGTTCTGAGCAGAAGCCGCCCCGAACGGGGATTCCCAAGCGACGGTCGCTAGAATCGTGATCGGCGAGACCCGTGATATTCGGTCTCTCGCCCCCCGAGAGACGGGGATCGATTTACTACCTCATACGTCGTACTGATGGTATGAACGAGTACTCAACCACCTCCGGTGCCGGCCGCTCCCGCAGCGGGTTCGTCAACGCGCTCCTCGGCGCTGTCGTCATGGTCGTCTTCAGCTGGATTCCCTTCGCGCCGGTCGTCGGCGGTGCGCTCTCGGGCTACCTCGAAGCCGAAGCGCGCGACGGGACGCGGTCGGTGTCGCGACGCGGGGTCCGCGTCGGCGCGCTTGCCGGCCTCCTCGCCGCCATCCCCGCGCTCCTCGTCATCGCACTCGTCGGGTCCGTGTTCACCGTCGGGTGGGTCGGCCTCGTCGCGTCCGGCGGCGGCGGCCCTCGCGTCGCACTCGGCCTCCCCGTTCTCGCGTGGGTTCTCGTCGCGGTCGTCGTCGCCGTCGCCGTCCTCTACCACGTCGCGTTCAGCGCACTCGGCGGCTGGCTCGGCGCGGAACTCGCCACTCGCGACGACCACGCGTCAGCGGGACACGACACCGGCTATCGCGACAGCGCTCCCGCGGAGCGACCGCTCGACGAGGCCGACGACGACGCCGACGGCGGACCGCGCTCTCGCGACGCGGACCTCGAGGACCGCTGACCCGGACACCTCTCGAACGGTCGTGAGTCGGTCCCCGGTGGAGGGCCTCCGGCGGGCCGGACGTCGGCGGTCCACGGCCGACGGTCGTCGCGTGGAAACGACCACCATCGTTTTTACTGACACCCCGCGAAGGCCCGGTATGGCTTACAGCTACGAACCCCACTACTTCGAGGACATGGAGGTCGGGAAGACGTTCGAGAGCGCCGGGCGGACCGTCACCGAGTCGGACTTCGTCTTCCACTCGATGTTCGCGGACGACTGGACGGAACTCCACACGAACGCGGAGTACAGCGAGGACGGCCCGTTCGGGGAGCGCATCGGTCACGGGCCGATGACGTTCATCCTCACCACCGGGATGGTCCAGCGCTGCGGGTTCGTCGAACGCACCGTCATCGCGTTCCTCGGCATGAACTACATGGACGTCCCGAACCCGCTCACCATCGGCGACACCATCAACGCCGAGTTCGAGGTCACCGACAAGCAGACCTTCGAGAGCCGCGAGGACGCCGGGCTCGTCGTCATCGACGGTACCACGTGGAACCAGGACGACGAGGTCCTCCTCGAGGGCGACATGAAGTTCATGTTCAAGAAGCGCGCCGCGTACGAGGACGACCCGGAGTCGCCCTGAGAGCGGGTCCGGAGAGCGCCCTGACGCCTCGGGGAGTCGGCGGCGGCGGACGCTCCGAACCCAGTGGATTTTTGTCACGATGGCGACGAGTGACTGACATGTCGGTCCTGTTCAGTATCATCGGGCTCGTCGTCGGTGGCATCGCGACCGTGTGGGGATACCGGCGTCGAGCGTACCACCAGGTCATCTCGGGGACGCCGACCTCGCGCGTCCTCGACGTCGACGAACCCGGACTCGTCGAACTCAAGGGCGAGGTCGCCGCGACCGGCGACGACGCGGGAACCATGCAGGCGCCGCTCTCCGGCGACACGTGCGTCGTCGCCGGCTGGGAGGTCGACGAGTGGAACGAGGGCGGCAAGAACAGCTCGTGGCACGAGATCGCCGAGGGCTACGACTCTGTGCCGTTCCTCGTCGACGACGGGAGCGCCGAGATACTCGTGCGCCCCGGCTCGGACGCCGACGCGAGCAACTGGACGTCGAACATCTCGCTTGATGGCCTCGACGACAGCGTCGCCGTCGACGGCGTGACGGTGGACTTCCAGCACCTGCGCGTCGAGCACCAGCTCGACCCGGACGACCCGACGCCGGCGCGCGTCGAGGAGTTCGAACGCCGCGCGCCCGGTATCGACGCGCAGACCGGCTCGGTGTTCAACGCCATCGACTTCGGGAACGCCCACGGCGAACGGAAGTACAAGGAGGGAATCGTGCAACCGGGCGACAGCGTGTACCTCCTCGGAGCGGTCGAACCGGCGGACGGGGACGCCCGTCCCGACCGACGGCTGCGGCCCGAGGACGCGGTCGTGACGCCCGCCGGCGACGACGAGTTCATCCTGTCGACGCGCAGCGAGGAGCAACTGTTGTCCAAGAGCCGGTACGGACTCCCCGCGATGGTCGTCGGCGCGGTCGTGATGGCCGCGAGCGTCCTCTACACCATCGGGCTCTGAACCGACGCGCCCCTCGAACCGCTCGCTCGGCGATTGCGAAGCGTTTTGCGTCCGCGCCTGGGACTACGCCGCATGGACGTTCGGTCGTACTTCGCGTCGTCGCGGTTCGCGGTGGTCGTCGCCGGCATCGCCGTCGCCATCCCCACCGGCTTCCTCGTCACCGACCTCCTCGGGAACGACTCGCTCGGATTCCTGACCATGTTCGTCCTCGGCGTGTCGGTCCCGCGGACGTACTCGCGGTCCTGGCCCGAGCACGACGACCGCCTGCACGCGGTCGCGTGGGCCATGGGAGCGTGTGCGGCCGCGCTCGCCGTGCTCCTCGTGGCGCACGTCGCAACGAGTGCGTTCCTCGACGAGTTCTGGGGTGCCGTCGGCGCGTTCCTCGTCGTCGAGGTGCTGCTGTCGGCCGTCTCGCGCTCGTTCGAGTCGGCCACCGAGTCCGCCGGCGACGACTCGGCGACGACGGACGTCGACGGCTCCGACTGACCGGGTTCGAGCGGTACGACCCATCCCTGTCGCGCGATGGGGTACGTTTTTGCGAGTGGCAGTACCAGGTCCAGACATGAGTCTCCCGGACGTGCTCGCGGACGAACCGCGGGCGATCGACACGCACGCCCATCAGCCGACCGAGGAGTTCCTGTTCGACGCCGGTGGCGAGATGATGCAGGACGCCGCCGAGCGCTTCGGGAAGGAGATGGTGCCCAACGACTACGAGCAGATGCGCGCGGAGTACGAGCGCGCCGGCATCGGGAAGGCGGTCCTGCTCGGGTGGGACGCGGAGACGAACACGGGGAACCCGCCGGTGCCGAACGACTACGTCGCCGAGGTCCGCGACGAGCACGACGACTTCTTCGTCGGATTCGGGAGCGTCGACCCGCTGAAGGACGACTGCGTCGAGGAGGCGATCCGGTGCGTGGAGGACCTCGACCTCTCCGGGTTCAAGTTCCAGCAGATCGCGCAGGGGTTCGACCCGAGCGACCCCGAGCACGAGGAACTCTGGAACACCATCGAGGACCTCGGCGTGCCGTGCGTGTTCCACGGCGGGAACTCGACGCTCGGCGCGTGCGCACCCGGTGGCCGCGGGCTGAAGATCAAGTACGGGAACCCGATGCTGCTCGACGACGTCGCCGCCGAGCACCCCGACCTCCAGATGCTCATCGCGCATCCCGCGTTCCCGTGGGAGAAGGAACAGCTCGCGATCTGCCAGCAGAAGGGGAACGTCTACATGGACCTCTCGGGGTGGATGCCGAAGTACATCGACGACCAGGTCCTGCATTACGCGAAGACCGTCCTCAAGGACAAGGTGATGTTCGGGACCGACTACCCGATGCTCGACCCGCAGGCGTGGATGGAGCAGTTCGCGAACCTCGAGTACAGCGAGGACGTCCAGCGCAAGCTCCTCTGGGAGAACGCCGAGGACTTCCTCGGACTCTGACCGCGGCCGACGTCACCGCGACCCGAACGCGGTCGCGTCGCCGCGGGCCCGCGCACTCGCTCGCTTTCACTCGGTTCCGGATTGCGGTAACTTTTGGTCGAACACGCGGCTTTTGAACGACCCTGAACGTAACGGACGTTGATGCACAAGCCGCTGCTGGTCACGGACTTCCTCGACCGCGCTCGCCGGCACTACGCCGACGAGACGGCCATCGTCGCGACGACTGGCGACCGCTACACGTACCGCGAGTTCGGTGCGCGCGCCGACGCGTTCTCCGCGTTCCTCCAGACCGAAGGCGTCGAGAAGGGCGACCGCGTCGCCGTCCTCGACCCGAACACGCACCACCAGCTCGAGGCCGCGTACGGAACGATGCAGGTCGGCGCCGTCCACACGCCCCTGAACTATCGGCTCACGCCCGAGGACTACGCGTACATCCTCGACGACGCCGGCGTGGACGTCGTCTACGCGGACCGCGAGTACGCCGAGAAGATTCAGGCCGTCCGCGACGACGTCCCCGTGGACGTGTTCGTGACGGACGACCCCGGCGCGGTCGACGGCGACTGGCGCGACGTCGAGGCCGAACTCGATGCCGCCGGCACCGACTACGAACGCCCCGAGATGAGCGAGGACGACGTCGTCACGATCAACTACACGTCCGGCACCACGGGCGACCCGAAGGGCGTCTGCCGCACGCATCGCGCGGAGACCCTGCACTCGTACCTCGTCACCGCCCATCACGAGATATCGGACGACGACGTCTACCTGTGGACGCTCCCGATGTTCCACGTCAACGGCTGGGGGCACATCTACTCCATCACGGGCAACGGCGCGACGCACGTCTGCACGCGCGGTGTCGACGCGGCCGACGTCTTCGACGCCATCCGGACCGAGGACGTCTCGTACCTGTGCGCCGCGCCCACCGTCCTCAACATGCTCATGGAGTACTACGACGAGCACGACGGCGACGTGCAGACCGGGGGCGAGAACGACGTCCGCGCCGCTACCGCGGGCGCTGCACCGCCCGAGTCCACGCTCCGGACGGTCGAGAGCGAGTTCGACTGGACGCTCATGCACGTCTACGGCGCGACCGAGACCGGCCCGCTCGTCACGACCTCGCACACCCCTCGGCATTTCGCGGGCAAGTCGGACGACGAGCGGTTCGGGCTGATGAAACGCCAGGGTATCGGGTACCTCGGCACCGAGGTGCGCGTCGTCGACGAGGACGGCGAGGACGTCCCGCGGGACGGCTCCACCATCGGCGAGATCGTCGTGCGCGGCAACCAGGTGATGGAGAAGTACTGGAACAAGCCCGAGGCGACCGAGGAGGCGTTCAGCGAGCGCCGCGACGGCTACTACCACATGGGTGACCTGGCGACGTGGGACGAGAACGGGTTCGTCGCCATCCAGGACCGCAAGAAGGACATCATCATCTCCGGCGGCGAGAACATCTCCACGATCGAACTCGAGGACGTGCTCTACGAGCACCCCGGGGTGTCGAAGGCCGCGGTCATCCCCGCGCCGAGCGACAGGTGGGGGGAGACGCCGAAGGCGTTCGTCGTGCTCGTCGAGGACGCGACCGTCGACGCGGACGGCCTGAAGGACTTCGTCGCGGACCGCGTCGCGGACTTCAAGCGGGTCACGCGCGTCGAGTTCGTCGACGAGCTCCCGGAGACGGCCACCGGGAAGGTCCAGAAGTACGAGCTCCGCCAGCGCGAGTGGGACGGCGAGGAGTCGATGGTCGGCCAGGGCTGACGCGACGCCGGACCCCGGGCGGGAGCGGCCGAAGTCGACCGCCTTTTGACGGTGCGTTCGCTACCGGGAGTGATGAGCGTCGTCGCCACCGGGTCGATACACGGGCACTCGTACGTTCGCGTCCAAGGAGGCGTCGACGCCGACGGCGTGCTCGTCGTCGTCCCCGGGTTGAACGACCCGCTGAAGCGGGTCGGCGACGCCCGCTGGTTCGCGGGCCTCATGGCGCTGTACCTGCGTCGGTACCGGCGCGAGCGCACGGTGTACATGCTGTCGCGGCCGCCGGGACTCGCCGGGGCGCGGACGACCCGCGAGATGGCGGGGCACTACGCGACCGCGCTGGACGCGCTCGCAACCGCTGAGGGCGTCGAGAGCGTGGACGTGCTCGGGCTGTCCCTCGGCGGGCTCGTCGTCCAGCATCTCGCCGCGGACCGCCCGGACCGCGTGAACAGCGCGATACTCGGGCTCGCCGGCACGGAGGTGTCGTCGGCGGGCGAGACGCGACTCCAGCGATGGCGTGCGCTCGCCAGAGGGGAACGCTGGCGTGCAATCTATCGGGACGCGTACGGACTCGTCGCCACCGGCGCGCTCGCGAAGGTCCTCCAGGCGGGGAGCGTCGGCTACGACCTCGTCGCCAGCCCGGGTCACCCCGGGGACTTCGCGGCGTCGGTCGACGCCACCCTCGCGCACGACGGCCGGGACGCCCTCCACGACGTTCCCGTGCCGACGCTCGTCGTCGGCGGCACCGACGACCCGTTCTTCGACGAACGCGCGTTCCGCGACGCCACCCGTCGCCTCCCCGACGGTCGCCTCGCGTTGCTGGAGGGGGTCGGGCACGACGCGGTCATCGAGCAGCCCACCGCGTTCGACCGCGCCATCCGCCGGTTCCTCGTCGACGAGGACTGACGACGCGACCCGGACCGCGTCACCGAGCGCTCGAGGTCAGTCCCACTCGGGGTCGCGGCCTTCGAGGAACGCGTCCACGCCCTCCTCGTGCTCGTCCATCATGTACGCCTGGACCTGCATGTGGTTCTCGTAGTCCAGGGCCTTCCGCCAGTCGTTGTCGAGGTTCTCGTGGATCGCCTGCTTCGTCATCCCGACGGTCCGCGTCGGCCGGCGGCCGAGCTTCCCGCAGATGGCGTCGACGGTCTCGTCGAGGTCGTCGGGGTCGACGGCCTCGTTCACGAGGTCGATGCGTTCGGCCTCCTCGCCGTCGAAGAACTCGCCGGTCATCGTCAACCGCTTCGCGGTCCGGAGCCCGAGGAGCCTCGGGAGCGTGAACGTCGCGCCCGTGTCCGGGATGAGACCGATGCGGATGAACGCGCACGAGAACGTCGCGTCCGGGACGGTGTACGCGAAGTCCGCGGCCGCGACGATGGCCAGTCCAGCCCCGACGCAGTCGCCGTTGATCTTCGCGACCACCGGCACCGGCGACTGCATGATGGTGGCCGCGGCACGGTTGAAGGAGTTCGCGACGCGCTCGTAGGCCTCGTGAGGGCCCTCCTCGCGTTCCTTCATCGCCTGGATGTCACCGCCCGCCGAGAACGC
This sequence comes from Halorubellus amylolyticus, assembly GCF_034808145.1. NCBI lineage: Archaea > Methanobacteriati > Methanobacteriota > Halobacteria > Halobacteriales > Halorubellaceae > Halorubellus > Halorubellus amylolyticus. The sequence continues at coordinate 193,074 of NZ_JAXHGM010000005.1, forward strand.
CGGGTCGTCGCCCGTGATGACGACCGCGTCGTGCTCCTCGGGCGTTGTCTCGTCGACCGCGTCAGCTAACTCCTCGGCGACCTCGATGTCCATCGCGTTCATCATCCCCGGTCGGTCGAACGTTATCGTCCGCACGCCGGCTTCGTCCTCTACTCGCATACATCGTTGAACTCTCCATTGGTGCTTAATTGTTCGGGGGTCGCTGTCGCCGGGTCTCAGCCCCGACGACCGCCGCTCGCTCCACGCCGGTATCCTTCGAGTCGGACCGCGAGCACCCGCGGGGAATCCCTCGATAGGACTCGACGAAGCGTCACGGCGCTCCCGGACCCCCGTCGGACCGGATGGAAACCCTCAAAAGCTTCCCGAGCGGACGGCTATCCGATATGGCAACACGGGCGCCTCGGGCCGGAGACGCGGCCGCCATTGGGCAGGTCGCGCTCATCGGGCTCTTCGTCACGGCACTCGCGACCGCACAGCTCACCGCAAGCAAACTCCTCATGTTCGGCCTGCCGTTCGAACTCCCCGTCACCGGCGCCGCGCTCGTCCTTCCCGGCGCCGCGCTCGCGTACGCCCTCACGTTCTTCGCGAGCGACTGCTACGCCGAACTCTACGGCCGCAGGGCGGCGACCGTGATGGTGAACGTCGGGTTCGCGATGAACTTCGTCGTGCTCCTCCTCGTCTGGTCGACCATCGCCGCCCCCGCCGTCCCCGACCAGCCGATCGCTCCCTCGACGTTCGCGACCGTCCTCGGCGCGAGCACGAACATCGTCCTCGGGTCGCTGCTCGCGTACGTCGTCAGCCAGAACTGGGACGTCTTCGTCTTCCACCGCATCCGCGAGTACACCGACGGGGAGAAGCTCTGGCTCCGGAACATCGGCTCGACCGCGACGAGCCAGCTCCTCGACACCGTCATCTTCGTCACGGTCGCGTTCGCCATCGCCCCCGCCGTCCTCGGCACCGGCGGGAGCACGCCGACGAGCGTCATCCTCTCGCTCGTCGTCGGCCAGTACCTCTTCAAGCTCATCGTCGCGCTCGTCGACACGCCGTTCGTCTACGCCGTCGTCGCACTCGTCGAGCAGTACGCCGACACCGGGACGCAGGCCGACCCCGCGGCACGCTGACGACGGCGCCGACTCGACCTGGGGGCGCGACCACGGCCGACGCTCGGGTCGCGCCGACCCACCACGTTTTATCTCGCCGCCAGTCCGAGAGCGTGTATGGACATCGAAGCGTTCTTCGAGGAGATGCCGTTCGCCGACCTGCTCGGCGTGGAAGTGACGGAGGCCGCGGACGGCCACGCGGAAGGATACCTGGAGATGCGCGAGGACCTGTCGTGGAACGCCGACCGCCTGATGGCTCACGGCGGCGTGACGTTCACGCTCGCGGACACCGTCGGCGGCGCGGCACTCGTCTCCGAGGTCGACCAGCCCGTCCCCACCATCGACATGCGGATCGACTACCTGGACGCCGGGACCGGTGACCTGCGCGCGGAAGCGGACGTCGTCCGGGTCGGCGGCGACGTCGGAACCGTCGACGTCGAGGTGTACGCCGTCGAGGACGACGCGCTCGTCGCCGACGCCCGCGGCGTCTACAAGACCGGATAACCGTCCCAGAGGCCCGGCGCCGGTCCTTCCAACGGCGATGTCGGGCCTCGCCCGCACAGTGACCCGGAACGTCGCGTGCGATGGTCTCGAACGTCGCGTACGACTAGCACCACACGCAATGGCCGCCCTCGTGCCCATCACACTAAAGAACGCGCAGGGACGTTTCCAGCTATACTCGTCGACATGGCCTGGCAGTTCACGCCGTACGTCATCCCGACAACCCTCTCAGCGACGCTCTCGTTCGCGCTGCTGGCGTACATCGTCACGATCCGTCGACGGAACCTCGACATGCTCGTCGTCCGCACGTTCGTCCTCCTGACGCTCTCGTTCGTCGTCTGGGGGGTCGCCGACGTCCTCCAGCTCAGCGCGACGACGCTCGCCGCGAAACGCTCGTTCCTCGCCGTCCAGTTCCTCGGCGCCGCCGCTGGGACGCTGAGCCTGTTCGCGTTCGCGTTAGCGTACACCGACAACGACCACTGGGTGAACCGGTGGACGTTCGCGCCGCTCGCCGTCGAGGCGGTCGCGGTCTTCGCGCTACTCGTCACGAGCCCTCGCTACCACCAGCTCTACGTCGTCGCGGTCGACACGCAGACCACGGCAGGCGTCGTCCAACTCGAACGCTCGCTCGGCCCGGCCGCCACCGCGCACGTCGTCGTCTCGTACCTCGTCATCGTCGCGTCCATCGGCCTCCTCGCTCGCTTTGCGGTCCGCTTCGAGAGCCTCTTCCGCGCGCAATCGATCGCTGTCGTCGTCGGCGTCACCCTCCCGTTCCTCACGAACGTCGTCTGGTTCCTCGGAGAGGGCCCGCACCAGAACATCGACCTCACCGTCGTCGGGTTCGGGTTCGCGGTGTTCCCGCTCTGGTACGCGGTCTCGCGGCACGACCTCCTCCGGATCTCGCCCGTCGCCCGCGACACCGTCATCGAAGACATGCAGGACGCCGTCGTCGTCGTCGACGACACCGGCCACATCGTCGACGCGAACCCCGCGGTCGCCACGCTCGGCGCGCCGAACGTCTCCGAACTCGTCGGTGCGGACGCGACGAGCGCGCTCCCGTTCCTCGAACCCGCGATCACGCCGAACGCTCGGACGCCAGACGAGGTCACCGTCGAGACCGACGACGCCACGAGGTACTTCGACGTGAACGTGCAGACGCTCTCGGGAGCCGAACACGGCACGCGACTCGTGCTCCTCCGCGACGTCACCGAACGTCGCCGCGTCGAGGAACGCTACCAGCGGCTCATCGAGAACTCCTCGGACATGATCACGGTCATCGACGCCGACGCCACCATCAAGTACGACAGTCCCGCGATCGAGTCCCTCCTTGGATACGACCAGGACGAGTGGATCGGCCGCCAGGCCCCCGACAGACTGCATCCCGAGGACCGGGACCGCATCGTCGCGAGGTTCCGCGACGGCGTCACCGAACCCGGGTACGAGACGCGCGCCGAGTACCGTGTCCGGCACGCTGACGGCTCGTACCGCGTGTTCGAGTCGTTCGCGTCGAATCTCTTGCACGACCCGGTGGTCGAGGGCGTCGTCCTGAACTCGCGGGACGTCACCGACCGCAAGCGCCGTGAGCGCGAACTCGAACGGACGAACGAACGCCTGGACGAGTTCGCGAGCGTCGTCAGTCACGACCTCCGGAACCCGCTGACGGTCGGGAACGGCTACCTCGATATGGCGCGCGAAGGAGACCTGGAGGCGCTCGACGAGGTCGCGACCGCGCACGAACGCATGGAGCAGATCATCGACGACGCGCTCGAGCTGGCTCGCGAGGCGGAGACGGTCGACGGCGTGACCACCGTCTCGCTCGACGACGTCGTCGCGGACGCCTGGGGGTCGGTCGATACTGACGAGGCGACGCTTGAGGGGGTCACTGGCGCGACCATCCTCGCGGACCGGGCGCGACTCCAGCGGCTCCTTGAGAACCTGTTCCGGAACGCGGTGGAGCACGGCGGGCACGACGTCGAGGTCTCGGTCGACGTCGAGTACGCCATCGACGAGGACAGCGGCGACGAGGACGGGCGCACTGACGTCGAGGACGGGGATACCGGCGTCGAGGCGGAGGACGCCGACGCGTCCGAGCGCCGTCGCGTCGCCGCGTTCGCCGTGAGCGACGACGGTGCCGGTATTCCACCGGCCGAACGCGACTCGGTGTTCGAATCGGGTGTCTCGTCCCGCGAGGACGGCACGGGGTTCGGGCTCGCGATCGTCGAGACCATCGCCAAGGCGCACGAGTGGTCGGTACGCGTCACCGAGAGCGACGCCGGCGGTGCGCGGTTCGTCGTCGAGCTCGATGGCGACCGAGGTCGGGGTTCGTCCGGTGACCGGAGCGACGGGAACGGACAGCACGCGGACGATTGACGCGAGCGGCCGTCACCGACGGTGTCGACCTCAGCCGAACAGCTGGTCGAACACCGCGGCCTGCCCGCGTCGGAGCCGTTCCAGGAACGCGGACTTGCTGACGTCGAGCGCGTCCGCGACCTCGCCCGCGTCGACGCGACGCGGCACCTCGAAGTACCCGAGGTCGTACGCGGTCCGCATCGCCTCCTCCTGCGCGCTCGTGAACGGCCAGCGTTCCGCCACCGCCTGGTCGTCCTCCGAGCCGAGCGGGTAGATGCGCTGGAGGGTCACGCCGACCGTCTCGCCCGCGGCCGCCATCACGCCGTCGAGGACGTCGCGGCCGACGACCGCGCCCGCGTAGCGCTCCTCGCCCTCGTCGTACCGCATCGACTCCACCATGAACCCGGCGTCGGTGAGTCGCTGGACGACGCAGGGATGCTTGGAGAGGCACCGGAAGTTCACGCGTCCGTCGACGCGGGCCGCGTGCAGGTACCGGAGGCGGTCGTCGGTGTCGAGGACGTCCGCGAGCGCGTCCGCGTCGCTCGCGCTCGCCGAGCACTGCAGGAGCACGTTCCCGTCCTGGCGCAACTGGGGCGGGTTCGCCTCGACGACCGTCGCCGTCTCGCGCGTCGCGGCGGCGAGCGGGCAGTCGTCGCCCGTGACGCGGAACTCGACGACCAGGCACTCCTCTATCACGCGACCATCACGACAGCCACTACCACCCACTGGTACTTAAGGCCCGCACATGTGGTGGTGTACGGGTTTGGTGCTGGCGCCGCTACGTTATGATGAACCATTATGGACATCGAGGAGGTCAAACGACGAGCGGGCCCGCGCGAGTTCAGCCCCAAGGACGACATGCCAGAGGAGTACCGGAAAGCCGCGACCCGCATGATCCAGTTCCACGCGAACTCCGAGATCATGGGCGCGTACCTCGAACGCCCCTTCATCCGCGAAGCCCCGAGCCTCGACCGCAAGCTCGCGTGCTCCGCGAAGGTCCAGGACGAGATCGGGCACGGCCAGCTCCTCTACCGAGCGGCCGAATCCCTCGGCCTGAAGACCCGCGACGAGATGCTCGACGAGCTCGCCAACGGCGAGGGGAAGTTCCTGAACTGCTTCCACTACCCGATGGACGACTGGGTCGAGACCCCGATGATCGCGTTCTTCGTCGACGGCGCCGCGATGCGCCGGCAGGCGACGCTCAAACGCACGAGCTGGGAGCCGTACGCCCACGCGATGGACAAGGTCTGCTTCGAGGAGGGCTTCCACGTCAAGCACGGCGAAGCCATCCTCCACGAGCTCATGACGGGCTCGAAGAAGGAGCAGGAGATGACCCAGGAGGCCTTCGACGAGTGGTGGCCTCGCATCATCCAGTTCTTCGGGCCGACGAACGACAAGTCCACGCACCACGGGTTCGCGAGCGAGGTCGGCCTCAAGCAGATGGGGAACGACGAACTCCGGACCGCGTTCCTGAACGCGTACATCCCGAAGGCCCGGAAGTACGGCCTCGAGATCCCCGACGAACCCCGTATCCGCGAGAACGACGACGGCACGTACGAGGTCGTCGAGGAGGACCTCGACTGGGACGAGTTCTTCACCATCGCGAAGAACGACTACGACGGCAGCCACCAGCAGATCAACGGCCGGCAGGCCGCTCAGGAGGCAGTCGACTGGGTTCGCGAGGTCCTCGACGAGCACGAGGCGCGCGAGTTCGGTGGCACGCAACAACAGGCGGCCGACTAGACCATGATCTGGGAAGTATTCCGCCAGGAGAACGCTGGCGACTACCACGAGCACTGCGGGAACGTGCACGCGCCCGACCGCGAGATGGCGCTCATGTTCGCGGAGGTCCAGCACGCACGACGCAAGCCGACGAACAGCCTGTGGGTCGCGCCGAAGGACGAGATCGGCGAGGTCGACACGGAGGACGCGAAGTTCGGCGGGACGACGGACAAGTCCTACCGGTGGGCGTCCACGTACGACTTCGAGGCCGCGGCGTCGGAGGTCGCGGAGTCCACCGACGAGCAGGTCGAGGCCGAGCGTCGACGGAAGGTCCAGCAGGAGAAGCAGGAAGCGCAGGGTGGTGACTGATGGCGGTCAAAGAGTCACTGCCGACGCCCGACGAACTGACCGAGGACCAGCAGGAGGCCGTCGAACACCTCCTCTATCGGCTCGCGGACGACGAGTTCGTCGCCGCGGAACGGTACACGGAGTGGCAGGTGCGGTCGCCGACGCTCGAATCCGACCTGGCGTTGGCGAACATCGCGCAGGACGAACTCGGGCACGCTCGCCTCTGGTACGACCTCCTCGAGGACTTCGGGTACACGGAGAGCGAGCTCGTCTGGGAGCGCGACGCGAGCGAGTGGCGCCACAGCACGCTCGTCGAGCAGCCGTTCGCGGAGGGCGACTGGGCGGACGCGATCGTCCGGTCGTACCTCTACGACCAGGCGGAGTACATCCGTCTGGAGGCGCTCGAGGAGTCCTCGTATCCACGCATCCGCGACCGGGTCGCGAAGATCCTCCAGGAGGAGGATTATCACCGCGAGCACGCCCAGAACTGGATGGAGCGGCTCGCCGAGGAGAAGGACGGACTGGAGCGCCTCCAGGACGCGTTCGACCGGTTGTTCCCGTACGCGCTCACGGTGTTCGCGCCGACCGACGAGGACGTGGACGACCGCATCGACGAGCTCGGTATCCGAACGGAACCGCTCGCGGTCATGCGCGAGGAGTGGCTGGACGTCGTCGTGCCGTTCTTCGAGGACCTCGGCGTGAACGTGGGCGACGCCGAACTCCCCGAGCAGTACGACGTCCACCACAGCGAGTTCGACCTCCCGGACGAGATCGGTCGCGATCAGTCCCATACGGACGCGTGGTTCGACCTCCAGGAGGAGTTCACGCACACGTACCGGAAGCTCGACCGCCACGAGGCGAACCGCATCATGAAGGACCCCGACGAGGCCTGAGGTCTCGTCACCTACTGAGAGAGATACCACACGATGGATAGCGACGTACCCTACGACCCGAACGACGTCCCGACCGACGTCGATGCATCACCCGACGACTGCGAGGAACCCGCCGCGACGGCGTGCGCGTACACCGAGTACGAGTACGTCGACGCGCCGACCACCGAGGAGCTCCCGGCGACGGGCGCCGACGCGGAGGGCGTCGAGCGCGCGGTCTGGGACGAGCTCTACGCCATCGAGGACCCCGAGATGCCCGTGAGCATCGTCGACCTCGGCTTGCTGTACGGCGTGTCCGTCGAGGACGGGCTCGCGGAGGTCGACATGACGCTCACGTACTCGGGGTGTCCCGCTCGCGAGATGCTGATGAGCGACGTCGAGGAGCGCGTCGCGAGCGTCGACGGCGTCGACGACGTCAACCTCCGCCTCGTGTGGAATCCGCCGTGGGGTCTCGAGATGGTGACCGAACAGGGCAAGTCCGACCTGAACGACTTCGGACTGAGCGTCTAGCATGAGTCGACGACTCGACCCATCCGTACAGACGAGCGGCGACATGGAAGGCGCGGAGTGCCCGTACTGCGGGTCGACGGAGACCGAACGCGAACACCCGAAAGGCCCGTCGCTCTGCCGGTCCATGCACTACTGCAACGACTGCGAGCAGCCGTTCGAGAAGTTCGAGTAAGCGGACTCGGCACGGATACGGCCGCCACCAGGCGGCCGTTTCTGCGTTTCGGAATTCGATGGTTCTGAACTGACCGCACGAGCGTACGGCGTCGGCTGGGACGCGGCGTTCGTGCGGTGGTGGATGGCGAGCCGCTTCGTCTTCTGTTTGCGACGGTCGCTGCGCGGTGGCTGACACGGGAGCCGTTGGCGACGTGGTCGTGCAGACGGGTCCGGCGGAGCCGCTGGTGGTCGTGCAGTCCCGCGACCCGTTCACGCTCCGCTACGTGCTGTTGCCGGCGTCGTGGTGAGAACGAGACGGGCCGCCACCCAGCGGCCCGCGTCGGTCGGTCCTACGAGGGTCGCCCGAGTTCGAGTGTGTAGTCAGAGCGGATCCACGCGTCGGTGTTCTCCTCGTCGTAGATCTCTACGCCGCCGTCGTCGGCGTCGCGTGCACTGAATCTGTTCGCTATCTCGGGCGGGTCCGCGGTCGTGGCCTCGTCGTTCGTGCTGTTCATGGGGGAGTCGTGCGGGCTCTGGCCCGCTCGATGCTAACTATTCCCGAGGGAGTGATGGACATAAGCTTTCCGGGGGTGTGTGTGGGACGTCCTTCGAGGAATCCCCATCCCTCTAGGACGTTCTAGGACCCGGCGGCCGCCGGCGTGGAACCCCGTGCCTGCGTCGAGGGTGTGGGTGGGTCGACGCGGGGCGTGCCGAGTCGGGGGCGTTAACCCGATGGCCCGAGGAGTGCGTGGCATGACAGACGACGCGTGGTTCGCGAACTGCGAGCCCGATGACGTCGACGCCGCCGCGACGGCGATCCGCGAAGGGGCGGCGAGCGAGGCCGCTGACTGGCCGGCGCGCGCGGTCGACGCCGGGTTCGCTGACGACGAGGACGCGTACTACGACGCGCTCCACGAGGCGACCGTCGCGGCGGCGCGCGCCGAGGCCGTCGAACGGGAGCGCGCGGACGACCAGCAGCTCGTGCACGCCGTCCGCGCGATGGACGACTGTGCGCGCACCGCGAACGAGCTGGCGGAGCGCGCCGCCGAGTGGGCGGGTGCGCTGTTCGACGTCTCGGGCGGTGGCGTCGCGCTCGCCGAGGACGTCGCCGGCCGAACGCCGGAGACGCCGGCCGAGGAACGCGCGATCTCGCTCGCCGGCCGCGTCGTCGAACTCGACGCGGAAGCCGCGTCGCTCCGTGCGTTCATCGAACAGCAGGCGCCGACCGTGGCGCCGAACCTCGCGTCGATGGCCGGGCCGGTGCTCGCCGCGCGACTCGTCTCGCTCGCCGGGAGCCTGGAGTCGCTCGCGAAGAAACCGAGCGGGACGGTGCAGGTGCTCGGCGCGGAGGACGCGCTGTTCGCGCACCTCCGCGGTCGTGCGTCCTCGCCGAAGCACGGCATCATCTACACGCACGAGTACGTCCGCGGCACGCACCCCGAGCACCGCGGGTCCGCCGCGCGAGCGCTCGCCGGGAAGCTCTCCATCGGGGCGCGCATCGACCACTACAGCGGCGACCGCAAGCCCGAGGTGGAGGCCGAGCTCGACGACCGCATCGCGACGATCCGCGCTCGCACCGGCGACGAACTACCCGACGAGGGCGACTCCGACGACGGGGGTGCGGACGCATGACCGCCGGGGACGTGCCGGCGGACGCGACGCTCCCCGGAGGCGTCGAGCGACGCGACTTCGGTGACGGGGAGACGCTCGCGACGAAGGGCGCGGTCGTCGGTCCGGAGGCGACCGACGGCGAGTGGCGGGCGTGGGACGCGTCGCGGTCGAAGCTCGCCGCGACGTACGCGGTCGGGCTCGACCCCGGGCTCGAAGCGGGTTCGACCGTGCTCTACCTCGGTGCCGCCGCCGGCACCACCGCGAGTCACGTGGCGGACGTCGCCGGGCCGACGTACGCCGTCGAGTTCGCGCCGCGGCCGGTGCGCGACCTCTGTCGCGTCGCCGACGACCGCGACCGCCTGTTCCCGCTGCTCGCCGACGCTCGCAGGCCGGAGTCGTACGCGCACGTCGTCGAAGGGGACTGCGACCTCCTCGTGCAGGACGTCGCGACCCGCGGGCAGGCGGACGTGGCGCTCCGGAACCGGCGATACCTCGCGGACGACGGTCGGCTCGCGCTCGCCATCAAGGCCCGCAGCGAGGACGTCACCGGCGACCCGAGCGACGTCTTCGACGCCGTCCTCGACGACCTCCGCGACGGCTACGAGGTGCTCGCGACCGCGAGCCTCGAACCGTACCACGAGGACCACCTCGCGGTCGTCGCTCGACCGCGCTGACCGCCGACCCGGCGTCGACGGCCACCTCGCGGTCGTGCACGGTCACCTGCCGACTCCGTACTCCTTTTATCACGTGCGAGCGAACGTGGCGTCGATGGACAAGCGCGGGTCGCGAGCGGCGTTCGAGGACGCGGGGACGCTCGGCATCGAGGAGGAGTTCTTCGTCGTCGACGGGTCCGGCCGGCCGGTCTCCGGGAGCGACGCCCTCGTGTACGACGCCGACCCGCCCGAGCTGCTGGACGGTCGCCTCGACCACGAGCTCTTCAAGACCGTCATCGAGACGCAGACGCCGAAGTGCGAGGGGCTCGCGGACGCTCGCGAGAACCTCCACGCGGTCCGCGACGCGCTCGTCGACTTCGCGGCGCGCGAAGGCTACCGGGTCGCCGGCGCCGGCCTCCACCCCGGCGCGCGCTGGCGGGAACTCGAACACGCGGAGAAGCCGCGGTACCGGAGCCAGCTCGACCGCATCCAGTACCCCCAGCACAGGAACACCACGGCGGGGTTGCACGTTCACGTCGGCGTGGACGACGCGGACGCGGCGACGTGGATCGCGAACGAGCTCCGCTGGTACCTGCCGCCGATGCTCGCGCTCGCCGCGAACTCGCCGTTCTGGGACGGCTACGACACCGGGCTGGCGTCGGCTCGCGCGAAGATCTTCGAGGGCCTCCCGAACACGGGGATGCCGACCGCGTTCGACGGCTACGACGACTTCGCGGCGTTCGAGAACCGCATGATCGACACGGACAGCATCCGGGACCGCGGCGAACTCTGGTACGACGTCCGCCCGCACTCCGGGCACGGGACCGTCGAGATTCGAGCACCCGACGGGCAGGCGGACCCGGACGTGGTGTTCGCGTTCGTCGAGTACGTGCACGCGCTCGTCGCTGACCTCCGCGAGCGCTACGCGGATCTCGCCGACCCGTGGGACGACCGCGGCGACGGCTACCCACATCAGCATCGGCGCGAGGTCCTCGACGAGAACAAGTGGCGGGCGCTCCGGTACGGGCACGACGCCGAGTTCGTCGCGCTCGACGGCGACGGGACCGTCTCGCTCGCGGCGGTCGTCGACCGCGAGTGCGACAGGCTCGGCGTGTCCGGTATCCGCGAGGTGCTGGACGCGGACAGCGGCGCCGAACGCCAACGTCGGGTCCTCGAAGCGGAGGGGTTCGACGCGCTCTGCGAGTCCCTCGTTCTGGGCGCGTGAACGCGAAGCCCCAGGCAATGGGTTTTTACCCCCGCACGGCTTGTGTCCTCACTGAAAGGACATGACCAGCGACGAGGCGGAGACACCGGCGGACGACGACGAACCATCCACGCGACGGCAGCAGGCCGTCGACGGCTTCGACTCGGGCATCGTCGACCTGCTCTCGTGGGTGCTCGACACGGAGACGCGAGCGAAGATCTACATCTTCCTGCAGGCCAACCCCGCGTCGACGAGCGAGGAGATCGCGCAAGGCACGGGCCTGTACCCGAGCACTGTCCGCGAGGCGCTGGCGGAACTGCACGACGAGGAGAAGGTCCACCGCGAGAAACGCGCCGCCTCGGGCGCCGGGAACAACCCCTACGAGTACACGGCGATCGCGCCGAGCGAACTGGTCTCCGGGGTCGTCGGACAGGTACAGGACGAACTGAACACCGTGTTCAACCTCGAATCGCTCCTCGACGACGAGGACGAACTGGAGCCGGCCACGACGGACGACGAACCCGTCACCATCACGGTGCAGGCCGACGCCGTGGATACCGACGGCGATGCGACAAGCGCCGAGGAGGAGGCGACGACCGACGACGTCGCTGGCGAGGACGACACGACGTCGTCCGAGGAGTGACTCGGTCCGACGACGAGCTCGCTCGCGAGTCGAGGTCCCCGCATTCAATCCTTTTATGTCGCGTCCGGTCGACCGTTCGGACATGAATGTTGCGCTGGGTGGGACGTTCGACCCAGTTCACGACGGGCATCGCGCGCTGTTCGAGCGCGCGTTCGAACTCGGGGACGTGACGGTGGGGTTGACGAGCGACGAGCTCGCACCGAAGACGCGGCACGTCGACCGGTACGTCCGGTCGTTCGCCGAACGGAAACGCGACCTGGAACGCGAACTCGAACCGCTCGCCGCCGAGTACGACCGCGAGTTCGCGGTCCACGAACTCACCGAGCCGACCGGGATCGCGACCGAACCGCGGTTCGACGCGCTCGTCGTCTCGCCGGAGACCGAGGACACCGGCGAACGCATCAACGACCTCCGCGCGGAGGCGGGCGTGGACCCGCTCGACATCGTCGTCGTCGACCACGTCATCGCCGAGGACGGCGACGTCATCTCGTCGACCCGCATCGTGAACGGCGAGATTGACGAGCACGGGGACGTGACGCCCGACCGCGACGGCCGGGACGCGACGCGCTGACCGGTCGCTTCTCCGCGACGCCGCCCCCGCACGCCGCTACCAGGACGGTGGTTCGAATCCCGCCTCCTCGAGCACGTCCTTCCAGCGCTGCTGGACGCTCAACCGGGAGACGTCCGCGGCGTCGGCGACCGCGGTCTGCGAGCGCTCGTCGCTCTCTAGGAGCGCGGCCGCGTACACGCTCGCCGCGATCGCCGCGGGCTTCGACCGGTCCGCCTCCGGTGCGGTCGACAGGAAGAGGTCCGTCGCGGTCGTCCGCGCCGCCGACCCCAACTCCAATCGCTCGCAGACCGCCTGCAGTTCCCGTATCCACTCCTCGTTGTCCACGCGGTCGCTCGCTCGATACACGTGCGGCTCTCCGTCGGCCTCACCCTTCAATCTCGCGTCCGAGACGACAGGTTCTTGAAGCACTCGACGCCTACGTTCGGACCGCGCGCGGGTAGCCAAGCCAGGAAACGGCGCAGCGCTTAGGACGCTGTCTCGTAGGAGTCCGCCGGTTCAAATCCGGTCCCGCGCATGCCTCTCCGAACGAACGTGAGGAGAGGCATCGCGACGACCGGATTTGAATCAGGGAGCGAACGGGGTGAGCGACCGTGGTTCAAATCCGGCTCTCGTATCCCGCGTCCTGTGGGCTGCTGACGCGTGACAGTCGTCTGACTGGCGTCGGACGCTGCACAAGGCTTTTTGACGGGCGGGCGATTCTAACTCGCCAATGGAGGATATCGGCGAGTTGTTCGACGGGTTGTTCGCTGACGTCGACGCCGTAGTGTTGTTCTCGCCGAACGGCTCGTACTTCGAGCGGTTCGACGACCTGGAGGAGACCGACGTCGTCGTCGTCGCCACCGAGAACTCGGTGGGGGCCGACGCGTTCGTCGAACTGCCCCTGGACTTCGAGGAGGTGTCGCAGCGCGTGAAGTTCGGGCTGGAGGGCGCGCTCGAACAGGGGTTCGTCGACGGCGGGGACGTCGTCGTCTGCGCGACGAGCGTCTTCGACGGGACCGCGGACACGGTCTCGCGCGTTCGCGCCGACGAGGAGGTCCGGTCGGGCGTCTACGACCTGTTCGCGAACTCGCGCGCGGAGGCGTCGGTCATCAAGAACGTCCTCGAACTCGTCGTGGAGCTGGGGAAGAAGGGCCAGAAGGGCGAACCGGTCGGGGCGCTGTTCGTCGTCGGTGACGCCGGGAAGGTGATGAACAAGTCCCGGCCGCTCTCGTACAACCCCTTCGAGAAGAGTCACGTCCACGTCGGCGACCCGATCGTGAACGTGATGCTCAAGGAGTTCTCGCGGCTCGACGGCGCGTTCGTCATCTCCGATTCGGGGAAGATCGTGAGCGCGTACCGGTACCTGGAGCCGTCGGCGGAGGGCGTGGACATCCCGAAGGGGCTCGGGACGCGGCACATGGCGGCGGGCGCGGTGACGCGGGACACGAACGCGACCGCCATCGTCCTGAGCGAGAGCGACGGGCTCGTTCGCGCGTTCAAGGGTGGTGAACTCGTCCTGGAGATCGACCCGGAGGACTACTGATGGTGCCGTTACAGGTGGGGGAGGCCGTTGAGTGGGCGGAGTCCGCGATATCGAACCGGTTCGTGCTCGCGAGCGTCGTCGTCGTCATCGGGTTCGTCGTCGGCTACCTCATCGGGAAGCTCAGTCGTCGCGCGCTCAAGGCGGCGGACGTCGGCGACGCGGTCGAGGGGACGTCGTTCGAGCGGACCGCGCAGAGCCTCGGGACGTCGACGGTTGACATCATCTCGCGGTTGAGTTCGTGGTTCGTGTACGGGTTCGCCATCCTGGTGGCGGTGTACGTCGCGGGGTTGAACGCGGCGCTGTTCTGGGCGGTCATCGTGCAGATGGTCCCGCAGTTGTTCGTCGCGGTGCTCGTGCTCGTCGTCGGGTTCGTCGTCGCGGACAAGGCAGAACTCGTCGTGAGCGAGCGGCTCCGCGGCGTGAAGCTCCCGGAGGTCTCGTTCGTCTCGCGGATCGTGAAGTACAGCGTCCTGTACGTCGCCGCGCTGGTGTCGCTCAGTCAGCTCGGGGTGGCGACGTCGGCGCTCATCGTCCTGCTGTTCGTGTACTTCTTCGGTATCGTCGTGTTCGGCGTCGTCGCGCTCTGGGACTTCCTGCGGTCTGGCGCCGCCGGCGTCTACCTCCTGCTGGAACAACCGTACAGTATCGGCGACCGCGTCCGTATCGGCGAGAGCGAGGGCGTCGTCCAGGAGGTCGACCTGTTCGTGACGCGCGTCGAGGACGACGACATGGAGTACGTCGTCCCGAACCGGAAGGTGCTCCGCGAAGGCGTCGCGCGGCAACGCTGACCGGTCGGCGCCGCGACACCGTTCGGGTCTCGCGCTCAGTCGTCCGTGAGGTCGTCTCCGCTCATCGCTCGCGCCGGGACGCCAGCGACGGTCGTGTCCGGCGGGACGTCGCGCGTGACGAGCGAGTTCGCGGCGACCTGCGCGCCGTCACCGATCTCGACGCCGGGGAGGACGATGGCGCCGGCGCCGATCATCGCGCGTTCGCCAATGACGACGTCGCCGACGCGGTACTCCTCCTGGAGGAACTCGTGGCAGAGCAGCGTCGCGTCGTACCCGATTATCGCGTGGTCGCGTATCGTGATGTGCTCGGGCCAGAACACGTCCGGCGTCGCCTCCAGTCCCCACGACACGCCGTCGCCGACGGTGACGCCGATGCGCCGCAAGAGCCACGTCTTCAGTTTCAGGCTCGGCGACACGCGGACGAGCCAGACGACGACGTAGTTCAGTGCGACGCGCAACGGCGACTTCGCGTCCGTCCAGTGCCGGAGCGAGTTCAGCGGTCCCTGCGTCGGATGGCTATGGACCCGGTCGTGCCTGGGGGTGTCGTCGCCGCTCGCTCCTCGGTCGTCGCCACCGTCTGGCTCGTCGTCGCTCACGGTACCCCGTAGCCGACGCTGGGTCTTGAATCCATCCCGCGGACGCGGCCTCGACGGGAACCGCCGGGAGGCCGGCCCGGCCATCGCCAGGTCGCGTCGACCGTCGAGCGGGCGTTCCGCCTGGCGGGGAACAAGATTTATCTGACTGATTGCTGAGGTCTTTCGCATGCCGACCGTCGAGGGCTGGACGCTGCTGCTGCACGTCGCTGCGGGGACGGTGGCGCTCTTCGCCGGGTTCGGCGCGCTCGTGGCGACGAAGGGCGGGTGGTGGCATCGACGGGCCGGAAAGGTCTTCGTCGTCTCGATGGGCGTCGTCGTGGCGACGACGTTCGGCCTCCTCGCCATCGACCCGACGTCCTTCCGGATCATCCTCGGCCTCGTCGCGGTCTTCAGCGGCTACCTCGCCCTCTCCGGATACCGCGCAATCGCTCGGAGAGGCCCCGATAAGACGGCTCACTACGTCGACTGGACCGCCGCCGCGGGCGTCATCGTCGCCTGCGCCGGACTGACCGCGTGGGGCGTCCTCTGGTTCCTCGACGGGAGGACGTTCGGCGTCGCGATGGTCGTCTTCGGCGGCATCGGAATCGCGTTCGGGGCCGTTGACGTCCTGTCCTTCCGCGACCCCGATCCCGGAGCGTTGCTGGTCAGTCACCTCCAGCGGATGATCGCCGCGTTCATCGCGACGGCGAGTGCCGTCTCGGCGGTCAACCTCACGCCCACGCTGGGTATCGTGGCGTGGTTGTGGCCCACGGTCCTCGGCGTCCCACTCATCGCGTACTGGTCCGAGAAGTATAGTCCCGACTGAGCGCCGCCGGACGGAACGTCCACCGTACTGACGCGGGTTCGGCATCGCGAGGAACCCGTCGGGTAGCGGGCTGAGGCAGGTCGGAGTGATTCGAGACGGGTCGAGACGGGCCGAGGTGGTCGAGGCGGGTCGTTCGCGAGGTCAGTCGCTCCGGAGGTCCTCGACGTGGTCGACGCGGGACTGCACGAGCGCGTCGGTTCCGACGTCGTGGCGGACGTGGAGGCCCTCCTCGCCGGCCTCGTCGAGGACGGCTTCGGCGACCGCTTCGGCATCGCCGATGGTGTCGGCGACCCCGACGACGGCGAACGCGCGCGACGTCGTCGTGTAGACGCCGTCGTCGCGCTCGTCGACGCTCGCGTAGAACAGGAGGGCGTCGCCGTCGTAGTCGGCGGCGACCTCGCGCGCGCCGGCCTCGTTGACGGTGACCTTCGTCCCGGCTTCGGGGTCGACGGGGTAGCCTTCGGGCGCGGCGTACTTGCAGACCGTCGCGCGGTCCTGGAACTCGAGTTCCGGGAGCGGGTGGCCGTCGCGCGCGGCCTGCAGGACCTCGACGTAGTCGGTGTCGAGGACCGGGAGCGTGTTCATCGCTTCCGGGTCACCGAACCGGGCGTTGAACTCGACGACCTTGATGCCGTCCGCGGTCAGCATGAACTGGCCGTAGAGGACCCCGCGGTAGTCCTCCAGCGCGTCCACGGTCGCCTCCAGGATCTTGAGCGCCTCGAAGCTGTCCGCTTCGGTCATGAACGGCAGCTGGAACGAGGCGTCGGTGTAGCTCCCCATGCCGCCCGTGTTCGGGCCCTCGTCGCCCTCGTAGGCGCGCTTGTGGTCCTGGACGGCGGGCGTGACGAGGACGTCGTCGCCGGCGACGAACGCCTGGATGGTGAACTCCTCGCCGACGAGTCGCTCCTCGACGACCCAGTCGTCCCAGTCGCTGTCGCGCATGTACTCGACGGCCTCGGCGGTCGTCACCTGGTCGCCGGTGACCCGTACGCCCTTCCCGCCGGTGAGGCCGACGGGTTTGACGGCGACGTCGCCGTCGTACTCCTCGACGTACGCGCACGCCTCGTCGACGTCGTCGAACGTCGCGTAGTCGATGCGGCCCGGTATCTCGTTGTCCGCCATGAACTCGCGCTGGAACGCCTTGTCCGTCTCGATGCGTGCGTCGGCCTCGCGGGGCGCGAACGCGTACACGCCGGCGTCCTCGAGCGCGTCGACGACGCCGGCCTGGAGCGGCGACTCCGGCCCGATGGCCGCGATGGTCGCGTCCACGTCGAGCGCGTACTCGACCACGGCCTCGGGGTCGTTCTCGTCGAGCGTCTCGAAGTCCTCGGCGAGGCGGGCGATGCCGGGGTTGCGGTTGCTCGCGCAGGCGTAGAGGTCGGCTGGCTCGTCTGCTTCGGCGACCGCTCGGGCGATGGCGTGCTCGCGGCCACCGCCGCCGACGAGCAGGACGGTCTCTGACATACGCGAAACGGGTACGCACGACGCTGTAAAGTTTGCCCTTCCACGCGCCGAGAGTATCCACGGACGTGCTTATCTCTCGTTCCCGCCGGTCAGCTCGTCGAGGCGCTCGTCGACCTCGCACTCGTCGACGTTGCCGCGCGCGTACTCGCGGCGGAGCTCGACGAGCGTCGCGACCGTGATGATGACCGCCCCGACGAACGCCGGTACCCGCCGTCGACCGCGACGAACGCCTTTACCCGCCGTCGACCCCAACCGGCGTCCATGAGCGACCCCACGGACCGGAACCGCCTCGACGAGGAGGCGTCGCCGTACCTGAGACAGCACGCCGACAACCCCGTGAACTGGCAGCCCTGGGACGACGCGGCGCTCGACGCCGCCCGCGAACAGGACAAACCCATCTTCCTCTCGGTGGGGTACTCGGCGTGTCACTGGTGCCACGTCATGGAGGACGAGAGCTTCCAGGACGAGGCCGTCGCCGAACTGCTGAACGAGCACTTCGTCCCCATCAAGGTCGACCGGGAGGAACGCCCGGACGTCGACTCCATCTACATGACGGTCTGCCAGACCGTCACCGGTCGCGGCGGCTGGCCGCTCTCCGCGTGGCTGACGCCGGAGGGCAAGCCGTTCTACGTCGGGACGTACTTCCCGAAGGAGCCCAAGCGGAACACGCCTGGGTTCGCGGGACTCCTGGAGCGCATCGCGGAGTCGTGGGCGGACGAGGACGACCGCCGCGAGATGGAGTCTCGCGCGGACCAGTGGACGGCCGCGGCGAAGGACCGCCTGGAGGACGTGCCGTCCGCGGGGGAGAGCGCCCCGGACGACGACCTGCTCGCCGACGCCGCCGCCGCCATCGAGCGCGGCGCCGACCGCGAGTACGGCGGGTTCGGGAACCAGGGCCCGAAGTTCCCGCAGGAGGCTCGTCTTCACGTCCTGCTCCGCCAGCACGCCGAGAGCGGTCGCGACGCGCCTTTCGACGTCGTCCGTGAGACGCTCTCCGCGATGGCCGACGGCGGCCTCTACGACCACGTCGGCGGCGGCTTCCACCGCTACTGCACGGACCGCGACTGGACGATACCGCACTTCGAGAAGATGCTGTACGACAACGCCGAACTCCCGCGGGCGTTCCTCGCGGGCCACCAGGTCACCGGCGACGACCGGTACGCCGACGTCGTCCGCGAGACCGTCGACTTCGTCGAACGGGAGCTCCGGCATCCGGACGGCGGGCTGTACGCGACGCTCGACGCACAGAGCGAGACCGCCGAGGGCGACCACGAGGAGGGCGCGTTCTACGTCTGGACGCCCGACGCCGTCGCCGACGCGATAGCGTCGAGCGACGCCTGCGATTCCGTGGACGCGGACCTGTTCTGCGAGCGCTTCGGCGTCACCGAGACGGGGAACTTCGAGGACGGCCAGACGGTCCTGACGCTCTCGGCGTCCGTCGACGACCTCGCGAGCACGTACGACCTCGAACCGGGTGCGGTCCGGGAGCGCCTCGAACGCGCTCGCGACGCCGTCTTCGACGCTCGCAGCGACCGCCCGCGCCCCAGGTGCGACGAGAAGATACTCGCCGGCTGGAACGGACTCGCCATCAGCGCGCTCGCCGAGAGCGCGATCGTCCTCGAGGACGACGCGCACGCCGAACTGGCCGCGGACGCGCTCGCGTTCGTCCGCGAGCACCTCTGGGACGCTGACGAACGCCGGTTGTCGCGACGCGCGGTCCCGGTCGACGCCGACGACGCCGCGGTGGACGCGGACGCCGCCGTCGACGACGGACCGGATATCCACGGCTCCGTCGAGGACGGTCGAAGCCTCGACGTCCAGGGTGAGGGCTACCTGGAGGACTACGCCGGTCTCGCTCGCGGCGCGTTCGACCACTACCAGGCCACCGGCGACGTCCGCTCCCTGGCGTTCGCTCGCGACCTCGCGGACGTCGTCTGCGAGGAGTTCTACGACGCCGACGCCGGGAGCGTGTTCTTCACGCCAGCCTCCGGCGAAGGCCTCGTCGTCCGCCCGCAGGAGGTCCGCGACCAGTCCACGCCGTCCAGTCTCGGCGTCGCGTGCGACGTCCTCCTGAGCCTCGACCACTTCACGACCGACGACCGCTACGAGGCCGTCGTCGAGACCGTCCTCGAACGCCACGGCTCCCGCGTCGAGGCCAGTCCCGTCGAGCATCCCTCGCTCGCGCTCGTCGCCGACCGATTCCGGCGCGGCGACGCGGAACTCACGCTCGCGTGCGACGACCGGCCCGCGGAGTTCCGGGAGACGCTCGCGGCGACGTACCTCCCGCGGCGCGTCGTCGCTCAGCGGCCCGCGACCGCGGACGGCCTCGACGCGTGGCTCGACGTCCTCGACCTCGACGAGGCCCCGCCCATCTGGGCGGACCGGGACGCTCGCGACGGCCCGACGGCGTACGCCTGCCGGTCGTTCGCGTGCTCGCCGCCCGCCGACGCGCTCGCGGACGCCGTCGCGTTCTTCGAGGACTGACACCGAGGAACGGACCGGGGCTGAGAGGCCCGGGCGGTGCGTCGAGCCGCGACGAAGAAGTTCGAGGCGGAGCGGCTCAGACGTGCGCTTCGAGGTCCTCGGCGAGCGCGACACCGACCGGAGCGGCCGCCTCCTCGACGAACCGCGCGAGCTCCTCGCCGGTCTCGCGGTCCTCGACGACCACCGTCGGGATGAACTCGACGCCGTACGCGTCGACGCCCGGCCCGACCTTCTCGCCGTCCTCGCGCTCGACGGGATAGTGCTCGATAGCGTCGACGCCCGCGGCGGAGAGCAGCGCGCCGAAGTCGGGCAGCTGCTGGCGGCAGTCCACGCACCAGTCCCCGCCCCAGACCTTCACGACCACGCGGTCGGCGAGCGCCTCCCACGTCGCGACACTGTCCTCGTACGCGCCCGGCGAGAACGCCGGGTTCGGCCGCATCGTCTCCAACTCCAATGACTCGCTCATACACCCTCGTACCGACGCGACGGGTTTGACGGTTCCGCTCCCGTCAGAAGAGCCGACGCGTCCGCGCATCACGGCCACCCACTCGCCCACCCACCTGCCCACCCACCGACGTCGTCTGCGAGACCCGAACCCCGCGGCGGGGTGGCTCCGGTAGCGTCACGCCCTGCCGGTGACCGACACGGTAAAACCGCTGAGGGCGAACTCGGTGGTATGAAGCGGAGCATCCTCGGGACCATCGGGTCCCCGCTCGTGGCGGTCGACGGCCCGCCGGGGGCGACGGTCGCGGCGAAGGTCGAGTCGTTCAACCCGGCGGGGTCCGCGAAGGACCGGCCGGCGCTGGAGATGATCCGGTCGGCCGAGCGCGCCGGGGAACTGGAACCCGGCGACCGCGTGGTGGAGCCGACGAGCGGGAACACCGGCATCGGCGTGGCGATGGTGTGCGCGGCGCGTGGCTACGAGTGCACCATCGTGATGCCGGCGTCGAAGAGCCCGGAGCGTCGGCAGGTGATGAGCGCGTACGGCGCGGACCTGGAGCTCGTCGACGGGGAGATCGAGGCGGCGAAGGAGCGCGCTGACGAGATCGAGCGCGAGATGGGCGCGGTCCAGTTGCATCAGTTCGAGAACGAGGCGAACCCGCGAGCGCACTACCGCACGACCGCCGAGGAGATCCTCGAGCAGGTCGAGGGTCGGGAGATAGACGCGTTCGTGGCGGGCGTCGGGACCGGTGGGACGCTCTCGGGGAACGCGCGACGGCTCCGCGAGGAGTTCCCCGACATGACGGTCGTCGCGGTCGAACCAGAGGAGAACGCGGTGTTGTCGACGGGCGAGAGCGGGGACGACGACTTCCAGGGGATGGGGCCGGGGTTCGTCAGTCCGAACCTCGAGCGCGGTCTCATCGACGACGTGGAGACGGTGGACGTCGAGACTGCGGAGGCCGAGTGCCGGCGGCTCGCTCGCGAGGAGGGAATCCTCGTCGGGCAGTCCTCGGGGGCGACGAACGTCGCCGCGAAGCGCGTCGCAGAACGGATCGCGGACCCGGACGCCGAGTGTCCGCCTGCCGGCACTGGTGAACCGCGGACGCCCGTCGGCGAGCGCGACGGCGACGCTCCGGAGGCGGTGGTCGGTGCGGGGCGGGACGCTGGCGAGGACTGTCCGCTCGTCGTGACCGTGTTCTGGGACTCCGGCGAACGCTACCTGTCGACGGGGATGTTCGACGAGCCCGAGTGACCGGGCGGCCGCGCGTTCGACCCCGGAGTGCGCGCGTCGACGCCGGTCGCTCGGCCGGGAACCAGAACGTTTCTCCGGCGCGGGCGGGTACGTCGCGAGCGTGACCGGAGTGGCAGAGCGGGCGACCGGCGTGTCAGCCGCTGTGGGGGCGAGCTACGCCATCGTCGCGGTCGCGTTCCTGTTCGTGCTCGACCTCTCGAACCCGTCGTTCGCGCCCGGACTCGACTTCGTGCTGTCGACGGCACTCGGCGCGTTCCTCGCCGGGAGCGCGTGCTGGTGGCGAGCGGCCGAACGGCCGGGCGTCCGGACGCGCCGGCGGAGCGCGGCCGTCGGCGCGACGGTCGGGTTCGTCGCCCCGACGCTCGCGTTCGCGCTCAACCCGAGCGTGTACGGGTCCACGCCGAACCTCCTCCTCGACGTCGTCGGCGCCGTCGTCGCCGCGGGCCTCCTCGGGCTCCAGGCGCACGTCTCTACGTTCGGGCTCCCGGTGCTCTTCGGAGCGGCCGTCGGCTGGTCGCTGGCCGGCTGGCTCGCACTCGTCGAGGAACTGTAACGCCCTCCCGGAGCCATCAGGGCGCGAAGAACGAGCGGAACGCGTCCACGACAACGTCGGGGTGCTCTCGCGTCGGCCAGTGCCCGCAGTCGGGAATCTCGACGAGCGACGCGTCGGGGGCGCGTTCGGCGGCGCGACGCGCCCACTCGACGGGGAACAGCGGGTCCTGGGTCCCGTGGACGAACAGCGTCTCGACCGCGAGGTCCGCGAGTCGCCCGGCGAGGTCCGTCTCGACGCGCCCCGACGGCCCGATCTCGCTGCGCTGGAACGCGGCGAACGCCGCGCCGGCGCCGGCGCGACTCGCGCGCTCCCGGAACGCCTCGACGAACCCCGCGTCGAGCGTGCTCGCGTCGTGCACGACCTGCGAGAGCCCGGTCCGCGCGGCGGTCGTCGACGTCCCCATCGCGGCGTACCCGGCCTGGTTCGCGCCGGGGACGTTCGCGAGCGCGTACCAGAGCGACCCGGCGGGGACCGACGAGCCGAGGCCGTAGCTGGAGACGAGCGCGAGCCGGTCGACGCGGTCGGGGTGCGCGAGCGCGAACGAGAGCGCGACCCCGGCGCCCATCGAGATGCCGGCGAGCGCGACCGACGCCAGGCCGAGTTCGTCGAGCACGCCGACGAGGACGTCGCGGTACGCGTCCACGGAGTGCTCGGGCGCGTCGTCGCTCTCGCCGTGCCCCGGCCAGTCGACCGCGTACACGCGGTGCGTTCGACCGAGCTCGGGCAGCACGTGCGCCCAGGAGAGTGCGCCGTCGTCCACGCCGGCGCCGTGCAGGAGCACCAGCGGCGGTCCCTCCGTGCCCGCACGTCGGTACGCGACCTGTCGGCCGTTCACCACGGCGACGCCGGACCCCACGCTCGCCGGCCCATCGAGCGCCGGCTCGACGCGTCCGTCCGTGCCGTCGACTGATTCGCGTTCGTCTTCGGGGATCATACGGTGAACTCCCCCTCGGTGAGTCGGACGACGACGGTGTCGTCGACGTCCCGGAGGTCGTACTCGGGGACCGCGCCGTCCTGCCGCGAGACGTACAGCGGTTCGACGAGCGCCGGCGGCCCCTCGGGGTTCGGGTCCTCGGGCGTCACCTCCGGCTCCTCGAGCCCGTACACCTTCAGGTACTCGCCGGTCTCGGGGCCGTGAACGTCGCCGTCCCGGACCGCGGTGGCGAGGTCTCGAGAGAGCCACTCGCCGTCGTCGACGCTCGGTTCGCGCACGAGGACGTCGTCGACGAACCGGACGACGTACCAGTTCAGGTCGTTGCACAGCGAGACCGCGGCGCCGAGGCTCACCGTCCGTAGCGCGATGGCGTTCTCGAACGGCCGCCGCAGGTCGTACGTCGACAGCGCCTCCCGCGCGGTCTCCCGCGAGAGCAACTCGTACTGGAGGTCGCAGTCAGCGTCCCCGACGAAGCAGACCTCTGTCACGGCCGCCTCTCGGGGACGACGACGCTAATCCGTTTCGGCTCGCGCGCCGTCGTCGCTCTCCTCCGTACCCGCGCAGTCGGTGACGCCGAACGGTCTGACGTCGATGCGGTCCGGCCCGTCGAGGACGACCGTTCGGGCGACGAACGTGACGTTCGCCGATTCGAGCGTCGAGTCGTGCCGGCGGTTCCAGCGCTCGCAGAGGTACTGGGGGAACCGGTCGCCGAGTGCGGCCGGTGGTGGGGGCGAGTCCCGGAGCGTCGTGAGGTAGAAGTACCAGCGATGGCCGGGGTACGTGGCGTCGACGTCGGGGGGCATCGCCGTCGACGCGGTCCCCGGCGAGAGGTCGACGCGCTCGCCGGTCGTCGTCGTGCCGACGGTGACCCACCAGCCGCCCGTCGAGCGCGGCTCCGGTGCGAACATGTCCCAGCGGCGCTCCTCGGGGTCGACCGTGTCCGTGACGCTCGCGGGGAGCGCGAGCAGCCCGAGTGCCGCGGCGTTCCAGACGAGGACGAACGCGAGCAACGCGGCCGCGAGCGCTCGCCCCGACCCCGCGCCGAGGTCGCGGACGGTCGACGGCAGCAGTGGCGTGCGCGCTCCGGAGCCGGCTGCGAGTCCGAGTCGGTCGGTGGCCGCGTCGGCGCGCGGGGCGAGGCGGTCGTCGACGACGCGCTCGACGCGCTCCCAGACGAACGAGGGGAGGAACGGGAGTAGCGCGCCCAGCGAGACCAGCGGGAAGACGCCGAGTCGGAGCGTGAGCGCCATCGCGACGTGTCCGGCGGCGAACGCGGCGACGAGCGCGGCCCGGGCGCGTCCGGTCGCGAGGACGAGCAGCGGCGACGCCACGAGGAGCGCGACCCACGCGTACGTCCCGGCGGTGAGCAACGTCGGGAAGCCCGCGACGACGTCGCCGAGGAGGACGGTGAGCGCGTCCATCCCGAACACGAGCCGGCCCGCGGTGCCGGCCGCCCACGCGTCGCCGCGGGCCTTCACGGCGGCGTTGACGACGTAGACCGCGAGCACCTGCACGAGGAGGCCGGCCGCGGCGAGGGAGCGGACCCGACCGCTCCCGCGGTCCGCCCCGTCGGTCGCTGAGGCTTCGGCGCTCCGGTGGCGGGCGTCGACGCTCCATCGCGCGCCCAGCGGGAGGAGCGCGCTCCAGAGGAGGAGCCGGCGCAGGAGCGAGTGCCCCGAGTTCAACACGACGGGATTCCGGAGCTGTAGCGATATCAGGAGGCAGGCGGTGATGACGGTCGCGAGCCGCGTCCGGTACCCGACGGCCATCGCGACCGCGGCGACCCCCAGGCACGCGAACAGCACGTACTGCCACCAGAGTGCGCCCGAGAGGGCGTGCAGCGACGCACGGCCGAGGGTCGGGTAGAGCTCGAACAGGAGGTCCCGCGGGAGGACGCCCGCGTCCGTGTAGAACGCGCGGACGTCCGGCAGGCGGAGCGCGAGGTCGACGAGGACGGCCGCTGCGAGTACGACGCGGAGCGCGGCGAGCGCTCGCCGGTCCACCGAGAACCGCGCGGCGACGGCGTTGCGAACGCGCGCGAGACGGGACATCGTTTCGAGCCGTATCGACCAGTAGCACGGAGAAATGTCTTGCGTCCTGCCGGCGCCGACGCTCGACTCGCGGTCGCGACGGGAGCGTCAGTCGT
The DNA here is from genome assembly GCF_034808145.1 of Halorubellus amylolyticus. NCBI lineage: Archaea > Methanobacteriati > Methanobacteriota > Halobacteria > Halobacteriales > Halorubellaceae > Halorubellus > Halorubellus amylolyticus. The sequence continues at coordinate 218,314 of NZ_JAXHGM010000005.1, forward strand.
CCCCGGGCGTGCTCCCGTCCGCGTCCCCGGTAGTCGCCGAGTCCTCGCCGACGCGTCGCCGGGCGACGAGGCCGAGTTCGCCGACGCCCCAGGCGACCGCGAACAGTGCAGCGAACACCATCCCGACGGCGTCGACGGGGTTCATCCACCGCGGGAGCGTGAACAGCATCCCGTTCACGAGGAGGCTCGGGAGGGCGTCCTCCGCGGCGAGGGCGACGCCACCGAGGACGCCGCCGCTCGCGCGCCGCGAGTCGATACCGGACTCGGCGGCGGCGACACCGCCCGCGCTCTCCTCGCCCGTCCCGAGGCGCTCGGCCTCGTAGGGGCCCGGGAACCGCATCTGCCAGACGACGTCGCCCGCTTCGTCGACCTCGACGACGCGGTCGCTGTGGGTGTCCGTCACGAGCGTGTGGTCGTTCGGGAGGCGGTCCGCGTCCCGCGGCCACTGCACCCGGCCGTCGCGCCACAGCCACGAGCGCTCCCACGAGCCGTCGACGCGCTGGTACTCGACGACGCGGTCGTTCTCGCTGTCCGCGACGAGGACCGCCGGCCCGCCGCGCTCCGCTGGGATGAAGTCGGGGTTGTGCGCCTCGTAGAGAGTGCGATGGTCGCCGTCGCTCCCGAGCGTCATGTTCTCGACGACGCCCTCGCCCGGCCGGAGGAAGATGACCGAGTCCATGTTCCGGGGGCTCGCCATCACGAGCCCGCGGTCGTGGAGGTACTCGACGTCGTTCATGTGCGTCCAGTCGCCGGGGTACTGGCCGCCCGAGGCGTTCGGCGCGTAGTGCTCGCTCGCGTTCCACCGCCACACCTCCTCGTCCGCGGAGACGTTCACCACGTAGACGCCGTCGGGATGCGATATCTCGGCGACGACGAGGTGCGTGTCGTTCACGAAGTCGACGTCGTGGATGTTGTTCGAGCCGCTCGGGGTCGCGTACCGCGCCCAGAGCTCCTCGCGCTCGCCGGTGGTGACGTTCAGGCGCATCACCTGGGACTTCCGGCAGCCGTCGTCGCTCGCACAGTGTCGCGGGAACGCCGCGTGGCTCGCGACGTACGTCACCGTCGCCTTCCCGAACCGCGGGGCGGGGTCGACGTCGTGATAGAACCGGTGGTCGTCGGCCTCGTACACCTTCGACCCGTTCGGGGCGTACGCGGCGATGAGTCCGGGCCCGATGCCGTCGACGGTGACGACCGTGTGGCCGTCCGCGGGCGGGACGGCGTCGGGGACGCCACCGTCGTACTCCGCGCTCCCGGTGGCGACGCCGAGGACGGTCGCCATCGCCGGGCTCGCGCTCGCGAGTACGAGCACGACCGCGAGGACGCGAAGCGTGCGTCTGGAGGGACGTGGAACCGCGTGGAGGGCGCTCACAGTCCAGTTGCGGACGCGATACGTCTCCAAAGTTACGGTTCGGCGGTGCGACCGGCGGTGTCCTAAGCGTCCCGGTCGATGGGGACGCGTTCGGCGCGGTCGACGGCGTCGCGCGCCCACGGCGCCAGGTCGTCAGGTTCGAGCGCGCGTATCTGGTCGAGACTCCCGTCGACAACCGGTTCGTCGGGCACCAGGCGGTTACAGCCGGCGTCGATGGTGGAGTCCGCGAACGTCCCGACGTCGCGAGCGACCGCGGTGATGTCGTGCTTGTCCCACGTCAACAGCGGCCGGTGGACGGGGAGCGTCGTCACCGCGTCGGTGACCGCGAGGTTGCTCGTGGTCTGACTGGACTTCTGCCCGATGGCCTCGCCCGTGACGACGCCGGCCGCGCCGACGGCCTCGGCGACCGCCTCGCCGACCAGCAGGAGGTACCGTCGGTGGGCGAGCATCCGGCCGCGGTCCATCTCCGCGACGAGGCCCGCGACCGCGTCGCCGCCGGGGACGACCCACGCCTCCGCGACGTGGTTGGGCGCGTACCGCGCGAGGTCCCGCACGGTCTGGACGGCGCGAGCGCGATGGTCGGGGCCGCCGTAGTCGCCGAGGTCGACGTACACCGGCACGATCGGACTCCCGCGTTTCATCACCTCGAACGCGGCGACCGGCGAGTCGATACCGCCCGAGACGAGGACGACGAGCGGCGCCTGCGAGCCGAGCGGCAGGCCGCCGACGCCCTCGACCGTGTCCGTGTAGACGAACGTCGCCTCCGCGCGGACCTCCACGCCGAAGGTCACGTCCGGGTCCTCGAGGTCGACCTCGGGATCGACGCCCGCGTCGACGGCCGCGTCCCAGACCGCCTGTCCGCCCTCGCGCTGGACGTCCTCGCTGTCGAAGGGGAGCGACCGGTCGCTGCGGCGGGCGTCGACCGCGAACGCGCCCCCGTCGTAGACCGCCCGTGCCGTCGCCGCGAGCGCGTCGCAGACCGCGTCGAGTTCCGAGTCGACCGACAGCGCGGGGCTCGCGGAGACGACGCCGAACGTGTCCGCGGCCGCCCTCGCGACCGCCGCCGCCTCGCCCTCGGAGGTGTGGACGCGCGGTCGCGACCACGTCAACTCCACGTCGCCGTCGAGCCCGCGGTCGTCGAGGATCGCGCGCAGGTTCTCCCCCAGCCGGTGCTCCATGTCGCGCTTGACGCCACGGGACTTCGACCCCATGTCGCCGTGCCGCACGAGCACCACGTCCGCGCCAGGAGGCTGCATCACTCCCCGGTACCGCGCGCCCGCCAAAACGCGTGTCGGTCCGCGCTCGCACGAGACGACCGGTCGCGTTCAGATTAGCTGATTCCATGCGAAGGCGAATGATTTTAGCCACTCGTCAGCCGTTTCTGCCTTGGCGT
>NZ_JAXHGM010000006.1:0-194114 GCF_034808145.1 Halorubellus amylolyticus
CTGAAATGCGCCGTCAGAAACATCGAACTTAGCGTCAGCGGCTCACACCTGTGAAATCACGCGTCTAAACAAGGCCCAATAGTGTGGGACAAGGAGTCGTCCGTTTTCGTTCTTTACACGCACCCGGAGAGTCATACTTTGACGTCCGGGATAGGGGCTTTGAGGAATTGCTCAGCGACCGCTAAACGTCCTTGTTGACCCTGATAGCGATGAGGATTTCATCTCAGCGATACGAATGGTCTCCCATCTTACTTACGATTTTGAAACGCTCTCGGCTGGCCCAAGGTACTCGGTCTTGACGTTCCCCCCATCGCGGTAGACCCGGTACTTGTACGGGCCGTGGGGACACGACGAGCAGTTCTCCTTTCCACATGACACCTCTTTCGCGACGATCGTGCCGTTGTGAGTGCGTCGTACCCCTGCAATCTGGTCTTCGTCGTCCACCACCTGCGAGACCTCCTCTTCGGGAACGAACTCGCGGTGAGTGGCCAGTTCGTGAGCGTAGTCCCCAATCAACCGGAGTGTGGTCGGATCCTGTCTATCGACGGCGTCACGAATGTACTGGGCAACACCCTCCGGTGGCGACGGTGGGGTCGATTCTTGTTCCTCTCCGTCATCAGTCGACGTATCGAGACGTTGCCTTGCCGTTGCGATGTATGACTGGTTTTGATCGAAGCCCACGTAGTCTCGTCCGGTCTGCTTGGCGGCGACCGCGGTAGTTCCAGTCCCGACGAACGGGTCAAGAACCAAATCGCCGGCGAACGAGTACAGCGCGATCAGTCGCCGGGGCAGTTCCAGCGGGAAGACCGCGGGGTGGTCGGTTTCCACATCCGGACTCGGTCGTGGGAGTTCCCAGACACTCTGTGCGTACTCACGCCATTCATCGTTCGTGAGTTTCGATGCCCTGCGTCGCTCGCTGTCTACGGGTGGGAGGTCACGCCGTTCGTGGTACTCTTCGGAGACGTACTTGCGGAAGACGAGGATGTACTCGTGGCGTTGGTTCACGGGGACGTTCGTCGGGTAGGGGTACGACCCGAGGAGCGCACCGTCTCCGTGCGACGTGTACTGATCTTTGATCCAGGCGAACTCGTCGAGGAAATCGAAGCCAGCGTCTCGACATAGTTCCATGACGTGGCTCCGCAGCGGGACGCGTCGGTATCGGCCATCACCCTCAGAGTCGAAGGACGCTGCTATGTTGATGCAGACTTTCCCGTCGGGTGCCGTCGCGCGGAACAGTTCCCTGATGACATCGTCCATCAACTCGCGCCACTCCGCGATTGGCCGTCTATCGTCACCAGCCTCGTCGTAGTCCTTGCCGAGGTTGTAGGGCGGGCTGGTGATCGTCAACTGTACGGTCTCGTCGGACAATTCCGACAGTCGACTGCCGGCATCGCCCACAAAGAGGCGGTTGCGAGGCGACACTTTACTATCGTCTCACAGCCGACGCCTATGAATGTATTTGACCGTCGCAATTGTCTCGACGGCGGCCAGTCTCAGGGCCTCCGGCCATCGTACGCTTCCTCGTGGTACGCCAGAACGTCGCGCACGCGTGCTTGCGACACCACCAGGGGGAGCGAATTGTGAGAGTGCCAGTTCTCGTCCGTGATGTCGCTCATCACCTTCGTTGCAGCCCGTGCAATATCCTCCCGTTGCTCTTCATCGTTGATGTTCCGTCGGATGAAATCAAACAGCGTGTACCAGTCTGCCCCATTCAGACCGAACGCCACGTATCGATTGCCGTGATCGACGATCGGGCGTCGCTCTGCTCCCTCGAACGCGTCATAGCTCTCCTGCACGCGTTCAAGCACGCGGTAGACTTGCGTGGGGTAGAACTCCAGTGCCTCTGCCTCGCGGTGCAGTCGACTCTGGGCGTGCTGGTGGTTCGCAATCACGTCGCGAATGCTCGGGCGTGGGCTGGTCTCGTGGAATGCATCGTGCAGTGTTCGAGCGGGAATCCCATCTAGCAGTGTCTTCGTCGTCTCTGGCTTTGGAATGTCGGTTGCTTCGTCTCGGTCGTCCATTCGGAGCAGTCATGCGTCGAGGCAGTCCGGGCAATAACCATGTCGTCCGAGGGGTCTCCAATCGAACATTCCGACGGCAACAACTACCCTGTATTGGCTTGATCATCGCCCTCTTGTTAACTTTCTCAGATCGAATTGGGGCGGTAGAGGCGATAAAGGCGCGAATCAGGTTGCTTTGGGCTAAGCAGCGCACCACGTCTATGGTTTTAAGTTAACCATCAATATGGAAGAGCGCAATGTCGACAGAAGCCAACACCGCCAGCGTCGAGCGACTGAACAACATCAAACGGCAACTCGAACGGATGGTCGAACGGAAGTGGACGCCGCTCCGTGAGAAGCACGACAGTGAGCCGATGGAAGTCCGGACTGATCGAGAGACCATCCGCGTTGGGCACGTGAACAAGCTCTGGAGTTCGCTTCTTGGCGCGGACGTGATTCGGACGTTCGACAGCGGCTACTACGACTTTTGGAGCGGCACGACGGTCAGCGTCCAGCCGATCTCCGCGTCAGAGTTCTACGAGGCTCCCGAAGGGATGAATGTGCGACGCGCGGCTGCCATCAGGGCGGTCGACGATACCGGTATTCACGTCCCCGTGATTTCCGATTCTGGGAACGCGGTGCGGCTGAAGTACTTCGAAACCGAGGAGGGGGCCCAACGGGCCGCCGCGGTGCTGAAAGACCCCATCGAAACCACGTACGAAGAGATGTGGAACGGGGGTGTCGAGGAACTCGAAGTTCGAGAGGTTGAGGAGCCCCGTGAGTGGCTCGCCCCCGACTCGTGGTATTCGGTTCTCGTCCATTACGAGTGACCGGGTGTCTCATCACGCCGAGGGACGCTTTCATTCGATCCCTCCACTGAGGAGGGTCTCTACCGTCACTTCGCTCGCCAAAATCTCTGCTGCGTCGATGTGGCTGATCTCTCCTTCGACGACATCTATTCGGATACGATAGAGCACGTCTATGGTGTATCGAGCCATCCCGATGACGGATAGCGTACTGAGCCCTACTCCTACAGCGGTAGCGTGAAACAGTAATTCTCGACCTCGGGAGCTAGAGAAATGACCTGTTCACGACGCTTCAGCTCGTTCCGTCGCGTCTCAATCCGTTCTTCGAGCTTTTCGAGTCGTTCCCGCTGCCCGCGGATAGCGATGTTCATGTCTGAACCGGCCTCTGCCTTCCGTTCGTACTCCTCGATGAACGACTCGATTCGCTCTCGTTCGGCTTGCGCGTACTCGTCGAGATTCTGGAGTTCGCGACTCGTCTCCTCATGTCGACTCGCGACGAGATCGGATTTGATCTCGTTGACGCGAGCACTCACATATCGGTCTGCCGCCGATTGCATTTCTTCCTTCGCGTCAATCACCGTCCGAAGGGAATCAATGTCGGGCTTCGCAGAGACTGTTTCCCCTTCGACGACTCGCTCCCCCAGCGCCTGCTGGGCGTCCCGCTGCTCAGCATCGACGAAAACGGGAATCGTCTCCTCTCGGATCACCTCTCCTGTGCCATCTTCGAAAGCGACTCGGTAGTTGTAGGTGATTCCTGGTGTGTCGACGAAGGGAAGCAGCTTCAGCCCGATTTGTCCTCGTTCGTCATCGAGGACACGAGCCATGAGGCGTTGGAGGACGTCGGTATCTGGGGCGAGATAGGTGATTCCCTCATGCTCCATAGCGAAGTCCCGGTCGAAGGTGAATGGGCCGAACGACGCATCGCCGTTTGGCGGCCGAACACCCTCCGGTAACTCAGCGTGGTAGAGGTTGGTGCCCTGCTTCTCGAACTCGCCCCCGAAAGTCGTGACTGCACGCTCGAAGAACTCCCGAATATCTCCTTGGCTGCCGTAGACGTCCTCGGAGTCATCGACGACCTCCTGGATTTGACGGCGACTATCCGCGTCGAACGTGCTGGTTTCGACGAGGCTCCGCTCGTACCATTCTTCGAGCGTCCGCTGACGTTCCTCGATCATCTCCTCGAGTTCTTCTTTGGTCGCACTCGGTGGCTCGTCGTGCTGAATGGAATCCATTATCAGCGAGTCGACGTCGATGTCGTCCAGCATCCCCAACACGTCCGCCGTATTGCCGAGTTGCGAACGAATCTGTTCGACCTTGTTCTGGAGCATCTCGAAGATCTCGCTCTCACGGGTATCCTCGAAAAGGAAGTTCCAGACCTTGACCTCCTTGTCCTGCCCGTAACGATGGATGCGACCAATGCGCTGTTCGAGGCGGTTCGGATTCCACGGGAGTTCGTAGTTCGCCATGATGTGGCAGCTATGCTGGAGGTCGATTCCCTCGCTGGCAGCGTCAGTGGCGAACAATAGCCGGGATTGGCCGTGATTGAACTCGTCTTCGATGCGGGCCCGGTCTTCCTTGTCGACGTCGCCGTGGATGACGAGAATCTCGTCGGCCCACGGTTCGTCCTGTACGAACTCGAGAAGATAGTCGAGCGTGTCTCGATACTCCGTGAACAAGAGGAGTTTCTCGTCGGGTTGCTCTTCGAGGAGCTGGCTGATGAACCGTCGTACTTTCTGGGCCTTCGAATCGACTGGGAGACTCTCTGCGAGTGCAACGAGGTCGCGAAGCGTCTCAATCTCCTCCTGGAGCTGTTGGTCGTCCTGTGCGACAGTCAAGCCAGCAATCTCATCCTCCGCCTGTTGCTTGCCCTCCTCATCCAAGTCCTCGCCGTCGAGGTACGCCTCCGCCTCTTCGGAGAGACCATCTGCGGACGTCTCCTCGTCGAGTAAGTCGTTTAGCCGGCGGCGGAGTGTGGCGTGTATCGCGCCGACGCTGCTCACGAGACGCTTTTGCATCAGTGCCATCGCGAAGCCGACCGCTGGCTCGTTCAGTTGCTCCGAGCGATTGTAGACGTTCTTCACGTAGTCGGTGACGCCACGGTAGAACTGGCGTTCATTGTGGGTCATGCCGACCGAGATCGACTTCACCTCTCGGTCTGGGAAGACCCGATCGCCGTTCTCGTCGTAGATACCCTCCTTTCCACGACGCATCATCACCCGATCGACCGCCTCCTGCGTGAGTTCCCTGTCCTCAGCGACGAGGAACGGATCGACATACTCGACGAGAGAGCGGAAGGCTTCGCCTTTACCATCGTGGGGCGTCGCACTGAGCAGCAACAGCGAGTCAGAATTCCCTGCGACGACATCGACCATTTTTGCGGTCTTACTCGGAGAATCGCCGCGCTTGGCAGCCTTGTGGGCCTCGTCAACTACGACGACGTCCCAGAACGCGTCCTGCAATGCGGGACGGAACTCCTCTTGGCGAAGGAAGGCCATGCTCGTGACGAGCTGTTGCTGATCTTGGTTCCAGATGTTCGCCTCCTCACCGAGTCGTCGACGCTCACCTTCGACCCACGCTCGATCGGCAACAGTGAGATCGACATCGAAGAAGCGATCCATGTCTCGAATCCACTTCTTCTGGAGGTGTGCGGGGACGACGAAGAGGACTCGATCGGCACGGTTGCGGGCGGATAGTTCCTTGAGTATGAGTCCCGCCTCGATGGTCTTCCCGAGTCCGACGTCGTCACCGATGAGTGCCCGCTGGCGGAGCTTCTGCATCACCCAGTTCACGCACGCCAGTTGGTAGGGTTCCAGCCTGACGAGCGAGTTTGAGATGCTCAGCAGTTGGCCCTGTTCGTGGGCGAGTTTGAGCTTCGTCGCCTGCGTGTGGAGGTCGAACCACCGGGCTGAGACCGCATCGTGGTCGGGGTGTAGTTCGTCGAGCTGCTGACCGGAGAACGATTCGAACTGGCTTCGATGGGGTTCGACAGTTACGTCGTCGAGGCAGACCGTTTTGACGCCTTCACCGTCGATGTACACTCGAAGGTACTCGATGTCGCCGACAGTCCGCGTGTGGATGACCTCCGCGGAACTGCCATTGAGAATCACCCGTTGGCCGGGCGAAAGTCCTGTAGTGTCCGTCATCAAGTGATGGATGTGTTAACGAAGCATGGAATCATGAATCTTGTCGGCGGTGCCGTTTCTGAGTTCAGTGTGATTGTTCGAACGATCGGAGTGTCCGCTCGATCTGTGATTCGACGTGGTCGATCTCGTCGGCGTACGCGTTCGTGATAGCGGCGTACTGCTCAGGGATCCTTCCAGCGACGTTTCTGCTCTCGAACTGTTCGGAGTAGGTCTTCAGGAGCGATCCGTTGGCTGCTTCGTTGACGAGCGTTCGCTTTTCGCCTTCGACAAAGCGTGTCAGCACCGGCTTCATCACCTCGTCAGGGATGTCGTAATTACGTTCCTCGTGGAGGATTGGTTCGAACAATCCGCCGGCGAGATGGGGCACCTCTTGGAAGGATTCCGGAAGTTCAGCATCGCGACTCCGAGGCCGTTCGGCGAGGGCATCGTAGAACAGGGGCTGGAGATACTGCGAATAGAAGCTTCCACGAAACCGGTTGAGTCCGTGGTTGTGTTCACTCCATTGATCGTGAAGTGCGACATCCTCGAGGATGCCTCGATCGATCAGTAACTGGAGATACGCCAGTCGGTCGACGAAGAGACCTGCGAAGGCGAGTTCGTCATCTTCGGTGGCAGACGCTGGCGATTCGAGCGAACCGACGAGATTCAATTCGAGTTTATCATACTCTCCGCCCCCAATCAACACTTCCAGATAGAGGTCGTAGAACTCGGAGAGTCCGCCGATTTCTCGACGAACGCCGTAGTGGTTGAGCGTTTGGTAGAAGTCACCCAATACACCGTCGACCGACTCATCAGAACGAATCTTCTCGGTGTAATTCACGAGACCACTGTCTCTGGCGATGCCTCGAATGGCCGGCGTGAGATCCTGCTCGGCAACGACGTCGACGAGGTCTGCTCGGCCGTGGTCATCTGCTTCGACCTCGTATATCGCCCAGCGGAAGCCGTCGGTTGCGATACCGTACTCGTACCGTTTCGAGTCGAGGTACTCTTCGATGTCTCCCTTCGCCTCGGCGAAGTTGTTGATCGACTTGTTCTCTCCGATGACGCGAGCCGCGAGGTTATCGATGCGGAAGTCGGGGCATTCGTTCTCGTCGCCGACCGGATAATATGGGCGAGGAGTGTATTCGAAGCCCAGCGTCTCCAAAGTCGGCCAGATTAGTGCGTCTTCGATGCACCGTTCGGGCTTCTGGCCGAGGTTTTTGCTCAATAGCGTGCCATCGCCCTCGACGATTTCATCGAGTCGCGACTCTTCCATCTGTGCGTCCAATACGGAGAGCAAACTGTCGATATGCTCTCTCATCTCCGAGATTCCGTCTTCAATTTCCTGCGAGGACATATTGGATTTCTAAATCACTTTGTCTTCAACGATTTCAGGGACGATATTCTTCTCCGCAAGTGGCGTAATGTTAATCGCGACGCCGTGCTTCTGGTTGGGTTGATAGCCAGCGGTCGTAATCTCCGACAACGCCCGATCTGACCAATCAGAGGGAATCTGCTTGTAGACCGTCTGGCAACGATCGTCGATTTCTTCGGCCAACGCTTTGAACTCCCATAGCGACGGTAAATCATCGACATCTTCGACCTCTTCGTCGTCCGCGATTTGTTCGATGTACTCTTGGTCGATGATGGACGCGTCATCGATGCCCATCGCGAGCGAGGCGAGCATCCGTTCATCTTCGGTCAGATTGTCGAAGGGCTCTCCCTCCTCGTTCAGAAGGTCATCACCTTCGCGCTCGAAGTAGTAGGTCAGGAAGAGGATGCCCGTGCTGGAGTAGTGATCCGAGCCCTTGAGCCGCCAGTTGAAGTAGTCGAAGAGGTCGGCAAGATGGGCTTCGACCGAGTTGTCGTTTGGTTTGGCGTACTCCTTGCAGGCGTGTTCGAGCTCCTTGAGCGCATCGAGCCACTCATCGCGCCACTTGTCGACTTTGTCCCAGAATCCATCCGAGAACGTATCTTGGAACCACTCTTCGCCGTTCAGTTCGCGGAGTCGTTCGAGCGTCTCGATGCGTTCAGCCGTCTCCTCACGGAACGTCGCTACCTTCGGGGCCAACTCGTCGACGCGTTCGTGGGCGTCGGCGTCGAAGTTACGTTCATTCGTGGCACCGAGTTCTTGCAGTACTTCTTCGAGTTCGGCGATCTGTTCGAGGGCGCTCGAACAGAACTCGAACGTTTCGGTTGCTTCGGTACGGTCGCTCGTGGAGAGTGATTCGTCGGTGCGGCGCTGGTTCGCGGCCGACCGTCGCTTGCGGAGGTCGGCCTTCCGGGGTTCGAGATACTGGTTGCTCAGGCGGTCGAACAGGCTGGCGTCGAGTTGGTGGTAGTCGACGAAGCAGGCAAAGCCCTCGCCCTTCGCGTCGGCGAGCAGCCGTTCCGTGCTAAGCTTCCAGACGATGGGCGTGTTCTCCATCGTGTCGACGTGATACTTGAAAAGGCCGTTATTGATGAACGCCCGAAGGTTAGGGTACGCTTCATCACCCGCAGATTCGGCTCCAAGGATGTCGTCGATTTCAACGAGTCGGTCTTCGGCGTGTTCGCCGTACGTGTCTTCGAACTGCTCGATGATGCGGTCGAGCATATTGGCTTGTTCATCCGACCCTTTCACCGGGATGATACCATCCGGTTCCTCGCGGACGGCTTCCATCGCAAAGTGGTGGACAAGATCTGTGACTTGTTCGTTGAGGTTCTCCGGGATTTGGGGGACTGATTCTGGGTCGGGGAAATCGCGGTCTTCAGGATCCTCTGCAGTCCGGAGGAAGATTTCTGTACGAATGACTTCACGAGATTCTGTTGAGAGTTCCAGCTCATCAAAAATCAACTGATCAATCTCATCAGAAAGACTTTCCAATCGCCTCTGACGCCGTAAACTTTCTACTGTAGATTCCCTTGCAACCTCTCTGACCTTCTCAGATGGCTGAACATGGCCCAGATTGGAGCCAATCAAACTATTTTCGTCACTTGGGTGGGAATGATCGTAGAAAAATTCGTTTTCAGACATCCCTAATAACAGGGTGGGTTTCACATAGTATGGGCTGACAGGGTTTGAAGCCTTGTTTTGAAGCATTGTCGAATATTGCTCCTTTGCAAGCTTGTCCAACCTGTCTAACGATTCCAACTCCGTTATCCAAGGTGCGGCACCAACCTCTCCTGCATTCCATTCACGCTCCCATGTCTGGGAGAGAAATATCGAATGATAAAGATCCGAATTTAGAATCGCCAACGTCTTCCAAAGGGAGATGTCGCTACGGGGGACAAGAAGCAGTCCTTTGAGACTAAACAGTCCAGAGGGGAAGTATCCGAATCGCCGTCCAGTTCGCTTGATATACGTCCACGTTAATCCTTCGTGACCGTACCACTCTTCATTAGGATATCGAGTCTTATTCGGTGACCTTTTAACCTCTCTACCATCTTCCCCCCAGTTGATTGTGTCTAATACTTGGGGTATAACCCATGCATCCGGCCCGCCGCTGGCTATCGGTTTGAATGTGTCTTCCTCATCAGTCTCCCAATGTTTTCTGTAAAACCGACTTTTGTTGCCAGACATAATCCCCAGCAATGCATGGAAGAACGATTCTCCGTCTACATCAGCTGTATCTGCATCAATCTTCGTTTCTCGGAGGTGCAACCTCCTGACGTCAGAGGGCGTAGAATAGCTTAGAGATGCGTTCGGTATATTATCGAACTGGGACAGCTCGGTAGTAAATAATCGCTTGACATCGTCCGGCTCATTTGAAATAGTGTTGACAAATTTGTTCTGCTTATCTTTTCTATCTACATCGTGAAGGCGAATGAAATCGCCAGAAGGTCTGCTGACAGACGATCTAACTACAGTAGCTACGGTCGGAACGGTAGCATTATCCAAAATACCGTACCCGAATTCTGCTAAGAAGTCAAACCCACCTCTATCCCCGATGAAGTCTCTTCGAAATTCCTCAAACTGGTGACGATACATGAACGATCGAGGAACAAGCATCCCAATTCTACCATTATCTCTTGTGAACCCCTCGCAAACTTCAAAGAAATTAATGTAATATTCAGGGGTGTACTCATAGTGGTCGTAAACGTAATTCTGAACCAAATCAGGCATGCGGTTTCGTGACCCATAAGGCGGATTCATCAGCGCCACATCATAATCCTGTGCCAGAACGTCTAGCAGTCGAACGAAGCTCCGCAAGTCCTGCGCTAAGAACGAGTCTTCCTCCTGATGTTGGTCTACCGCCTCACGCAAACTATGGAGAATCTGACCGAGTGTATGGTCTTCACGAGGATCATCGTCCAACGTAATCTGAACACTTCCTTCGTCAACCTCGTCCTCGAAGAGGTCACCAAGCGTTCCACGTACGTCGAGTAGACTCCCGAGACCATGGACTTCTTCAAATGCATTGAGAATCTGCCGTAGGGCGCTTTCGATATCGGATTTCCCCTCTGCGACCTCGTCGAACACCTTCTCAACACCTTCGATGTCGGCCACCTTTGCATCGGCACAGACGATGCCGACCTCCGGCATGTCGAAGCCGTTCGCACCCTCGGCTTCGGCACGCGTCCGGCCCTTCAGATAGAGGTTGAACGCAGCGAGCTGGCAGGCGCGCATGTCGAGGTCGACGCCGTAGAGGTTGTTCCGCAGAATCTCGCGAGGAATCTCCGCGTGGTCAAGGTCGGTCTCCGCTCGCCAGATACGCTCCAAAACGTCGAACGCATACAGCAGGAAGTGGCCGCTCCCACAGGCCGGGTCGATGACGCGGATGTCCTCGGGGCCTTCAAATGCCGGTGGTTCGCCTTCCTCCTCTGAGGGTACGAGATATGTGCAGAAGTCCGTGATATCGGTTGACTCGTCGGGCGAGAGCGGTCGATTCTTACGCTCGTCTGGAGTGAGCGACTCCTGTGCCTCGACGGCGTCACTCAACTCGCCTGTATCTTCGAGATAAAGTTTGCCGAGTGAGTTGTCGGTGAGCATCCGCACGACCCAGTGGGGCGTATAGAACTGGTTCGCCGCCGGTACGTCTTCTGGGTTAAGCCCATCGCGGTCGCCTTTCTGACGGAGGTCGTCGAGGAGTTTGACGTTGTAGTACTCGTAGACCCAGCCCAAGACGTCGTCGGCCCGCCAGACCTCGTCGGCGACTTCGTCAAGCTTCCCACAGAGGTCTTCGTAGGTGTCGTCGTCGGGGTCGATGAGGCTGTAGGCTGTCGAGCGGTCGAAGAGGATCTCGATCTCCTCGGCGAGACCGTCGCACGCGTTCCGGTAGGCTTCCAGGACGGCCTCCTCTTCTTGCATGAACTCCTCGTTGACCAGCCGAGCGGCTGCCGGCGTGAGTCCATCCTCGCGGAACACCGTGACTTCCTCGTTCACAAAGTCTCGGACTTCCATGCAGCGGAGTGCAGCCAGCCGATTGACGATGGTGTAGCCGACACCGGTGATGTACTGTTCGTAGCCGTCATCCCAGTCGTTGCCGTCGACGGCTTCGAGCTCGATCGCTTCAACGAGGTCATCTTTTTCGTCGCCCAGGGATGCGTCCTCGCTGGGGCGATTATCAAGGTCGTACTCTTCGAGCTGGTAGCGAACGTTCGCCTCGACGCGGTCGCGCATCTCGGTGACGACATCCTCGAGATGCTCGCGCTCTTCCTTGTCGAGTTGGGCCTTTCGCTGGGTGGCAGAATTTCCGTCCATAGGAGAGTTAGTGATACTTCACTCAGAACCACGGGGACGTCTTGAAGATTGTCCATGCCCTGGGACGAATCCATCACCCCTGTGTAATGCTGATGAAATCCAGAACGAACTCCTGTGGTAGCAGTCCACCGTGATAGAAGCGGGCGTCACCGAGCCCTTGTTTGCTGAATCGTTTGAGTGGGCTTGCGAGGACGCTTACGTCGGCGTCGAGGTACCCCAATCTGGCACTCGAATCGAGCAACACGCCGGGTGCGTCTTCGTCAACGTCTTCGCCGGCGATCCAGCGTCGCCCAGAGTCCGTCGCTTCGGGTGGACGAGAGATCTTCTCCGGCGTGACGTGGTGAGGAAGGAGGACGAATCCGTGGTCAGTCAGGATGTGGGCCTGATCCCACTCGCCTTGTTTGAGCTTGCTGCTGATGAAATCGGCGAGCGTCTGGACGCGTCGTGAGAGCATCTCCTCGAGGTCGCTGAGTTCCTTCTCGCCGATGTTGTCGAGGTCGTTCTTGTAGTAGGCGACACGTGTCGACTGCCAACCATCGTTCTCGTCACGTGTGACTGTCCAACCGTCGCCGTTCAGGAGGGATTCACGACGGTTTGGTGTGACGCGTCGGTTGTTTCGAAGCGGTTGCAGCTCACCATCGACGAGAGAGATGTCGAACATCTGGACTTCGCCAGGCGTGAGCGCGGCTTTGCCGAACTCGGTCTCCGATGGGAGTGCGCCCAGCCAGACGCTCTCGTCGATGGCGAACTCGGGAACCTCGGCGGGCATGGACGCGACGTATTCGCGTAGTTCGTCCGCGAGCTGTCGAGCGAGGTCGAGTCGGAGGGCGTCGATAACGAAAATTGCGACCGTCTGGCCGCTCTCAAGTCCGGCGGACTCCTTGGCGAAGAACTGATAGGCGTGATCCTCCTCAACGAACGGAGCGCCAGCCTCGACGGTCTCGGTAACGAGGTCGCCCAAGTCTTCGAGGTAGTCGACGTACTCTGACTGGAGTTCGGCACGAATATCGTCCAAGGCTCCGGTCGCCGGATGTTCGTCCGGCAGCTCCGTTTCCGGTTCTCCGGAGACGACGAGATTGAGGACGGCGTTGTCGATCTGCCACGTGCCGTCGTCCTCGTCAGCGTATAGCGAGACGACATCGTCGGTCGCACGCTCGTCCCACGTGTCGAGACGGTGTGCCAGCCGAGCGACTTCGGTTGCTTGCTCCCACGTCTTCGTCCAGACGTTATCTGGGCCATAGGCGCCTTTGTACCCACCGTGGTATCCCTTGCTTCCCCGGAGTTCTTCGAACCGTTCTTCGGCCCATTCGAGGCACGTCTCGTAGTCCGCCGCTTCGAATCTCGTCTGCCATTCGTCCCAGATCCGATGTTCGAGTGCGCCGTCGACGAGGCAGTCAGCGAGTTCCCAGGGGTCGTCGATGTCGCTGACTACCGACGGCCAAACCTCTTCGCCTAGGTACCGGTCAGCGATGAGGTTGGGGGCGGACGTGTTGTTCAGTACGGATTTCAGTTCGGGTAACTTGTGGGCGCCGGCGGCCTCCGTTCGGAATTCCTTCGGGAAGAGGTCAGGGTCGGCGCCAGCGTGAACCAGCCATTCTGCAACGGCCCAACGACGCGTCGCCGTGACGATTCCCTCCGGATCGGTTTCGGTGGCGACTGCGTCGACGCCCTCGCTGGTCAGCAAGTCCTGCATCTGTTCGATGGTGTCGGGGCTGTCGTCGATGTCGCCCCAGCCGTTCTCCAGGACGAACGCGACCGGGTCGGTGTAGCCGCCGGTGACGATCTGCGTGCGGAGTTGTTCGAGCGTCGGGAGCTGCCCGCCTGTGAGTTGGTCGTGGAGGATTCGCGCAATCTCCCGTCGCTTCGCGGGGTCGTCAGTCTGCGTCGTGGTTTTCAGCTCCCACGCATCGAGTTGCCCGCGCTCGAACGCGTGAACGGTGAGGTCTTCGATGCTCATCTCCACCTCGCCGCCCGTATGCTCGACATCACGGAACCAGTCGTAGTCGCCCTCTGTGTGCTCTGGCTCTTTGACGTGTGGGACGTACCAGACCTGTTCGCCATCAACTGGGTCGGCACGGAGCTCCAGTGGCGTCTCCTCGGCGATCTTTAGCGGAACGTCGAGTTCGTCGCAAGCCTGCGCGATGATGTCCTCGAGGTAGTTCCCGTCGTCCCACCAGAGGACGATTGGGTCGGACGACTCGGCCCGGTCGAACTCGCTTTGGATGCTGTCTTTCGCGGCGTCGGGGAGGGTCTGTTTCGCTTGCATAGTTCAGAGAACCTTGTCCTCGACTACCTCCGGAACGATGTCCTTCTCCGCGAGCGGTGTGATATTAATCGCTACGCCGTGCTTGTGGACAGGCTGGTAACCCGCTGTCGTGATCTCAGATAGCGCCCGTTCCGACCAGTCCGAGGGAATCTGCTTATCCACCGTCTGACAGCGGTCATCGATCTCCTCAGCGAGCGCCTTGAACTCCGCTAGCGGTGGTAAGTCGTCCACATTGTCGACGCCTTCATCGTCCGCAATCTGCTGGAGGTACTCTTCGTCAAGGACGGATGCGCCGTCGATGCCCGTTGCGAGTGAGGCGAGCAGCTTCTCGTCTTCGGTGAGGTTATCGAATGGCTCACCATCGTCGTTGAGTAGGTTGCTCCCCTCGCGCTCGAAGTAGTAGGTCATGAAGAGGATGCCCGTACTGGAGTAATGATCCGAGCCTTTGAGTCGCCAGTTGAAGTAGTCGAAGAGGTCGGCGAGATGGGCTTCGACGGGCTCGCTTCTGGGCTTGGCGTACTCTTTACAGGCGTGTTCTAGTTCCTCAAGTGCGTCTACCCACTCGTCGCGCCACTCGTTGACGGCGTTCCAGAAATTATCGGAGAAGGTTTCTTGGAACCACTCCTCGCCATTCATCTCGCGGAGTCTTTCCAGCGTCTCGATGCGCTCCGCGGTCTCTTCGCGGAACACGGCGACTTTAGGGGATAGCTTGCTGACGCGTTCGCGATTGTCGTCGTCGAACTCGCGCTCAGTAGTGGAACCGAGTTCCTGCATCACCTCTTCGAGTTCGGCAATCTGTTCAAGCGCACTCGAGCAGAACTCGAACTCGTCAGTCGCCTCAGCGCGTTCGCTCGTGGAGAGTGACTCGTCGTTCCGACGCTGGTTCGTTGCCGACCGACGCTCGCGGAGATTGGCCTTCCGCGGTTCGAGATACTGGTTGCTCAAGCGGTCAAATAGGCTGGCATCGAGCTGGTGGTAGTCGACGAAGCACGCGAAACCTTCACCCTTTGCGTCGGCGAGGAGCCGCTCCGTACTGAGTTTCCAAAAGATGGGCGTGTTTTCCATTGTGTCGACGTGGTAGGTGAAGAGGTCGTCCTCGATGAACGATCGGAGGTTGGGATACGCCTCGTCTGCGGCGGATTTAGATCCGAGAATGTTGTCGACTTCGACAAGACGTTTTTCAGCGTACTCGCCGTATGCGTCTTCGAATCGATCGATGATACGGTCAAGCATATCCGCCTGCTCGTCCGTGCCATCGAGTGAAATGATTCCGTCGTCTTCCTCGCGGATAGCCTCCATTGCTAAGTGGTGAACCAATTTCTCTGTTTCTTGGCCAACGAACTCATCTAAATCATTGAAACTCTCACGTGTCAAGATCCTCTCCTCTTTGGGCACCTCAGAAGTTCTCATCAAGATTTCCTCATAGACCTGAGTCTGCGCCTCTTCACTTATTGAGAATTCTTCATACACTAACTGGTTAATTTTCTCGGATGTTTCTTCGATGGTCTGATTTCTATCTATTTTACCCTCAACTATCTGTTCGCACAGCTGTTCTATTGGCTGATCCACATTCTTGAGGCCGATGCTTAATTCGTGGGACGACGTTTTCGTATGGGGATGCGAATAGTGATATTCTGATAAATAGTTCTCTGGAAGAAGCTGCGGCCCGATATAATATGGGCTCGTCGGATTATCTGCTCTTTCTTCAATCTTTATACTATATTGTTTTTTGGAAAGACTCTCAATTTCACTCTCATCGTCCAGAGAATCAAACCAAGGAATACTACCGACTTCGCCAGCATTCCAATGTCGTCCAGTCGTTAACGACAGAAAGAGATCATGGTACAGATCGCTATTCAGAACACCCATCAGAGCCCATAAGGACTCTCCGTTTGTTGGTATGAAGATATAGCCGTTGTCACTAAATAGCCCTCCCTTAGGGAACAGACCAAACCGACGACCTGTTTGCTTAATCCTTGCCCACGTTAGTCCACTTTTGCCATAGAGCTCCTCATTCGGAGTTCGTACCGTATCACTAGTTCGCTTAAGTTCTGTACCGTTATCGTTCCATTTTGCCACCTCAGATACTCTCGGGAGAATCCAAGCATCTGATCCTCCCCTCGCAATTGGAGAATATGTATCAAAATCTACTGTTTCCCAATGGAGACGGAGGAATCGATCGTTGTTCGTCGTCGCTACACCCTGTTTTGCAACACCGACCGAGTCAGAGTCAAGACCTGCTTGCTCGGCATCCAATTTCAGTTCAGATTTATGGAGCTCTCTAACTTCTTCAGGTGTAGAATAGCATATCGAATTGCCGGGAACATCTGCAAAGGACGATAAACTTGCGTCAAACCACCTCTTAACGTCCTGATCAAGACCAGATATTAAATCAATGAATCTGGCTTCTTTTTCGCCCTTGTCTATATCATATAGTCTAAAGAAAGTCCCCTCTGTCTGTCGGTTGTCCTGTGATCTAATGACCGTCCCCGCGGTATTCACTGTCGCGTTATCCAGTATGCCAATACCAAATTCTGCTAAGAAGTCAAAAGAAGACTTACCGTTGACAAAGTCCGATCGGAAGTCTCTGAACCGATGCTTGAACATAAACGTCCGTGGAACAAGCATTCCAATTCGACCGTCTGATTTTGTGATACCTTCGCCAATTTCATAGAAATTTATGTAAAATTCTGCAGAGTATTTGTAATGAGACTCAATATATTCTTGAACCGAATCAGGCATACGGTTTCGAGTTCCGTATGGGGGATTCATTAGAGCCACATCGTAATCCTGAGCTAGAATATCCAATAGTCGGACGAAACTCCGCAAGTCCTGCGCGAGGAATGAGTCGGCTTCTTGATGCTCCTCTACAGCCTCGCGCAAACTGTGTAGTACTTGGCCGAGTGTATGGTCTTCACGTGGATCATCATCTAGGGTGATCTGGACGCTGTCATCATCCACATCGTCTTCAAACAGATCGCCGAGGGTGCCGCGCACGTCAAGCAAGCTTCCGAGCCCGTGGACTTCCTCGAAGGCATCGAGGATGCGGTCAAGCGCATGCTGTATCTCCGGGTCGTCACCAGCAACTTCGTCGAATACCGATTCAATACCCTCTACATCGGCAACCCTCGCGTCAGCACAAACAATTCCCACCTTCGGCATGTCGAAGCCATTTGCTCCCTCGGCCTCCGCACGCGTCCGCCCCTTCAGATAAAGGTTGAACGCCGCGAGCTGGCAGGCCCGCATATCGAGATCGACGCCGTAGAGGTTATTACGGAGAATTTCTCGGGGTATCTCGGCGTGATCTAATTCGGTCTCGGCCCGCCAGATGCGCTCCAGAACGTCGAACGCGTACAGCAGAAAATGTCCGCTTCCACAGGCCGGGTCGATGACGCGAATGTCCTCAGGGCCATCAAACTCCGGTGGTTCTCCTTCCTCTTCAGATGGGACGAGATAAGTACAGAAGTCCGCAATACCCGGAGATTCGTCAGGGGGTAGTGGGCGATTCTTACGCTCGTCGGGCGTCAGTGAGTCCTGTCTATCAACCGTCTCCTGCAGCGTTCCGTTGTCTTCGAGATAGAGCTTCCCCAGAGAATTGTCGGTAAGCATCCGCACGACCCAGTGTGGCGTATAGAACTGGTTCGCTGCCGGTACGTCTTCGGGATCTAGCCCCTCACGATCACCCTTCCGTCGAAGATCGTCAAGGAGCTTGACGTTGTAGTACTCATAAACCCAGCCCAGTACGTCGTCGGCTTGCCAGACCTCGTCAGGCACCTCATCGAGCATCCCACAGAGGTCTTCGTAGGTGTCGTCGTCAGGATCGATCTGGCTGTAGGCCGTCGAGCGGTCGAAGAGAATATCGATTTCCTCGGCGAGATCGTCGCACGCGTTCTGGTAGGCTTCGAGAACGGCCTCTTCTTCGAGCATGAACTCCTCGGTGACAAGCCGGTCGGCTGCCGGCGTGAGTCCATCGTCGCGGAAAGCCGTGACCTCGTCGTCGATGAAGCCCCGAACCTCCATACAGCGGAGTGCGGCCAGCCGATTGACGATGGTATAGCCAACACCCGTGATGTACTGCTCGTAGCCGTCGCCCCAATCGTTCCCGTCGACGGCTTCGAGTTCGATAGCCTCGACGAGGTCTTCCTCCTCCTCGCTCAGCGATGCGTCGTCGTTCGGCTTCTCGTCGAGGCCGTACTCGTCCTCGAGCTGGTAGCGAACGTTCGCCTCGACGCGGTCGCGCATGTCGGTGACGACGTCCTCGAGATGCTCGCGCTCTTCCTTGTCGAGCTGGGCCTTTCGCGGGGTGGCAGAATTCCCGTCCATAGGAGAGTTAGTGATGCTTTGACCAGACCCACCGAGATGTCTTGAAGATTGTCCATCACACTCTCGAAATCTGACTGAATTATAACCCGGCATGAGCGCGAATGTAATCAGGAAAGCTGATACAAAACTGACTTTGACCTCGGCATAGAACAATCCGAACCTAATGGGGCGCATTCCGAGTTGGGCCAAGATCATCCTCTTCTTGAGCTCCTACAGCCCACTCTTCGCAATCGTTGCGCTTCGCGCCCACGATGCAACCCACACGATATTCGGGTATCAACTGAACCCCATCGGGTTCGGCCCAATCGCGTTGTCATATCTAACGATCGGCTCCTCGATTCTCACCGTCGTTAGTATCGTATTCTTGGCCCTGATGATTCACATGAACCGGACGAGACAGGGCCAGCTGAGCGAGGTCAAGCACTACCGGAATCGGTCGGATATGTTCACGGAATACCTCTTAGTCTACATCTTCCCGTTCATCGTCTTCGAGTTCTCAAACATCTTCGATGTAGCAGCGTTTCTTATACTCTTCATCACTGTCGCGGCGATCGTGATTCGCTCCAACCGTCTATTCGTCAATCCGGTTTTGATAGGATTCCGCTATCGTGTCTACGAGATTGAAACCGAACACGACAGGCGAATCCTGCTAACGAAGGAGCAACTCGAGGGCAATGAGGTGACGCTCAACACCGCAAGAATAAGTAGTGGTGTCTATATCACTACAAGATAATGAGTTCAGCGAGCCGGGATGAAACCCGAGAACATTTCGACGAGTTGGTTGAATTCCTCCATCGAATCGAGGACATTGAATCCAGCGACCTTGGGATTGACCTGCTACTGGCTCGTCTGGACGAGGGGAGTTCCGAAGACTACGACTACACGTTCGAGCGCATCTCATTAGACCAGGAGTTGCCAGAAGACTTGGAGGATTTGGTGCGTGAGAAGGTTGAGCACAAGCACTCCGCGATCGAAAGCGACAATATCCGTTTCTCTGATTACGGGATCGAAAATCGGGATCGCGACCAGACGTTCGTTCAGTATGAACCGACGGAAAACATCCCTCAATTCGAGAACTTCGAACGGTTACTCGAAGGGGAGCGATTTAGTCACACGACATTTACTGAGTCGCCCAAACCAGACTTCCAAGCAATCCGTCTACGAGACGAGGACAACGAGGAGATGGCAATAGCCTTCCTACACTACAGCCGCCGCCAGATTATGGGTCGAACGTCTCGTGCTCGTATGTTGGTCGGGAGCGAGAAACACAGGAAGGTAGATGATTCGCTGATTTCGATTCCTGACCGCGTCGACTCCATCTACTACGACGGGATGATGTACATCTTCGACCAGTCCCGCTTCGAGAAGATATTCGATTATCTCGCCGAATACGAGAGATGTGCGGATGACGTCCTCGACCGTATCGAGGAGACAGACATCCCATTCCACGACTTCGACATGTTCAAGGATGCAGTATACGGAAATAATCGTGTTCTGAGGCTGATGTACAAGGTACACGAGCGCGGCGTTTACGAAGATATGGACGCAGATGATGCTACTTATATCCGCGATAACTTTGATACCGGAGTGAAATTCGAGGAGAACGATGACGGTGAGATGTCTATTAACATGGACGACAAACGAGACGTTTGGGCTGTTCTCCGCTTCTTCAACGACGACCATCTCGACTCGCCGCTCACGGACGAACAGTACATCTCCCTCTCGAAGCAAGACGCTGGATGATGTGTCGAGGCCGGATAGCCTCGTTTAGTCGAGCGACTCGATTACCACGACGGAACCATCCTCCAGTTCGTCCATCGTCTCTCGAATTTGACGCAGTTGCTTGTCGACGCCCCCGAGTAACTGCTCGGCTTCCTCGATCAGGTCACCGACGCGTTCGTCACTCGGAGGACTTTCACCTTCGACAGCGTTGACGACTTCCTCGGTGAGGTCGTGAGTGGGATACTCGGCTTGCAGTTCCCCAGCGAGTTCTTCCAGCCGCTCGTCGATCTTGAAGGGATTCTCGGCGTCGTCGATGAGCCGCTGAACCTCTTCGACTTTCGGCGGGCGTGACTGCTCGATTGTCTCCGTCACGCTGCTCGTAATCGGGTGATTCGGGAACTCGGCGTCGAGACGATTCGACGCGTCGCGGAGTTGCGACCAGAGACTGGCCGTACTCCCGGATGTCTCGAGTAGCCGCCGCGCACGCTGGTATCGCTGCGCTTGCTGGACGACCGTCGGATCGACCAGATCTGCCTCCGAGAACGAACCGCCATTCCACGCGGTCTCGAAGAGCCCGTATAGAGCATCGATGGTCACTTCCTCGAATTCGACCACCACCCGGTCGGCGGTCTCCTTACTACTCCCGTCGTGAGCGTACAGCCACGTCACGAGGCTGGAGACGACACTCTCTGGTTCCTCGTCAACTGGCGTCTCGCCCGTTATGCGCTCGTACTGCTCGCGGACGACCGTCCGTCGATGCGCATCCGCTTCGTCAATCAGCGTCCGGAGTCGGTCAGCCTCCGGGACTTCGTCGCCGCCGACGAGGGTCTGCATCCCCCCCGTGGCGTCAGCACCGGAATAGAGCCGTTGCATCTCTTTCGTGCGCCGGCTGAAGTGCTCCCAGAGGGATTCTTCGTCCTCATCCGAACCAAACAGCCCTTTCGCACGTGCGAATCGCTCGGCTTGTCGTTCGACCTCGTCGGACGCGAAGTCATCTGTTTCGAGTGTCCCACCTCCGAGTGCGGGTTCAAGAGCTGCTTCGAGGTCGTCCAGCGAAGCACCCTCACCGAATTCCCTGCTGACCCCGCGAATTACTCGCTTCACCAGGACGCTGTTGTCGTCCACCCAGGCGGCCAACTCTGAAAGCCATGAGTCAGGATCGGTTCCATCAGGCTCCTCGCCGATCAAGGTCTTCACGATCTCGCGAATCTGATCGGGGTCGAGGCCGTCCAGCGACTCGAAGCGAATCTGCACGTCGGTCAGGTTCGTCTTGTTCCTGACTGCCCGCCCGATCTCGTCCGGTTCAGTGATGTACTCGTCATCCCGACGAAGAGCGATCTTATTGGCCGTCGCGAGCGTAATCAACAGCGCCGAGATCGATTCCTGGGGCGTGCCGCGATACCTGCCGCCGCGCTGGACGGTCTGTTTGAGCAAGTCTTCGGCGCGAAGCGACTGGCTGGTCTCGTACTCGTCTAAGAACTCCTGACACCGACCGTCAGCGAGTTCAGCTCGATCAGTATCCACACCCAGTGTGACAGCATCTTCCCTCGAGAGCGGCCAGTCGTCGACACCACGGAAGAACCGCGCCATCTGCTCGGCATCGTCCACCTCGGTGATGCCGTTGGTCAGGACGAACCGCGAACCACGGAAGACGGACTGCACCTGCTCCGCCACTGATTGTTCGAAGACGTCGCTGAATCGCCCCTGCGTCCCACCAGTCCGGGCGTAGACATCCGCTTCAGCCAGTTGCTCGCGAACTGCCGACTCGAGCGCCCGCTGTTCGTCGCGGTGGTCAGACTCTAAGTCGGGATACGTCTCCGTCTCCTCAGAGAGGACTTCTTGCATGCCCATGACGTCCCGCAGGCGGTCGATTGTCGATTGCTGTAACTTGACTGCGACGAGGATGTGCTCACCACCGTCCCGTCCTTCGTTGGCTGACTGCCACGCCTCGACCTGATCGCTCACCGAATCATCAGGGCCCGCGACCAACCGCACGCGAATGGCGTCGAACTCCGGGGTCGGAGCTCGCTCGATTGGATCAAGTACTGAGTACCCGAAACGGAGGGGGACTCTGCGCTCTCCCTCGAGATCGACCTCGTGTCGACTCCCTTCAGAGAGGAGCAGACCGCTTCCTTCCTGAAGCGAGTTCTCCAACTTGGCGGAGAGCCGATGAGAGGGAATCTGCTGTGCGCGGGTCTTCGCCCGCGTCAAGATATCTTCCTGTTCCTCGGAGACCAGCAGGTACTCCTCGTCGCCACGGTCGTTCGTCTCCGTCAGCACCTTCCGATCTTCGAGCAGATCTGACAGCGCCGATTCAACGTCGTCCTCGACGGATTCGAACGACTCGTCAGTCGACTTGACCATCAACCGGGCGAGATTCGCCGGCGTCGACGGCACCTGCGAACGAACCTGATTCAGCAGGTACAGCGCCTTCGCAACACGAACGGAGAACGCACCCTCGTCACCACCCGCAGAGGGGATGAGTTTGTTCTCGACCATCTCCTGCACCCACAGCGGAACGTAGGTCGTCTCTTCGACCAGCAGGTCGTACAACTCATCCCACGTGACGAGGGCACCGACCTGCTTGTCACCCCACCCGAACCGCGTGAACAACGACCGAACGAGGATGAGCAATGCCCGACCCTGCACGTACTCTTCTTCGGTCACGCGTCCCCGAGGCATCAGTTGCTGAATCACCGTGCGGAGCAACCCGAGGTCGTACTCGCGGAACGGGTACGCTTCGACCGCGTTGGACTCCGCACTGGCGACGTCAGCGTACGCGTCGAGCGTCAGGTCGGGCATCCCTTGGAGAGCAGACTCGACGGTCTGTTTGTAGTCTGAATCCTTCTGCAGCCACCGTTTCCGGACGATGATCTCGGTGTCAGCTCCTTCCAGTGGTTCTTGCGCTCCGTACCACGGTTGCTCCGTTACCTCGGTGTCTTCGAACTCGCCGTGAATGCGCTCAATCGGGTACTGTCCAGTTCCGATAACGGGCGGGTTGGGCCCGACACCCAGCTCAGTCAACGCCTCCAACGTCTTCTGAAACTCCCTGTACCGATGACGCCCATCACCGATGAACAGCGCCACCTCGTCGAGTCCGATCAGCAACTCGATCTCCGTATCCGAGGTGCTCAGTGACGCTTGCGCGGCCTCGATCCTGTCGACAAGTTCCTCAGGGTCGAACTCGTCGGGATCGACCTCCTCGATGGCGTCGTCGATCGACTGCTTGACCGCCTCGCTGGACTCGAATGGTGAGCCATCGAGCGTCGGTACGACATCGTACAGCCAGCTTCGTAGCGAGGCCCGCTCCTCGTACACCTCGTCGAACGTCTGTCCGTCGTGCTCGACCTCCTGTAGCCGCTCCCAGCAATCGCCGTGATTCATATCGAGCTGCCACGTCCACTCGAGCAGCCAGTTCGGGTCGGTCGGGTACCCCAGTTCACGACCGATGCCCTCGTAGATCAGGTACGGGAGCGGAGGCTCCTGTGACGCGTCTCTGTTCAGCAGGTTCAGGAAGACGGGCTTCAGTCGATCGACGTGAGAGTTCGCGACGCTCTGTCGGAACGACTGGAATCCCGGCCATCTGTTCCCAAGTTCCTCGCCGAGATCGGCGTGTTCCGATTCGGCATCAGCGGCGAACCCGATGAGTTTCAACAGGTGGGTCTTCCCTGACCCGAAGGTCGCGGAGATATACAGGAATCGCGGTTCTTCGTGCGGATATTTGTCGACGAGGTTTCCGAGCGTGGTGAGTACGTCTCGGGCACTCTCGGTCTCGTGGAACTCGCGGACGTCGTTTTCGGCCTGCGCTCTGGCGTTGACCTTCTGGACTTCCTCGAGTTCGCGCGTCGGTGACTGCTGGAAGATGTCGTTGATGTGTATATCGCTCATTGGAGATGCACCTCCTCGACCCGCCCTTCGATCTGGTGAGCCGGATAGTAGTTGCGCGATTCCTCACCGAAGAAACTCAACTTCCCACCAACGATGTCTCCGGGGAACGGGATGCCGATGGTGGACTGCACGTTACAGCGGTCGAGTTCGTCGAGAAGCTCCGACGCACGCGTGAATGGATAGAGGCTCCCCAGATTCGTGAGGAGTACGACGTGCCGTTGCTGAGCTGGCGACTCGATTTTCTCGATCATCCTCGTGACGAGTTCCTCCGCTAATCGATCCTGCATCGTTTCCGTGATCGTCGCCGGCTCGCTCTTCTCCCCGAGATCGACTGCGAGTTCGAAGACGTCGGTTTCGACGAGTAGTTCATCCAACTGAAGTACCTGGACGGTTCCGTCATCCGGGAAATCCTCGGTACGATGTGGCTCTGTCGCCCATTCCGTGAGTCGGTCGGCGACGCGTCGCTCGTACTTCGGCTGGACGGGAACGATGACGAACGGGTTTCGTATGCCGCGCCGGCCATCAGCGAACTGCGCGAGTCGCTCTGTAAAGTCGTGGAAGGGGCGTTTGCTCGTCATCGGATGATCACCCCCGTTTCAGTCCGCTCTATACTGAGTTCGTGTTGTTCAACGAGCCGTTTGAGTTCGGCATCGAGCGATTCACGGTCTGATGGGAGCAGTCCGATCATGTTGATGTTCGCGGGTGACTGATCGCCGACGAGCGTCTGTAACTCCTCGAACGTATCACGTAGCTCAGTGATGTCGCTGCCAGCAACTACGTCGAGCGGTTCTCTGTCGAGTAGCGTGTTCATGGCACGGATGAAGTCGTCAGCGTCGGCGTTCATCGTCCCGCCAGTTACTGTCGAGACCGCTTCCGAGACATCCTCGTACCACGATACAGTTCGACGCAACGGTGTGATGTATTCGCTTTCGAAGGCCGGTCGAACGTTCGATTCGAATTCATCCGAGGGTCGAATCCACGGATGCTCCTGTAACTCGCCAGCAAGGGCATCTATGTCGGTCGAGTCCTGGAAGGAATCCCACGCGTTCTCGATTGCATCATCGACCGCCGGCGAGATGGTTCGGACGTCATTGAACCTGTCCCAACCGTCGTGTGTCCACCACTCGCCATCGAAGCCGTCGATGTTCTTCCGGAGGGTCTGGCTTGCTGCCTCGCACTCTTCACTCAGCCAGTCGTACGACTGTTGGGTAAGGGTTAGTTGGGCGTCTATCTGTACAATCGCGGGGAGCCGCAGGTTCCACACTTCCTCAGCGTCCTCGTACCACTCTCGTGCCTCCGTGGTTGCTTCGACGACTCCCCCCCAGTCGGTGTCACGCGATTTAACCGCCTCTCTTCGGTCGGTCGCGTTCTGATGTTCGGCTTCGAGAGCCTCCACGAACGAGTCGAGCAGGTTCCGAACGACCTGCGTTTGTATGTCACTCTCGGCGACTAACCTGACGTCTTCGACAAGACTCCCGATTCGACCGGCAATCGTGTCGTTCGCAGACTGGAGCTTGACAATCCCGTCGGGGAGGGTGTCCGTAGAGTCGATGAATCCGCCTTTCCGGAGCGTGTTTCGTACGTCACCACCCCCCGAAATCTTGAGGCGAGTCGTGGTCAGTCTGCTTAGATCGAGAACAGCGTCCAGTTCGAGGGAGTCACCGGTTTCGTCGATGGGTAGGAAATCACCCTTGCGGCAGAGTCCCCAAATGATTGCACACAACGCGGGGCGAGCATTCTCGTAGATCGGCTTTCGCTCTACGATGCCATCAAGGACTGTCGACATTGCGAGGTTCCCGCCCCGTTGCTTGAGTTGCCGACCAGTGAAGGAACGGACGCTAATTTGAATCGACCCACGATGCGTCTCTGGGTCTTCCGTCGCGACCTCGATCTGCTGGGCCCAAGTTGGTAGTGGGTCTTGTGCGGTGAGTCCTCGGAGTTCTTGCAAATGCTCGTCGCTTACTTGTCTCATTACGGGGTGAAAGCCATCCGGATAGGTGACGTCGATATACTCCTCGACGCCCGAGGCCAGCCCGCCAATCTGATCTCCGCGATCCTTGACGTCGAACGCGCCGCTCTTCAGGGCCTCGACGAGTTTACTCTGCACCCGAGCTGCTCTGTCGGAAAGATCACGCTCCACGGCCTGTGGAAGCGTGTGGTCTCCGACGGCCGCTCTGAGTGACCACCACTCGACGAGGGTGTCCCGGAGATCGTCGAGCCCGTCCTGTCCGATCGTCCATTCCAACGGGTCTCCATCGTAGTCGATCTCCGTTACAGCAGGTGAAATCCCTTCGATGGCGAGCTCGACATCGAGCGCATCTTCAGCGTCAACTGTGGTATCGAAGCCGATTCCATCAACCCGGAATTCGTAACGCACGGGGTACTGATCGCCGGTATCTTTATATTCGGCAGATGCCGGGAGCGAGAGTTCGCGAACGACGTCTTCCCAAAGATACTGGTCGACGGATTCTATAATGGCTTCCCAGTCGGGGTCGTCGAGGTTTTGCTCCGAGGCTTCGATAATCTCGCGCTCTTCGGGATGAGTGAACGCGTACTTCGGGCCAGTTTCGTCGTGTGTTGGCCGGATAAACTTTCGAAGGCGCTGGAGCGAGTCCTCAACGCGGTTCTCCATCTGGAACTGGGTCGGGCCATCGAGGTCGCTCAATACGGCAACGGCGAGATTCCGCTCAGACATCGGAATGGTGTCCGGGATGTGTTGCAGGAGCAGCACTGCCTTCGCAACGTCCACGTCAATCTGCTCCAGATTACCGGCTTCGTATTCCGCCGCTATCTCATCGATAACACCCACGTCTTGTGGCGTGATGTCCTCGAGTTCCGGTTCGATGAGGTCGTAGAAGTCCACCAACGAAATGCCGTGGCTCTCGTCGCCAGCCTCCATCCATCCTTGCAGAAGGCCGTGGACGAGTGCGAGAATCGCTCGTGCGGTTCCCGAGAAGATTGACTTCGCCGGGTCGTGCGCTTCCTGCCGGAGGTTGGAGAGGATTTCGAGGAACAGCGGCGGCTGATATGGGAGGAACGGGTAGAACTCGATGAGGCGCTCTCGCTCGATGTTGTCGAGCGGAGGCTCAGTATTCTGTTCGATTCCTGAGTACACGAGTAAGGTCTCCGGGTCGTTGCTGGTTCGTTCGAGAACGTTTTTTGTCTCTACTCTTCCCGCGTCCGTCTTTTTTAGTAACCGTTGCGTGGAGATTTCGCCGACGTGCCTGCTCGGAAGGCCGAACCGGTGCGGGAATCGATCCTTGACGATACTGAAGTCGGCCCCGCGAGCTGCGAACTGCGGTTGAACGTCTTCGATTTTGGCCTGTGCTGTCGCCACTAGTTGGATGTCGCCGTCACCGACCTCGTCGACGCTCTCTGCGAGAGTCTGTAGTTCTGTGAGGCGGTCGAAATCAGTGCCAATGAAGAGGCTCACTTCGTCGAGCAACAGAACGAGCTTGACTGGGCGCCCGAGTTCTTCTTCGCGCTTACTCCGTAGGTGTTCGAGACGCTCGACCATCGCTTCGGGGTCGAGATCGGACGGCGTCAGGTCGTCCAAGCCATCGGCTGTCCCTGTTTGTTGCTCGAAGAGCGACGGAAGCACAACGTTGGCGAGTGCGTTGTACTGCTGGACGTCTTCCCAGTCGTACTTGCTGGGGTCGTCGACAATCCCGCGGAGTGCTGACTGAGTGCGTTGCGTCCTATCATCCCAGGCGTCAGTCGTTCGATACCAGTCTTCGAAGTATGCCACATCGAGCTGACTGGAGAGTCCGCCTTCGACACCGGACAGCCGCTCGGACGTGTGGGCGGCACCGAGAAGGATCTCACTGAAACTGTATTCTTTCTGTCCCTGGTATTTGAGGAGATTCACCGAGATGGGAATCACCTCGTACTCCTCGTGAATTGATTCCCACGTCGTCGCCAACGACGACAGCTCTCGTCCGTCGGTCAGTTGTTCCCAGAGGTCGTCTTGCTGCTGAAGCCACTCGCTGTCCATCATTCCGCGAAGCACACTCAACAGGTGGCTCTTCCCGCTCCCGTAGTAGCCGTACAGCCAGTAGTTCGCTCCAGAGCGCATGTCTTCCGAGCGGCCGAGCAATCGCGAGAAGAAATCCCGCATGAAGCCTTCTGCCTCGTCGGTAACGTGGTACGTGTCGATGGATTCCAGTCTGTGGTCGCGCCCGTCGTCCTCACGGTCGATGCGCACGGACTCCTCGAAGTCGGAGCCCACCTCGGCCGCGAACCACTCCTGATCGGTCATCTTTCGTCCTCCATCGGGGGCGCCCAGTCGTACGTACCGTCAACGGGTTGGAGTCGTAGTTCTCCGTGGATACCGCTCGCTTCCCAGCCGGGGTGGTTACCGACGCGTTCGGCCAAGGATTCCCAGTATGGCTCCGATTGGAAGAGATACAGCCAGCCGACGGGATGCGTGAGCCACTCTTTGCCATCCTGTTCCCAAGAGTACCCGGATGCGATGAGTAGTGGGACGGTTCCTACGTTGGGAGCCTCTCCCTGTAGTGTCTGTTGCGTTTCGAGGACGCCAATCTCACGCATTACTGAACGAAGTCCTTCTCCCCACCGTCGGGTCGTTGACTCCGCATAGTCAAACTGGGTGCCGTCATCGTAATGGAACTCGTTCAGTAACTGAGCAACAGTCTCCTGCTCGTAGTTGAGTCCCTCCGTCCCCGACCGCTTTAGCCGTTGAACATATCGGTGTGTGATATATTTGACCAGCGGGTCGTCCTCGATTAAGTAGAAGTAGAGCACCTGTGCCTTGTCGCGGGTCGTTTCACACTGGTCGAAGACTGTTGGAAGGCGTGTGACTGCGGGTAAGTTTTCTCCAGCGGTCTTGAACCGCGAACTCAGTTCTCTATAGATACCTTTCGAACTGCCTCGCGTACTGCGTTCATCGTGCCTTCCTTCCAGCCACTCCTCCTCAACAATCGTCCAATCGCGATGATGGGAGTACAGACGGGCAATCTGTTCCGCTTTGTCCACGAGTAGGCCACATCTCGTGAGTGCCATCGACACCTCCTCATGAGAATACGTGGAGTCAAGCGACGGGAGACTCGTTCCTCCACCATCAGTACAAATAGTCATTATCCGAAGCGTCCCGCCCACGCTACTTATTTGATATGGTGAATACAGGCTCGGTTGGCGATTCCAAGATTGTCGGGCGAGGGTTTGATTTGTGAATCGAGGATTTGTGTGGAGAGGGCCGAAGATGATTTCGCGTTCGCGTCATACCTCCTACACCAATGCACGAGGTTGAGGTAGCCGAGATAGAGTCCCTGTCGATAAACGACCTCGAACCACATCCCGTGAATGACGAAGTTTACGGCGACAGAATGGAACTCGATGAGGGATTCCTTGCGAGTATCAAAGAACACGGCATCATCGAACCGATCGTAGTCGATCCACAACCGGACGCTGGAGACGATAGTGAACAGGCGACCATCCTCTCCGGTCACCGACGGTTCGAGGCCGCGAAGGAAGTCGGACTTGATCGAGTGCCAGTGCGGGTGGCTCGGTTAGATTCCGATCTCCAGCGTCGAGAACGTCTGATAGAATTCAACCGAAACAGAGAGAAGACCTTCAGCCAGAAAATGCGGGAAGCCGAAGAGTTGGAACGCATCGAGCAAGAGCGGGCGCAGCGTCGTCAAGGGACGCGTACTGACCTCGTGGAAAATCCACCACAAAGTGACGAAGAGCGACAGTCTGACACGAGCGAGAACTACGGGAAGACCCGTGACAGAGTAGGTGAAAAGGCAGGGATTGGTTCTGGTCGAACCTATGACAAGGCGAAAGAAGTGTGGGAAGCCGCAAGGGCGGGAGATACCGTCGCTCAGCACGAGATCGACAGACTCGATCGTGACGAACAGTCTATACACGGTGCGTATCAGAAGGTTCGCGGGCGGCTTGAACACGAAGAGACTGAAGATGTCGGAGACGACGGTGAACCGGGTGGAGCCGATGAGAAGTCAGACTCCTCCCCTGATAAGAACGAGGATAATCGGGAACAGGTTTCGACTGAGGACGTAGTTCTCTCCGCTCACGTTGGAAGTAATGACGAGGTCTTCCCAGAGATACTGGACTTGCACGTTGATCCTGGAGCAACTGTGGCAGATGTCACCTACGGAAAGGGGGTGTTCTGGCGACAAGTTCCAACGGGAAGGTACGATTTCACTGCGACGGACATCGACCCCTCCAGATCGCCGAACTCCACGGAGGGTGTCGACTGCCGTGACCTTCCGTACGACGACGCGTCGTTCGACTGCGTGGTGCTAGATCCGCCATATGCCGAGGGATTCTACGAGACACGTGACAAGCCTTCGGACAACGATTTCTGGATCAAAGACAGATATGTCGGCGATCACGGAGAGCAGTCCGCAACGTATCACGAGGCAGTACTGGAGATGTATGCTACCGCTGGAAAGGAAGCACACCGCGTATTGCGCGAAGGTGGCATCCTCATCACGAAACTGCAGGACGAAGTTAGTCGAAACGAACAACGGCTCACACACATCGAGGTCACGGACATCTACGAAGAGATGGGGTTCCACACGAAGGACTTGTTTGTGGTCGTTCGACAGGATACCCCGACTGTAGGCAAAATGTATGAGCAACGCCGAGCGCGAAAGAACCACTCGTACTTTTTGATTTACGAGAAACGCTCCGACGCTTGAGCCCTGACGGACAAGGTGTATGTGTGCTCTCCAGGTAGCAGTCCATATGCCGGATTTCAGTCCTCGCCAGCGCCCTTCGTTATCGGGGTGCTGGGCCGACGAGGAGGCATTCAGTGCGTGGTTGGCCGAGGAGGAGAACATTCAGTACCTGCGAGAAGTGCTTGGCCTCCAAGGACTGGTCGCCGAAGAACTTGAGCACGAGGTCGAGGGTTACTTTGTGGACATCTATGCCCGAGACGAAACCTTCGATGTAGAGGTTGTCGTGGAGAACCAGTTCGGCCGCTCCGACCACGACCACTGGGGAAAGGCGAACACCTACTCGTCGAACCTCGGTGCCGACGTGATCGTCTGGATCGCCGGCGAGTTCACTGACGGCCATCTCGAAGCGGTGCGCGACCACAACGAGACCGCCGACCGGGCCGTGTTCGCGCTCCGAGCGGAAGTGCTGGAAATCGAGGGGTGCGACCGAACGGCGTTCCACCTTGTCACAGAGGTCGAGCCGACCGAGTGGCGCTACAGCGAGGAGTTAAAGCTCGGCGTCTATCAGGAAAAGTTCTTTGAGGAGTTCGTCGCATTCGCCGACGAAGAGGATTACGCAATCTTCGCTAATGGCAGTATCAACTCGTACTCGTCGTCGACGTCGTCCGAGTACAACCTATCCATCGTTGAGGGCATCCCGAAAAGCAAGGATCGCTTCTCACTTCGAGCCACCAGAACCGGTCTCGCTGTTCGACTGGAGATCAACAAAGACGATGATCACATCGCCTTCGACGCGTTCGAAGCCAACCGACAAGAGATCGTCGAAGAACTGCGCCTTCTAATCGACAGCGATGTCGAAATCGCCTGGGAGCGTGGGTCAGAGGGCAAAATCCGGGACATCATCACGGTGAAGTACAGCGAGGATGAGTTCGATCTCCGGGACGTGAACCGATACGAAATATACCACAGATGGTTGCTGTCGGCCACAGAGGCGCTCCGCTCCGTGTTTGACGATCGAATCCGGAATCGAGAGAGATGAAGACTGGACGGATGAGGGATCTGTATACCTAAGAGAGGTGAAATCGCTTGCTTCGATACCAGCATCCAGTCCGGGATAGCGTCCAATCTCGGGACTGCGGGGGTCTGACGCTGGGAGAACCCATGGACTATGAGTGAATTGTAATCAGACCGTGAACGAATCGAGCTGTTAGGGCCGTATATCCGGAGATTACGCAAACGATTTGCCAATCCGGGAAAATGTATCGATCAGATGGCGAGCGATGACGACAACATTGAGCGACGGTCTCCCCATTCACTCTCACCACATCCTCAAAACGAAGAAATCTACGGTGATCGCGATCTCGATAACGAGGAAGACACACCGTTTCTCGAGTCGATCCGTGAGAACGGCGTGTTGACTCCAGTCATCGTAGACGAGGCCGATCAAATCATCTCTGGTCATCGTCGCATCGAGGCCGCCAAGCAGGTGGGGCTGGAAACCGTCCCAATCACTGCTCGGGAGTTCGACTCCGACTTAGAACGTACCGAGCTGCTCGTCCACTCTAACCGGCAGCGATCGAAGACTGTCTCGCAGAAACTCCGCGAGGCCGAAGCCCTCGAACGCGTTGAGCGCGAACGGGCACGGGAACGTCAAGGAGCACGAACTGACACCTCCTGTTCAGATGAACGGGAAGTGGATGACGGACTGACTCGAGATAGGGTCGCGGAGAAGGTCGGTTTCGGCTCGGGTTCGACGTACCACCGGGCGAAGACCGTCTGGGAAGCCCGCGAATCGGACGAAGAGACAGTGGCAGTGGTCGCCGAGGAACAACTTGGGCAATTGGACGAAGAGAAGCAGTCGATCAGCGCGGCCTACTCCGAGGTGAAGAACGCTCAAAACAGGGTGAACGAGTCCTCCAACGAAGACGAGTCCGAGCAGGCATCGAATGATCCAACCGGCTCGTCAGACCCACGCATAACGTTGTTACAGGGGGATGCGGGATCGCTTCCCCTTGATGACGAGACAGTCGACGTTATCATCACCTCCCCACCCTACAACCTTGGACACGAACGGTGGGCAATGGGCTGGCGCTCGCTTCGCGAGGAGGGCGTCGGCTATTACGACGACCGTCCTGAAGACGAGTATCAGGACTGGCAGCAGCAAGTACTGTCCGAGTGCTACAGAGTGGCCCGCGAGGGCGCGTCTCTGTTCTACGTTCACAAGGTACGAATCGATGGAGGCGAGGTAATCCACCCTGTGGAATGGCTCCGATCGCCGGCGAACCCCTGGTCGGTTCGACAGGAAATCGTCTGGAATCGCAAGTCGACCCATAACCACGAGCCGACGCTTTTCCGTCCACAGGATGCTCGCATCTACTGGCTGACGAAGGGTACGCCGGCAGTCCCCGACGAGGGTATTGATATGGATTCTGTGTGGGACATCTACGGGCCGCGGCCCGACACAGATCACCCAGCGCCGTTCCCCGAAGAGATTCCACAAGGTTGTCTCGAAGCAGTGGCATCTGATGGCGACGTCGTGTTAGATCCGATGGGTGGGTCGATGACGACCTGCCGAGTCGCTTCCGACCTCGGATACCAGAGTATTGGTGTGGACGCAAACCGTGACTACATCGAGGACGCCCAGCAGAAACAGAGCGATGGTTCGACCTGATAATTGGGTCTGCAGCCACCCGATCGAAACTTGAGTTAGGAGGCGTCGACTCGCTGGCGTCTTACGACGCGTCGGCCCTACTGGCCACTCTCGGCCGGCAGTTCGAGTTTGGCTCAAGTGGCTGGATTGATGATCTCTGATACCTCTCTGAGGCCATCTTCTTCCAAAGTCTTAATCGCCTGGCGAATGCTTCGCTGCAAAATTTTTGCTGACTGCGTACTCAAGAATCCGCTCTGTCCGGAAAAACACCGCCGAATTAGACGATTTCACGCGGTTGGAGCGGTATTACCGACGGCGCTTCTCGGTACCGCTGTGACTATATTACAACCCCTCAACTATGTATTTTCGTTCCGAAATTTCTCAGTGGTTGCCCTGAGGGAACTCATCATCCGGAACCGGATATGCGGGCTTGCCTTCGAATACACCAAGGCCGTAGAAGACCGCACGTCGAATAGACTGATGTCGCCACAGAAGCTTGTGGTCTGCTTCTCGTGGGTCTTCCAGTTCCACCAATTCCATCTCTTCAATAAGGTAGAACCGGTGCTCTGAGTCACCTGCTTCCGTTTCCCATTCGATGTGAACCACGTCATTCTCCTGTACCTTGGCTGTGCCCTCTCTGCCTTGTCCATACTTGGTAGAGACCCCGTCAACTTCTTCCATCTGTCCAGCAACAGGAACCGATTCACACGGACTCGATACATTCTGGTCGCGGTGAATCTTGATGAACTGATTCTCACCGTAGGTCTTTGCTCTCAATTTGCCATTCTCGAAGCCGATTTTCGGTCGATTAGTGGAATTTTGTTCGCCCATTCCATTCGAGGGTTGACACTACTCACTTATAAACACTAATCCGGCAGCCTATACCTACTATTTTCGAATACTAATATTTGAGTTTGCCATATTGAGCGTCAGAGAGCCGATTTTTTGCGACTCTTGGAATGATATTCTCCCGTAATAGACTGGTCTTATCTACAACTTCAAATCAAACCCCCGACTGCTATATGGCCTCGTGCCCACCGTCTCAAGGGTCGTACGGATCCCACATCTCGTTCGGGGAGCATCAGGCCGAACTCGTTCGACCGATGTCTAAAAAATACGGAAAGCGTGATACTTAGACTCTTTTCAATCTCAGTTCTTCTAAAGGTCATTGAACCGCCTTGACTCTCGTGTCTCGCGGTGTTCTTCGACCGCTCTTTGCAATCGTTTCGGGAGGAATTCCGAAGCCACCCGTTCGATGTATTCATCCACCACTTCGGATAGCGACTCAGAACAGGCCTGGAGAACCCGGTCTCGAGTGACGTTCTCGGCGGCGTTTAATTCTGCGCCGAGATTGAAACGCGTCTCGGCAATGCTCTGTTGTATTCTCATACTCGATGCGTTCGCTGGAGACTCGATTCGAATGGGGATGGTGAACCTCCCCGACGATGGGACGAGCGGTTCGTGACCGTCGGTTCGGAAGACCAACGTATCCTCTGGCGTTGGGAGTATCTTCGACGGGTATCCGTCACCACTCTCCTTGGCTTTCTGACGGGTGAGCGACTGCAGTTCGTAGAGATACCGGTGGTAGTCCCGTGCAATCCTCCGTACGGTACCGTCTGCTAGCCAGCCCCGGTTAAATTCTGAGATCGTCCGCAGGGGCTCTGCTTCGTCGACGAACTTCTGTAACCGTTCTGCGTCGGTCGGAACTCTCCTCGAGCGGTACACGTCGACCTCTATGTGGTCGGCCCACGGTCGAATCACGTCCGCGTACGTCCACGCGAGCCAGTACGCCTCTACGTCGCCGTTATCGACGACGTACAGTACTTCATACTCGAGGAGGTCGTTCCCGGCCAGCAACTCGTGTTCAGGCACGTTCACGGCAACCGGGCGCGGTTCGACGACGTTCCCGGTGTCCGTCGTTTCGAACCCGTATTCTGAATCCGAGCTCTCTGTGAACTGCTGTGCAATTGCTGGCGTGGTCGTTCCATTCAACTCCTCCCAGTCCACGCGTCCGTGGACGTTCAGGGAGTCTCGAAGTTCATCGAGGAGTTGGATGTTCTCTGCGCCATTCTGCGAACTGTAGATGTTGAACCGGTCGTTTCGTTGTCGCTCCGCGATGAGTGCTCGGTGACTCATTTTGCACCCCCTGCTTATCGAGTGTCACTTTTGTACGCGTTGCCTGAAGCCCCTCAGAGGGTCGTAGACGACGGATTTATCAACTTCCCGTATCGGTCTGGATTGCTTCTCGTTCCCCTGTCTCCTCGTCTCTTTGAGAGCAACCCTCTCATAAGGAAGGAAGGGAATCGATGGGTACCCAGTCTATCCGCTTATGTGCTCCCTCCCGCTACGACAGTCTGAGATGGTGACGATGCTACCGGAGGTGATCATCGAAGTCAAAAACTGCTAGTCAAGCAATGAACGAGAACAAGGCTAATACAGTGGCAGAGGACGAATGTATCGTATCAATCGAAGTCCTTGGAGAAACGTCGAAGCGATATAAAATCTGCAGAGTCAACTGCGTCTGCGAAAGCGGTGATGAAGAATGACGTATGATTTCGAGGAACTCCACGGAGGCGAGTTGCTAACGGTGGAGGTCTGGTGGGACGACACGTTCTACCCAGGACAGGGCAAACCGGACGAGTGCTCGCAGACCGAGTCCGTTGAGATGGAGTTTATCGGGTATAACCCACATTTCGATAACTTAGAACTCAAAGTTAGGTCAGTCGAGAGTGACAAGATCTATCGGCTCCCCGAGATTTGTGATCGAGAGTCGGTCGACA
Source organism: Halorubellus amylolyticus (assembly GCF_034808145.1). NCBI lineage: Archaea > Methanobacteriati > Methanobacteriota > Halobacteria > Halobacteriales > Halorubellaceae > Halorubellus > Halorubellus amylolyticus. The sequence continues at coordinate 35,903 of NZ_JAXHGM010000006.1, forward strand.
TATGCACCGAAAAGGTGTGCCACAACTGTGGACAATCGCGCTGGATTCCGCATGGCGAAGTCGATGAAGTCGACATTCCTGGTCATCCGGAATCGGAACAACAAACGTTCGCAGACATCTCAACGGAACTCACCGACGAAGACGAAGAGTTGGTCTAACTGGTCAATTTGCAGCTCGCTGTGCAGCCTTTAATTTCTGCGAGCTCTTTCGATGGGCCCGACAATGTCTACCCAGTGCAAGGTCGATCGAATCCGTGACGCGTACGACCTTTCCAATCTGGAGGCCCGCATCAGACACCGTCGTGAAAACGAAGATGCGAGCCTTCGAAGTCTGGAAGCGTTCCTGAACCAGTTGATTCTCCAACGGTCGATGGAGAATGCGGGGATGGCCGTTCTGGACGGCGAGGCTGAAAACTACTACCGGTTGTTGACCGACGAGGAAGTGACAGAGTCCGCTCGCCGAGAGGCCGAGTCCGAACTCCAACAGGAGGGTCTCGACATCGAGCAAGTGACTGAAGACTTCGTCAGTTACCGCACGATCAAGAAGCATCTGAACGAGTGTCTCCGCATTTCGACGAGCCGCGAGTACGAACCCGATGTCGACAGCGAGCGAACGCGGTTATCGAAACTCGCCGCTCGAGTCAAGACGGTCGCCAGCAAGATATTGGATCGCTTGGAAGCGCACGAGGGCATCCACATAGAAGATCCACGTGTCAGCATCGACATCCACGTTCGATGTGGGAATTGCAACCGTCGTCACGACCTGCTCGAGTTCCTTCATGGGACTGGAGTTTGCCCATGTGTGGAAGGAGCAGTGCCCGGTCAAGAGAAGGAAGAACTGTAGTCAGTCAAAGCTAGATTTTGGATTGATTCTCCAGCCAGAACGCATGGAACAGTTCCTTCGCATTTAGACAGTGTCGTCGATTGTAATTCTGCAGCGGAGGCGGGTGAGCACTTATGTTTGTGAACGAGCAACGGCGGGCCCGCAATGACCACGGAGAGACCAGCAGATAGCAATCACGCGTCCCTCACGGTGAGCGACATCGGCGGGATCCAGCAAGCCGCAATCGAGATGACACCAGGGTTGACGACGCTCGCTGGAGCAAACGCGACCAATCGCACTTCGCTCCTCCAGGCTCTGAACGAGACTCTCGGTGGGACTATGGGCTCGGTCAGACGGGGCGCTGGGGACGAACAGGCTCACGCCGAATTGACGGTGAACGATGAAACGTGCCGTCGAACACTCGCTCAGTGGGAGGGTTCCATCACACGGGGCGGGAGTCCGTACACGACCAACTCCACCATCGTCAATCTGTACGCGTCGTTGCTGGAGCGAAACGAGATTCGCCGACTGATCGAGAGCGGGGATTCGGCGTCGGTCGACCGCAAGTTGCCGGATCTCTTGATGGCGCCAATCGACTTGGACGCTATTCAGGCCGAGATCGAGGAACGACAACAGCGTAGACGCATGATCGAGAACCAACTCGAGAAGATCGAGTCGAAAAAGGCGGAACTTCCCGGTCTCGAAGAACGCCGGCGAGAAGAGAAACGCACTATCGAAGAACTCGAGAGTGAAATTGCGGCCAAACGGGAGCAAATCACCGAGCTGGACATCGATCGCGGAGAGGCGGAAGCGGCTGAAGCGCAACTCGACGAGTTGGAAACCGCTCAAGAGGAATCCCGTAGCATCGAGGCGACCATCGAGCGCAAGGAACGTTCCCTCGAAGAAAGCCAGCAACGGCTCGGTGACAAGCGCGACGAGCTGACGGAGGTCGAACAGAGAATCGAGGAAACGTCTGCACCAGACGAGGAGACGATCCAAACGCTCGAGGAGAGACGTGATAGGGTGGCGCACGTTGCTTCCCTGCTCGACAGTTTGGCCGAGGCGAGCCGGTCACTGACGACGACCGAAGAGACATTTTCTCTCCCTGATGCACTCATACTCGATGAGGACGTGACTGGGGCTCTCGATCCAGGAGCGCAGACCATCGCATGCCCTACCTGTGGAAACACCGTCGAGCGCGAGACGGTTCACGATCGTATCGACGTCATTCGGTCGAGCGCGACGGAACACCACGAGAAAGCCGACGAGATCGAAGAGCAACAGTCGAAACTCCGCTCGAGGCGCCAGCAACTGGAGCAACTGCAGCGAGAGAAACAAGGTCTCGAAAACGACATTCAACGTCTCGAACACCGCATCGACGAGACCGACGAGCGGATCAGCGAACTCAAACACGACCTCGAAGCCAAGCAGGAGGAAATCGACGATCTGTACGATCGGGTCGAAGAGATGAGAGAGCACCGCAATCGGGAACTCGAGACGCTATACGACGAAATCGCGGACTTGCAGGGAGAGCGCGCGGATGCGGAAGCGAACCTCGACCGACTCGAATCCCAAATCGTGGAGCATGAGTCAACCGTTGACGAGGAAGACGCACTGCGTGAGGAGAAGGCCGAACTGGAGGAGGCGATCGAGGAACGGCGTGGTCGCATCAGCTCACTCGAGAAGCGCGTGCAAGAGGAAGCCTCGAACCACATGAGTGCGCTGGTCGAACGTCTCCAGTACGACCGAATCGAAGGGATTCGACTCGACCGGAAGCCATCGGAGGCACCGGCTTCGTTCTCAGAGTTCGAGCTCGTGGTGGCACGACGCCGCGAGGATGGCGTGGTGATCGAGGAGCGTGACTTGGCAACGCTCTCTGAGTCCGAAAGATCGCTGATTGGCCTCGTGGTCGCGCTCGCGGGATACATCGCACACGAGGTCGCTGACGAAGTGCCGTTCATGTTGCTCGACTCGATCGAGCAGTTCGACTCAGGTCGAATCAGCAGGCTGCTGCAGTATGTTCGCGAGGAGGTCGACGTGACGTACGTCATCGCTGCCCTGCTGCCAGAAGACGCGAGTGGAATCACCGTGGGGCACACAGAAATCGAAGCTGATAGCCTGACCTAGAATCATCGGAGCATAAGTGTCCAAGACGAACGCGTGGACTTCACCGTGTCAAAATCCTGGCAGGGCGGGGGTTGATGATTGTTTGGGATGTCATAGAATAGATCTCAAGGTAGTTGATCTCGGGAGTCCTGGCACGAACCGCCTCTTCTGTGAGTGTTCGTAACCAACAGTACTTCCGTGGAGATTTTATACGTAACCCTTCGACAGGTTTGTCTCCTCTCGACCTGGCTACCCAATAAATATTCGTAATAGGTGGTTATTATCAACGAACATGAGTGAACCGCATCGAATTCTGGGTGTGTCAAAGGATGCACCGGAAACAGTTGTAGATGCAGCATATAGGGCACTTGCCAAAGAAAAGCACCCAGACCAAGGCGGTGATCCTGGAGAATTCACGGAAATCAAGGAGGCATATGATACAATAAAGTCAGGAAGCGGAGAGACCAACACTCAAACTCCGCCCAGCTGGTTTGACTCCGTGTTTTCGTCGGATCCAGCCAATACGATTTCTGTTATTGGCGATGCTGATAGTCAACCTACAGTAGAAGGAGATATCTTCACCGTCCGGTTAAAAGCAATACTCCCCGATACGGACGCAGCGGAAATTGCAAGATTGCCGGATGATTTAGGGAAGAACACCCGCCGAACCGTTGTTCTATTTGACATTGAGAACAATACAGATGATGTTCAGAAATGGCACCGGGACAAGACGACCTATATTGATAAGCAAGGATTCACATACGAACGAGAAGAGACGACCATCGACAGTGAGAAACTAGGTTCACGCTGGACGCATTTCAGTGTAGAAATAGAAGCCAGGGCTAGAACCTACTTTGTAGCAATGGTTGAAGAACTACCGCCAAATGCCCGCTTAGGGAAAATTGTCCATTCTCAGTATTCTTACGCCGAGGGGCGCACCTCCGGTTGGACAGAAGGTAAAGAGCGATATGAATTTGTAATCGAGGAGGGGAACAGAACGTCTATTCCCTTACCTCCAGAACGCTAATTCAATTACATTTATGCTGATTGCCATTCCCGTAGGCCTCAATCTCTAATCTAATGGATAGACGCCTCGCATCTACCCCTATAATCTATAGCTGCTGATGGGTATAAGACGGATTCTATGACTCCCTCGAAGGTTAGCAAGAGGACGGCTTTGAGTTCCCAGTTCCATCCCAGCCGGGCAGCCTTCAAAAGGATGGACATCGACGATATCGCAGCCAATGGACTCACCTGATAAGATTCCCAAGCGTAACCGACTCAAGTCCCAGTTTCGTCGCCAGCGGGCGGATCGAGGAACCAACGACCATGAAGAGGGGTATTACGAGGACGATGAGGAACGGCGTCATCCAAGTGCGACGACCATCATAGAGCGAATCAATTTTGGGGACTATCCCGAGGAATCGCCACTACACGAGAGTCAAAATCAACGGCGAACGCGGCAACGACACACGTCGAAGTGGTGGGTGAAAACCTGGTACAAACAACAACTCGGCATCCTCGGCCACCACGAAATCACGAACCAGATGGATGTCACCACGCCGGATGGCAGAGTCGATGCGCGGGAGGAATTGATTGAGCCCTCGGACGAACGCGTGCGGAAGCTTTCGAAACAGGAACTGTTCGACACGCTGAGCGGGTATAATGACGTTGGACTGGCTGCGGACAACTGGGAGTACAATCGCTATCCGGCACAACATCCCCTCCTTGATGTTGCCAAGAAGGATGCCGAGGAAATCGCACATCTATGGCGAACCACCATCCGACCGGACGTGAGACTTGAGTACGAGGAGGTATGGCGTGGGGAATTGATGTTCGTCCACCTGCTCGAGGATAGCGGCTGGCCTCCGCTCGGCTACGGCGGACAGATTGATCTCGTTGCCAATCTTCGTGACAAGATTCGAGCCGTCGATCTGAAAACTGGAAGGATACGGATGGCCCATCGAATGCAGGCTGTGGCCCAACAGCAAGCCTTTTCTGAGATCGAAGGGGCAGCTCTCATCCACGTAACGCCGACCGGAGACTGGGAAATAGAGTGGTCAGAGGACTGGCCACAAGAATCACTCTGGCAGCAGTTTCAGGCCGAACTCGTCCTCGCAGAACAGGATGACGCGTTCGACTTTTGATCGAGTTCTCAACAGCGCCTGCTACGCTGCACGCAGGCCGGCATTTATCAGATACTCTGAACAACTCTGCCAGTACACCGTATGACCCAAATGAACCCGGACTCGCTCTCAGATGTCGATGTGAAGCACGTTGAACGGCACGGGAACACCGACCATTTTGCAGCGGAGTTGCGTAGCGAGGCCCGCCTACACGTGACCGTCTCCGACAATAACCAGATCTGTGCGACGCTACACGATGGAAACCAGCAAGCAGCCATCGTCGTGGGTGACGATGGAGAGTTGAGTCACGTGTACCGAGATGCAAGTGTCGACGATGAAGCACGGGAAAGCACCGGGGTTTCGGCGCTTGGAACCCACCGAGACTGAACCACACGCGGGAGAGAATCTGCAACTCTACGACGACGCGGAAGATCAACTATACCGCAGTCATGATACAACGAGTTCTTAATGGTCATGGCAGAAAGTAGGGTCACTCCCGAACGCGAACAGATTGGGACTCGTAGCGACGGTGCCACGCACTTGGAACGTTCTCGTCCTTGAGTCGCACACGACACGAACACCCCACCTCCCCCTCCACATCCTCGCCGAGTGGAGCGACGTCAGCCCCACACAGGGCGCAGACAAGCGAATTTGGACTCGACATCAGACTTACTTTATGATTGTCTTTCAACACATATAAACAACTCGCACCACCGGCCCGTCGTCCAGCGAATACAGCCTACAATAACACCCACTTACTCAAACTCCGCTACAACCAAGTCAGCGGATTCCTCGCGATCGTCCACGGACTCCATTTCATTCCACGCAACACGCCCATCAGGCTCGTACCTTCCGATGTCCTCGATGACGATCCCCTCGAGTTCTTCGTCGAAGTCTGCATCTTTCTCGCTCTGATACCAGGCCACCATCTCCTCAGCTGTGTCTACCCATTCCTCGTCGAGAACACCATTCCCACCCATCCTACCGGACTTATGTTGGTTACCACACACCTCCAGTAACGCCGACTCTATCACATCGCACGTCACCCCAGACATTTCCCCGTCTTGCGACAGATAATCCCGCATCTCCTGCCACGTGTCGCGATATTTCTCACCGACGTGAGGGCGTCCAGCAAGCCCCTCATCCAGATGCTGCGGCGCTGCGAACGCAACCCCCACGATCTTCGTGATTAACCGCTCACGATCTCTTTGCGCTTCCATCTCAGACTCCTCCATATACCGATTCCACGCATCCACAGCGGTCAGATAGCTTCCATCACGCTCAGGATGCTCTGCAGCCAACCAATCCACAACCGATGGCTCAGGCGCATCTTCACGGTTCCCGAGAACCAGACCCTGACGCACGTAGGATGTTGTATCGTTCCCCGTCACTTGCTTCGCGATTGCCACCATATCGCCCAGGCGAACGATATCTCCCTTCTGACGAAGGACGCCCGCGATTAGTGCCGTTCTCGCCGCACCCGGTTTCTGTGGGACTGTCTCGGGGATGTGGTCAGGATCGACAGCCACGACTTGTTCACCGGCGAACTCGTCGGGAGAACCAACCGGGTCAAATCGGTCGGCCATCTGCTTGATCTCCTCGCTCGGAACCTCGCCGTCGAACTCGTCGGCATCGTAGTCGTCCCAGAAGTCGCCCTCATTGTCTGTTATCTTAGTTGGATTCTCGGAGTCGTTTTTCATTTGAGAGTCCGCGCTCGAAGAGGGAGACGAGGAAGAACGGAGACGTTGGATCTCGTTCGTGAGCCGCTCGTTCTCGGCGTGGAGTCGCTCATTCTCCTGCTCGAGACGTTTCTTCTCCGTGTCCTCGTTGGCCGCGTCAGAGCCTGAACCATCCATATATTGCAGTAGTGCCGCTTCGGCCTCCTCGCTCGCGACGCCGCGCCACTTCCCTCGCTTTGCGCGGACGAAATCTTTCCATTCCTCCTTCGTAATCGTCGCCGTCTCGTCGAGCGTGATCACAATCTGTTCTGTCATCGTTCCAACGTAACCGTCGAAAGGGTAAAAAAGATCCGTCCGATTGACGGTTGGCATAGATATGTTCATCTAACCATATACATACATTATCTTATTTAATGCAATTAAGTGATTAGGTTAGTTAGGTAGAGGGGTGGTGAGGGGTGGAGGCAGCGACGTTCGTGAACCTGACACACCCTCTGCCAGGAGAGCGTCTCTACCGACGGTTCATGATTGAGACGTGGCTCCCCCGTCCTCGTCTTCCTCTTCGAGCGAGGTCTCTCAAATGAAAAACGACTTCGGCGGTAAATCGTTTAGCGCCGCCAAGACGACGAAGACGTCCATCTCGTGAGTCTCTACGAGCGAGCCACGATGGTGTCGATGTTCACGTGAGGACACGCGGTTCTCCGTGGTTCTCGGCGTGGTTCTGCGCTCTCTTCCCACCCCTCGGTTCCGATGAACTTGGCGGCCCCACGCTCGCAAAGAGTGTCTGCGAGCTGGCTGTCAGCGATGGTTGAGGGGAGTTCCCTGTCGCGTCGATAGACTGGGTGTCCTCCCTCGGCGTCGATGGTCTGGGGCCAGTCTGGCTGTCCTACGTGGCTGCTGACTGTCTCTCACGCGTGGGTGTCGCGGCGCGCACGCGATCAATGTGTAACTCCTTCTCGACACGGGGGAGTCCCTGTTCGGCGACGATGTTCGATGTTCCCTCTTTCTCGACGTTGTTCTCTCTTCGGCCCGGGGTGTGGGACTCGGCCCTTGCCTCTGAGTAGTCCCTGCTCGGTCGCACTGTGCTCCCCTCCCTCCTCGCCAGGGTTGGCCTCGCGATGCTCGCACCCTCGGAGGTTCGATGGTCAACCGTTCTGGTTGGGGGTGTGTTGTACTGTCGGCGCGGTTGTCTTCCGAGAGCGCCCCGAGGATTCACCTGAAGATTCAGCCGTGAGGAGTCCCTGGAGGATTTTCCTCCCGTTAATTATTAGCGATACTTTTTGTCCGAGTACGACCTATCACCAACTAGGTATGAATCTGGACGAACTCGATTTGGAGCGTGAGGATGTCGAGGTACTTCGAGAGGTGGCGAATCACGGCGACCGTGGCGTGACGACGGGTGAGGTGGTGAGGGTGGTTGGTTGGGCGACGGAGAATCACCACGTGACCTACCGGTTCAACAAGTTGGAGGAGCGTGGTTTGATTGCCAGTCGTCAGGAGTCTGCGCGCGGCCAGGGTAACCAGATTGACCCGCGTGTTGCGTACGCGACCGATGCGGGCGAGGAACTCGCCGAGGAGGTTGAGTTCGATCCGAGTAACGCGCCTATGGACGAGCGGTTGGAGAGGTTGGAGAAGCAGATGGGGAAGATGCGGGACACGTATGGGGCGGTGAAGCAACGGATTGTGGGGTTGGAGGACGAAGTTGAGGAGCTGGAGGACGAATTCGACCGCGATCTCGAAGAGCTCAACGACGACATCGAGGGTCTGAAGCGAACGGTGAATAATGGCGAGGACTCGCTCGTCGACGAGTTGGAGTTCGGCGACTGAGCCGTTGTTTCACTGAACTATCCGTGTTCGGGAGAAGTCTCATTGCGACTTTTCATCGGAACTCGGGGGTGTCCTTAGTCCGAGTCCAGAACCTCGATTCCGATGACGGCACTACATCCGTAGATGTCTTCATCGCTGTCGTCGAGATATTGATCTTCGACGTACCAGTCCGCCTCGGGGTCACGCCATTTTCCTGTTGTGCGGTTCTCCTCTGCGTCGATGATGGTGTAGTGGCCAGTCAGGTTGAGTCCGTGTTCTGTGGGGATTTCGCTGGCGTCAACCTTCACATCGAACGACGCACTGCCATACGACGGGTGTTCTTCATCTGATTCTTTTTTCAAAGTCCGGTAGTGTCGGACGTCTTCGCAGTTGCCTGTAATCGTGTACCCGTTTTCAAGGTGGAGTTTCACTTCGACGTCTTCTTTGCTGGCGGTTGTCCGGAGCGTCTCGACGATCTCTGCGTTGCAGTCGTGTGTTGACATCCAGTCTTAGCGACATCCTGGGTTACTTAAGAATGTTTTCGCGATTGACGTTTTCCAGCCTGGCGAGTCGGGCTGGCTGCCGGTTCGCCGTCAGAGGGCTGGTGACCACCGAATCAGTACTACACGTGGTCTCGACGTGCTTCCATCTCGTCGTAGATTGCTCCCGTGACATCCAGCATAAAGGCGCGTACGTACTCACGCATCGTGTCGTCCATCGCTTCATCGACGACATCGTGTCCCTCTGCTGCCTCGTTCACAGCGTCGAAGTCGAAGTCTAGGGCGTCCTCGACGGACTGTATTTCGCCCGTTTCTCGGGTTTCGTCGCTTAGTTGGCCGAGTACGGCGTCCACTTGTTCCTCCTTGAATTCGACTTCCTCGTTGGGGAGTTCTTCCTGGATGGCTTCAATATCTACCCCTTCGATAAGTTGGTTGACTTGTTCGATGGAGGGATTCGTCTCCCCTCGTTCTTTAGCGGACTTTTGGAGGATGTTGAGTAGTTCTGTTGGAGATTCTTCGTCACCTTGTTCGACGATGATGACGAGACCGTTGGCGATGTCGCCGAGATCATCCATCCGCTCTCTTGCTTCACGCGGAACACCGCCTGGGGCGCCGGCGGCGTGCTCCTTAATCTCCTCTGATAGAGGATCGAGTTCTGAACGGAGTTTTTCTGTGTTGGTCTCGGGTTGGAATTCGGTGACTCTGCGTCCAAGATGTTCCACACGGGCGATTAGGCCGAGTGCGTCGGCGAACCAGTCTTTGGCAGACTGTTTTCGCTCGAGCTGGTAGCGGTAGCGTTGGACGAGGATGCCGCCAGCAGCACCAATGACGATTCCGCTGGCGACGCCGAGTGGGGCGACTGGCACGGTCACTCACCACCCTCGGTTCGATTCATAGAGCAGTGTGATTGTTCGTACCATTTAGTTGTTCACGGTGGTTCTGGTGGTAGTGGTACCGGGGTAGTTCGACTGCTCGCCGAGGTTGGTTCGCGTTGATGATGACAGCACACCGCGTAAGGCATCAGGTGTGACATTCGTTCTGGGCGAGTAGGAGGGTGTCTGGGATTCCCGCGTTCGGGGACACTCTCGGTGTCAGGTTACACTTAAGGTGTCCGTTCTCTTTGGCGTTCTTTCGGTCTCGTCCGCGAAGGTGAGACTGCGGACGTCCGACTGTCGATGTTGTTCCAGTAGTCGGGAGTTTGCGACCGCCCCGTTAGTGCAAGAAGCAGTTCTAGCCGGTGTGCAAGCGGTTGCGCTACTTGCCGAATTCTTGTTCTTCGAGTGCTTCGAGGTCATCTCTCGTTCTCTCGGCGAGCCCGTCGACGGCCTGGTCGGCCATGTCCTCGTCCAACTTCTCGCCGAGGTAGATGTCACGACGTTCGACAACGCTCGGAACCGTTCGGCGAGGCACGCCGATCTGTCGCTGGATGCGTCGATCTGACCAGCCGAGTTCTTCCTTGGCGATGATCGCTTGGACGGCCTTCTCGTACTCCTCGTCGTCGGGCCGCAGGTTACCGTCCTCGCTGGTGAAGCCGTAGATGGGACGACCGATCCTCTTACCGGCCTCTTCGGCTGCTCGGAGGCCGTCGAGGGTTCGTTGCTTGATCATCTCGTGTTCAATATCGGAAGCGAAAGAGAGGCCGTAGAGGATGGCCTTTTGCTCGAGATCCAGTTCCTCGGTTCCCGGTGAGATGTTGATACCGTCGTTGATGACGGTGAGACCGACGCCGTGGTCTTCGACGATCTCGTGGACGGCCTCGTTGAGGTCACGCATGTTGCGGCCGAGGCGGGTGATGGAGCGGATGAAGACGTGATTGGTCTCGCCCTCCCGGACGCGTCGCATCATCTCTTGGTAGCCGGCGCGGTCTGTGTTACCACCGGTGGCCTCGTCTTCGAGGACGTCGATGGAGGAAGGATCGATGTCGTGTTCTTCGGTGGCGACCTTCCAGAGTTTCTCTTTCTGCTGGGCGATGTTCTGGCTGGGTGTCGATACTCGTGCGTAGAGTGTGGTGTCGTAGAGAACTGTGTCAGACTCTGTCATATTTTGTGGTGTTATGAGGGGGTGTTGGGCTGCTCGGCTGCCCACCTATCTGGTTGTGATAAAGAACGCCACTTCTCGCCCTTGAGAAGGACTCTCGGGCGAGAACCATCCGGTTCTGACCCAACACGTACTTGATAGTAGTGAGTCGTGCCGAATAAACGCCGGCCAGTCGAGAACTGTCTTGACCGAGTGACGCGTGGTATGGCCCACCCCAGATCTCACGAGAGTTGACTGACTTGCTCGTGCGCACTTAAATCGGTATTGGGGTGAGTAACGCTGCCAGCGCAGTGTAACGCCTCTATCGCCTCAAAGTATATGTCTACAATTATGTTGCTTCTCAAAAAGGAGAACTATTAATTAGCAATCGGCCGATTACATAACTGCGGTGATATGATGGCGCCGCGAAGATGAGATAGACCACACCAAAACGGTCGAACTACCGACGAACAGATCGCGAAGCAATCGAGAAATTCAACCCCATAGATACATCCATGACCAAAGCAAACCCGCAGTTCACCAAGATTACGCTCCGAGCCGAAGACAGCACCAGTGACGTCGCTGATGAAATCCTCGCCACCATCCGTGATAGTCTCCTCAATGAGGCCACCAGCGACGACACCGACCACGACGTCGGCCCCGCCGCCGTCGCCGTCGAAGTCCACAGTCGCATCACACACACTGACGAACCGCCCACCCACATCGATCCTCGAGAGGAGATTGACGATATCGAGTCCCTTGCCAACGAGATTATCCGTCGCTATACCGACGAAGTTGCCGGAGACGCCCACCGGATGGCCGAGGACGACCGTGCGATGCTGCTTGATGTGGTTGCAGAGATTGACGCACGCGAAGGAGGGTTCTGAGAACTCGGTCGAACATATCAATCTCGAGGGGTGGCACGCGTGCTGCTCATCAAAAATAACAGAGAGCACAGAGACGTTTCTTATGTGGATAGGATTTCTGAGAGAGATGATGTCCGCTATATTGGATACCGAGAACTTGGAGGGTACAACAACATTCTGTACTGTTCTATGACGTCTCGGAAGTCACTGATAAGAGCGATCGAACCCATTTAGCAATGCTTCGTGGGACGACAACCTACGAACCTTACTCCCTGCTATCGCAGCCACAACTGGCATATAAGTACCTCACCGAATCCAGATGCCTTAGATTCTCTCGAGTAATTCCGCTTTCTTCTCCGCGAATTCGTCTTCAGAAAGTACCCCTTCATCTCGTAGTTCTTTCAAACTCTGTAATTGCTCAAGGGGCTCCTCCTTAGCCCCGCTCTCCACCCCTTTTGTATTCACTTCTCGACGTTGATGTCGAATATACTCCACGGCATTGCGGCATTCTTGTTCGTTTGATAAGGTTCCAGAGGCGTGGTACGTTCGTCCATGCGTCTGTATCGATAGTCGGCTTGTGGCACCGCCTGCCCCAATGTCGAGATCAATTCCCGTAATCGAGTCGTAGGGAATGTGGCGTTCATCGGAGCCGTTCCCCTGTTGGACGACCAGGAAGACACGTTGGTTCGTAACTACGGTGAAACACCGATTGACTCCGAAAGAGAACTTTCTACTCCGGTCGTTTCCGAGCAGAGACGAGCTATCTCCACCACCTTCGACGTCGATTGTTTGCCCCTGAAGAATATGATGTGGCTGTTCGTGTTCATCGAGGTAATCAAGCAAGCAACGTCCTGAGGAACCAGTCGCCCGGAGCACCTCCTCATTGACTGTCTCACCTTCAGCCGACTCGGATAGAGCCGCGATATACTCCTCATCGTACTCCTTCCCGCCGATAGTGGAGAAACGCCGGGCCTCCGAGAAGGTGGTCTCGTGGCCGCATGCTTGGCAGACAACTTCTGAACTCGTGATTCCCCCACTGAGCTCGTCTTTTCCGCATTCTGGGCAGGACTGGAGATGCAAAGAAGAGTTCTTTATTTTATCAAAAAGACCCATAGCGACGCATCACTCTGGATGAATAAATAACCCGTCGGTGAATCGAACTGGAAGGAGATTACATTCCAATCTGATCCCTGGTTTCGCCATGTATTCGCGCCATCCCGGTGGGTGCTTTGTGGTCGATTTTCCACGAGGTATTGAGCCGCAGATGCGTCGGTTCTCGCTTCTCCTTGCGGTTGAGAACCAACCCTCAACGGATAATCCGGCCTCTTACGGAGAGCGTTAGTCTCGTCAAGTCAACTGGATTCTCTGTATAGAGAGACGAACGGGGCAGCGAATCTACGCAGATGTGGACTGGTGTGGACAAAAAAGATGACTGTGCATTCGACGAGCTACTTCTGACTCCCACCACGCCCGGTTCCTTCCGCGCGGAACGCGGGATCCTTGGGGGACTCGGCCTCGACAGCCTCCACGATTTCGGCCATCTCGTCCGAGACTTGCTCCTGGGGGAGGTGAGGCCAGACATGGTAGACCTCCCATGCCACCGCCTGCGCCTTTGCAGTGTAGTTGTTCACTGACTGCCAGACCGACTGGTAGGTCACGTCGTCGCCCAGCAGGCGGTTAATGCGCTGATAGTCGTCAATGCCGTCGACCCAGCAGGCGGCGATGTCGGCCTCGCGCGGATACAGTGCCGAATTCGCCTCGACGATCTGGGCGACCTCCTCGCGGGTCAGCTCGTCCTCGCCGTCCTCGTCGCTGGGAACATACTCGCTGGCGAGGATGGCCTCCTCGGCGTCCGAGAGGTCGGTCGCCTGCCAGAGCCGCGTGTGCGCTCTACCGTCGCCGTCCACCGCGTCGTACACGACGATGGCCTCGTCGCGCTCCGGATACCGCCAGGCGTCCGAGACTTCGATGTCGTCGGTGTCGACACCACGTCGAGAGAGGAGGCGTACAGCCTCTCGACGGCCGACTGATGAGTACCTGTACTCTGGCGGTTCGTCAGTGTAGAACGCCTTTCGCGGTGCGTCGAGAGCGACCTCGACGGGATCTCGCACGTTGGCGCGGTTAACTTCGTCCGGCCAGTAAATCGTCCACTCTTCGTCGAGCAGCGCGTCGCGAACCTTCTCTGGTGCTTTACGTTCCAGGACGAGCGCATCATCCTCGTCGACGACCGTCCACGCCTCGAATGTGGCCACCTCGTCACCGGTGTCCCATCCGACGATGCGGTCACACTGTCTGTCATCTGATGCCGGTTCGACCTCTACTGGAGAGCCCAGAATACCTAGATTTTGGCTCTGGTTCTATAAGAACCAATCGGATAATTTATAATTCTGGGTTGGGTCACTGGTAGGGGAGGATTCCTCACGCTCTCGTGATGGACTCAGTTGGGGAGTACCTTGCCGCCGGCGAAGACGAGATTGATAATGTGACTACTCTCGCGAGTAGGCGTCCTTCATAATCTCGCCACTCAACCGCATCATGTCTCTGCTGCGGCTGGCGACACGGCCAACCATCATCCGTGTATTCGCGCCCGCGTACTCGTCCATCTCGTCGACGATCCTTCGAATGTCTTTCTCTCCGTCCCACACGCCGGCATCGCTCATCCACGCGATGTCCTCGCAGAACGCGATCTTCAGGTACTCCTGCACGACTTCAAGATCAACCTCGTCCTCGAAATTGTACTCTTCGACGAGCGCGACGGCGGCCTCGTCAACCTCCTGAAATAGCTCGTACACGACTCCCCGACCGATTCCGTAATCTTCCACCAACGCGTCCTTGCCGTCCTCGCTCGTCTCGAACTCAGGGTCTCGCATACTGCGACGATGTCGATAATCGATGTTAGACGCCGGCGTACAATGGGGAATCGTACGTCGCTGTCGCGTTGGCGTTGCTGCTTGGGTTCTCGACTGGGATGAATGCAGACTACGATGCGGAAGTAGATGCTGGAGACGGGCCGCTCGCCGAGGACTGATTTTCACCGTAGAAGTCTGATGAGTGGGGTGGTGGGGTGCCCGTTCCCAATGCGGGCGTGTGACCCTCCCAACCGTGAGCCGGTCTGATGAGTCCCTTCCCAGAGGGGCTCGCCGCATCAAAGTCTTATTACGACTTTCAACTTGAATGCCGGCACGCGTGCTGCTAGTCGAGAAAGTGGACTCCGAGGCTATTCGACGCCAATCTCGTCCTCGTCGAACTTGACGACGATACGATGATGCCGGGCGGAATAAGGAGCTACTGGAAAGAGTGCTATCGACGGTCGAGGAGGGCTCGCTGAACATTCCTGAAGAAATCCATTCCGAGGATTACGGCAGTAGCGGGTACACTCGGTTCTACATCAGCCAGGGAGTTGGTCAACTGGATGATGCTCTAGAAGACGAGGAACTGAAAACGTGGGCAGTCAATCGCATGGTCGATTTCCACGAACGGCTTACGCCCGTCTTAGATCGAAACCGTGGTGAGCCTTCTTCAGCTGAGTAATCTGGTGGTGAGGTTCCAGATGTCCACAGGTGATTGTCTGTCGGTCTGCAGATGTCGATGTCAAAACCTACATGCTAAATTCGAGGCCGTCTCAGGAAAGTTCGATTCCTTTTCGAAAATCTCCTACCCTGAATCGCTCACATCTGTGAGGGACGTCTCCTGAATCTCACCGCGCTTTCGGAAGTTTCTGATATCGACCTTCACCTCTCGCTTCGTTTCTGACCGTTCCTCGGTTTCGGGGCGGAGCAATTCGAACGGATTGCGAATAGTCCGTACGTATGGATCGGAGTGAATGTCCTTCCGCAGGTTCCCAACAATATAGAGGTAGAAGTGGTCGCTAACCTCTTCAGTTCGTGCGGTCTTCCACTCGTTCCACGAGATTCCGGGAGTTCGTGTGTCATGCCCGGAGGACTTCAGCTCGATTAGACGATCTGCCTCTTCAGTATCGGGATTCACGGTGAGGATATCAAATCCGGGATAAGGGAGTGGCAATCCAACCCCCTCAACCAACTCCTCTATTACAGGGGATGCGATTGAATCTTCGCGGGCCTTTCCAATTGAGTCGTCGGTGTGGACTTCGAACACGTATGCATCGGGAGCCTCGTCACGCGTCTCGAAATCGAACTCTTCCCGGAGTCGTGCCCGCTCGTACTCCAGGGTAATCTGCATCCCGAGTTGGTCGACGACAGTGCGATATTTCATATCAGGGTCGCCTCCGCCACCTGAAGTTCCCCCATTGTCATCAGCATCATCTTCACCATTTTCGTCGGACGGTTCGACGATAATCGTCTCTTTGTCTCCAGAGATTGCTAACTCGGCCGGTTCGTAGACTGGGCGCTCTTGACGCTGTGGAGTCCGGTTTTCGAGCGGCTTTCTAGCTACGTCTTCACTATTCTCCCGTTCGTCATCTGGCTCATCCGGCAAAGGGTTAGGCTTTGGCCGGTGATTTCCGGATTCGTTGTCTTCGTACAGCGCCTGTCTCTTGCTCTCAATCTCATCACGCGAGGAAGGAGCCCCAGCCAGTCTTAGATACTCTCGTCGCTGGCGATTATCTGCTGCAGTGAGCATCGTTACCACTCCCTCGAACTGGGTGACATCTAATGCGCCGCAGATGGCACGCGCCAAGTATCGATACTGTTCGTCCTCGTTTTCAGAGGCCCTGACCACTGGTTTCGCCGGCTCCCCCTGCCCACGGTCGCGACGGTCGAGATAGAACGCGGGTTCCGAGGTAACGGGCGGCACGTCCTCATCCGGGAATTCGTAATCCACCTCGATTGAATCGACAACCTCCAACTCCTCGCAGAAGGCTCGCAATCCGTTCAGGTCGCGGGTGATCAGTTCCTGTGATTGTCGTTCCGCTTCGAGCCGGCAGAGGATGTACGGGGCAGCCCGTTCCAGTTCTGCGAGAAGGTGGTCTCTCACCTCAAGCCGCTCATCGTAGAAGACGGGGTCGGCCTCCACGCTTCGTTCTAAATCGCGCATATCGAAATGAACCCCAAATCCAACAGCGTCCGTCTCCTGTAGCACGAAGACAGGTAGGTTTGGTACCGGAACCTGCTCAAGAACGTCGGGTGCATTGACGAAGTACGCATCTTGCGCTCGAATGAATTCGAAGCTACCGTCGGTGTATCGACAGAGTACGTCAAGATCTGCCAATTCGGCTTGACTCTCTTGCCATTCGGTCTGCTTTACTTCGCGGGTCTGGTCAGTGAGGGGTGGTAATAGTTCACTCGTGTAACGGTAGGCTGACTTGATTTGGCGGAGTGAGCCTCCGACCTCCGAGGCCGATCTCAATTTGCCATCGTCGTCGGTGAAGGTGTTCGATAGCGTCCCCACCACAATACGTGCGTCACGGGGACGGAAAGTCGATTGAGAGAGTTCCCGGCGAACCCCGACCGCATCAAGGAATCCGGCTGCGTGTTTGCGTTGCTCTGCGACTTCGAGCGAGAGAACGGGGAGCAGCGAACTGCCGTTCAGTTGGAACCTCTTGCGAACACTCTCCGTGGGCATCCAAGTTTCATCAGGCCTCCTTATTCCGTGCTCGGTCGGACACCAGCGGGCATTCTTTAATTGCCAGAGCCACAAGTTCAAGCCGACACGGCGCTTTTCGGACTCCGAGGGGCAGTTCTGATTACGCCGGCCAAACGACCGGACATCGTGCGTGGCAAGCACTGGACTCTGGTAATCTTGAAAGCTCTCTTGCCACCATGCCGAGATATGATCGAGAAGCTGTTCACCGATATCGGAATTTGCCTCGCTATCTGAACTCGATGTACCCGCCTCAGCAGCCTCGATAAACTGTCCAAGGAATTCGAGACTCTGCATCTGGTAAATCGAATCGTATTCCCCGCGCTGCCCACCCGTCTGCTCCAATTCCTCGATGAGATGTTGCCTGTATCCTCTCCAGAGGTCGTCATCAAGCGCATCCAGTGCGGAGCGAGCATCCGGGCGTTCAATGCCAATCATAGAACGCAGATCTCGCCGGGTTTGCGGGTCGAACAGCGGCTTCAGTCGGACGTGTGGGGAAACCCCTAGCCACCGAAAGAAATTGCGCCATTCGTCGAACTCTGACTCCTCTCCAATATCCGTGTCCTCGTCATCTCCGACTTCCTGAATTCCCGGGAATGTGTCGGGCGGCGCAAGGTAGTGAGCCTCCTCAATCTCGGCCGCTTCAAACAGTGGCTCCACGTGCTTGGCAGTGCTCGCATCGGGCTGCCATTCCGACCCAAAGTAGACACGACACGCGGGCCGCCAGTCACCGGTCTTCGTCGGCACTGGGAGAAGACAGAGGTTGTGAAGTGTCTGTGTCCGCTCGATGTGTGGAAGTGGAGTGTCAGCATTGACCGACTCGCCGGCGAGTCGCCACACGAGTTCCAGAATCCCACGGTTTCGGAGGGGTGTGTCATCGGCATCCTGTTGCCGAGGACTTGGGAGGACAGGGAAGAGTGCGGCTTGAGCGACCTCTTCGAATCCGAACTTAGTGACATCCCATATCGACTCCAATGCAGGTTTTAGCTCCGAGACCAGCTCGCTTTGGGTTTGCGAGTTTACGCTGGCTTCCGGGCGGTAGAGCGGCGGACTCAGGAAGGCGACTCCAGGGAGGTCGACATCGGGGATATCATTCTTCGGCGGGAAGAACAACTCTCGGCTGTCCTCACTGTCTCGTGCAACATGCCTAACGACGCCGTCGGTATCGGGTCGACCAACCGGGAAGACGCGTGCCTCCCGGCACGCCGATTTGAACTCACTGAGAACGTCGTCCTGATCGCTAATCGTCTCGTAAACCCAGATCAGGACTTGCAGAATGGGATCGATAGCCAACTCGTCTCCCCGGTTTGGGTGGTTGTTGAGCGGTGAGCGGTGGTCGGCGACGGATCCCAACACTGGTGGAATTTCTGGTGCGGATAACACTGAGGTATCGAGCGAGTCCAGAATCCGTGCGTGGGTCGGAGTAAGCAAGTCGGTATCGGGGAAGTAGCCCTCCGAGTCAAGATTGGTGAGTTGGAGCGGTTCTTCCCCGTGAATTCGTGCAACGTAGGCAGCAATCTGCGGACGCGTCTCGGCATAGTATGGCACGACTATCTCTCGAAGGGGTAGTGGGGACGAGCGACGATCGGCGGCCGAGAACCGTGGAAGGAATGGAACGTCTAAGAACGTACTCTGAAGAGCGCCGACGAGTCGTCCCTCAAGTGAGCCCGTCTCGTTGCGGGTCTCTTCGGGGAGATGAGTAAAGTCGAGCCAATCGAGGATCTCATCGGCGCTGGTGGCCGTTTCTTTGGCGTAGGATAGTGCATCTGTTGCTAACAAGTCGGCGATTTGTTGGAGAAGAAACCCGTTGTAGTTCTCCTCGTCAGCGGTCACGTCCACACTTGTTCTGGATATCTTCGTATAGAATGCACCATTCGCGAGAACCGGAATAGGACACTGCTCCTCGGTTGGGAGGAAGACGTGGAGATATGGCCGTTCAGTCAACCGCTTGAGATGGGTACCATCGGATTCATTCGTAACACGTAGTGCGACTCCGATTCGTGTATGGTCGACCTCTCCCCACGTGTTAACGTCGATTCCACCCGTGTGCTCGGCGATGGGGATTCCTGACCTTGAGAAGAGTGCGAAGGTCGAACTGGTGGCCTCCTGATTTCCGGTCTCGTGTTCGACAGTGACAAACTCAAGAGTTGTCTGGTCGCTCCCGAGCGATTTGGATTCGCGTTGGATTCTCCACTCATTGGTCGATCCATCGAGGCTGATTTCTAGCTTATCGAGGTTCTGTAGGAAGACTGCAGTGTGCTCATCAAGTTCCGAGATGGCGGTGATGGCGTCCTTCCGGATATCGGCACTCTTCAAATCGAACCGGAAGACGGTGTTGTAGCCCTGCTCGAGTAATGCTTCGACACGCGACGGTGTCTCGTCGGGAGAGTAAGGGAGTCGCATCAAAGGAATCCCGTCGATCTGGTTTTGTGACCAGTTGTCGTGCTCGTCGACGACTTCGAAGATTGACTCACGGGATTCGTCGCGGTCGAACTCGAACGAGATTCCGGTGGAGAACACCTGTGGCCGGTTGGTCAGGTCGAGGACGGAACTGAACCCCCGGCCTTTGTGGCCGATTGGTGCCTCTTGGTCGTCCTCGCTGCTGGCATCCTTGGTCGTATAGCTCATGGTGCAGAGGGCCTTGACGTCCTCTTCGTCGATCGCCCTGCCAGTGTTTGCGACGAGTAGAGTATTCCCGTTCAGTTCGAACCGGACTTTCCGCTCCCCGGCTGTCTCCGACATTGCATCGTCAGCGTTCTGAATCAGTTCAAACGCGAACCGTCGATGATAGTCCGCCTGGATCTGCCCTTCGTCACTGTAGTGAGCGTTGATATCCTCGGGGGTGCTTCGATACGAGCTGAGGCGTCGTTGGCGAAATCCCGAAAGGAATTCAGAGTCATTCAAAAGGTCAAGCGACATGTTCTCTTGACCTCACACAGCGGGGATAAAACTGCTGGCACCACCGATCGTACTGGTCATATTATGGATAATTCTTATGGGGCCGTCTCTCCAGTCCACGAACACCATGGATTGGGCGACGACGATTAATTTGGGCGGGTTCGGGGACGCGGCGGAGATGGAGTGGCAAACGGTGAAAAGCTGGGAGTCGTTTACTGATTTCTTCGAGGGTGCGATTCACGTTGATGCGGTGACGTACTGTGAGTCACCAGAGTTACTGCTCGATCTGTTTGAGAAGGAAGAGGCGAAGTTGGAGACGATGGACGTGCTCGTCGGCAACCGCGAGGAGTACCAGTCCTCCGTTGATGACGCCACGATTGCCCGCCAACTTGAGCGCCACTATCGCGAAGATAGCTTGATCGTCCGACTGAAGAATCGGAAGGTCGTTCACTCGAAGCTCTATCGCATCGTCAAGCCAGACGAGGAGGTCGTCCTGATTGCTGGGAGTGCGAACCTCTCGTACAACAGTTGGAAGAACCAGACCAACAGCGTCGTTGTGTTCAACACGAGCGTGGGGAGCCAGCTCGATGAACGGTTTCTCGAATGGATCGAAGACCACCGCGACAGCTATGCGAACGAGATCTTCATGGAGAACCTCGCTGAAGAGCTGGAGCAACTTGATGACGAGGAGGAGAAGGAGCGACGGATCGAGCTTTGGATCGACAACCGGGATACGCAGCTCTCGGAACAGGGAGAGATTCACTCGAGTATCGGCGAAGAGTTAGACGACCTCGGTGACAAGGTGGACAAGGTCGTCGGTGTGTCGGATGATGTGGATGAAGCAGATGAGGTCGTTACTGTCGAACACGTCGAAGCCGAGGAGACTGACAGAGAGGAGACGGTGAGTGCGGAGGATGGATCTTCTGGCGAGACTCCCGAGGGAGTGACAGCGGCGAAGACCCCCGAATATTCGATCACGCTTCCAACACAGGGCTTCGAGACGGACGGTTACCTTGACCAGATGGAGACCGATCTCAAGCGGCGTGGCGCTGACGTCGGCGCAGATGCGATTACGACGCCCGTCGAGGGCTACACGAACTACCTCGAAACTCGGTACGATGTGCCGAAGATGTGGGTCGACACCGAGGCCGGACGCGTCCACCTCCAGCATGGAGAACACCACCGGATTCTAACCGCCGAGGAGGAGGCCGACCCCGCAGTGCTCGATGCTGCGCTTGCGAACATCGAAGAATACGTCGAGACGGTCGACAAGTGGGGAGAGACGAACAACCCGCAAGCAGTGATGGCGCACATGTACGAGGCGATTCTGTACGGGCTGTGGGCGCCCTTCGTGAACCTGTACGCGTGCCAGTTCTATGGGGACGTCACGCTGGACAACGCGTTGCAGTATCTCTACGTCTTCGGGGAGTCCGACGCGGGGAAGGACAAGTTCACAGAGTTCCTGCTTCGGCTCATCTCCGACGACTTCGTCCGCGGGGGCGCTGACGCCGACAACGTAGGGAAGAACCAGATTCGCTCGCTACGCAATATCGATACCGTGTTCCCCTACGTCGTCTCAGACATCTCGAAGCAGAAGATCGAACGCGTGGACACGCTTCGGAACTTCTGGCAGGACTCGTGGAACCCGGCCGACGAGGTATCCTACCCCTCGATAATCTTCACCAGCAACGACTCCCGTCCGAATGATTGGTTCCGTAACCGGTCGAAGATGCTCCACTTCGACGTCGCCTTCCCATCGAACCCCGAGGATGAGGGCTTCTACAAGGCACAGGAAGACCTCAACGAGATTCTCGACGAACCGAACCCGATCTTCTCCTACGTCTCTCGTCGCATTCTCCAGGAAGAGATGTACATGGATGCTGGTGGGACGGTCGAAGACGTTAGACGCGTCTTCCGAGACTTCTACGACCGGGCCGGGCGGAAGGAACCAGACTACTTCCCCGTGGAACCAGCGAACCGCAAGTACAACATCGGGAAGCGAAAGTGGCGGCAGGCCTCCAAGCGGGGAGATGTCTCGTTCGAACGCCGGGAAGACCACCTCATCGCAGAGTTCGACCTCGAACCACACGAACTCTACAGCTATCGGAAGACGCTACCGACGAAGATGCGTCCCGAGAAGAGCGGTCGCAACATCATCGTAAAGAACCCCGATGATTTCGCGGAGTGGCTGGATATCGACGAGCTGACCGACGGGGAGAGTTCCGATTCGGAGACCGGGTTCTTGAGCCGACTCTTCGGCTGAGGATCACAGCCGATCTATACCGCACCAAGCAATGGCTTATTCAATCTCTCGTAACTTCTCTATCAGTTCTTGATTGTATGCGTCTCCATCTACTCCATGGTGAACCCGATAATGGCAGTTGGGGCAGAGAGCGATTACACTATCTATGGTATCTTTCCCACCCTTACTTAGCTCAAAAACGTGATGTGCGTGTAGATATGGTTCTCCAGTCTTGCTAATAAATGGCGCTTGTTCTCTACATCCTTCACACTCGCCCTCAGCGCGCTCTTTTACGTATCTCTTGATGGCTACAGACCGGGAATATTCTTGGGAAGCCCTTTGGCTCGTTTTATTCTCAGTTGACACCTCCAAGGTTTCATCTTTCTTGGCAATTTTTCGTAGCTCAGAAAGGTCACGATTGGGACTCCCCTTCCCTTGGCCCGAACCTACCTCTTCTGATTTTTGTTCGCCAACATCACCTTGTTCAGAATATGGGTTTGTGGATGTTGAATCGGGGTTTGTCTTGGTAGTCGGAATATCAGCTTCCGCCTTCTCTAGCTGACCCGGGAGATTGCCATCAGATTGTATATCCTCGCCACTTTTAATAGTATTCTTATATCTTGAAACAAAAGAATGCTTAACATCCGAATCCGACACGGGTATCGCTCTTGTCGAATGAGTCCCGATCTTCACAATCTTAGCAGTTACTGCTGTATTAATTATGCTTTGTGGATCTTCGAACTCGTCCGTATCAATCCGAATGGAGTCTCGTAAAACCTCTGTTGGGACTGGACACCAGACGTCGCCATTATTTGTAATCCTGATTGCGAGGACTTCCACCACATCACCAACGTTTAATGTTTTATTGGGGGGATAATCGGGTGGCATTGGAACTATATTTCGCTCGATAGCTCTTCATCCTTTGGTGAGTGTTCTACAACGAATCACACACCGCCCCCACCCCCACTCCCATAATTCCCACGACACTTTCTCAATATCTACTGCTTACGTATACTTCTATCCCGCACGTTATGAAGTCGGAGAAAGAAGACGAGGGGCCGTAGAGAGGCTATTCCCTGCCTTGATTATTTACGCCGAGTGTTCGGGTCATTGTTCGAGGGGAGGTAGTCTCGCCGTTGGTTCATCCGCTCCTTGTCCGAACGCGTGTCGTAGTGCTTGTCGAGCGTCTCGGAGTTCACGTCCATCCGATCCGAGACGAGATGTTTCGGCATGTCCTCTCGCAGGTGGTGCGTGATGCTGCCACGGCGGAACGCGTGCGGGTAGAGAGAGGACGGACACTTCGATGCCTGATCCTTCCGATCCGTGGCCTCACACTCGCTGATGGTTCGGCCGTGGGGGCACTCGTTCGTGTACGTACAGGGGCAGGTGACGGCGTACACTATCTCGCGGAGGTTGGTTTTGGCACGACGACCGTATCGGCTACTGAACAGCGGTTCCCGACCGTAGTCGTCCTGGACG
The DNA here is from genome assembly GCF_034808145.1 of Halorubellus amylolyticus. Taxonomy (NCBI): domain Archaea; kingdom Methanobacteriati; phylum Methanobacteriota; class Halobacteria; order Halobacteriales; family Halorubellaceae; genus Halorubellus; species Halorubellus amylolyticus. Next base: position 60,002 of record NZ_JAXHGM010000006.1, read on the forward strand.
TCGTGGCGGTTGTTCTCGATGTAGTCGGTGATGACCTGGGACGTGCTTTCGGAGATGTTGACCAGCCGTTCACCGGCCTCGCCGTTCTTGAGTGGGGTGTCTTCTTCGGGCCGGTGGAGCGGTTCGACGTAGTTCTCGTCGAGGTGAACCGTGTCGACGTCGAGGCCGTAAACGCCGCCGAGCCGAAGGCCGGTGTGCCAGAAGACCTCGATGAGGGTGTGACGATGGCTCGCGTACTCGTACTCGTGCAGGTAGCGGAGGATTTGTCCTGCGCGTTCCGCATCGAGCGTTTCGGTACGCGTGTTCTCCGGCGAGGGTGATTGCACCTTCTCACTGGTGCCCTGTGGAACGGCGTCGATGGACTCGCACCAGCGGATGAAGACGCGGATGGTGTCCATCACGCTTCGGATGGTCTCCCGGGAGTAGTTCCCGCCGTTGTCCTTCGATTCGAATGCGTCGATCTTGAATCGGTGCAGCTTCCGGCCGTTGATGTTGTTGAGGTTGTCTATACCTTGGCTCTCGCACCACGCGGCGAGGCGGCCGATGCGCCGGCGGTGGGCGCGCTCGGTCGACGTTGCAATGTCGCGGTCTTTGGCGTACAGTTCGAGGGCTTCTCGTGGCCCGATGGGCTCTAGGTCGTCGGTCATGGTCTTGTCCTGTCGCAGGACGACAGCCATTCCCGGTTCCTTTGCGAGGCCCCGATGTGAGGTCTCTTCGAGGGTCTGGGTGTCCGATGCTCGCCACGCGTTCGAGTGTGCGGACGGATTTGCACGGGGTTGTAGCTCGAAACGCGGGGAAATCGACTCTTCTAGGTCAGGAGCCCGGAACGGCGCGAAGCGCCGCACGCCCGGAACTGAGTCTTTTCGGCGTGGAAGCGCACCCCGCCCGGCACCTACTGGATGCCCGGCAGGGAGCGACCCGCGAAAGCGGTCAGGGTGTTCGTGAACGTCGCTGTGCGACGTGAACGAACGCTTATGATAAGGAGCGAATCGCGGCGCTGTGCCGCGATTCGAACTTATCATAACTGGTTCAATTCCCTTCCGGCCCGCTCCTGCGACGAACGAACGTGAGGAGCGGAGCGGTCAGCGAGGGAATTGAATCAGGGAGCAGCTCGCTGCGACCGTGGTTCGAGTTCCTTCCGGCCCGCTTCTCTCGCAGTACCATCGACTCGTGAGCGCCGCGTGACGGACGCGGACGGGTATCGAATCAGCGAGGAACGTGCTGCGACCGTGGCTCGGTTCTTCTTTCTGGGAGGGTCAGTCGGTGACGGGGATTGCGTCGTTCCAGAGCGCCTGGAAGTGTCGTTCGAACTCGTCGACGACGTCGGTGTCGGTCACTGCGACGATGCCGAGGCGGTCCCCGCGTCGCCGCGGATGTGGGACGTCGACGGTGGTGACGTGTTGGTCGATGACGTCGAACGAGAGGGGGACGTCGGCGAGCGCTCTGACGTGGACCGTTGCCGAGTGCGTTTGGACGTTATCGAAGAAGGCGTCGGGGATGGTCTCGAGTACCCGTTCGCTGACGAGGAGCGAGACCGAGACGTCGGGTGTCGTGCCGTCGAAGAACGCGTCGACCTCGCGTTCGAGCGTGTCCCACGAAGCGGACTCGTAGGGTGGGCCGACGACCGCGTGAACGGTCGACGTCGCGGTCTGAACGTGTTCTTGGAGGGCGGTCTGCATCTCGGTGCTCCCGAGCGACCCGAGCCAGACGCTGCCGTCCGCCGGCGACGTCGGGAGGAGGTTCGAGCGAACGTCGGCGGCGACCTCCCGGTAGCGCGTCCATTCGTCGCGGAGTTCGAGGGCGCGTTCGGCGAGCAGTCTGTCGACCGCGGTCTCGGGCTGGACCGCGACGTAGCGCGCCGGGTCGGTGGGTTGCGTTCGAACGAGCTGTCGGGATTCGAGTCCGTTCAGGACGTCGTAGATGCGTCCCCTGGGGACGCCACTGGCGTTGGCGAGGTCCGTCGCTGTGACTGCGCCGGTCACCAGGAGCGTCCGGTAGACCTCCTCCTCGTAGCTCGACAGTCCCAGTTCGCCGAGGTCGGTCATTGGCTCGCCCCACGTTCGCGTGCGCTTTGTAGGTTCGCGTCCGGTGTTCGACGACCGGGTCCGCGCGGCGAGTCGCACTGTGGGGTCGTCGCGCGAAACGACCCGCAAGTGGCAGCTCATTTCAGAACGTTCACACCTGTGGTGGTGGGACCCGAATGCATGAATCCGTACGTGGTGCTGGCGGCCGCGATCGCGTCCGAGCTCGTGGGAACGACCGCGCTCAAGCTCTCCGATGGCTTCTCGAACCCGATACCGAGCCTGGGCGTGGTCGCCGGGTACGGCCTCGCGTTCTATCTGGTGTCGCTGACGCTCGAGGACCTCCCCATCGGCGTCGTGTACGGGACGTGGGCAGCGCTCGGCATCGTCGGGGTCGCGGCCATCGGCGTCGTCGCGTTCGACGAGTCGCTCGACGTCCCCGGGGTCGTCGGCATCCTCCTCGTCGTCGGCGGCGTCTACTGCCTGACCGTCGTCTCCGAGATGTCCACGCACTAGCCGTCCCAGGACGGGGCCAGAGCACGTGCCGCCGTTAGTCGCGTGCGAGGAGTCGGAGCCGAACCACGCCGGTCACGCGACCTCGCTGATGCGTTCGCTCCCGCACTCGGGGCAGAAGCTGTACGCGGTCCCGAACTCGCTGTCGCAGAACTCGCACTGGTACCGGACGTCGTTCTCCGGGTCGTCGGTCCCGCCACCGAGCGCGTCGCGGATGGAGTCGAGTACGCTCATGGTCCACGTCGAACTACGACACCATCCGTGTTAACAGTTACCACCACTCATGCGGTGCGTGGGTGTGGACCCGAACACGACCGCAAACCGAAGGACGGGACAGACGACCGAAGACGAACGAACAGGAACGAACGCGACCGCCCGGAGTCGACGCCTCAGCTACTGTCGGGGCTGTAGTTCGGCGCCTCGTCCGTGATGACGACGTCGTGCGCGTGACTCTCCGCCTGCCCAGCCGAAGACACGCGGACGAACTCCGAACGCTCCTTGAACGCGGGAATCGTCTCCGCACCCACGTACCCCATCCCGGACTGCATCCCACCGGCGAGCTGGTGGAGTTCGTCGCGGAGCGGGCCCTTGTACGGCGTCGCCGCCTCCACGCCCTCCGGCACGTAATCCTCCTCCTCCTCGGGCTTCTCCTTCAGGTAGCGGTTCTCGTCGTCGCCCGACTGCATCGCGCCGACGCTCCCCATCCCGCGGTACTGCTTGTACTTCTTGCCGTTCATCTTCACGACGCGCCCGGGCGCCTCCGCCGTCCCCGCGAAGTACGACCCGAGCATCACCGCGTCCGCGCCCGCCGCGATCGCCTTGATCGCGTCACCGGAGTACCGGATGCCGCCGTCCGCGATGACGGGCACGCCGTGCTCGCTCGCGACGTCGGCGACCTGCGCGACCGCCGATATCTGGGGCATCCCCGACCCCGACACGACGCGCGTCGTACAGATCGACCCCGGGCCGATACCGACCTTCAGCCCGTCCGCGAACCCGACGAGGTCCTCCGCGGCCTCCCGCGTCCCGATGTTCCCCACGACGACGTCCGCGTCCACGGACTCCTTGATGTCGCGAGCCCCGTCGACGACGTTCATGTTGTGCGCGTGCGCACAGTCGATGAACACCACGTCGACGCCCGCCTCGTCCACGGCGAGCGCGCGGTCGGTCTCGAACGGCCCGACCGCCGCCCCGACGCGGAGCCGGCCCTCCTCGTCGCGCGCCGCGTTGTCGTACTCGCGACGCTGCAGGATACCCTGCATCGTCAAGAGCCCGACGAGACGCTGCTCGTCGTCCACGATGGGAACGCGCTCGATCTTGTGCTCGTACATGAGTTCGAGCGCCTCGCGCGCGGTCGTGTCCTCGCGTGCGGTGACGACCTCCTCCGTCATCGCCTCCTCGACGTTATCCTGTTCGCCGACCTCCAGGTACGGGCGGATGTCCGTCCCGGAGATGATACCGAGGACCTCGTCGTCCTCGTTCACGACGGGAGCGCCGTTGACGCCCTCGCGCGCCATCAGGTCGTCGACCTCCCGGACCGTCTGCTCGGGCTGCGCCGTCACGACGTCGCGGATGATGAGCTCGTCCGCGCGCTTGACCTTCTCGACGTGACGCGCCATCTCGTCGACGTCCAGGTTCCGGTGGATGACGCCGAGCCCGCCGTGGCGCGCCATCGCGATCGCGAGGTCCGCCTCCGTGACCGTGTCCATCGCCGCCGAGAGCACCGGCGTCGGGAGCTCGACGTGCTTCGAGACCCTGGAGGTCAGGTCCGCCTCGTCCGGTTCGACGCGGCTCTCCTTCGGTCGCAGGAGGACGTCGTCGAACGTCAACGCCTCTGGGACGCGCAGTTTCTCCGAGAACGTACCGTCGGGGGGAACGTCGTTCGCCATGTAAGCCGTCCGAACGGGCGCGACTAAAGGTTTGCGAGACAGCCAGCGGCGTGCAAGCCCCTCTCACGCCCCGTGAATCGCCGGATTCGCGGCTGCGCGCGAGCTACGAACAGGCGGCGACACCGTCGTTCTCGCGGTCGGAACGAACCGACGACTACGTTCCAGTTACCATCCCTCAGCATAATACCGCTCAGAGAGACGAACCCGAACCAGGGTACTTATACGAGGAGAACGCCCCGTTGGAGTTTGCGGGCACATCTCACACAACGCTTAATGCCCGAACCCCATTTCGTTAGCGCGTATGCTGGCTACGAACTCCACCGCAACGTGTATCGCCGGGCAGACGTCGACCGACTCGACCGCCCGCTTTACACTTCCGATGGCGCTCGTAGCCAAAGCCCACCCGTTCGGACTCCCGCGAGCAACCGCCACCGTCGACGCCGGCACTCGCTCGCATCACACCCACCTGGGCTCGGGTGACGCCCCGTACGAACATCGATGAGCACGAGCCGTCACCCCATCGCGCTCAGACTCGAAGGCCTCGTCGGTGGCGACACGAAGCTCCTCGCCACCGTCATGGCCCTCCCGCTCTTGGACGGTATCTTCCCCGCGCTCGTCCTCGCGGGCGCACTCGAAGAGACCACCGCGGCCCTGCCGGTCGTCGGCGAACTCCCGATCGGCGTCGTGCAGGTCGGACTGCTCGTGTTCGGCGGGAGCGCGACCGTCGCGGTCGTCCTCGCCGAGATGGAAGGATCGCGCATGGAGCGCGTCCGCACCATCCTCGTCGTCGGCAGCATCCTCACCGCCGGCGCCGCCCTCGAAGCCGCGATAGCGCCGACGCTCGCCAGCCTCCTCCAGCTCCACATCTTCGAGCGGTTCGCAGCACTCGTCATCGTCGCGATCGCCGCGAAGACCGCGAGCGCCCGCATCGGCGAGTACCTGCCCCGGCCCGCCGTCATCGTCGGCGCGGGCCTCATCGCGAGCCTCGACCTGTCGAACCCGACCCTCGAACCCGTCGCGAACACGGAGCTGATCTGGCTCGCCGCCGGCAGCGCCGTCGTCGGCACCACGTTCGCGCTCACCACCGCGCTGCTCGCACCGCACCTGCGCGCTCGCATGGCGATCGACCGGTTCCGGTTCGGGAGCGCCGTCGCCCTCGGCCTGCTCGCGCTCTCCATCCTCAAGCTCCCCGTCGGGAGCGCCCCGCTGCTCGTCGTCGCCGTCACCGCGCTGTTCGCGTTCGAACCCGACTCGGCCACTCGCGTCACCGCCGACGAACCCGGAGACGCGACCGCGGACGACGACCAGACCCCCAGCGACGCCAGTACCGTCACCGCAACCGACGGCGGGAACGAGACCGAGGCCGCCGTCGCGTTCGACGACACCGCAACCACGGACGACGCGACCGCGAACGACGCAACCGTGGACCACACGACCGCGAACGACGCCATGGCGGACGACGACGAAGACACCGGCACGACCGACGACGACAGCGACGACGCGTTCAAGGTCGACCGCGAACCCTGGCTCTGACCCCAGCCGACCGACCCCAACCCAACCGCCACACGTTCACTAGACGAGAACCCTTACCTACCAGCGACCCACCAGACACGACTATGCCAGCCAACCGCGTCGTCCAGGGCCGCATGGTCACCGCGAAGAAACTCGCCGAGATCGTCGAAGACGGCAGCGTCATGGAAGCCGAAGCCATCGAGGACGCCGACCGCGACTGCCCAGACTGCGGCGAGAACGTCGTCAAAGTCACGTACATGCCGAGCGTCACCGAACTCGTCACCGGCTACAAGTGCCAGGAATGCGACTGGCGCGACGCCGACCGCGACTAGCCCGAACCGAAACCCCTTTACAGCACTCCATCCAACCCGAAAGCGCAGCGGGGCTGTGGCCAAGCCAGGCATGGCGACTGACTCCAGAGGCCACGCGCCCGGGACGAAACTCCAGCTGATATACCGAGCGACCGACTGATCATCGCGTCGCGACGACGACCCTCTGGAGTTCCGAGGCGCACACACCGGAGATATCAGTCGATCGGGGGTTCAAATCCCTCCGGCCCCATACCGCTCCTTCGTCGCGGTCTAATCGACATACAGCGTGGGGTTCGTCGATTCGGGCGACCCCCTGAAAATCGGATTTCACGAGAGTCTTGTACCCACAATCGAAGACAACACCGCGCCGTCTGGTGGTCAACACGTCTCACGGTAGCGGCAATCTAAACTCTTTGGGTGCAGTGTCGCCACCCAGAGTGTAAAAACACCAATAAGAAGACTCCCCAGAGTTATTCGGACTCGCTGCTCGACTCGAACCGCGCGCGAATCACGCGCCGTGCAACATCGGGAAGCGTCGCGTACCAAAACAGAATCAGTAGGAGAGCCTCGATAACAGAAGACGATATGCGGTGTCCGACCGTTCAGTGAACGGTCCCGGTGCCTAACACCTGGGACTTCTGACCGTTATTCCAGATGACCTTCAGCGTCTTGCCATCGGGAAGCCCGCTGTTGGACGTCTCCTTCAGCCCGAGAGTGTCCCCGGACTCAATCTTTGGTCCGGTCCAGGTTTTCCCTGGAATAGTTGTTATGTCCACGCCGCTTGGTACACCTGAGTCTTTCCAGATGACTGTTCCGTCGACGGTGACACTCATGAATTTGCTTTTCACCGAGTCACCACCGATGATTGTGATATCTACGGTTTGACTCCCGCCATCGACGCCCCACTCTGTCTCGACAGTAGCCGTGGGCGTCTTCTTCGTGGACTCTTCTGCAAGCCCCAGAGCGAACGACCCCACTGCCGCTGCGAGGATGACAGTCACAGCAACCATTAGTACAACTCCGATGGTTGATGATACTGCTTTGTCGGCGGAAAAAAGTACTGTTACTTTCATAAAAGGAGGATTCCGCGCGTTACGGAATCGTGCCCGTAGTCAGGATATTGCTTCCATCACTGCTCGGAGAGTTCCAAACGACTTGGACCTCGTTCCCGGAGACGAACTGCTTGCTGCTCGACTCGATCAGAGTAATTGAGCCGCCAGCAGTCCACGTGTTCGATCCAGTTTTTGCGTTATTCCCACCCTCGTCTTTTACATCTGCATCTACTGTGGGATCCCACGAACTACCACCTGATACAAACGTGAGCGTATTCCACTGGATTGCGTCCCCACCTTGATGGGTAATGGATACCTGATCATTGTTATCCACGGTTCCAGAAGAGGGTTCGAAGCCGTCTGTGGTGGATCCGCCTGCGTCAGCCGCATATCCCATTTCGTAGCTCGCCTGCGGAACTTGGGTTTGGCTGCCACCGATTCCGAGCACGAACGCCCCAATGACAGCAGCGAGGATGACGGTTATCGCAACCATTAGAATCACGCCGATGACCGGCGAGACCGCATCCTCATCACTTAGTACGGAACGAAGTTCCATTTTTAGATCGTCCCGCTTCCGATGATATTCGTGGAATCGCTCGAAGGGGAACTCCAAACGACCTGAGCCTCTTCGCCAGTACTCCAGCTAGTTGAGGTTCCAGTCATCGTTTCACCGGCGTCCCACTTCGAATTACTATTCGCGTCGCTCACGATACTTACGTCACCAGCAGCCTCAGTGCGAGCTCCCGCAAACGAGATACGGTCTGGAGTAATAGCATCCCCACCTTGGTGAGTGACTTCTAAATGCCCCCCGCTATCCACATTGTAGTCGAAGCTGGCCTGCGGGACTTTCGTTTGACTGCCACCGATTCCGAGTACGAACGCGCCGATCACGGCTGCGAGGATGACCGTTATAGCCACCATAAGGATGACTCCGATAACCGGAGAGACAGCATCCTCGTCCGCGAAGAGGTTTTTGATTTGCATTGGTATTTTTCCCACATCGGCTTGCGGCGTTCACCCACCGTGCCGATGGTATCCAGACTCTAATCTGCTAACTACTTAATAGCGTCGGCCAGCCGCTCTGTGATAGGTCCGTATCGCTTGTCCAGAAAATGGTATAGCGGTCCTTGCCCCGCTTCAACTCGCCCTTGAAGAGCCAGACAAACCGGCCACGTATGGCGTTTCTGATTTTAGAAGCCGGTTCACGCCCATCATGATACTTTCCATAGGAATAATCAGAGAACCAAATCACAAGGGAAGAATTTATATACTATGTCTAATGCCTGTCTGGAAAACGGGTGGGACGCGTTAAGCGCCCAACCGGTGTGGGTTAGCGAGGGTTGCCACCCCCGCAACCTGCTAAAAACCACCTGTACTTAAACATCTTACCACCACCTTTCCCATCATGCAGATCATCACCGAAGCCGACGTTCTCGCAACCTATAATCGAAAGGACCCAACGAGCGAAGAACTCGTTGCTGACTACCGAGAGTACCAAGACTACACGCAGGAACACCCCGACGAAGGGCCGACTCTCATCTCGCGCGCGTTGGATATGCCACTCGGTCGAATCAAGGAGTGGCACAACGGTGTCCAACCAGACGGCTACCGGGCAATATCGTTCCTCGACGAGAACGGGTGGTTCGACGCAATGCCAGCCTCCACAACGAACTCAATCAATCGCCTCATCGCGTGGCTCCTGGCGAGCGGCTGCGTCCAAACCCAGGGGTTTCGACCGCGGTTCACACTCCACGACAGCGAGGACATATACAGGCTCTCCAGTGGCCTCCGGAATCTCGGCCTCAAACACGATGTTCAACATCGAGAAGGTCGGCCCGATGAAGTCACCATCCCCGAGTGGTCGTCGGTCGCCGGGCGTGCGTTCGCAGCAGCAGGTGTCCCCATAGGCAACGACCACTATCAAGTGGACACTCTCCCGGGGTATCTCAACTATGCCACGACCACCATGAGACGGGTCTTCATCGAAATCTTCCTGCTGACAAGAGCCGGTGAAGCCCCGGAACCGTGGGCCACCAAGATTGAGCTACGACCGACGCGCCCAGCTACGTACATCGACGACTTCGAGACCTTGTGTCGCCAAGAGGGTGGCCGATCACACGTCGAACGCGCGGGACGGGACATATTCTTCTCCCCTGTCGCGCTTGAGCGAATCACCGAGGAATCCTAAGTTGAGTTAGTCGTCTCCCCTTTGCTGGTCTGTCGTTCCACGGGTTGGCTTTGTACCGAGTCGCTCTCGAATCACTTTCCGCGCAAGATCGGGAAGTCCCAGGCCAATCGCCATGCCCAGGAGCAACCTATTCACATCTGCCGTGAAGCCGCTGGATTGAGCATCAACGGGAACGCCGCACCCTTCCATACGTCTGGTTACTCGGAATAGAGTAAAACTACCCAATTCGTACGATACGCCAGTTATACTCCCATCTCTTCTTATGCTCTATTCGGCATATCCAACCCCTGCCGAGAGAAAACCGATAGACAGCATCGCTCAATCCCGTACAGCCCCGGACAGGCTCCCTACTGCGTTTGGACGACCGAACGTAGGAACACCTTCAGACCGATACGAAAGCCGACAGGGACCGCCACCGGGCCTCTGATGGCGTCCCTGCAGGGGAACTCACGTCGACAGCGCTCCGTCGTTGATCAGTCTGCTATATGGCTATCACACTAACACTGTACTCCACTGGACTCCCTATAAGTGAGCCCTGTCAGTTAACCCTGTAACTCAACGGGAACTCCCGCTTACGCACAGTCCAAGACTGTCAGTACGAGACTGTACAATAATCACAGTACCTACGTTTACCGGGATTGTCTAACTGTGAGGCCAGGTTGAACGTAGAGGTCCACTCCGGTTGACACCGCTTGCAGCTCCCGGTTGCGGGGCTGGTTATCAGGTGCAATCAACAATCTCCAAGCGTCCGTATTCCTGGCTATTCGGGTATTCAAACGGGTTCTAACGACCGACATGGTTAATATCGCTCCCCGCGTTATACTCATTGAGAACAAGCCCCTGAGGCGTAGCCTTGGTTTGCACCTGTTCTCTTGTAGGGACCACGAGGTTCCTGCTGAAACCTCTCGGTATGAGCGGGCCGCTTGTCTCCCGAAGTGAGCGTCGGCAAGAACCCCCCAAGCCCCCCGGGTGGTTCCACCTTGACCGTAACTTACTGATGTTACTTCTAAGTGGAATACCTGAAGTGTCTGTCTGGTTTTCTGGTGGTATTGATTGATGGAGTACCTGATGTAGTACCTGTTCTGTGTACACAGGTACTGGCCACCCACCCACCTACTACGTGATGGTGCGAGAACCAGCATACGGCGGCGGGTAATGCGGTCGAACAACTGATTCACGGTATATAAACGAACACACGACAATGAGCATTGAATCTCTAAATCCTAATGTTGATGAAACTAAGACCAACTCCCTCGCGGACTTCTTCGCTGACCTGTTCCCGGGATACAAACCCTACGTCCGATACGGGTACTACGATGAAGGCCCCAAACAAGAACCCCGACTCCGTTCACTACACGCTCCGATCCCCGAGTGGGCCGTGTTCGCGAGTCCTATCTACTTCCTCTCGCCTTCGCAGATTGACCGGCTTGAGAGCTTATGGCAAACCCCGAGTGCGACCAAGGGCTGTAACAACATCGCAATCGAACTTCAGGATGAGTGTGAAGCGAGTGACAGGGTACTGTATCCCGTTCTCGCGGAGAGTGACGCACTCGAAGAGGACTGCACGTTTGAAGAACTTGTGCGGTGGCTTCAGGACTTCGCCCGGGACGTTCTGGGCGTTCCTCCGGACGTCTGTTGGTTCTACTACACGGGCAGCCGGTCGATTCACCTTCACACGCCGCTGTTCTTCAGGCATGACGAACTAACCTCGGTTAAGCGTGCTGCCGAAGCGTTCAACGAAGAGAAGGGTGCGGAGTTGGACACCTGCATCTACAGCCGCAAGCGCCAGTTCCGCCTGCCTGGGGCCGTTCATCACAAGACGGATAGACGGAAACTCCAACTCGATCCCGAGGACCCGAACGGTAGTGTGGCCCGTCGAATCCAACGTGGTGAGGTAGAGACCCATGAGACGTTCGGTGAGTTTCTCGAAGACCTCTATGATCCATACCTCCGGAGTGGAGGTGCGGCCTTCTGGCAGTGTCTCACCACGCAGGTGATTGATGATTCAACCGGGCATACTGGTTCGGTCCATCCACGGGGTCCAGCTGAACAAGCCGAGAAGGACGCATACGATGCACACGAGTTCTCCCCGTATGCGAACGCTGACAATGGTGGACAAAGCGTGGTTGCGTTTCGAGTCTATGGTGAACCTTTCGAGGAGGACACGACGCACGTGTACTCAACATTGGTTCCTGCGTACATCTTCGCGGGCCACGGCTGTACTGGGAAGGACTATTACAAATACAAGGAACACGCGCCAATCCAGTTATCCAAGCGAGACGCAAAGAAATGGGACTTCGACGAGGACGAGATTGTCGTCCTCATCGGGGGCAAAAGCCGGTCGTCGCGGATATTCGCGATCACCGAGGAGGAGGCGGAGGTTCTCGTGGACGGCCACCTGCATTACGAACATGGAGATCGACTTCGTGCGCTGGAATACCTTGCCAATCGAGGCTATGACGTAGGTAAAGGCCGTGTCCGGACGAAGTCCAAACCGAACCCCGAACGGGTAGGGTCGGACACCAGCAAGTCCAGTCTCACGGAGAATAGTCCTGCTGCGAAACTGCAACGCCGGGCGGAACGTAAGGGAATCAGCGCGTTATCTCATGAGGAAAGAAGGAAGGTCGCGTTCCGACTGCTGACGCGAGACTGGGACGTGGCATGGAACTGGTTCGTGGCACAGTACGGCGACGACTTCAAGCCCGAAATCACCCGGCGAGCGTTCATCACCTGCATTAAGGCCTTTCCTGAGGACTACAAGCATATCCGAATTCCGGATCAGTAGCGGCTCGTTCAGCAGGTAGTCACTCCACGCCTTCTGTGGGCCTCACCACGGCGTTTTCTTCTATCAACGTCTCCAACTATTCGCGGGGACAGTCGAACCCCCTGGCGGCCTCCTGGGGGACGTGGATGGGGTTGTCGTCTGGTGGGACTCGCCTATGGGACGAGCGCAATTTCAGCAAAAACTTTCGACCGGACTAACGATCTTCCGCAATCCGGAATCCCCGACCGTGTCACAACCTCTCATGATTTCCAGAAGACCACGGCCCGACCGCCCACCTTCTTCTTGAGGCGTCGCCCCCACGGTCCTCAACGTGGCGGTCGACTTCGAGAACCCCGCGTCCGACCCCGACGCACTGGCGAGTGCTACCACCGCGGCGGACCTGCTGACCTTGAGGGGCGGCGTTCCCGTTGATTTCCATCAGGTACAAAACCAGCGCAATCCCGTTGGTGGGTGCCCGTGATGTCTTGCGCCCTCGGACGAGTTCCATACCCGAGACGGTGCGCTGGGCGTGTCCTGCTCTCGATGTGAGGCGCTGGTTCCCGTTGATGCCCAGTGGTTCAAAGACGGGGAGAAGATAGCGTCGCTGTCGCAGGCAGCCCGGTTGTACCAGACCGCTTCAGAGTAGGTCCAGGTGTTCCGACCGGCCCTGCTGTTTTTCTTCTTCCCTTCGGGCGTCGTAGTGTTTATTGAGGGTATCGACCCCAACGTCAACACGTTCGCTTAGTTCGTCTTTCGGCCACCCACGGTTGATGTGATAGGTTATTGCCCCACGTCGAATCGGGTGGAGACTCTTACTGCCGGGGCAGCTCGGCGCGGCTTCGACATCCTGCGCGGCTTCGCACTCCTCGATGGTGCGGTCGTGTGGACAGTTGTTTGTGGTCACGCACGGGCGGCTCATGCCGACGAAGTTCTTGTAGGCGACGCCACGGCTGACGCGTTGCGTTGGCGTGGTGAACAGTGGCTTGCGGTTGTAGTCGTCGCGGACGTTGCTGCGTCTGCTCTGTATGTAGTCTCGGAGAACGCCTTTCAGGTCGTCGCTGATACCGACGTTGCGTTCGCTCTTGTTCCCGTTCTTCAGTGGGGTTCCCTGTTCGCGGCGGTTCCGGAACTTGAGTATCGGTTGCTGTTTGTTGTTCCGCGTGAGGTCATCCAGGTCGAGTGAGATAGCGCCGCTGATACGACAGCCGGTGTGCCACATCGTGTAGAACATGGCGTGGTTGCGGCTGGCGTACTCGTACTTCTGGAGGTAGCGGAGGATGTCTTCAGCCTGTGGGAGTCGAAGGGTATCCTCGCTCACAGCGTCCTCAGTCGGGAGGCTCGGGACGTCGACGCGCTCGTACAGTGCGAAGTCAACGTACTCGCGGCGGCCGCACCACTTGATGAAGACGCGAAGGTGCTTGACGTTGTTGTGGAGCGTGACGAGCTTGACTTCCTCTCTGCGGCTGTCCTTCCACGATTCGATCTCGTAGGAGCCAACCTCGGACATCTGGTCGATGTCGTGGCTCTCCAAGAACTCGATGAACGAGGTGGTTGGGTACTTGTAGGCGCGAACGGTGCTGTCTTTGACAGTTCCGCGTTTGTCCTTGAGGAACTCGCGGCGGGCCTGTCGTGGCGACACGTCGGTTGGGTGCGTCGTTGGGTCGGTCATTGGTGTATCGCCACCAGGACGACACGGGACGAAGTTTCGACAGGGCCACACGGCATCGTATTCCTCGCGTTTCTTGCGAGCGCCGGGCGCGCGAGCAGAGGAGGTCAAATCCCTCCGGCCCCATTTTCTCGCGGCACGGAACGACGAGTCGTGGATGCGTCGGTGGGACGTGGGATGGTGTTCCAATCTCGTTTTCGTGTGTCCGGTTCGAGTTGTCGAGAGTCGGTCCGTGTTTCGAGTGGGTAGAGCCGTGTGAGACTCCGACTGCGCCGGGGGTCGGTCGCGTTCACGCAGCCGGTGCGTGGGTGACCAACTCTTCTCGTTGTGGGTTGTCTCGGTTTCGGCGGTGCTTGAATGGCTCGTGGTGGGTTGGACGCTGTCGATGTTCGATTCGGGTTCTCCGAGAGAGTGTCTGATTAACTGTATTGTGCATCCGGGTTTAGACAGATAGTTTAACTGTTATCGTGGGTGTTCGTTGTGTCCACTCGTCTAGCGTCTTGGTATCGCCCGCTATCGAATATGGAAGAAGACAGCTACGCGTTCTAGTGGTTCTTCGAGGTTTACAGTTTAGCGTATGACAGGATTTATGAACTGTAATTCTAAAATCCGGAGCGTAATGCCTTCTGAAACGTTCGGTATTATAAGCCTCTTGCCAGCACTGATTGCAATCGTGTTGACGCTGGCGAGCAGGCAGGTTCTGTTGTCGTTGTTCGCCGGCATCTGGATTGGCGCGACCATCCTCGTCGGCTGGAATCCGGTTACTGGGGCGGCGCACTCGCTCCAGTTGGTCATCAACAACATCACTGGGTCGTTCAACAGCAAACTGCTCCTGTTCACGTTCCTCTCGGGCGCGATGCTGGGGATGATCTTCCTGTCCGGCGGGATGAAGGCGCTCGCCGACCGTATCATCTCACGGATCAAGACCCGGAAACAGGCCGAGATCGGGACGGGCATCCTCGGAATGTTGATCTTCGTGGACTCGTACGCGAGCACGATGATCACCGGGTCCGTGATGCGGCCGATCACGGACAAGTTCAACATCAGTCGCGAGAAGCTCGCGTACCTCCTCGACTCCACGACGTCGCCCGTCGTCAGCGTCGCCGTCGTCTCCACGTGGGTCGGTTTCGAGGTCGGACTCATCAAGGAACAGTTCCAGTCGCTCGGGATCGACAAGAGTCCGTTCGTGGTGTTCCTCCAGAGCATCCCCTTCCGCTTCTACAGCCTCCTCGCGGTCGTGCTCGTGTTCGTCCTCATCGTGGCTGACTGGGACTTCGGTCCCATGGCGCGTGCCGAGAAGCGGGCGAATACGACCGGGAAGGTCCTCCGCGACGACGCCGATCCGCTCCTGGAGACGCGCGAGGAGGACATCGAGACGCCCGACCACGTCGACTCGCGCTGGTGGTACTTCGCCGCGCCGATCGTCGCACTCGTCGTCGTCACCGGCCTCGGCCTTCTCTCCTCGGGTGGGTGGCCCGGTGTGGCGCCCGTCGAGGCGCTGAAGGACGCCGCGACCGCAGACGCGATCCTCTGGGGCGTGTTCTCAGCGTGCGGGATCATGCTCGCTATCCTGGTCGGGCACGCTCGCGTCGAACTGGAACTGATCAGTGACTCGATCTTCGAGGGGTTCAAGATGGTGATGTTCCCCGTCGCGATCCTCTCGCTCGCGTGGACGATCGGCTCCGTGAGCGAGGCGCTCGGCGTCGGCCCGTACGTGGTCTCCGTCGCACAGGGCGTCATCTCGCCGGAGCTCCTGCCCGCTGTCGTGTTCCTGGCCGCCGCTATCATCTCGTTCAGTATCGGGACCTCGTGGGGGACGATGGGCATCATGTTCCCCGTCGCCGTCCCGCTCGCGTTCAACATGAGTGCGCCGCTCCCGGGTGCCATCGGCGCGATCCTCACCGGCTCGCTGTTCGGTGATCACTGCTCGCCGATCAGCGACACGACGGTGTTGTCCTCGATGTTCGCCGGCGCGGACCACGTCGACCACGTGAACACGCAGATCCCGTACGCGGTGCTCTGCGGGACCGTCGCCACGGCGTTGTTCCTGGCGAGCGGGTACGGCGTGTCGCCGCCGCCGCTCCTCCTCGCTGGCGTCGTCGCGCTCGTCGTCCTTGCGTACGGTCTCTCCGAGCACACCTCGGTGACGATGCCGCGCATGTTCGGCTCGGACGCAGACTGACCGCGGCCGAACCCAGCGCACCGTTCGTTCTCACGGACCGCGACACGGGAGCGGCCGTTCTTGCCGCCGGTCCGTGTCTCGTCGTCTCCGCCAGTGGTGGCTGAGTCGTCGAGGTGGTGTCGCGACGACGCGGACAGGGCGAAGGCGGCCGAGCTCCTCCGGCTCATCACGTCCCAGTGCCCGCGCGGCAGGGTCCCCGAGACCGCGTCCTGGAGGTGGTCGACGATGTCACGGCGGTGCTCGGCGGAATCTACGGCGAGGGACGGTCGGTCGCGTCGAGACGGCCGGGAGCGAGTTCTCGTCGTGGGACGACGTCAGTACGCGGCCTCGAGCACGCGTTCGAGCTCGTCGCGCGTCGGGTCCAGTCCCGTGGGTGCGTTCGCCATGAAGGGGTCGTCGAGGGTGTATCGGGCGATCGCTTCGAACGCTCCGGGTCCGGGCCCGTCGATGTCGCGCAATCGCGTGGGGAGGTCGAGCGCATCGACGACGTCGGTGACCGCGTCGACGATGCCGCCGGCGGGGTCGGTGTCGTCGTCGTCGACGCCCAGCGCGTCCGCGAGGCGGTCGCGACGGCCATCGACGTGCTCGAAGAGATACTCGAGGACGTGGGGCGTGACGACCGCGTGCGCTTCGCCCTGCTGGACGTCCGACGCGTGCGTGAGGCCGTGGCCGAACGCGTGGATGACGGAGAGCGTGCCGGCGTCGGGCCGCGAGATGCCGTACTGGACGAGGACGATGCCTTCGACGACGGGCGCGAGGGTGTCCGCGTCGACGTCGCCGCGCCCGAGCTCGACGAGCCCGTCCGCGAGAAGCCCGAGGCCGCGGGCGGCGGTGGCGTCCGTGACGGGCGTCGCGTGCCTGCTGTAGAGGGTCTCGAGACCCTTGTTGAAGCCGTTCATCGCGGACCCGGCGAGGATGCGCTTCGGGGTGGTGGCGAACAGTTCCGGGTCGTACGCGATGGCCGCGGGCATGAGTCGGGGGTCGCCGACGCCGCCGCTCGCGGGGTCGTCGACGAGCCCGTTCTCGGGGTGGGCGGTGATGCCGGCGACGATGGAGAGGTCCGCGCCGGCGAGCGTCGTCGGCACGGCGACGACGGGCGGCAGGTCGGTGTCCGGGATGGTGATGGTGCCGCGCCCCTGGAACCGCTCGCCGACCGCGTCGCGGTCGGTCGCGGCGAGGACGGCCGCGACCTTCGCGACGTCGAGACTGCTGCCGCCGCCGAGGGCGACGAGCGCGTCCGCGTCGTGCTCGCGCATCGCGTCGAGCGCGTCGAACGCGGTCGCGAGCCGCTTCTGCGGTGTCGTCCCCGCGAACACGCCGGCGAACCGGTCGCCGAGCCCGTCGGTGACGGGGTCGACGACGGCGGGCGTGCTCCCGACGGTCTCACCGCAGACGACGAGTGCACGCTCGATGCCGTGCTCGGCGAGTTCGTCCTCCAGGGCGTTCACGCACCCGCGTCCGTACCGGAGGATGCCGGGGTCGTACTCGAACCGGAACGACTCGCCGTTCCGGTCGGTGTCGCCGTCCACCATCGTTCAGGTCTCTCCGCCGTCGCCGAACGGTCGGTCGGTCGCTATCGCGGTGGCGTGACACGGAGCGGCACGTATCGAAGGCATGCTATCGGAGAGTGCGCCCGCGCGGATATGCGTTCTGCGGACGGCGACCGCACTAGGTGACGTCGTCGTCTCTCGGTGACGCGCGTGTCTGCGAACGGTCACGTTGCTGTCAGCGATATCCCGTGCCATGACCTGCCCGTCTCAAGCATCGAGAGAGCGACGGCGAGCGGGCGTTCGAGACGGCGCAGCCGCTCGAGACGGCGCATGTGTTGTGCGCGGTCGCGGCGCTCGACCAGACGCGCGAGCGACTCGGCTCGTAGCGGCCGCTACCGCGGGTCGAAGGCGACTACGGGGAGCCTCCGGCGGTCAGCTACAGATGCGGCGCAGGTCCTCGAGGCAGTCGATGTCCCACGTCGGCCAGACGTTCAGCTCCCAGTCCGTCCGGTGGGGCCGTCGGATGAACGCGGAGTCGATGCCCGCGCGTTCCGCGGCGCGGATGTCGGACTCGTTGTCGCCGACGAACAGCGCGGAGTCCGTCGACGCCTCCAGGTCCGCGAGCGCCCGGTCGATGTAGTGCGGGTTCGGTTTCCGGCGGTCGAGGCTCTGGATGGTCGCCTCGCGGCCGTACGCCGCCCCGAAGTCGACGGGGACGTCGAAGTGCTCGAGGAGGAAGTCGACGGTCTCCTGTTGGTTCGAACTCACGATGCCCATGTCGACGTCCAGGTCCGAGAGGACGTGCAGGTCGTCGTAGAACGTCTTCCGGCCCGCGCGGGCCTCCTCCTGCTGTGCGAGCGACAGCCGTCGGTCGCGCGTCCGCCAGAAGATGTCGGGGTCGATATCGTACTTGTCGCAGACGACGCCAACCTGCTCGGGCGTGGCGCCGATCGTCATATCCTCGACGTGTTCGGGGTCCGGGTCGGTCACGTCGAACAACTCGAACGTCTCCTGGGTTGCGTCCCGGAGCACGTCGAAGCTCGTTCGACCGACGAGGACACCGTCGTTGTCGAAGACGACGGTATCGTAGGTCACAGTACTTATATCGTCGTCACCTTGATAAGTGTTTCAGTCGGTGGGCGGTGGTCGTCTCGGGCCGACGCGTCACGCTGCGGAGCGCCCACAGTGTTTTCAGCCTGACGATGCCATAGGTAGCATCGTGCGCTATCTTCGAGGAACTGCGACGTCCGTCCTCGGACCCGACGACGGCGGGGTCGGACCGCGACGACGGTCGGCCCGCCGGCGCCGACCGAACGGAGTGGTCGAGGGATGACCGACGACCACGTCCCGGACGACGGCCCGGGGTCGGACGCCACCACGAGCGGCCTCGACGTGCTTCAGGGGACGGATGACTTGGACGCTGACCGGGCACGGCGAGCGCTGTACGTGGTCATGCAGGAGGACCTGTCGTTCGAACGGAAGGCCGAGCGCGCACTCGCCATCGGACGGCGGTACCTCGACGTCGACAACGGGCACGTCACGCGCGTGGACCCGGAGACGGACTACTGGAAGGCGCTCGCGAGCACGGACGACGCGGACGGCCAGTTCCCGGCGGGACTCCTCGTCGAACTCGGCGAGACGTACTGTCGGCGGACGGTCGCGTCGGACGACCCAATCGCGCTGCACGAGGCGTCCGCGCAGGGCTGGGGCGACGATCCGGCGTACGACGCACACGGCCTGGAGTGCTATCACGGGACGACCATCACGCTCGACGACGAGCCGTACGGGACCGTCTGCTTCGTGTCCGAGGACGCGCGCTCGGAACCGTTCTCCGACGACGAGACGCTGTTCGCGGAGCTCGTCGCACGGCTCCTCGAGCACGAACTGGAACGCGAGCGCACCGCGGCGCGCATCGACCGCCTGGAGGCGTTCGCGAGCGTCGTCAGTCACGACCTCCGGAACCCGTTGACCGTCGCCAGCGGAAGCGTGGCGACGGCTCGGGAGGAACGGGAGAGCGAGCACCTCGCGGTCGCCGCGGAGTCCCTCGACCGCATGGAGGCGCTCATCGACGACGTCATGCAGATGGCGCGCAGCGGCGGTGACGTCGATGCGACCGACCTGGTCTCGCTCTCGACGGTCGCGGACGCGTCCTGGGCGTGCGTCGACACCGCCGGCGCCGACCTCGCCGTCGTGGACGACGCGGTGTTCCGCGCCGACCGCGACCGCGTCCGCAGTCTCTTCGAGAACCTCTTCCGGAACGCGGTCGAGCACGGCCGCGAGGACGTCTCGGTCGACGTGGGTGCGCTCGACTCGGACGGCTTCTACGTCGCGGACGACGGCCCCGGAATCCCCGAGCGCGACCGCGAGGTGGTCTTCGAGACCGGGTACACGACGGGCGGCATCGGTCTCGGGCTCGCCATCGTCGAGAACGTCGCGACCGCCCACGGGTGGACGGTCGCGGTCGACGAGAGCGACGCCGGGGGCGCTCGCTTCGAGGTGACCGACGTCGTCCTCGAGAGGACCTGACGTCGAACGGCCCGGACCGCACTGAGGCCGGGGCCGAGCGTTCGACCGGCCGGTGACTCAGTTCGTCGACTCGGTGACCGAGACGAGCGGGCAGTTCACGTTCGCCGCGCCCTGTGCGAGGACGTTCGCGTTCTTCGCGGACGCGAGGTCCATGACCGAGTCGAAGTCGTCGTTGTCGTAGACGTTCACGAGCCAGAACGGCGAGTAGTCGTCGTCGCCCGGCAGGCTCGCGACGACGTTGTGGTTCTGAGCGCTCCCGTCCTCCGTCACGAACCCGGACTGGGGGCCGCCGCCGTCCTCGCCGGGGTCGGTGTTGAACGTCACGTATATCGGTGACAGCGGCACCACGCCGTTCGTGACCTCGAGGGACGCCTCGGCGAACGTGAAGTACGAGACCGTCTTCCCGTCGTACCAGCCCCGCGTGAGGCCGGTGTCCCCGTCGCCGACGCGTTTCTCGGCGGTCGACCCGTCGGGGACGACCGGGCAGTTCACGAGGGTGTCCGTCGCCTCGACGGGGTAGTCGCCGTCGTCGATGGCGTCGACGCTCGTGATGGCGTTCGCCTCGTAGTCCTCGGGGACCGTCACCTCGTGCACTCGCCAGAAGTCGCTGTACCCGTCGTCGCCGGGTTTGACGCCGACGACGTTCAGTTGGTCCGCGACGGGCTGGTCCTCGCCCTCGCGGAAGAGGACGTATATCGGTGCCGGCCCGATGGGTTGCACGTCGAGGTCGTAGTACTGGACGACCTCGCCGTCGGGACCGAGGCCCTGATGCCAGAACGGTTTCCGGTCGAAGTCGATGGGTTCGTCCGGGCCGGGGAGGTCCGGGTTCGCCGACCGCTTGTGGAGCGTGCCGGCG
Organism: Halorubellus amylolyticus; assembly: GCF_034808145.1. Classification (NCBI taxonomy): domain Archaea; kingdom Methanobacteriati; phylum Methanobacteriota; class Halobacteria; order Halobacteriales; family Halorubellaceae; genus Halorubellus; species Halorubellus amylolyticus. Next base: position 80,972 of record NZ_JAXHGM010000006.1, read on the forward strand.
TCGTCGCTGAACCGGTCCACGGCGGCGCGCTCGGCCATGTCGGGGTCGGTCGGCTCCATCCCCATGTCGTCGCCCTCGGTCGTGCTTCCCTCGCCCATCCCGTCGTCGCCGGTCGTCATACCGTCGTCGCCGGTGGTCATCCCGTCCATGCCGTCGTCGGTCGTGGACGACTCGGCGTCGTCGCCGGTCCCCAGGCAACCCGCGAGCGTTCCGGCGCCGAGGACGCCGACCGCTGCGACGAACCGTCGTCTCGTGCTGTCTTCGCGCATCGTACCGACACCGACACCTGCCAGCCGTATGATGGTTTTCCGAACTCCGTCTCACGTCCGCACAAGGTCCCACGGAACTCCCTCTAGAATTCATCGGAACTCGGCCTGCCGACGACGACCCCGGACCACCACTCGTACCTGCGCTACTCGGTCGAGACCCGGTCGGCGTCGCGGTCCGCGGCGTCACGGCCGACGAGCGTCTCGTGGATGCCGAGCGCGAGCGCGGGCACGACGACCATGAAGATGTGCTCCTCCAGGGGAATCCCGAGGAGTTCGACGCCCGTCCGCATCGGGATGGCGAACACGCCAACCTCGAGCGTGTACCAGTCCCAGACGTACGCGATGGGGTACAGGACCGCGATGGTACGCGCCGTGCGACGGGCGGCGGCGCGACCGGCGCGATACAGGAGCGCGGCCGCGACCGACCCGAACGCGACCTCCGTCGCGAGGTAGGTCCACTCGCCCAACGCCGTGATGTCCGGGAGCGCAACGCCGGCGAGCGGCCGGAAGTACACCGCCGCCACGAGCACCGCGAGGAAGACGTACGCACCGCGGACGAGGAGCATCGTCGCCAGGTCCGGCGGGGCTCGCGCGGCGTACAGCGCCACGGCGACGAACGCCGGGATGGCGAGCGGCGCGCTCGCAGGGACGACGCCGTCGATGGCGAACGCGAGCACCGCGAACAGCCCCGCGCCCATCAGCCCGTACGCGAGCCGTCGAGCGCGCGCCTGCCCGAGGACGACACCCACGGTGCGCTTGTCGATGCTCGCGTCGTACTCGACGTCGGTCAGGTCGTCGATGACCTTCACGCCCGTCAGGACGAGGAGGAACACGACCGCGAACGCCACCGCCTCCGCGCGTATCGCCGCGGTCTGGGCGTGGTTGCTCGCGACGACGACGACCGCGATACCGACCGGGTAGCCGAGCGTCGCCCCGAGCGGGTTCGTGTCGAGCGTCGGCGCGTGCAGGTACCCGATGAACCACGTCGGCGCGAGCAACAGCGCCGAGACCGGGTCGACGACCGCCCAGAGCGTCGCGAGACACCCCAGGAACGCGACCGCGGCCGCCGCGAGCGCCAGCCGACAGCCGACCGGCGTCAGCGGGTGATCGTCGTCCTCGCCGCGCACGTGGAAGTCCACGTAGCCGTCCTTGACGTGCGCCGTGTACACCGCACAGAACGTCCCGAGGGAGACGACGACGACGGGGAGGAGCGCGAAGTCGCGAGCCAGCGCCGCGCCGAACCACGCCGCGGCGATCGGCGGCAGCATGAACACGGGGTGGACCTGGGACGCGTACGCCTTGACGTCCGCCATCGCGCCCGTGCCATGTCGAGCAACACGCATGTGTCGAACGTTAGACCACCACGTGGATAAGGGCTAGGTTCGCGGTGGCCGCCCCTCGAAAGAACCCGGCAGCAGGGGCTCGGTCGGAGCCCACTGCGACGGTCCCGAGACCGTCCGGCAAGCCTTTTCAGGGGGCTTCTCCAAAGGGAGTCAATGCCAATCGCTCCGCCGATCCAGGGCAGCGATATCGAGACGCTCCCCGACGACACCGAACTCGTCGAGGACCTCGCCTCCCGGCCCGACGTCGAGACCGTCCTCCCGAAGTTCGTCGGAGACGAACGGACGGGACGGTTCGTCACGTCGTTCTTCGTCGTCAAGGGCGAACGCATGGTCGCCTACGCCCGACGCCGCGACGGCGACGAGGTCGACTTCGAGCAGGTCGCCACCGGCGAGGTCGACGAACCCGTCGACTGGGTCGGGACCGTCTGGGATCAGACGCTGCACTTCGGCGACGACGACGCCGAGACCGTCGTCCGCCTCCGCGAGCGCGCCGCCTACGAGACACACTGGCTGTTCGACGGCCACGACCCCCAGGACTCGTTCGAATCGTACCGTCTCGACCCGCTCGGGCACGAACCCACCGGGTTCACCGAGTGCGACCACGCGCCCTCCGGCGACAGCACGCCCGCACCGAACCTCGGTTTCAACGTCTCCTCGTGCGCCGAGTGCAACGCGCCCCTGTTCGTCATGCACGACGGCGACGGCACGCGCTCGATGGAAATCCTGAACGCCATCCACCTCGGCGAGGCGTTCGGCGACGACGGCACCATCCGCGGGTTCCGCGTCGTCCCCGACGGCCCGGTCTCCCCGAAGGAGGAGGCGCTGTTCGTGCTCTCGCAGATGGCGAACAACGAGAACCCGTCGATGGAGCGGTACGCGCGCGCCGGCAAGCAAGCGCTCATATTCCTCGTCGGCGACCAGATCGTGGGGTACGCGAGCTGGCAGCACGTCGGCCCGAACGTCACCCTCGACGGTATCTACCTCCTCCCCGAGTACCGCGGCGACGGCGGGCTCGCCGAGACCGTCGTGCAGGCGTTCTACGACGAGATCGAAGCCGACGAGTACCTCGTCGAGACGCCGAACGACGCCGCGCGACGCGCCATCGCACGCGCCGGCCACCTCGACACCGGCGTGGCCACGCCCGTCGCCACGCTCGCGTGCCGCGACACGACTGACGCGAGCGACGCCGGCGCAATCTACGTCGACCCGCGACCGCGACCCTACGACCCGGTCCGATAAACGCACTCGATACAGACCATTCGACGTATGCCTCGTCTCCCCGTCCTCCCTCGATTCGTTCGTGCAGGAGCGTTCGCTGCCGCCCTCGCGGTCGTCGTCTACTTCTCGCTGCTCGACGCCCCGCCGGCCGCGTTCGAGCCGACGCCGTGGTACGACAAGCAACTGCACTTCGCCGCGTACGCGGCCGTGACCGCGACCGCGGCCGGCGTCACCATCGAGGTCCGCGACCGGCGATGGTACCGTATCGGACTCGTCGTCGCGTTCGCATTCGCGTTCGGCGTCGCCATCGAACTCGTCCAGTGGCCGCTCGCCGACCGGTACGCGTCCGTCGCGGACGTCGTCGCGAACGTACTAGGGACGGTTCTCGGGTCGACCGTGTTCCTCGTCGAAGACGCGCTCGGGTACGCCGACGACCCCGCCGACGACGCCCGCGCCTGACTCGTCGACAAGCCACCAGCGGACGTGACCACTCCTGACTCGCTACCAGCCATCCAGCCGACGCGACTGCTCCTCACTCGCTCGCGAATCCCTCTTCCGAGGCGTCAGAGCGGGACGTCGGTACCGATGGCCGCGTCCTCGGCGCGAGCGAGCAGCCAGTCGGCGGTCGCGGCGTCCAGGACCGCAGAGCCGACGCTCTCCACGACGACCAGCTCGTCGGACGCGACCCGCGGCGCGTCGAACGCGTCCGCGAACGGCCGGAGGGAGTCGGCGTCGCGGCGTCCGGCGAGGTCCCCGGTCGCGACCGCCTCCTCGGGGACGTCCGCGTAGACGCGGTCGGCGCGCGCGACGGTCTCTTGGTCGAGTTCCCGCATGTCGGGCGTGTACGCGCCGACGGCGACGACGACCGCGCCGTCCGGGCAGTCCGCGGCGTCGAACACGGGCTCGGTGCTCGTCGTCGCCGTCACGACCGCGTTCGCGCCGTCGAGCGCGTCAGCGGGTGACGTGGCGGCGCGGACGTCGGCGTCGAGCGCCGCGTCGAGGTCGGCCGCGAACTCGCGTCTCGAATCGCTCGGGGAGTACACCGCGACCGCGTCGAGGTCGGTCGCGGTCGCGATGGCGCGAGTCTGCCAGCGCGCCTGCGTGCCCGCCCCGAAGACCGCGAGCGTGACCGGAGCGCGTGCGAGGTGCGAGACGGCGAGTCCACCGATACAGCCGGTCCGGGCGTTCGTGACGCGCGTCCCGGCGAGCAACGCCCTGGGTTCGCCGGTCGCGGCGTCGGCGGCGAGTATCTGCGCGTGCACCGTCGGCAGTCCGTCGTCCGGATTGCGCTCGTGGACGCTCGCCACCTTCGTCGCGTACGTCGCCGAACCGTGCACGTACGCCGGCATCGCGAGTCCGGTCCCGAGCGCCCGCTCGTCGTCCTCCGGGTCGAGGCCCTCCCCGAGCGGGAAGTGCGGGCGGTCCGGCCGCTCGACGGCACCGTCCCGCTGCGCGCGGAACGCGTCCGCCACGACCGGCAGCAGTGCGTCGAGGTCCAGGAGTCGGTCGACGGCGTCGTCGGCGATGACGCGAACCATACCGGAGCGTCCCCGCCGACCACCTTCACCGTTGGGTCGACGGACGCGTCCGCGAGCTTCACGGTTACCCACACAGCAGCGGCCGCACCGTGCGTCGGTAGAACCGTCGACGTCAGTGTCGGCCGACCCCCGCTACCACGGCCGAGGGAGGGTTTAACATGCCCGGCGTTCAGTGTCGCGTATGAACGTCGTCGTCGTGGGCGCGGGAATCGTCGGGCTCGCGGCCGCACGCGAACTCGCGGCCCGCGGCGCGGACGTCGTCGTCTGCGAGAAGGGCAGCGTGGGGTCGGGGAGCACCGAGCGGTCGGCCGGCGGCATCCGAACGCAGTTCTCGACCGCGGTCAACGTCCGCCTCTCCCGGGAGAGCATCGAGACGTGGGCGTCGTTCGAGGAGCGCTTCGGCGTCGACATCGCGTACCGGCGCGCCGGCTACCTCTTCCTCGCACGCACCGAGTCGACCGCCGCGGACTTCGAGGCGAACGTCGCGATGCAGCGCGACCTCGGCGTGGACAGCGAACTGCTCGCGCCGACGGACGCCCGCGACCACTGCCCGGGCCTTTCCGCCGAGGACTTTGTCGCCGCGACGTACTGTCCGACCGACGGCTTCGCAGACCCGCACCTCGCGCTCCAGGGGTACGTGCAGGCCTGCCAGGACGCCGGCGTCGACGTCCGCACGCACACGCCCGTCGAGGCCATCCATCGGGCGGGAGACGAGGCGGGCGCCGGCCGGGTGGTCGGCGCGAGTACACCGGACGAACACATCGACGCCGACGCGGTCGTGAACGCCGCCGGACCGTGGGCCGGTCGCGTGAACGCGCTCGCCGACGTCGACCTCCCCGTCGAACCGCGACGTCGGCAGGTCGCCCTCGTCGACCCCGAGACGCCCGTCCCCGCCGACGTCCCGCTCACCATCGACCTCGACACGGGCGTGTACTTCCGGCCCGAACGCGAGGGCGCCGCCATCGTCGGCGGACACTTCGACGACGCGGACCCGCCCGCGGACCCCGACCGGTTCTCGACGACGGCCGACACCGACTGGACAATCACCGCCGTCGAGCGCGCCGCCGACTGCGCGACGTACTTCGGCCCGGAGACCCGGATCAAACGCGGGTGGGCCGGACTCTACGCCGTCACGCCCGACCACCACCCCATCGTCGACGAGGTCGCACCCGGGTACGTCACCGCCATCGGGTTCTCCGGGCACGGCTTCCAGCACGCCCCGGCGACCGCACGACTCGTCGCCGACGCCGTCCTCGACGGGACGGTCGACATCGAGGGCGCGGACGCGCTCGCCGCCACGCGTTTCGACGACGACCGCGACACCACCGCAGAACGGAACGTCGCGTGACGCACACCCGGTATCTCCACGACGCTGCGACGCCGACGCGCGCTATCTCTCCGCGTCCATCCGCCGCTCGGGAATCTGCTCGACGACCTGGTCCTCCGGGACGAGCATGAGGAGTTCACCGTCGCCGGTGTCGACGAGCTCCTGGTCGGTGTCGGTCCGCCAGAGACAGGAGCGCCACGGGCCCTCCTCGAGGTTCTCGACGACCTCCGAGGGCGTGTACCGCTCGCCGTCGGACCCGACGTAGACGGTCACAATTGCGCGAGGACCGCGTCCGGTTCCTCCTCGGGCGAGTCCTCGTCGTCCGCGAGCGCCGCCAGCCTGGATTCGACGGAGACGACGCGACCGTCGTCGACGTGCGGGGCGACGTGCGTGATCTGGTCGTCGGTTCGTTCGACGAGCGTGACCGACGGGAACGTCAGGACGCGTCGGGTGTCCGTGCACGCCAGCGAGGATTCGTCGGTCACCGGGAGGTACGGGTCGAGGTCGACGGACGCCGACGCCGCCCAGCGCTTGGCGTCGACGACGAGATCGCTGATGGTGCTGCCGGCCGGACTGTCGGCGGCCACCCCCGAGAGCGAGAACCGGTTCGGAACGAGGCGCGTCCGGACGTCCGCGTACGCGTCGACGTCGAGCGCACGCTCGTAGAGGCGTTCCTGGCGGTCGTTCGAACCACCAGGAACGTCCGCCCGGACCCAGAGTTCTGCACTGGTTCCACCGTCCACGGTTTGGGGTTGGCGAGTCACGTTACGTTGTCAGGCGAAGAAACCACAAAAACGTTCCTACGGTTGGGAACGTCCAATCCGCAGACAGGGGGAGCATATCCGAGCGATATCGACCGGTTACCAGACCTATGTACCACTGGATACTCCGCGCGGAACCACCCCAGGGGCCGGAGTCACTGCCGCCTATGAACGAAAACGGTCCGATTACCATTTCCACACCGACCTTTCACGACTATTCGGGAGGTTTTGACCACGAATCGGTCACCAATCGACCGAATCTGGTCCGGACCGTTCGCCGTGGACAAGGAACCGAGCAGCGCAGGCGAAGAGAGTAACGGCGTCGCTGTTGGATGGGTCGTCCGTAGAACGGTCTCGGGTCGTCAGTCGTCGGCGGGGGTCGGGTCGTCGCTGTCGTCGGTTGCGCCGCGCTCCCAGACGTTCGTGACTGATTCGCCGTTCGGTGGGGTGTGAGAGACGTTCTTCATCTGATCTCGGTCGTGTTCTGCCATCGTGCAACGAGGTAGCACATCTCTCGTACTTAACGCTGTCGGGGCGCCTATAATAACAAACAGTACCAATGGTACGTCCTAATATACCTAGTATTCCGCGAGGAGTGACGGGATGGCGTGCAGCGAGTCGACGTCGAACGTCGGCGTCGGCTCGGGCGTCACGGCACGGTTGTGCTCGCGGCGCACCAGGACCGAATCGACGCCCGCGGCGCGGGCCGCCTCGACGTCCGTCGCCTTGTCACCGACGTACAGCGCGGTCTCCGCGCCCAGGTCGGCGAGCGCTCGCTCCAAGTAGTACGGCTCCGGCTTCTTCCGTCGGACGCTCTCCATCGTCGGCTCGCGCCCGTACCACGTCCCGAAGTGCCGGTGGAGGTCGTGCACCTCGAACACGTGGTCGATGGTCGCGTTCTGGTTGTTCGACACCACCCCGAGCGGGACGTCCAGGTCGTCGAGCACCGTCACGTCGTCGTACGCCGGCTTCCGGCCGCGGTCGGCCTCCCGGCACTGGTGGTCGGCGAACTGCGCGTCTCGCTCCCGCCAGAACGCGTCCACGTCGAGGCCGAGTCGCGCACACGTCGCCTCGACGCGGGACGGCGACACGCCCGCCACGAAGTCGTCGAGGAGGTCCTCGCCCGGGTCCACGTCGAACGATTCGAACGTCGCGCGCACCGCGCTCCGGAGCACGTCGCGGTCGGTCCGCTCGGTCAACACGCCGTCGTTGTCGAACACCACAGCGTCGTACACACACCAGCGTACACGGTCCAGGACTTCACGCTTCCGTCGCCATGTACACTCACACCACGGCAGCGACACGCTCGCTCGCAGCCACCGGCCACAAAACGGCCTGACAACCCAGCGGCCTGACCACCCCACGTCCCTGACCTCGACGACAGGACACATCACGGTGGAACGCGAACGGCCCCGCATGGAGCACGTATCCGTCGCCGACGCCGACGTCCCCACGGTCGGCCTCGGCACCTGGCAGATGGAAGGACAGACCGCGTACGGCACCGTCAAGACCGCGCTCTCGCTCGGCTACCGCCACGTCGACACCGCGCAAGCGTACGAGAACGAACGGCACGTCGGGAACGCCATCGCCGACAGCGACGTCGACCGCGACGACGTCTTCCTCACCACGAAGGTCCGCCCCGACCGCTACGAACCCGGCGACCTCCAGGCGTCGGTTCGGGAGAGCCTCGAGAAGCTCGACACCGACCACGTCGACCTCCTCCTCCTGCACTGGCCGAACCCCCTCAGCGACCTGGACGCGACGCTGCGCGCGATGGCGGACCTCGTCGACGACGGCGCCGTCTCCCACGTCGGCGTCTCGAACTTCTCCGTCGACCAGCTCCGGCGCGCGATGGCGCGCAGCCCGGTCCCCATCGCGACGAACCAGGTCCAGTTCCACCCGTTCAAACCCCAGCGCGAGCTCCTCCGGTACTGCCAGGACAACGACGTCATGCTGACCGCGTACAGTCCGCTCGCCCACGGTGCCGTCCTCGACGACGACCTCCTCTGGGCCATCGGCCGGAAGTACGGGAAGACGCCCGCGCAGGTCGCGCTCCGCTGGGCGACACAGCACCGCGGCGTCTGCGTCATCCCGAAGTCGACGTCCCGCGAACACCTCGCGCAGAACCTCGAGCTGTTCGACTTCAAACTCGACGCCGACGAGGTCGAGCGGATCGCGCGCCCCAGCGGCCTGAAGACCGCGGAGACGATGCTCCGCGGGATGCTCGGCTGACCCGGTTTCACTTTCACTCCGGACCCGGCAGATACGAGAGCGTCGAGTCCCAACCCTCGACCGACCCGTGTCCGACGACGTGACCAGACTCCCGGGCGCGAGCCCGGTCGAGGACGGCCCGCCCGACCAGCTCGTCTGCCACGTCGACATGGACTGCTTCTACGCCGCCTGCGAGCGCCTGCGCGAACCCGCGCTCCGCGGCGAACCCGTCGTCGTCGGGATGGGGTACGAGTCCGGCGACGACGCCGGCGCGGTGGCGACCGCGAGCTACGAGGCCCGCGAGTACGGCGTCGACTCGGCGATGGCCATCACGACCGCGCTCGAACGCCTCCCGCGACGCGAGGACGCCGACCCCGGCGACCCCGACGCCCCCGACCCCGGCGAGACCGGACTGTATCGACCCGTCGACCTGGACTACTACCAGGACGTCGGCGCGCAGGTGAAGGATATCCTCCACGAGTGCGCGGACGTCGTCCGCGAGGTCAGCATCGACGAGGCGTACCTCGACGTCACGGAGCGCACGAACTGGGACGTCGTCGAGGGGTTCGCGCGCCACGTCAGGCAGCGGATCGCTCGCGAGGTCGGCGTCGTCGCGAGTGTCGGCGTCGCGCCGACGATGAGCGCCGCGAAGGTGGCGAGCGACCACGACAAACCCGACGGCCTCGTCGTCGTCACGCCCGACGAGCTCGTCGAGTTCCTCGCCCCGCTCTCCGTCGAGGACGTCCACGGCGTCGGGCCCGTGACGGCGCGCAAGCTCCGCGAGGACGGTACCGAGACCGCGGGCGACCTCGCCGCCGCCGACCGCGACGCGCTCGTCGACCGGTTCGGGGAGCGCGGCGGCGAGTTGCACGACCGCGCCCGCGGTCGCGACCACCGCGAGGTCGCGCCGCGGGGCGACCCGAAGAGCTTCTCGCGCGAGTCCGCGTTCGGCTCGCCCGTCACCGACGCCGACCCGAAACGCGAGCAGGTCAGCACGCTCGCCGCGGCGGTCGCCGAGCGCGCGCAGCGCGAGGGCGCGCTCTACCGGACCATCGGCGTGAAGGCCGTCGAACCGCCGTTCGACGTGAACACCCGCGAGCGCTCGCTCCCGGGGCCGGTCGACGACCCCGGACTCGTCGAGTCCGCGGCGCTCGACCTGTTCGCGGAGTTCGAGGACGTCCCCGTCCGGAAGGTCGGCGTCCGCGTCGCGAACCTCTCGTTCACCGACCGCGACCAGCCCTCGCTGGCCTCGTTCGGCGACGACCAGGCGCGCGACGCGACCGACGACGGGAGCGAGTCCGACGCCGCGAACGGGGACGCGGACGACCAGGGACCCACGGCCGAGGGCGGGAGCGAGTCGCCAGCAGGCGATGGCCACAAGACACATACCCTCCCCTCAGGGCAGACTTCCTTGACGGACTTCTAGCCCGACACCAAGCATTGCAAATATAAACCCCACACCCATTCTCACTATCAACTACCGCTCGACCCCATGACCGATGACTTCGACTTCTACGACCTCCTCGAGATAGACGAGGACGCCAGCCAGGAGGAGGTCAAGGACGCGTTCCGGACGAAGGTGCGGGATTACCATCCCGACCTGAACGACGACCCGGACGCGCCAGCGCAGTTCACCGCGGTCAAGAAGGGCTACGAGATACTCAAAGACCCCGCCGAACGGCAGGCGTACGACCGACTCGGACACAAGGACTACGTCGCCAAGCGCACCTCGGGCATCCCGGACCCGAGCGCGTGGCAGACCGACGACAGCGGTTCCTCGAGCAGCGGGTCGACGACGAGCGCATCGAGCGGCTCGTCGACGACGAGCACCGGTACCTCGAACAGGCGGTCGTCGACGAGCGGGTCGTCGGGGACCGGTTCGTCGTCGTCGCGGTCCTCCTCGAGTGGCGGGTCGGCCTCGCGGTCGTCGAACCGCCGGAGTTCCTCGTCGCGGTCCTCGTCTTCCCGGTCGTCGTCCAGCGGCGGTTCGACGTCGAGTGAATCGTCGTCGCGGTCGAACCGCCGGAGCTCATCGTCGCGTTCGTCCTCGGGTGACGGTGCGTCGTCGAGCGATTCGTCGTCGCGTTCGAACCGCCGGAGTTCCTCGTCGAGCGCGTCGACGTCGGCGACCGGGTCGTCGAACCGTCGCGCGCGCTCCGCGTCGACGGCCACCGGGAGCGCCGGTGGAACGCCCTCGGGCGCCGGGTCCGGGTCGGCGAGCACGACCACGGACGAGGACTCGCCTACCGGGACGCGGTCCGAGGCCGCGATGTCGTCGTCGTGGACGGACAACGCGCTGTTCAACTGGTGGCGGGGCCTGAACCTCGGCTGGCCGCTCATGCTGACGTCAGCGCTCCTGTTCGTCGTCGGCGCCGGCTACTGGGCGTACGCGAACCTCGACGCGTTCAGAGCGGTCGGGGCAGCCGTCGCGGCCGCGGGCACGGACACCGCCGCGCTCCGGGAGGCGCTCACGGCGCGCCGCGGCGTCCCGACGCTGTACGACTTCGTGCAGAACACCACGCTTGTCGAACCGATGCTCCCGACGCTCCAGTGGTACGGCGCACTCGCCGGCGCGGTCGTCGCGACCGCGCTCGCGTTCGGCGTCTACCGCGCCGTCTGGGCGACGCGTCCGTACAAGTGGGTGACGATGAACGAGACCGTCGGCGTCGGGGTCGTCGCCGCAGCGGCGGCGACGGTCTACGGCGGCCCGCTCCTCGCCGGCGCGGTCGTGATGCCGTTCGTCTTCACGGTCATCATCCGGCACACGCACCGGAGCACGTACAAGTTCGAGCCGACGTACGGGTACGTCCTCGGCGTGAGCGTTCCCCTGGCCGTCATCGGCGCCGAGTACGCCGTCCCGTCACCGCCGGTGGGGGTCGACCTCGCGGGCGTCATCGTTCCCGTCCTCACCGTCCTCGTCCTGCTGTTCAGCGGGTTCGTCCGCCCGAAGATAACCGGGTAGCCCTCGACGGCCGCCCGGTGGCCTGACGCTTCTCCGGTCAGCCGACGCGCGTCGCGACGCCCTTGGTCTGTCGGTAGTCCCGACCTCGGATGGCGGTCAGGCGGTCGACGAGTGCGCGCTCGTCGTCGACCGTCCACTCGGCGGGCTCGCGTACCGGGACGACGAGGAACCCGCGGCCGCGTCGCTCCGTCGCGTGGAGCGCCGCGTCGTCGACGTCGCGCCCGACCTTCCGCCGCTGCGTGGTGTACGCCTCCAGGACGTGGTCGATGGCGCGTTCGCCGACCGGCAGGAGGATGTGCGCGTTGATGGCGCGGAGCTCGGTGTCGAAGTACCGCTCCAAGTCCGCGTACTCGCGCGGGCTCGGGTCGCGAGGGCGGCGTCCCATGAAGACGTAGCTGAGGTACGCGTTCGACGCGTCCGGCTCGTCCGCGTACGGCGCCGCCAGGAAGCCGGTCTCGTGGAGGACGCGCTGGAGGCGTTCGCCCGCGACCGACCCCGTGAACGGAACGCCCGTGTCGTCGCCACCGTGGACCGCCGGCCGGTCCCCGACGACGTGGAAGTCCGCGTTCGCGTCCCCGTACCCGTACACCGCCGGCGGGTCGTCGTCGCCCGCGAACCGCTTGGGGACCACGAGCCCGAACGGGTTCCGGACCCTGTCCGTGACGTTCTGCACGGGCGACCGTAGGCACCACCGCGAGAAAACCGTCGCGGTCACCGCACGCGCTGCCAGCGTCACGCGCCGGACGGCCGGCACGCGGGCAGGGATGTCGCGCGCACGACCACGCAGTCGGCGGTTTCTTTGCGGTAGCGGTCGTCCCCTCGGGCATGGCAGACGACGTCCCGGCGATGACGCGATTCCCCGTACCGGACCGCGACGACCTCCCCGAGGACCTCCGCGAGCGGATGCGGGAGGAGACCGAGGAGGCCGGGTTCCTCGCGAACGTCTTCGAGGCGTTCGCGTACCGGCCGTCGCACTTCCGGGCGTTCTTCGCGTACTACGACGCGCTGACCGAGCACACCGAACTCGAACGGGAGGAGATCGAGATGATCGTCGTCGCGGTCTCGGGCGCGAACGACTGCTACTACTGTAACGTCGCGCACGGCGCGCTCGTCCGCATCTACGCGGACGACCCGCTGCTCGCCGACCAGCTCGTCTCGAACCACCGGACGGCGAACGTGAGCGACGCGCATCGCGCGATGCTCGACTTCGCCGTGAAGCTCACCGAGGACCCCGCCTCGGTCGAGGAGGACGACATCGAACGCCTCGAGGACCACGGGTTCTCGCGGCGCGCGGTCTGGGACGTCGGGAGCGTCGCCGCGTTCTTCAACCTCTCGAACCGGATGGCTCACCTCGCCGACATGCGGCCGAACGCGGAGTTCCACGACATGGGACGGTAGTGTCCATATACCGAGCAGAACGCATCTCCGGGCGTTTTCCGCACGAACCGCACTTGACGTCGCGACGACGCGTTCGCGCACGGAATCGCAAGACACCGAGGGGTGCGAACGACCCCCATAATTATTTGCGAAGTACGCCTATTTCAAACTATGTCGAAAGTTGTATAGCCGAAAACCATATCGTATTCAGACATGCGCGACTTGGACGACACAGACCTCGACATCCTCCGACTCCTCGTCGAGGACGCCCGCCGCCCGTACAGCGAGATCGCGGACCGCGTGAACGTCTCCCCGCCCACGGTCTCCGACCGCGTGGAACGCCTCGCAGACCTCGGCGTCATCAACCGGTTCACCATCGACATCGACCGGTCGCTCCTCTCGACGGGCGTCCCCGTCCTCGTCGAACTCGACCTCGTCCCCGACGCCGACGACCGCGTCGCGAAGCGCCTCGCCGACGCCGAACCCGTCGAGCACGTCTACCTGACCGCCGAGAACCGCCTCGTCGTGCACGCCACCGTCCCCGACGGCGAGGTCCGCGAGACCCTGCACCGCATCGTCGACATGGATCTCGTCGACTCGCTCGACGTCAGTCTCGTCGAGGAGTACGCGTGGGACCCCAAGGTGACCGACGGGGATCTCAGTCTCGCCTGCGAGGAGTGCGCCGGCTCCGTCACGCACGACGGCGTCACGACGCAGTACGACGGCGACCTCTTCCACTTCTGCAGCGAGGAGTGTCTGGAGACGTTCGAGGACCGTTACACGGGCCTCACGAGCCAGGGCTGACGGCTCCCGGCCCTCCAAGAGCCGTCCTGGACACCGGACGTCGTCGGTCGTCGCGACCAAAACTGTTCTAACCCAGGCTTGCGCAGTGGTGTGTATGGGCACGACCCTGCGCGTGACTGGCATGACCTGCGACGGCTGTGAGGACATCGTGGAGACGGCACTGGAGATGGCTGACGGCGTGGAGAGCGCGTCGGCCGACCGAGAGGCGAACGAAGCGACCGTCGAGGGAGACGCGAGCACGGAGACGCTCGTCGAGAAGGTCGGCCTCGCCGGCTACGACGCCGAAGCCGCCTGACCTCGTCGGCCATCCGGCAGTCCGCGGGTGACGTCGCGGGCTTTATCTCGTCGACCACGTAGTGTCGACCATGGACGATTCAGGACGCACTGACCGGACGGTTCGACGACGCGACCTGCTCGGGAGCGTCGGCGTCGCAGCAGTCGCGACGACGGCCGGGTGTCTCGCGAGCGGCGACGGTACCGAGACCAAAAGCGGCGAGAACGCGGTCGTCGTCGGTCCGGGCGGCTCGTACGTGTTCGAGCCGTCGTCGCTCTCGGTCTCGGTCGGCGACACCGTCACGTGGACGTGGGAGTCGGCGAACCACAACATCGTCGTGGACTCGCAACCCGAGGGCGCGGAGTGGCAGGGGACGGACGGCGACGGCTCGAAGACGTACGACAGCGAGCATACCTACGAGTACACGTTCGAGACCGCGGGGACGTACGAGTACTACTGTCAGCCACACGAGGGCCTGGGGATGACCGGGGAGGTCGTCGTCGAGGAGTGACCGCACGACCCCGACCTCACCGCAGCCAACCGAACCGAGCTCGTCTCCGTCGGGTCCGTTCACTACAGCCCCCTCGTTCGCACCGCTCTTCTTCTCTCCCGTCCTGGTTCGATTCCGGTCTCGTCGACGGACCAGACCTGCGTTCGAACTCGGTCGCTTTTGGGTGAGAACTGGGAGAATCACCTTACGGGCCGCCGACGAACGACGAGTATGGACGAGCCCTCCAGGCGACGCGTGCTCGGGACCGCAGCGACCGCGCTCGCCGCGGCACTCGCAGGATGTTCGACGAGCGACGAGTCGACGACGCCGGCGGCGACCACGACCGGCGACCGGACGAGTGCAACGACAGCGGCTGCACCCACGACCACGGACGCGTCCACGACCACCGGGGAGTCGACGACCGCTCGGGAGACGACCGAGACGTCGACCACGAGCGACCAGACGACGACCAAGCGAACGACGACGTCGACGCCGACGACCGAGACCGTGACGGTCGCTCCCGGCGGTCGCCTCCGGTTCGACCCGGCGCGCGTGACGGTCCCGGTCGGGTCGACGGTCGAGTTCCGCTGGGACTCTGGCGGCCACAACGTCCGCGTCGCCGCGCGGCCCGATGGCGGCGACTGGGACGGGACGAGCGGCGGGGACGGCACCACCTACGGCGTCGGCCACACGCACTCGCACACGTTTGCGGTCGCCGGAACGTACGAGTACTACTGCGCGCCCCATCGCGGCGCGGGGATGCGTGGCACGGTCGTCGTGGAGTGAACCACCCCCGGTACGCTCCACGTCCACTCGGTTCACCGGTCGACGCGGTCAGAGGTCCACGCGGTTCAGGTACCAGAGCGCGACGTACGCGACCCCACCGACCGCGAACAGGACGACGGGGATGACGAACGGACCGACGACGTCGTAGAGAGAATCGAGCACGCGTCTACCTACGGGTGCGAGCGTCTTCTATCGTTCGCTCGCCTCACCCGCACCGTCTCCCGAATCACCGTCGCTCGCAGCGCCAGTAGCGTCCCCGTCGCCGCCAGTATTCTCGCTCGTAGCACCAGTAGCGGTCCCGTCACCGCCAGCCGTGCCGTCACCGGGGTCGTCGCCAGCGCCGCCATCGGCGACGGGCTCGTCCACGTCGGCGCTCGGTCGCTCGGACTGGACACCCGGAGTCCGGGCGGCGTCGGTCGCGGAGACGGTGACGTCGCGCTGCGGGAACGGGATCTCGATACCCGCGTCGTTCAGCGCGTTGTACAGGCCCTTGTTGAGGCGGTGCACGGCCTTCGCGCGCTTGACGGGCGTGCTCACCCAGCACAGGAGCTCGTAGTTCAGCGCGCTGTCGCCGAACTCGCGGAGTCGCATCCGGGGTTTCGGCGAGTCGAGCGTGAGGTTCTCGTCGAGCGCCACCTCTACCGCGAGGTCCTCGAACTCGTCGAGGTCCGTGCCGTACGCGACGCCGATGGAGACGCGGATGCGCCGCCGGCGCTGGGGGGCGGACTCGTTCGTGATGCTCGCGGAGTTCAGCTTCGCGTTCGGGACCGTCACCATCACCTCGTCGCGCGTGAGCAGCGTCGTCGACCGGATGCCGACGCGGACGACCGTCCCGGAATCGCCGGTGTCGAGCACGACGTAGTCACCGATCTTGTACGTGTCGTCGAAGTACAGCGCGAGGCCGCCGAAGAAGTTCGCGACGGTGTCCTTCGCCGCGAACCCGACCGCGATACCGGCGATACCCGCCGCACCGAGCAGTGGCGTGATCGCGATGTCGTAGATGGAGAGCGAGAGCACGCCAGCGCCGGCGAGGACGACGAACGTCCAGACGTTCGAGAAGATGGGCGCGAAGTCGTACTTGCCGGTCTTGTCGACGAGGTCGACCGCGCGGTTCACGATGCGGTTCAGCGCGAACGCCCAGATGAGGACGATCACGACCGCGGCGGGTCGGGAGAAGAAGTCCCTGAGCTGCTGCTCGTCGACGATGACGGTCGCGGCGTCCGTCGACGACACCGTGAGGAGCCAGACCCCGCCGAGCGCGGCCGTGATGATGAGCGGCCACCGCACCTCGGAGACGACGACGTCGTCGAACTTGCTCCCGGTCTGCTTGACGACGTTCCGCGCGAGCTTGAACACGACGAACTCGAGGACGATAGCGGCGACGAACGATACCGCGAGGACGAGGACCGTCCGCTCGACGACGCCGTACCCCGAGAGGTACTCCAGTAGCGGGTCGAGCACTGGATTAGCCATGGCACCCGATACGTCACGCCGTCGTTTAGTCGTTTCCGGTGGTTTCGCGGGCGTCGGCGGGCGCTGAGCGTGGTCGCGCTCGGTGGTGTCGTCGAGCGCGAGTAGGCCGAGCGTTCTTGTAGACGTACGAGGAAGACGTGGTCGTGTATCGGCTCGGTCACTACGGCGTGTCGCTCCTCCTGTACGCGCCCGTCGGGTTCGCGCTCGCGCTCCTGGGCGAGCCGGGACTGGCGGTCGTCGGCGGTGCGGGCGTGCTCGCACTGGCGAGGGTCCCGGACTACGACCAGCGCGTCCCCGGCATCACGCACCGCGGCGTGACGCACACCGTCCTGTTCGCGGTCCTCGTCGGCGCCGCGTTCGCGGGCGGTATCGTCGCGCTCTCGCAGGCCGGTGCGAACCCGCTGCCGGCGAGCGAGCTCGCGACGCCGGTCGCGTTCGCGTTCGCCGTCGGCGCGTTCGGCATCCTCGCGCACCTCGCCGGGGACGTCCTCACGCCGGCGGGCGTCCCGCTCCTCTGGCCGCTGTCCGGCCGGACGTACACGGTGTCGCTGACGACCGCGGACAGCACGGTCTGGAACTACCTCCTGTTCGCGCTCGGCGTGTTCGCGACGGCGGTCGCGGGCGTGGGCGCCCTGCAACTCGCCTGACGGGGAACGAGGGCTGCGACGGCGACGCTGCGCCCGCCGACGAAACGCGAGTGAACGCGTGGGGTGTTGGCAAACCACTTTGTGCTGGCCGCCGTCGATTCGCCCATGAGCGACCTGGACTACGCCGGCCTCGACCGCGGCCGGCACGTGAACTACCACGAATACGCCCCGACGCTCCGCCGCGCGGTCGACCGCGTCCTCGACGGCGACGACCACGCGGACGCGACCGAGCGTCTGCGAGCGTTCGGCGAGCACGCCGGGCGCACCATCGCGGACCACGCGGACTACGTCGACGACCACGGCCCGGAGCTCCGGACGTACGGCGACCACGGCGACGTCGTCAACGACGTCCGGTACCCGGCGGAACTCCACGAGGAGGCCCGTCTCGCCTACGAGTCCGGGATGGTCGCGGACGTCTTCGACGCGCCCGCTGGCCGCGAGAACTCGCTGCCGTTCACGCATCACTTCGCGATGGGGTACCTGCTCTCGATGAGCGACCCCGGCCTGTACTGCCCGGTGTCGATGACCGCCGGCGTCGCGCTCGTCCTCGACAAGTACGGCGACGGCGACGTCCTCGACCGGTTCCTCGCGGAGGCGACGAGCCGCGACTACGAGGCGCTCTCGGAGGGTGCGATGTTCCTCACGGAGGAGCAGGGCGGGAGCGACGTCGGCGCGACCGAGACGGTCGCGGAACCGACCGGCGAGCCGGGGACGTACGAACTGACCGGCGAGAAGTGGTTCTGTTCGAACATCGACGCGCAGGCGACGCTCGCGCTCGCCAGGACGCCGGACGCGCCGGCGGGGACGAAGGGGCTGTCGCTGTTCGTCGTCCCGCACGAACTCGACGCGGGAGTCGACGCGGACGAACCCGTCCTGAACGACCAGCGCTACCGGCGGCTGAAGGACAAGCTCGGGACGGTCTCGGTGCCGACGGGCGAGGTGGAGCTGACGGGCGCGACTGGCTACCTCGTCGGCGAGGAGTCCCGCGGGTTCAAGTACATGACGGACATGCTGAACCTGGAGCGACTCGCGAACGCGTCGGCGTCCTGCGGTATCATCGGTCGCGCGCTCTTGGAAGCGACGGTCCAGGCCGCGAACCGCGAGGCGTTCGGTAACCCCATCGAGGAGTACCCGCTGATGCGCCAGGACCTCGTGGACATGGCGGTCGACCACGAGGCCGCGGTCGCGTTCACGTTCGACGCCGCGGCGACGTTCGACCGCCGCGAGAACGCCGCCGACGAGGCCACGCGGACCGAGGCCTACCGGTTGATGCGTGCGCTCGTCCCCATCGCGAAGTACCGGACGGGCCGGATGGCGGTCGACACGGCGAGCTACGCGATGGAGGTCCTGGGCGGGAACGGGTACGTGAACGACTTCGTCACGAACCGCCTCCTGCGGGACGCGCAGGTCCTCCCCATCTGGGAGGGGACGTCGAACATCCTCTCGCTCGACCTCCTCCGCGCGCTGGATCGCGAGGACGCACACGAGCCGTTGCTCGAACAAATCCAGTCCCACCTCGACGCCGCCACGCACGACGCGCTCGCGGACGCGACGGCGGTCGTCGAGGCGGAGTACGCCGAACTCGGAGGCGCGCTCGCGCACCTCGGCGCGGTCGACGGCGACGAAGCCCAGTTGAAGGCCAAGGACCTCGCGGACTACGTGTTCGACGTCTACACGGCGAGCCTCCTCTGCGAGATGGCCCAGCGCGACCTCGAAGACGGCGACGCCCGGACCGCGCTCGTCGCGCGCCGGTTCGTCGACACGCACCTCGACGCCGCGAGCGGACGCGGCATCACGGACGACGACCGGTTCTCGCTCGAGCACTTCGACGCGGTCGTGAAGCACGCGAGCGTCGACCCCGAGAGCGTCGCGCCCGCCACGCCCGCGGACGACTGATGCGGCCCACAGAAGAGTCCCAACCCGCGGAAGAGTCAACCTGTCGAAACGTTTTTGCTGCGGTCGGGCGTACGCCGGAGCGATGCGAGAACCGATCGCCTATCGGTCCGCGGCTATCGCCGCGCTCGTCGTCGCGCTCGCGTTCGGTGCCGGCCTCAGTCCCGTCGACGCGCTCGCGACCGACGACGCGAGAGCAGCGTCCTTCTCACCTGGCGTCGAGACGACCACGGCGGGCGAGGCGGCTCCGCCAGACGCTCGGATCGTCGCCCGGTATCCCGCCGAGAACGGCTCGATGGTCGAACGCACGGTCGTCTCGCCCGCGGACGTCGCTCGCGTCGGCGAGCCCGTGAACGACTCGCGGACCGGCGCGTGGACGGTGGCGATGACGCTCACCGGCGACGGCGCGACCGCGTTCACGGAGACCCTCGTCGACACCGGGTTCGCCGACCAGCCCAGCAGGTGTCCGCCCACCGACGGCCGGAACGACGACGGCCACTGCCTGCTTCTCGTCGTCGACGGCGACGTCGTCAGCACCTCCAGTCTCGGTTCGGGGCTCGCCGAGGACCTCCGCAGCGGCGCGTTCGCGGACGACCCGCAACTCCGCTTCGTCGCGGGGAATCGGAGCGAAGCGCGCGCGGTCTGGCGAGGGTTCCGCCCCGAGAACCGGACCATGACGACCGGGACCGCTGGCGCCGACGCCGCGGGTGGTGACGAAGCTGGCAGTTCCACGAGTGACTCGTCGGGCCCCACGCCAGGGTTCGCTCTCCCCGGTGCTGTCGCTTCCCTTCTCACGGCCGCGGTCGCCGTCCGTCGTCGGCGTCGCTGACGTGTCACAACCCGGGGTCGTCGATGGTCACTGCACGCCGACGATGGCGTGACAGCCGCCGCAGACGTACACCTCGGTCGCCTCCCCCTCGACCGCGTGGGTCTCGGGGTCGAGCCGCGGCACGTTCTCGACGACCTCAAGGTCGTCGTGCGCGAGTTCGCCGCAGTTCTCGCACTCCAGGGGGTCGTGCTCGATGCGCATACGTCGAGCCTCGCGGGCCACGGGCAAGAACCCACCTCGAGTTTGCGAAATCGAATCACGCGGGCCGCGTTAACGTGTCTGGGCCAGACATTTGTCACCGGAGCGTGCTGGTTGGTGCATGACCGCCGACGCCGACGACTCCTTCGATGCCGAGGACGCCGACGATCCGCTCGCGCAGCGAGCGGCCGTCAAGGAGGGCTACGACGAGCTCGCCGAGGACTACGCCGCGAGCCGTTCGAGCGACGACCACCGGGCGCTCCTCGACCGGTTCCTCGACGACGCCCCCGAGGGCCGCGTGCTCGACGCCGGCTGCGGTGCCGGGGAACCCGTCCTCTCTCGGCTCGCCGACGAGCGCGCCGTCGTCGGCACCGACTTCTCGCGCGAACAGGTCCGCCGGGCGAGCACCGTCGCCCCCGGCCGGGTCGTCCAGAGCGACATAACCAGCCTTCCGTTCGCCGACGACGCCTTCGGTGCCATCACCGCGTTCTACGCCGTCATCCACGTTCCCTTCGAGGAACAACGAGCCGTGTACGACGAGTTCGCGCGCGTCCTCCAGCCGGGCGGCGAACTTCTGGTCACCGTCGGCGCCGAGGACTGGACGGGCCGTAACCCCGACTGGCTCGGCAGCGGCACCGCCATGGAGTGGAGCACGTACGGCCTCGAACGAAGCACCGAACTGCTCGAGGACGCCGGGTTCGACGTCTACGACGCCGTCGGCGCCATCGACACCGTCAGGGACGGCGACGCTCCGGACGAGACCCGGATCGTCGACCCCGACCACGAGGACGCCGGCCACCCGTTCTGCTTCGCGCGACTCGACGTCTGAACGGCCAGCGCGTCCCTACCGCGGCGTCTCCGCGCCCCACTTGTCGAGCGCGGTCGCGAGCTCCGGGTGGTCCTCCGCGTACTCGTCCAACGGGACGTCCTGCATCGTCGCCTCGACGGACTGCCGGAGCGCTCGCGCACCCGCCTCCGTCCCGTCGGGGTGGCCGTGGATGCCGCCGCCGGCCTGGATGGCGATGTCCGTCCCGAGCGCGTCGATGAGCGCGTCGGTCACGCCCGGATGCAGGCCGCCGGAGGCGACCGGGAGCACGTCGTTCAGCTCGTGGAGGTCGCTCTTCAGCCACGCGTTGATACCCGGCGTGTCCTCGTTCGCGAGCTTCCCGAGCCCCGCGGTCCCCGTGTGGATGTGGTCGACGCCACAGAGGCGTGCGACCTGCGCGAGCACGCGCATCGAGACGCCGTGGTGGTCCATGCGGTCGAACGCCGCGTGCATCGCCCGATGCGCGTGGATGGCGAGGTCCATGTCCTCGCAGTGCTCGCGGAGCGTCTGCACCGCCGACCACCCACACGTCACGACGTCCACCATCACGAACCCGCCGCCGTGCTCGTGCACGAACTCCGCGCGCCGGATCATCTCCTCGGTCTCCGCGGTGACGTTCACGAGGTAGTCCTTCTTCTCCCCGGTCTCCTCCGTGAGCTCCTCGGCCTTCGCGAGTGCGCGCTCGACGCGCTCCTCGAACGGATTGAACGGCTGGTCCGTCAGGTTCTCGTCGTCCTTCAGGAGGTCGACGCCACCGCGCCACGCGTCCTCCGCGATCTGGACGTGCGCGTCCGTCGACAACCCGACCTTCGGCTTCGGGACCGTCGCGAGCACCGGCCGGTCGCCAGCGTCCAGCTTCTCGCTCGCGACGCTCGTCCCGAACTGCGGCCCCGGGAACCCGTCCACGATCGTCTCCGGCCAGTAACAGTCCTCGAGCCGGATGCTGTCGACGGCCTTCATCCCCATGATGTTCCCCGCGATACACGAGAGGATCTGCGCCATCGATCCCCTCTCGAAGAGCGCGGCGGGGTACGCAACGCTGACGCGGTCGTCGTTCCCGATCATGTACGCCACCGCACTGAGGTCCGTGAGCTCGTCCTCGTCGACGTGCAGCGCCGCCCACGTCCCGTTGCTCGACTCGCTCGCGACGCGACTCGCCGCGGCCTCCATCGACATCCCATCGGCGGGGTCGATGGTGAACTCGCACACCAGGTCGTCGTCGCGGGGTTCGTACTCGAGGTCGAGGAAGTCGTCGTACTCGATTCCGGTCGTCATAATTCGAGCGTTCTCTCGCACAATACAAAAATGTGCGCCGGCGTTCCAGCACGCCGGGACCGGCCGCTCCGGGCTTCCCGTCCGCGATATCGAGCCCTACGCGATATCGAGGATGCCGGTGACGTCCGCGAGGACGTGGTCCGGCGTGACGTCGCTCGCGGCCGCGTCGGCGCGAGTTGCGACGCCCGTCTCGACGAGCGCGGTCGTCGCACCGGCGCGGTCGCCGAACGCGACGTCGGTGTCGAGGCGGTCGCCGACGACGAGCGCGCGAGCGGGGTCGCAGCCGAGGCGGTCGAAGACGAGGTCGACCGTGAACGGATGCGGTTTCCCGAGGACGGCGTCCGGGCGACGTTCGGCGACCGCGGCGACGGATTCGACGACGGCGCCCGACCCCGGGACGAGCCCCGAGTCGGTCGGGATGGTGCGGTCCGGGTCCGAGCCGACGAACCAGTCGACGCCAGCGTCGAACGCGGTGAGCGCGTCGGTGAGCGTCCCGTACGTGAACTCGCGGTCGATGGACGCGACCACGCCGTCCGCCGCCGTCGGGTCGTCGACCACGTCGAGCGACGCGTTCGCGACCTGCGACGCCAGCCCGTCCTCGCCGACGACGAACGCGGCGTCGCCGGGGTGCTCGCGGTCGAGGAACGCGACCGTCGACGACCCGCTCGTCACCACCTCGTCCGCGGTCGCCTCGACCCCCGCCGCGCGGAGCTTTCCGACGTACGATTCCGGCGTCCGCGTCGGATTGTTCGTCACGAACGCGACGCTCGCACCGGCGTCCCGGACCGCCGCGACCGCGTCGGCCGCACCAGGAATCGCCGTCTGACCCCGCAAGAGCGTTCCATCCACGTCGAACACGACGCCCTCGAACTCTCTCATCCCTCGACCCTTCGAGCGACGGGACGGTAAGCGCGAGGGTCGCGGAGCGACCGGCGAGCGGGAAGGCTCGCGACCGAAATCGTTTCACGGGACGAGCGAGAGGTCCGGGCGATGGCGTACACGCTCGACGCCAGCCGGCCGACGTACTGCCCGCACTGTCGCGACGAGCTCGATGCGGTCGACGTCGAGGGGTCGGCCGTCCCGCACTGTCCGAACTGCGAACTCCGTGCCTTCCGGAACCCCGTGCCGGTCGCCGCCGCAACCGTCGTCGACGGCGACGCCGTCCTCCTGATCGAACGCGGCCGCCCGCCGAGCGCGGGGACGTGGGCACTCCCCGGCGGTCACGTCGACGTCGACGAACCGCCGGCCGTCGCCGCGGCGCGCGAACTCGAAGAGGAGACCGGGCTCGCCGTCGACCCGGACGCCCTCCACCCCATCGGGAACGGCCACCTCCGGTTCGCGTCCGGCGACGCGACGGTCTCGATGAACTACGCCGCGCCGCTGTCGGCCGCGACCGGCGACGTCGAACCGGGCGACGACGCCGCCGACGCGAGGTTCTGGACGCTCGAGGAGGTCCGCGCGGTCCTCCCGACCCAGGCCGACGTGGAGAGCGGTCCCGGGGACCGGTCGATGCTCGCCGGCTCCGGCCCACGGCACGTCCAGCGTGCCGTCGACCGGTTCCGCGACGACGCGTGAGAAGGGACGACGTGAGACCGACACGTCTACCAGCGCCGTCCGCGAACGCGCCCTCATGCCGTTCGCCGCCGACGCGCTCGCGCTCGACGACGTCCGTCGGATACTCGCCCACCTCGACGTCGTCGCGGACCCCGTCGACCTTCCAGCGACCGCCCTGACCGCCGTCGGCGACGGCGTGAACGACGTCCTCGTCGTCGACCCACCCCACGCGGGCGCCGAACGGTTCGTCCTGAAGGTCGGGACGTTCTCGCACCCCGAACACCTCCGTGGGGGCGTCGCCGCCGCTCGCGCACTCCGCGCGTACACGACGCTCCCCGTTCCGGCCGTCCTCGGGTTCGACCCCGGGAGCGACGACCGTCCGCCGGCCGTCGCCACGGAGCACTGCGACGGCGACCCGCTCGCGCGCGACTTCGACGACGTCGAGAACCTCACCGACCCGGCCCGCGTCTCCCTCCTCGGCGCCGTCGTCGCCGCGTTCGACGCGCTCCCGGCCGACGCGGCGACCGGCTGGGGGAACGTCAAGCGCGACGAGACGGTGGACGGTCGCCCGCACCTCACCGCTGGCCACGACGCGTTCGACGAGTGGGTCGCGGCGTACGCGACGAAGCACTTCGAGTCTCCGGTCGACCACCCCGCCATCGAGCGCGTCGCGCCCGACGCTCTCGAGTACTTCCGGGCCAACCGGCATCGGCTCCCGAGCGACCCGTCGCCCTCCATCGTCGTCACCGACCTCTCGCCCGGGAACCTCCTCGCGCCGGACGGCCGCCCGCCAGCGTCCGTCGACGGCCTCGCCGGCGTCGTCGACCTGGAGAGAGCGAAGCTCGGGCCAGTAGCGTTCACCGCGACGAACCTCGAGTACCTCCTCACCAGCGCGGTCGACGAACCGACGCCCGTCCGGGACGCGCTCTACGAACCGCTCCCGTTCGGGCCGACGTTCCCGCTCCGAGACCTCTACCGGCTCGTCGCGGTCAGCCGTGCCGTCAGCGGCCTCGACACGTGGGAGGACCCGGAGACCGACGCGTTCGACCGACGCGCCCGAGCGGTCGCACGCGAACTCGAGCGCATCATCGACTGACCGGAATCTCGCGACCGACGTTCGAGTGGGTCGGTCCCCCACGCCAGTGAAGGAGTCCAGAACGCCGGCGGGTCAGTCTAGGACGACGCGCTCGCCCGACTCGGCGCTCTCGTAGATCGCGTCGATGACGGCCATGTTCGCAATCGCTTCGTCGCCGTCGGTCTCGGGGGACTCGCCGGACGCGACGCAGTCCGCGAAGCGCTCGACCTGACGGCGGTACTGGTCGCCCGCGTCGAACGTCTCCAGGACCTCGCGGCCGTCGACGGCGTACTCGAGTTCGACCGTGTCGCCGCGCGGGTTGAACGCGTCCCGCGGTGCTTCCAGCCACCCGTTCTCGGCCTCGACGCGATACCGTTGGACGTCCTGCGTGTCGAAGCTCGCCGACACCTGCGCGGTCGCACCACCGTACTCGAGCCGTGCGGCGACGTGCGTGTCGACCCCACAGTCGCGCGAGTCCACGGTTCGAGCGGAGACCGCGTCGGGCTCGCCGAGGAGCGTCCGCGTGACGTTCACCGCGTAACACCCCACGTCCATGAGGCTCCCACCCGCCAGGTCCGGGTCGAGGCGGATGTCGTCCGCGCGCCCGCGGAGCGGGAACTGGAACGTGGCGTACGCGCCACGGACCGCGTCGAGCTCGTCCGCGACGATCTCTCGTGCTCGGCGCGTCCGCGGGTGATACCGGTACATGAACGCCTCCATGAGCGTGACGCCGGCGTCCTCGCAGTACGCGACGAGGTCGCGTGCCTCGGCCGCGTCGACCGCCAGCGGCTTCTCGCAGAGGACGTGCAGGCCCGCGTCCGCCGCCGCCTTCGTCCACTCCGCGTGCATCGCGTTCGGGAGCGGGACGTACACCGCGTCGAGGTCGTCGTCCGCGAGCAGCGCCTCGTACGAGCCGTACGCACGGTCGATACCGAGGTCGTCCGCGACCGCGCTCGCTCGCGTCCCGTCGCGCGACGCGATGGCGGCGACCACGTGTTCGCTTCGCTCGATCGCCGGCACGACCGCTTTCAGTCCGATGTTCGCCGTGGAGATGACGCCGAATCGCATACCGTCGCCCACGGAACCGCCGAAGTTAACGACCGCGGTCGCCGTTGCTCCCTCGAAAATATGCGTGACCGGGATGAGGAAAATTTAACTTACCGCGGAACAGGTGCGTTAACCAATCACCCGATGTCCGAATCTACCCGAACTACTGCCGACGGCGGTGAACCCGACACGTTGAACGTGGAGGACCTCTTCGCCACCGACGACACGGACATCTCCATCGACGACGGAGAGTCCGACGACGAGACGGTTACACCGGGCTCCGAGACGGTCGCGCCGGACGCCGAGGACACGACCGCCGACGAACTCTTCGCGCAGCTCCGGGAGGAACAGGACGACGCGGACCAGGCACACGCCGTCGACGAACTCGGCGACGAGTCACCGGACGAGATCATGGCTCGTGCGGACGAGGAGGCGGAGCACGTCGACCAGATCGACGAGTCCATCCGCGCTGACGAAGGGGCGCTCGACGACCTCCTGCTCACCGAGCGCCGCGAGGCCGACGGCTTCCTCTGGGTGGAGACAGGAGACGACGCGACCGGGGCCGACGACGTCGATTCGCTGTTCGCGCCAGACGACGACACGTCGACCGACGGCTGGAGCGACCCAGTCGCGGCCGACGACGAGTCGAGTACGGACGCGGTGACGGCCGACGACGACACACCGAGTGCTGACGCGGTGACAACCGACGACGACGACGGGTTCGCGCTCACGGACGACAGTTCGGAGCCGTTCGACGGGCGCGCCGCGACGTTCGACGCCGCTGACGCCGACGACTTCGCCGCCGACGCCACCGAGTTCGAGGCCGAGAGCGAGGACGCGTCGACGGAACCGGCCCAGGACGCGGACGTCGCGCAGAGCGTCGACGAGCCGACCGCCGACCGCGGGGAGGAACCTGCTGTCTCCGACGAACCGGAAGCCAGCAACGGCGAGCGCGAAGACGCCGCGGTGAGCGATGACGCCGCAGCGAGCGACGAGGCGAGCGATGCCGACGACGAGAGCAATGCTGACGACGAGAGCGATTCCGACGACGACGGGGGCGGTCTCGCGTCGCGCATCCGCTCCATCCTCACGGGGTGAGGTCGCGCCGTTCGGGGGTCAGGTTTAATTCCTTCCCGAGCTATGGGTCCGATATCGTAAATGACGGGTGACTCAGCGCTCTCTGCGTACGTCGAAATCTGTCGCGGTTTTGGGCTGTCGAACGACGAGATTCGAGCGATTCACGCCGGCGGTGAAGTGCCCGACGACGTCGACCCGCGGAAGGTGGTCGCGAAGGCGCTTCCGGACAACCCGTCAGCGAGCGACGCGCATCACGCGCTGTTGAAGGTCCTCTCGAACTCCTCGCGCGGTATCGACGCGCCACGGGACTTCGACGAGAGCGAAGTTGGAACGCAACTCGACGCCGTCCTCTCCGCTATCGGCGGCTCGGTCTCTACCGCGGACGCGAACGACGACCCGCTCACCGCGGGCGGCCCGAACCCGGAACCGTGGACGATCGAGGTCGCCGACCCGTCCGGGAACGTCCGCGAGCTCTCCTTCTCGTTCCCACCGCACGACCTCGGGACCGACAACTATCCGGCGATACTGGACGCCATCGAGTCCGCGGTCCTCGACGGCGCCCCGTTGACGTTCGTTCGACTTTCGGACGACGACCGCTGGCGGTTCGTGCTCGTCAACGAATCCAATCTCGAGTCGTTGACGTCGAACCTCGGCGACGGCATCTCGTTCGCCGGCGGCGACCTGCTCGCGGACGACCAGATAGCGGCCTTCGTTCCCCTGGACGTCGGTGACGACGCGGCCGACGTCGAACCCCCGGACGAGATACCGAAGGAGCAGGAGGAGGAAGCCATCGGGAACCTCTTGACGACGGACGAGAGCATCGACGACATCCTCGCGACGGACGAAGAGGAGCCCGAACCCGAGCCCGAGTCGACGAGTCCCGTCGACGATAGCCTCGACGACGTCTTCGCGTCGATGGAGAGCGACATCGCCGAAGGCGGTGAGCCCGTGGACGCGGGCGACTCGCCGTTCGAACAAGCCGAGCCGGAACCGGAACCCGCGGCAGAGCCGGAACCAGAGCCCGTGGCCGAGCCCGAGCCTGCAACCGAGCCGGAACCCGCGGTCGAGCCGGGAACCGAGCAGGAACCAGAACCGGAGCCTGCGGCTGAGCCAGAACCCGAACCGGAGCCGGAGCCCGAACCTGCGGCTGAGCCAGAGTCCGAACCGACGGCCGAACCGGAGCCGGAGCCCGAACCTGCAACCGAGCCGGAACCAGAACCGGAACCAGAGCCCGAACCGGAGCCGGAGCCCGAACCTGCAGCCGAGCCCGAATCGGTCGAGTCCGAGCCGGCTGCGGCGTCGTCGTCCGGCGAGAGTGTGGACGCGAGTGCGGAGGATAGACCGACCGCGGACGTCGAACCGGTGGAGTCCGAGCCCGCGGAAGCAGACGTGGAGGCCGAACCCGGAACGGCAGACTCCGCGACCGCTGACGCCACGCCCGGCGAGATGGTTGACGCAGAACCGGAACCGGCGGCCGCGGCGTCCGAGTCTACCGAATCCGGGTCCGCGGACGCCGACCCCGTCGAGGCGGAGCCGACCGAAGCCGAGTCCGCGGACGCTGACCACGTTGAGGCGGAGCCGACCGAATCCGAGCCCGCGGACGCCGAGCCGGCAGCGGCGGAGACGACGGAGGCCGACCTGTTCGAAGCCGATTCTGCGAGCGGTACCGCGACGGCGGCCGGCGAGGACGAACCGTCGGACGCGACCGCGGCGGATGCACCGTCGGCGGACGCCAGTACGGCCGACGCGGCCTCGTCAACCGAACCGGCGGAGTCGACGACGTCCCCGCCGGCCGAGTCGTCCGCGACCGCCGACGGCGAGGAGTCGTCGTCGAAGGGTGTCGTCGGTCGGTTCGTCGGCTGGCTGAAGAACCTGTTCTGAGCGACGGGTCGTCGACGGCGGTCGATGCGGTCGTGCCAGGAAGTTTCTTGGTGGGGCCCGCGTTCGGTTGATGCATGAGCGACGACGCTGCCGACGACGGCGACGTGGACGCCGGGTCGGCACCAGCGGACTCTCCGGACGAACAGCCCGTTGACGGGAGTGACGACGGCGAGAACGCGCCGGCTGACACGCCGGACGCCTCGGACGCGGCGGACGTCGACGCGCTGGGGGACGCGGCCGCGGACGTCGCGGACGCCGACGGGAGCGATGCGGCATCGGACGCGGACGACCGTGCGAGCGAACTGGCGGAGGCCGCTGGCGACGCGTACCGCGACACCGCGGACGCCGGCCCGAAGACGTACGTCTCCGAGCGCTCGGTCGACGACGACGTCGACGCCGCATCGAACGCATCCGGTGGCGGGCCGCGAACGCACGTGAGCGAGGAGAGCGTCGACGACATGCTCGACGACATCTTCGACGACGACGATGACGGCGACGACGGCACGCCCGGGCCGAGTACGACGACCGTCACCGAGAGAACGTCGACAGTCAGTGACAGTACATCGACCGTCGGCGACAGCGCGACCACGACCGGCACCGGGGCCGTAGACGGGGACGACGCCGGCACCGACACCGAGTCGACCGAAACGGTCGACGAAGACGACGCGGTCGGCGAACGCACTGGTGGGAGCGACGACGCGACCGTCGCGACGACCACTGACTCGTCGGCGGCGAGCGATCCGACCGGGAGCGACTCGACGCCGGGGCCGGACGTCGACGCGCTCGCGGACGCCGCCGCCGACCTCGACGCCGGAACCGAATCCGATCGCGACGTGGACGCGGACGACCGAGCGGAGTCCCCCACGGTCGACGACGACGCGGACGTCGCGGACGCCGACGAGGGAGGGGCGACCACTGGCGCGGCTGTCGACGAGAGCGCGGCCGTCGACGAAAGTACGGCCGTCGACGAGGGCGCGGACGACGAGCCGCTGTCGGCCGACGAGGTGGCACAAGCGCTCGCGGACGCCGAGACCGACGACGACTCGTTCGGCCGGCCGACGACCGAAGGCGCCGCGGACCGCGAGGACACCACGGACATCGGCGACGTCGACCTGGACGTCGGCGACGTCGAGACAAGCGCCGGACCGGTCGGCGAGTCCACGAGTACGGCGGGCCCGCTCGCCGACAGCGGCCCCGTAGCTGAACCCGGCGACGGCACGGACGCCGCAGCGAGCGAACCGGCCGCATCCGACGACGACGAGAGCGACGACGAACCCAGCGGCCTGCTCGCGCGACTGAAAGCCTGGCTGTTCGGGTGAGAACCTGACTGTTCCGGTGCGGACCCCAGCCGTCCGAGCGGCGAACCAACGCCTCCTGCTCGGGCCTCTCCGGCCCGCGCTCCCGGGTCGAGACGTCGTCGAAAGAACGAGAAGATTCCAGCTCGGCATCCGGCTTGCGCCGGTCGGTTCGGGTTACAGGAAGCTCTCGATGTGGTCGGCGACCTCCTCGGGGGTGTCGCCGACGGGGACGCCCGCGTCGTTCAGCGCGTCGATCTTCGACTGCGCCGTCCCGGTGCCGCTCCCGGAGACGATGGCGCCCGCGTGCCCCATGCGCTTGCCCGGCGGCGCGGTGCGGCCCGCGATGAAGCCAGCGACCGGCGTATCCATGTGCTCGCCGATGTAGCGCGCCGCCGCCTCCTCGTCCTCGCCACCGATCTCGCCGCACATCACGACCGCGTCGGTGTCCGGGTCGTTCTCGAAGTCCTCGAGCGCGTCCACGAACGTCGTCCCGATGATCGGGTCGCCGCCGATACCGATGGCGGTCGTCTGCCCGATACCGCGGTTCGTGAGGTTCGAGACGACCTGGTAGGTCAGCGTCCCCGAACGGGAGACGAGCCCGACGTTCCCGGACTCGAAGATGTTCCCCGGGAGGATACCGAGCTTCGCCTCGCCGGGCGTGATGATACCCGGACAGTTCGGGCCGATGAGGCGCGTGTCGACCTCACCGAGCCGCTTGTTCACCTTCGCCATGTCCTGCACGGGAACGCCCTCAGTGATGGCGACCGCGAGGTCGATTGGGGCGTCGAGCGCCTCGAAGATGGCGTCACCGGCGAACGCCGGCGGCACGAACACGACGCTCGCGTCGGCGTCGTGCTCGCGCGCCGCACGGTCGACCGTGTCGTAGACCGGGACGCCGTCGACCTCCTGCCCGCCCTTGCCGGGGACCGCACCGGCGACGACGTTCGTCCCGTACTCGATCATCTGGCCGGCGTGGAACTTGCCCTCGCCGCCCGTGATACCCTGCACGATAACCTTCGTGTCGTCGTCGACTAGCACGCTCATTCCTGGGTCACCTCCTCGGCGTTCGCAACAGCCTGCTGCACCGCGGCCTCGAGGGTCTTCTCGACCTCGACGAGGTCCTCGTTCAGGATCTCCATCCCTTCCTCCCAGTTCGTCCCCGCGAGCCGGACGACGACCGGCTTCGGGATCTCCTCGAACTGCTCCAAGGCCTCGTTGATACCGCGAGCGACCTCGTCGCCGCGCGTGATACCACCGAAGATGTTGAAGACGACCGAGTCCACGTTCTCGTCGCTGAACACCATGTCCAGCGCGTTCGTGACGCGCTCGGCCTTCGCACCGCCACCGATGTCGAGGAAGTTCGCGGGCTTCCCGCCGTAGTGGTCGACGAGGTCGAGCGTCGTCATCACCAGGCCCGCACCGTTCCCGATGATGCCGACGTTCCCGTCGAGACGCACGTAGTCGAACCCGTACTCGTCGGCCTTCTGCTCGAGTTCGTCACCGCCCGCGTTCGCCTCGTCCTCCATCTCGGCGAACTTCGGCTGGCGGAACATCGCGTCCTCGTCGATCTTCATCACCGCGTCCGCGGCGACGACCTCGCGGTCGCTCGTCACCATCACGGGGTTGATCTCGACCTCGCTCGCGTCGCTCTCGTCCCAGAGTTCGTAGACGGTCTGGACGATCTTCGCGACGTCGAGCGCGACGTCGCCCTCGACGCCGGCGTCGTACACGGCCTTCCGTGCCTGATACGGATGCATCCCGTAGACGGGGTCGACGTGCTCGCGGACGATCGCGTCGGGCTCCTCCTCGGCGACCTGCTCGATGTCGACACCGCCCTTCGTCGACACCATCACGACGGGCTTGCCCTCGGCGCGGTCCATCGTCACGCCGACGTACAGCTCGTTCACGAAGTCCACGGCGCCCTCGACGAGCACGCGCTCGACGGGGATGCCCTTGAGGTCCATCCCGATGATGGCTTCGGCGGCCTCGCGGGCCTCCTCAGCGTCCTCGACGAGCTTGATACCGCCTGCCTTCCCGCGACCACCGACCTGGACCTGGGCCTTGATCGCGACCGGGTACCCGATGTCGTCGGCCGCGTCGACAGCTTCGTCCACTGTCGACGCGAGCTTCGACGGCGGGACCGGGATGCCGGCATCCGCGAAGACCTGCTTCCCTTGGAATTCCTGAAGCTTCATGATGTAACTCACCTCGAAGTACCGATAGCCGCGAGTTAGTAGTATCGAAAGCGACGGACGGTTCTCGGCCTCGGCCGGGCCGTTCAAGTTAAACCGATGTCATCCGTTAACTCGGGCATCCAGCCAGCCGTTGTCGGCGGGGCGAGACCATGACGACCAAGATGACGGCGTACGTCCAGTTGCTACTGCTGTCAGCGGTCGTTTCCGCGGGTCTCTGCGTCTACGCGGTCGTCCGCTATCGGACGGCGACGCGTAACCGCGAGTCCCTCCGGTACTTCGCCGTTCTGATGGGCGCTGCGGGAGCGTGGTCGGTCACGCACGCGATTGGAATCTCGGTCGTCGGCTTCGAGACGAAGGTGCTCCTGCTTGCCGTGTCGAACGTCGCAACCGTCGTCGTTCCCACGGCCTGGCTGACGTTCGCGCTCTCCTACACCGACAACGGCGACTACATCACGCGGCGGACGCTCGCCGCACTCGCGGTCGAGCCCGTCGTCGTCCTCGTCGGGCTGGCGACGACGCTCACGCACGGGCACACCCTCTATTTCGCCGACCTCGCCCTCACGAACGACCCCGGGTTCTGGCTGCTTTCTCGCGAAGCCGGCCCGTTGTGGGTCCTGCACTCCGCGTACTCGTATGCGCTCGTCGTCACTGGCGCGATCGTCTTCCTACGGTTCGTCAGGCTCGACGACGAGACGTACCGCGGGCAAGCAGCCCTCCTCGTGGGCGGTAGCCTCCTTCCGGTCGTCGCGAACGCTGTGTTCGTCTTGGATATCGTCGACCTGACGGTGAACCTGACGTCGGTCGTCCTCGGGATATCCGGGCTCGCGTTCGCGGTCGCCATCTCCCGGTATCGGTTCTTCGACCTGGCACCGACCGCCCGCGACACCGTCGTCGAGCGGATGCGCGACGGGTACGTGGTCTACGACGGAGCAGGCGTCATCGTCGACAGCAACGACGCGGCCAGCGACCTGCTGGGGGCCGCCGACGACCTCGTCGGCGAACCGCTCGCGTCGGTCGCGCCGGCGCTCGACGACGTCGTCGAAGGATCGGAGGTCGGGACCGACTCTCGCGAGGAACTCGTCCGCGGTCACGGGACCGACCGGCGGTACGTGGACGTGACGGTGTCCGACCTCCCCGAGGTCGAGGGGACGCTCGTCGTCCTCAGGGACATCACGGAGCAGAAGCGCACGGAACGCCGGTTCCAGGCGCTCATCGAGCGCTCGTCGGACATCGTCACGGTCCTCGGCGAGGACGGCGTCGTCGAGTACATCAGCCCCACCGTCGAGCGCAGTCTCGGCATCCCGCCGGACGCCATCGTCGGGAACGTCGTCTTCGACTTCGTGCATCCGGACGACGCCGAGGACCTCCGGGCGGTGTTCGAGGCGAGCGTCGACGAGTCCGGTGCGGTCGAACGCATCGAGTACCGGCTGCCGGACGCCGACGGGGACTGGCACGTCCACGAGGCCGTCGGCCGGAACTTCATCGACGACCCGAGCGTCGGCGGTATCGTCGTGAACGCGCGCGACGTCACCGAGCGGAAGGAACGCGAACGCGAGCTCGAAGCGACGATGACGGACCTGGAACGGACGAACGACCGCCTGGAGCGGTTCGCGAGCGTCGTCAGTCACGACCTCCGGAATCCGCTGAACGTCGCGGACGGCTACGCGGAACTCCTCGAGGAGACCGTCGACGACCCGGCGGTGGACGAGATACGGACGTCCCACGACCGGATGCGTCGCATCATCGACGACGTCCTCGCGCTCGCTCGCGACGACGACGTCACCGAACGCTCGGAGATATCGCTCGAGACGCTCGCCGAGGAAGCGTGGGACGTCGTCGACACGGCGGACGCGGCGCTCTCGGTCGAACCGGGCACCGTCGTCGCGGACCGAACGCGCCTCTCGCGGGTCTTCGAGAACCTGTTCCGGAACGCGGTCGAGCACGCGGCGACCGGCTCCCGGACGGCCTCCGGTGACGCGCCGCTGACGGTGACGGTGACGGTGACCGTCGGACCGCTCCCCGACGAGGACGGCTTCTTCGTCGCCGACGACGGCCCCGGCATCCCCGAGGACGTCGCCGAGTCGTTGTTCGAGGAGGGCGTCTCCGGCGACGGCGGGACGGGCCTCGGGCTCTCAATCGTCGCGGACATCGTGAACGCGCACGACTGGGTGGTCGACGTTGACACCGACGCGGACGGCGCTCGCTTCGAGGTCCGGCCGGGTGACCGGCCGGTGCTCGCGACCCGGCGGTGAGAGCGGCGACTCGACCGGTGCGACGCGACGGAGACCGCCGACGTCATCTCGTCGCGCGACCGCAGCAGGACTCGATGATCGCGTCCCGCGGGCGGTAATCGACCGTTACCGCCCTCACGCGAACGTTTAAGCGTCGTCCTCGCGACGGTACGGTGAGTATCCGGCTCCGTTCAGTGGTCGGATCCGGGACGACCACCGCGGCCGGCTCGCGCGAATCCTCGCTCGCGACGAAACGCCCCACCGACAGCTGTTCGCACTCGCCGCGACCGTTCGACGAACACCGACCAACAGCGACCTATGACACTCGACCAGGACGCGATATTCCATACGCTCAGCAACGAACGCCGTCGTTCCGTCATCCAGGTGCTTCGCGCCCGGGACGCGGCGACGGTGCGCGACCTTACCGGCGCGGTCGCCGGCATCGAGTACGGGGTCGACGCCGACCGGCTCGACCACCGGCAGCGCAAGCGCGTGTACACGTCGCTCGTCCAGACGCACCTGCCGTCGATGGCGAGCTACGGGCTCGTCGAGTACGACAAGGACCGGGGCGTCGTCACCCCCGAAGCGTCCCTCGACACGTTCGACCCGTACCTCGACGCGGAGGCGAGTGCCGCACGCTCGAACGCTCGGACCCTCCGGTCGCTGACCGGGGCGTTCGCCGTCCTGACCGCGCTGCTGGCCGTCGACGCCCCTCTCATCGGGGGGATTCCCGCGTTCGCGGTCGCACTCACCGGGACGCTCGGCATCGGCGCGCTCGCCGCAGGCACCGCCCTGAGCGCTCGTAGCACGCTCGCCGAGTCGCGGACTGGCGGTCCGGAGGCCTCGCGAGAGAAATGAGGACCGGAGCGTGAGCACGGCCGTCGGTCTCCCCAGGCTGCCGTGCTCGCCCCGTCGGTAGACGTCGCTTCCGGCGTCGGCATCGAGCGAACGACCGCGTTCGCTCAGGAGATGAGGAGCTCTTCGCCGCGTTCGACGTCGATGCGGCACGGCGGACTGATCTTGTTGTACGCGCGTCGGAACGCCTCCTTGCCGGCCTCGGCCTGGTCCACGTCGCAGTACAGCGTGAACAGCCGCTCGCCGTCCTGGATGCGCGCCGCGGTCCCGACGACCTTCCCGAACGCCTGACGCATCCCGTCGGAGACACGGTCCGCACCCGCGCCCGTCGCCTGCTTGTTCTCCCGGATCACGTGATGCGGGAACTTCCGCAGGATCATCTTGTAGTTCCCCTCGCCCTGCGTCTTGATCATGTGACGGTTCGCCGACAGGCGCGCCGCCTCCAGGCTACCGTGGCGGATCTGGAGCTCCTCGTCCACGCGCAGACTGATCTGGACGTCGTAGTCGTCGGCGTCGCTCTCCGCGTCGCCCATCTTGTGCTGTGCGATCTTCGACCCAGGGATGCCCGTGATGTACTCGCGCCGCGTGTACGGCGGCTTCGAGATCTCTCGGTACATCGACGCCGGCTTGTCGCTCATGGTTCGAAGGAACGGCAGCGCGAGGAAAACGATTTCGCTTCGCGGGCCCCGCCGCGAGGTCGAGGAGCGTGCCGGTCACTGCCGTCGAGCTGGCGTGCGTGCCGGTCACTCCCGTCGAGCCGGCGCTGGCCGGTCACTCCGCGTCCGTCCGCGGGTCCACGTACCCGAGCCCGACGTCCTGCACGAAGTTCGCGAACACGCCGACGGCGGCGACCGTCATCGTGATACCGATGACGAACGGGAGATTCCGGGCCTTGACGGCCTGGATGCCCATCTGACCGATTCCGGGGGCGTTGAACACGAACTCCAGGACGAACACGTGCACGACGAGGACCGTGACGAGGTCCGCGAGGAACATCGCGATGAGCGGGAGTGCGGCGTTCCGGAGGACGTGGAGCATCACGCGGTACTCGCTCGCGCCCTTCGCTCGCGCGAGCTTCACGAAGTCCGCGGTGACGTACTCGAGGCACTCCGAGCGCGCGTACCGGAGCTGGCCGGCGACGAGCGACAGCGCGAGGATCGCGGCGATGACGCCGAACTCCGCGAGGTGCCTGGGCTGCCAGATGTCGACGGTTTCGCCGACGACGTAGAACTTCGGGTTGATGCGGCCGAGCGTGAAGTCGATGAGGCCGAGTTCGGATTCGAGGACGAACAGCGCGACCTCGGCGACGAAGAAGTTCGGGATGCCGAACCCGAAGTACCCGATCGACTGGATGACGCGGTCGACGTACCCGCCGTTGTTGACCGCGGCGAACACGCCGAGGCCGATACCGCCGGTGACGCCGACGACGACCGCCGGGACCGCGTACGTGAGCGTGTACGGGAGGTGCTTCGCGAGCAGTGCGGTGACCGCGGGACCTTGCTCGAAGCCCGCGGTCGACTGCCCCCAGTTCAGGGTGGTGACGTCCCAGAGGAAGCCGGCGTACCGCGCGAGGAACGACTGGCCGCCGTCGCTCGCCGACAGGAGCGTCTGGAGGTCGCCGCTCGCGACGCGGAGCGTCCCGGTCGGGTCCGGGCCGAGCGCGAGCACGAGGAAGACGAGCGTGACGACGCCGTAGAACGAGAGGACGGCGAACAGCGCCCGACGTGCGACGAACCGCCGGTTCACCATGATCGCCTCCAGGCGAGCGCCCGTCGAGCGGTGTCGTCGGTGCCGCGACCCTGCATCGACCGTGGATGCGTGTTACGACACCAAATAGCGTGTGAAGCATCAAATACTCGTTTGACCCTCTGAATGACTTTTACCGTCTCGCGCCGACGATGGTGACGACGACTCACATGACCGACCGCGAGACTGACGGCACGGCGACCGCTGCGACCGAGACGGACGGTGGCGTCGCGGACGCCGCGGACGTCGCGGCGTTCCAGACCGTCGACTGGGAGGCTATCGAGCCGTCCCGGCGCGGCCTCCGGAAACGGACGATTGTCTTCCTCCTCGGCGCCGCCGTGCTCGCTGCGGGCGTCCTCTACGACTACTTCGTCGTTCAGGCGAAGCAACCGACGTTCGAGGGCATCGGGCCGACGGTCTCGCTGTTCGGCCAGCAGCTCCTCCCCCTGTACTGGAACGTCACCGGCATCGAGTGGTTGTTCGTGACCGCGGTGCTCGTCGCCACGTGCTTCGTCGCCGTTCCGCTCGTCCGACGGCCGCGGCTCACGCGACTGTACTGGCGACGGCTGCGGGGCGACCGGTTCGCGACCGCCTCGCTCGTCTTCCTCGCGCTCGTGTTCGTCGCGGGCGTCGTCGGGCCCGTCCTCTACCCGCCGTCGATCGACACCGCCGCCCAGAGCCAGCCGCCGGCGTTCACGAGCACGCCGATGAACTACTACGTCTCCGACTGCGTCGGGACGGTCGCGGACGGCCGCTGTCACGGCACCCTCCAGTACCCGCTCGGGACGAACGCGCTCGGGAAACCCCTGACCGCGCTCGTCGTCTCGGGGATGCGCGTCGTCGTCGAGCTCGCGTTCGTCATCTCGCTGTTCGTCGTCCCGCTCGCGACCGTCGTCGGCGTGCTCGCGGGCTACTACGGCGGGCGCACGGACACCACGCTGATGGGGTACGTCGACGCGCAGCAGGCCGTGCCCGCGTTCGTCGTCTACCTCGTCCTCGCGTTCTGGGGGCGGACGCTGTTCCTGTTCGTCCTCGTGTTCGGTCTGTTCTCGTGGGGTGGTATCGCCCGTCTCGTCCGGAGCGAGACCGTTCAACGCAAACAGGACCAGTACGTGCTCGCCGCGAAGAACGCCGGCGCGAGCGACCGGCACGTCATCCGCGAGCACATCCTCCCGAACGTCTCTAGCACCGTCATCACGGCCTTGACGCGGATGATACCGCTCCTCATCCTCCTGCATACCGCCGTCGCCTACATGGGCATGAACAACATCATGAACGAATCTTGGGGGGAGACCATCGCGAACGGATTCAACGGCCTCCAGGCCGCGTTCCCGCAGGTCTGGTGGACGCCCGTGTTCCCGACGATCGCGCTCGCGCTCACCGTGATGACGTTCAGCGCGCTCGGCGACGGGCTTCGGGACGCACTCGACCCACGCGACGCGTGACGGCTCCCCGCTGCGATGGCGCGCACCCGGTCGACAGCGTTCAGTCAGTCGTCGGCTGTCGGTCAGTAGTGGG
Source organism: Halorubellus amylolyticus (assembly GCF_034808145.1). Lineage (NCBI taxonomy): Archaea > Methanobacteriati > Methanobacteriota > Halobacteria > Halobacteriales > Halorubellaceae > Halorubellus > Halorubellus amylolyticus. The sequence goes on from NZ_JAXHGM010000006.1 coordinate 119,950, forward strand.
TGGGTAGTCGGCCGGTCGCGTTCGTCTGTCCCTCAGTCGTCAGCCGGTGGTGCGTCAGTCGGTCGTTCGTCGACGGTCGGACTGGTGACGAACCCGCGGTCGAGGAGCGTGCTCGCGAACAGCACGAGCGGTGAGAGGAACGCGAAGAAGTAGTACGGCGCGAACCCGGCGAGGCCGAACGTCCCGGCCCAGGGTGCGACGCCGAGGACGCCCGCCATGTAGACGCTGCCGGCGTGCCACGGGATGAGCGCGCCGGTGGGCGTGCCCGCCGATTCGATGGCGCGCGAGAGGTCCGCGGAGTCGAGGTCGTACTCGTCGTAGAGGTTCCGTAGCGTCATGCCGGGGACGACGATGCTCATGTACTGCTGGGCGGAGAACACGTTCACGGCGATGGCGGACGCGCCGGTGCTCGCGACGAGGGTCCGTCGGTTCGTGACGGCTTCGGCGACCTCGTGCGCGAGGACGGCGAGGACGCCGGTGCGTTCGAGTGCGCCGCCGAGCGAGAGCGCGAGGACGACGACGGATATCGTCCACGCCGACCCGGTGAGCCCGCCGCTCTCGAGGAGGTCGTCGAGGACCTCGAGGCCGGTCTCCGGGCCCGTCCCGTTGAGGAAGACCGTCCAGGCGTCGGTGAACGCGACGCCCTGGACGAGGACGGTGGTGGCGACGCCGGCGAACACGCCAGCGACGAGCGTGGGGAGCGCGGGATAGCCGGCGAGGGCGAGTCCGAACGTCACGACGAGCGGGACGAACACGAGCGGGCTGAGGTCGTAGATGCCGGCGAGGGCCGTCTGGATGTCGGCGATGCGGCCGGCGGGGATGGTGCCGCCGGCGCGCAGGCCGAGTATCGCGTAGAGGGCGACGGCGAGTCCGAACGCGACGACGGTGCCGTTCCGCATCGCGCGGATGTGGTCGTAGAGGTCGGTGTCGGTGACGGCCGCGGCGAGGTTCGTGGTGTCCGAGAGCGGCGACTGCTTGTCGCCGGCGTAGGCGCCGGAGAGGATGGCGCCGGCGGTCATGGGGACGGGGATGCCGAGGCCGGAGCCGATGCCGACGAACGCGACGCCGAGCGTGCCGGCGGTCGTCCACGAGGAGCCGATGGCGAACGCGACGACGCCCGCGAGGAGTGCGGTGACGGGCAGGAACACGGTGGGCGTCAGGAGGTCGAGTCCGTACTGCATGAGGCCGGGGATGGTGCCGGCGGCGATCCAGGTCGCGATGAGGGCGTAGATGACGAACAGGAGGAGGATGGACTGGAGTCCGGTGAGGAGCGACTGTGCGATGCCGTCGTAGACGTCGCTCCACGTGTACCCGAGCCAGTACGTGCCGACGGCTGCCGTGATGACGATGCTCCAGAGCAGTGGCGCGTGCGGTGCGAGTTGGAGGTAGCCGGACCCGATGCCGAGCGAGAGGACGACGCCGAGAACTGGGACGAGCGCTTGCCGGAGGCTCGGCCGCCGCTCGGGGTCGAGGTCGTCGTACGTCGCCGGTTCGAACGAGAGGGAAGCCATACCCATTTTGAATAACCTGAAGTAATTAAATCGTTCGGAATTATACCCACCACGCATGTGGTGTGGTGTCGACAGACACGTTCACGACCACCACATATCGGGAGCGGGCCACCTCGAAGGGCACGACCCGCAAGTCCCAACCCGAGGATTCCGCAAGCTAGCGGAACGGAGACGTCGGAGCAGAGACGGCAGAGCAGAGCGGACGGAACCGGCGCGAACGGACCAAGAACCACGAACCAGTACGAGGACGGCTCGCGACGCTCCGTGGGTTGCTCGTCGAGAGAAGCGCTCCGGCTGGAATCTGAACCGATAGGAGGCGGTCCCGCTCGCTCCGCTCGCGGTCGATGGAAGCAGGAAGATGCTCTGTCCGGGATTTGAACCGAAACCAGGCGTGCTCGCTCACGTTCGTTCGCTGCGCGCGACTGGTAGGACTCGAATCCCAGCCGTCCGCGCTTCGTTCCGCGCAACCGCCTCGCTATCGCTCGGCGGTTGGCGTCGGGAGAAGTGCTCCGTCTGGGATTTGAACCCAGGTCATCGGCTCGAAAGGCCGAAATGATTGGCCGGACTACACCAACGGAGCGCGTACCAGTTCATTCCGGGTGGTAAAATTAAAGGGTTTCGTTATCGCCGTCCAGACCCCGGCGTCGTCCCCGAGAACCGTTATCACGCCTCGGCGCGAAGATCGAGACAGACATGACCGACGAGTCGGAGGGACTGCAGCGGAGTACGGCCGCGGCGGTCGAGTACGTCGGAGAGACGACGGACGCGCTCGTCGACCTGACGAGGGACCTGCTCGCCGCCGACTCGCAGAACCCGCCCGGTGACACCACCGCGGTCGCGTCCGTCGTCCGCGACGCTATGGAGGCCGTCGACGTCACGGTCCGGGAGTCGTCGGTCGACCCGGCGAAACCGAACCTCCTGTTCGAGGTCGCCGGCGAGCGCGACCTGACGTTGCTCTACAACGGGCACCTCGACACCGTCGGGTACGACGCGAGCGAGTGGGCGTACGACCCGCTCGGGGAGCGCGCGACGGTCGACGGCGACGACCGGGTCTACGGCCGCGGCGCGACCGACATGAAGGGCCCGCTCGCCGCGATGCTGCACGCGGCACGCGCCTACCGGGCCGTCGACGAACGCCCGCCGGTGACGCTCGCGTACGCGGTCGTCAGCGACGAGGAGACCGGCGGCGACGCGGGACTCCCGTCGGTCGTCGACGCCCTCGACGCCGACGGCTGCGTCATCGGCGAGACCACGTGCGAGGGCGGCCGTCACTCCGTCACCGTCGCCGACCGCGGGAGCATCTGGCTGACGCTCGACGCCACCGGCGAGGGCGCGCACGGGTCGCGGCCGACGCTCGGCGTGAACGCCGTCGACGAACTCTGGGCGGCCGTCACGCACCTCCGGGACTCGCTCACCGAGCGACCGCTCGACGTTCCCGCGGACGTCGACGCCATCGTCGAGCGGTCCGTCGACTACTACGCACCCATCATGGGCGACCGAGCCGCTAGCGACACGTTCAGGCACCCGACCGCGAACCTCGGCGAGTTCCGCGGAGGCGACACCATCAACGCCGTCCCCGAGAGCGCTCGCGCACGCCTCGACGTCCGCGTCGTCGCCGGCGTCGACACCAAGGCGGTGCTCGCGGACATCCGCGAGTGCCTGCGCGAGCACGACCGCGTCGAACTCACGGACGTCTCCTGGAGTCGCGGCACGTACGTCCCCCTCGACGGCCCAATCGCGACCGCGACCGCCGAGACCGCGGCAGCCGTCGTCGGCGAGCGCGTGCACCGACGGAGCGCGACCGGCGGTGGCGACACGAAGACCCTGCGGAACGCGGGCATCCCGACCGTCGAGTTCGCACTCGGTACCGACACCGTCCACGCGCTCGACGAGTACACGACCGTCGACGCCCTCGCGGCGAACGCCGAGGTGTACGCGCGTCTCCCCGACGCGTTCGCTCGTGCATACGACGAGGGTTGAGCGACGAGCGCGAGCGGTCGGGCGTCGGGAGCGTGGTAAGCGCTCGCCGCTTCCGGAACGCCTACCTCGGAGTCGGGCGACGCCACGGGTATGAAGCACGTTCGCTTCCGGGACCCAGCGGGTGCGGTCCGGCGCGGCGAGTACCACGACGACGACACCGTCTCGTTCGCCGGTGCGACCTACGACGTCGACAGCGTCGACGTCCTCGCGCCGTGCGAGCCGTCGAAGGTCGTGTGCGTCGGCCGGAACTACGTCGAGCACGCCGACGAGATGGACAACGACGTCCCCGACCGACCGCTCCTGTTCCTGAAACCGCCGAACGCGGTGGCGAGTCACCGGACCGACGTCACGCTCCCGGCGGGGAAGGACCGGCTAGACTTCGAGGCCGAGCTCGGCGTCGTCATCGGCGAGCAGGCCAAGCACCTCGACGTCGACGACGCGATGGACGCCGTCGCGGGCTACACGTGCGTGAACGACGTGTCGAACCGCGACGACCAGCGCCGGGAGACGAACTGGGTGCGTGGGAAGGCGTTCGACGGCGCCGCCCCCATCGGGCCCGTCGTCGCGACGCCCGACGAGGTCCCCGAGGACGCACACGTGCGGTCGTTCCTGAACGGCGACCGGAAGCAGGACGGGTCGCTCGACCAGATGGTGTTCTCGGTGCCGGAGTTGCTCGCGGAGATCACGACGTACATGACGCTCGAGCCCGGTGACGTCGTCGCGACGGGGACGCCCGCGGGCGTCGGCCGCCTGAGCGACGGGGACGACGTCCGCGTCGAGGTCGAGGGCGTCGGCGCGCTCTCCCACACCGTCTCGGTTCCGGAACGCTGAGCGTCGACTGCTGACCGCCGACTGCTGACTGCCGACCGCTGCGAGCGGTTCGGGCCGGAGCGAGCGCGGCGAGTGACAAGACTCAAGGTTTAGGTTTGCCTAAGACGCGTGAACATGGAGCTGACGCGTCGGGACGCGATGGGGGCGCTCGCGGCCGCGGGCGTCGTCGTCGGCGCGGGCGTCGTCGCGGATCGCTTCACGGGCAGCGAGGACGACCCGCCGCCGTTCGACGGCCACGCGCTCGCGACGACCGTCGCCGTCGGCCGCGCCGTGTACCCGAGCGACCTGGAGAACGTCGAGTCGTTCGTCCGCACGTACGCGCTCTCGCGGAGCGAGGACGACGACGCGTACCGCGCCGGGATGGCGGCCGCCGTCGCCGCGCTCGACGAGTACACGCGGGAGTGGTACGACAGCGACTACGTCGACCTGAGCGCCGAGACCGCCGAGACGGTGCTGTACGAGATGGGCGTCGACGTCGAGGACCCCGACCCCGAGGGCGTGCCCGCCGAGCGCGTACGATACTACCTCGTGAACGAGCTCCTGTACGCGCTCTACACGACCGACACCGGCGGCCGGCTCGTCGGCCTCGAGAACCCACAGGGGTTCCCGGGCGGGACGGACAGCTACCAGCGCGGGCCCGGCCGAGTGACCGACGGCGCGAGCGACGGCACAGAGGGAGCATGACGCGGCCGGGAACGGACGGCGGCGTCGGCGACGGCCGCGACCGGTCGGCGAGCGAGCGCGTCGACGTCTGCGTGGTCGGCGCCGGCCCCGCGGGCGGTCTCGTCGCGGACCGCCTCGCGAGCGCGGGGCACGACGTCGTCGTCCTGGAGGCCGGGCCGCGGTTCGACCGCGGCGAGCGCATCGACCGCGTCGAGCGCGACATCCGCCCGAGCTACCATCCGCGCGAGGTCTGGGACATGGGTGGCGAGCGCGACGCGTACACGTCCAGCGGCGAGAAAGGGTACCCGCTGAACGCGGCGCGCGTGAAGGGGGTCGGCGGGACGACCCTCCACTGGCAGGGGATGGTGTTCCGCCTGCACGAGCGCGACTTCGACGAGCACGCGCGCGCCGCCGGCGTCGACCCGTGGCCACTCGCGTACGACGACCTCCGGCCGTACTACGCGAGCGCCGAGGACGAACTCGGCGTCGCCGGCACCGCCGGCGACAACCCCTACGCGCCACCGCGGGACGAACCGTACCCCATGCCTGGGTTCCCGCCGAGCTACTCGGACTCGCTGTTCGCCGAGGCCTGCGACGCCCTGGACGTGACGATGCACACCGTCCCGAACGCGCGCAACTCGGAGTCGAGGGACGGCCGCGCGGCGTGCCAGGGCTGGGGGACGTGCAAGCCCGTCTGCCCGAGCGGCGCGAAGTACGACGCGACCGTCCACGTCGACAGCGCCGAAGACGAGGGTGCGCGCGTCGTCGACCGCGCGCCCGTCCAGCGGCTCGAACACGACCGCGCCGGCGACGCCGTGACGACCGCCGTCTACGCGACGCCGGACGGCGAGGAGCACCGCCAAGCGGCCCGCGAGTTCGTCCTCGCCGCCGGCGGCATCGAGATACCGCGACTGCTCCTCCTCTCCGCGAGCGAGCGATACCCCCGCGGCCTCGCGAACTCGTCGAACCTCGTCGGGCGGTACTTCCACGACCACCTCTTCGCCGGCATGGGCGGCCGACTCGACGAACCCACGCGACAGAACCACGTCGGGTTCCTCACGAGCGAGACCCACCAGTTCTACGACGACGTCACCGACGACCGCGGCCCGTTCAAGCTCGAGTTCCTGAACTACGCCGGCTCCAGTCCGGTCGAACTCGCACTCGACGCGGACTCGTTCGGCGACGACCTCCTCGACGAACTCCGCGCGAGCTACGGGAACGCCATCGCGATGGGCGGCCTCGCCGCCCAGCCCCCGCGGAAGGACAACTACGTCACGCTGGACTCCGCGGTCACCGACGACCACGGCAACCCCGTTCCCGACGTCCACTGGCGTCTCGACGACCGGACGCGAGCGACGCTGCGCGCCGCGAACGCCCGCCAGCGCGAGATACTCGACGAACTCGGCGTCGACGTCGGGTGGACCGTCGGCCCCGAGAACACCGGGCCCGCGTTCCACCACATGGGCACCACGAGGATGAGCGCCGACCCCGAATCCGGCGTCGTCGACCCACAGCTACGCACCCACGACCTCCGGAACCTCTCCATCGCCTCCTCGTCGACGTTCACGTACGGCGGCGCACTCAACCCGACGCTCACCATCGCCGCACTCGCGCTCAAGTGCGCCGACCACGTCCAGGAACGCCTCTGAGAGGGCCATCGATTCCGTATAGGGACGCCGCTGAGAGCACTGTCGACTCAGTCCACCCCCGGACGGTCCATCTCGCCGGCGACGCCCGACGGCACCTTCGGTGACTCGATGCCCTCGCGTTCGAACGCGGCGAGCGCGCGCCTCGTGACGTCCGTGCGGAACGGGAACTCGTTCCGGAGGTCGTTCACGTACGCCTTCCCCGTTATCTTCCGGTAGTGGACGTCGTCGTCGAGCAGCACCTCGTGGGGGAGGTCGTCGGTGACGTACACGTACTGGCTCGTGAGCATCGCCTCCTCGACGAGTTCCCTGGCTCTCGCCGCGTCGGATTCGGGGTCGACGTAGAACTCGACGGTGACGAGCATCTCCGCCGCACCCGCGTTCCCGTTCGCGATGGACTCGTTGAAGAACAGGTAGTTCGGGACGGTGACGAGGTTGTCGTTCGGCGTGACGAGGCTCGTCGAGCGGAGTCCGATGTCGACGACCTCGCCGTAGTACTCGCCGATGGATACCTTGTCGCCGATCTGGTAGGGTTGCTCGGCGACGAGCATGAGGCCGCCGACGAGGTCCGCGAGCAGGTCCTTCAGCCCGAAGCCGACCGCGGCGCCGGCGACTCCCGAGAGCGCGAGCAGCTGGTTCTCGGTGAGGTCGAACAGGATGGAGAACGCGAGGTACACCGCGGTCCCGTAGATCGCGAGTTTGACGACGGGGATGAGGACGGTGACGCGGAAGCGCGCGGCGACGAACCGGTCCGCGAGCCCCGAGAGGAGCGTGCTCGTGAGCTTCGCCAGGAGGTACGCGAACACGAGGATGGGGACGGCCTCGACGAGGAGATTCCAGTTGACGGCCTCGAAGAGGTTCGGGTCGGACTCGGCGCTCGCCTGTGCGAGCACCCACGGCGCGCCCGCCGAGAGGGCTCGCGTGGACGCTACCACAGCAACCGCCTCCCTTCGAGGTGCTCGACGGCGGCGTGGAAGCGCTCGGGCGCGACCGACAGCACGTCCGCGCGCTCGTCGACCGAACCCGTTCCGTCGCCGTCGGCCAACGGCTCGCTCTCGGCCTCGGCGTCGTCGCCGGACCGCGGTCGCGCGTCGCGTTCGAGCTCCACGAGCTCCTGGTGGTCGAGCGTCTGCACGGCCTGCGCGACGTCGACGTCGGGCAGTATCTCGCGGAGCGAACGCATCGAGAGGGTCTCGTTGCACAGCACCGTCGTGAGCGTCATCGCCTCGTCGTCGTCGAGGTCCAGTGCTGCCTCGGGCTCCTCGAGGTCGGTGGGCGATAGCTCGCCGTCGCGCACCGAGCGGTCCCAGAGCGCGAGCGCGACGCCGGGATTCCCCTCCGCGAGGCGCGCGAGGCGCTCGTAGACGACGCGCTCGGTCTCGCCGTACTCCTCACCCATGTCCCGCGCGGTCAGGTACTCGACGTTCAGTTCGGGGACCGGCACGGAGAGTTCGCGACCCGCGACGTCGACGGTCGCGCGGTCGAAGTCGACGGTCTTCACGCGCCCGTGGTCGTCGCTCTCCACGAACGCCGGGAGGTCGTCGACGTGCTCGCGGACGAGCGCCGAGACGCTCTCCGGATCCAGTCGCGGGACGTGCACGTGCACGGGGAACGCGCGGTCGAGGTCCTGGACCGCGGCGAGGTAGTCCCACGCCCACCGGTTCCACGCGGTCACGAACAGCGCGTCCGACGCCGCGATGTGGTCGAGGAACGCGTTCAGGGCGTCGAAACCGCCGATTCGGCGCGCGTACAGGTGGTGGCAGCCCTCGACGACGACGACCTCGCGGTTCGGAACGTCGACCGCCGCGAAGTCCGTGACGAGTTCGTCGAACGCGACGTGCCCCGCGGCCGCGCCGAGCTGTTCCTCGGCGTACTCCAGCAGGACGTCCCGGCCGGCGTACGGTTCCGCGACCACGGCGACGTTCGCGACCGACCCGTCGAGGTGGTCCGCGACCGCGTCCTCGATGGTCGCCAGCTGGCTCCCCAGGCCCGCCGCCTCCAGGTCCGCGACCGTCAGGTCCACGGGGTCACCCACGACCGTTCGGTCCGCGTACTCACCCTCATTCGACACCGACCAACGAACCACCGCGACAAGTCCCTTTCGTCCGACATCACGCGCGGCGGAGTCGTGTCTCGTTCGAGCCGATACGCTGAACGAAAGGGACGCACCACGCTGAGGGACGACACCAGTCCACACACCGACCCAAGGCCTATGCCGGAGCGCTCCATTCAGTCTTTCATGGAGACCCTTTCTCGTCCCCGCTGACCGGGGACCGAGCGCGGGCTCGTTCCCGGTGGCACCACGTCCGCATCGCCACTGGACCGCCCGACCCGACCGGACCGTCGCCGCGACCCGCCCGCGGCGTCGCGTCGGTCGACCACGACACATGCAGGATTCACAGTCACGACTCGCAGGCAGTACCGCAATCGTCGTCGCGCGCGACGAGACGGAACGACCAGATACGACCGAAATCGAGCGTCTCGCCGAGGCCGCAGGCTACGCCGTGGTCGACGCGATCACCCAGCAGCGCCGCGAGGACCCCGGAACGTGGGTCGGACGCGGGAAGGCCGACGCGGTCGCGGCCCGCGCCCGGGAACTCGACGCGGACGTCGTCGTGTTCGACGGCGGCCTCGACCCCGGCCAGTACGCGGACCTCGTCGACCTCCTACCCGGCGGCGTCGAGCCCGTGGACCGCTACCGGCTGGTGCTCGACGTGTTCGCCGAGGGTACCGGCGACGAGCGCGCGGCCCTCCAGGTGGAGTCGGCGCGCCTGCAGTACATGCTCCCGCGACTCCGCCGGGTGACGAAGCTCTCGGCGATGTCGAAGGCCAACGAGAAGGGGAGCATCGTCTTCGACGTCGAGGACCGCATCGACCGCGTCGAATCGAAGCTCGACGACCTCGCCGAGCGCGCCGCCGAACGTCGCGAATCCCGCCGCCGCGAGGGGTTCGGCATCGTCGCCATCGCCGGGTACACGAACGCCGGGAAGACCACCCTGTTGCATCGGCTCGCCGACGACATGGCACTCGACGACGACGACCACGGCGACCTCACGGATTCCGCGCCCATCGAGGACCGCCTGTTCGTCACGCTGGAGACCATCACCCGTCGTGGGAGCGCCGACGGCCTGGACGTCGTCTACACGGACACCGTCGGCCTCGTCGACGCGCTCCCCCACGACCTGGTCGCGTCGTTCAGCGCGACGCTCGACGAGGCCGCGAGCGCCGACGTCACGCTCGTCGTCGTCGACGCGACCGACGACCCCGAGCGCGTCCGCGAGAAGGTCGCCGTCGCAGCGGACGCGCTCGACGCGCCCGAGGGAACCGTCCTCGGCGTCCTGAACAAGGTCGACGCGGTCGACGACGTCGCGGACCGCCGGGACGTACTCGCAGACGCTGCCGTCGTCGACGACGTCGTCGCGGTGAGCGCGCTCGACGGCACTGGCGTGGACGCGCTGGAAGCGACCGTCCGCGACGCCCTTCCGACGGAGACGACGACGTTCACGCTCCCGAACGACGGCGACGGCCAGCGCGCGCTCTCCTGGCTGTACGACAACGCGAGCGTGGAATCCGTCGACTACGGCGAGGACGTGACCGTGACCGTCACCGCTCGTCGTGCCGTCCTCGAACGAGCACGTGGTCGGGTGGACGCCACCTGGACCGGCGACTGACGGGTCCCCCGGCCTCCGCGAGCGGACAGACTTATTATCGTCTTCGCGCCAGATGGCGTATCGATGGCGTCGGTCGAACGCGACCTCACCGAGGTGTCACCGCTGGCGTGGCGCCTGTTGCGGACCGCGGCGGGCTACAGCCAGCGGGACGTCGAGCGCGAGGTCGACGAACTCATGCAGGCTCACCTCTCGATGCTCGAGAACGGGAACCGCGGCCTCTCCGAGTCTCGACGCCACCGGCTGTTCGAGCTGTACGTCGCCGAACTCGACGCGGAGCAGGTGGAGGCCCTCGTCGAGCACTTCTGACGCCGCCGACTCGGGTGGTAACCTGACTCATAGTATTGCGTTTACGAAAGAGATTAATACGGTACTCCAGAGACAGAGTGCTTGTATCAATGATACAGGCTCTCAGAGACACGGAACGCGGGCGTCTCGGCATCTTCGCCGTGGCCGTCCTCGGAACAATCCTCATCGCGGTCGCCCCACAGCCACAGGGCCTCACCGTCCGTGGACAGTACGCCATCGCCACCATGTTCTTCGCCGGGACCCTCTGGGTCTCCAGCGTGCTCCCACTCGCCGTCACCGCCCTCTCCATCCCCGTCCTCCTCACCGCGTTCGGCGTCTACGACGACATCGACCCCGCGCTCTCCGGGTTCGCCGACCACCTCATCTTCCTGTTCATCGCGGGGTTCATGCTCGCGAACGCGCTCCAGAAGTACGACATCGACCGCCGTATCGCACTCTACCTCATGTCGAAGATGGGGACGTCGCCGCGGAACCTCATCGGCGCGGTCATGATCGCCACCGCGTTCCTCTCGATGTGGGTGTCGAACACCGCCACGACCGCGATGATGACTCCCATCGCGCTCGGCGTGCTCTCGCAGGTCATCGGCCGCGAGCAGATAGAGAGCGAGGACGCCGACGCCGACTCGTTCCACAACATGCAGGTCGCGACGCTCCTCGGGACCGCGTACGCCGCGAGCGTCGGCGGCGTCGGGACCCTCATCGGCACGCCGCCGAACGCGGTCGTCGCGACGCAAGCCAACGCGCTCCTCGACTACGAGATCGGGTTCGTCGACTGGCTCCTCATCGGCCTGCCGATCGTCGCGCTCACCCTCCCCATCGTCTGGTACGTCCTCACGTTCCACCTCTATCCGCCGCAGATCGAGGACGTCAGCGACGCGCGCGCCGAGGCCGCTCGCTACCTCGAAGAAGAGGGCGCGCTCGACACGCGTGGGCGTCGCGTCGCCTACATCTTCACCGCGACGGCCGGCCTCTGGGTCGTCGGCGGCCTCGACATCGCGTTCGAGGGCGTCCTCCCCGACGTCTGGTTCAACACGCTGTTCGGAACGAGCGACGGCCAGACCGTCCTCGGGGTCGCCGGCCATCAGGGCCTGCTCTACTACGTGATGGTCGGCCTGTACGCCATCCCCGCGCTCGTCCTCGCGGACACCGTCGAGTGGGAGGACCTCGTCGACATCGACTGGGGGACCATCCTCCTGTTCGGCGGCGGCATCTCGCTCGCGGACGCGTTCGCGAAGACCGGGGCGACGAAGTGGCTCGCCCAGACGATATTCGGCCAGCTCACCGACGCTCCCATCGTGCTCGTCGTCGCCGCCATCGTCCTCCTCGTCATCTTCCTCACCGAGATGACGTCGAACACGGCGACCGCGACGATCATCGTCCCCGTCCTCATCGGCATCGGCGGCATCTTCGCGACGACGCTCGGCCTCACCGAGGTCGCCGCCGGCATCTTCCTCTCCGTCAGCGGCGCCATCGCCGCGTCGTTCGCGTTCGCGCTCCCCGTCGCCACGCCACCGAACGCCATCGTCTTCGGCAGCGGCCACGTCAAGCAGTCCCAGATGATGCGCGCCGGCGTCGTCCTCAACGTCCTCATGACCGCCATCCTCACCGTCCTCATCTGGGCGCTCTTCCAGTTCGTCTGGCCCATGTTCCTCTGGTAGGACCCCGGCCGCTCGTCACTCTCGTGTCGCGCCACTCGCTCGGGCCGCCCCCGGTCTTGCACGGTGCGGCCAGATTCCCGTCGTCGTCGGTCGAGACGACCGTCGAGGTGCTCGGCGAGCACCCCGACGTCCGTGGTCTGGCGTGACCAACGACGTCGATAATCGCACCTGCCCGACGACCGACGCAATCAGGACTATTTCGTATAGCGAGATAGAATTTATGCGTCCGAGACCAGGCACGCAGAAATATAGAAAAATCAACCAATACGAGGTGGCTCGTGGACGATGGTCGGTTTGGCAACGCTCAAGGGCCGCCGGGCCCCGGTTTCGACCATGCAACCACGGGACCTCTCCGACCACGTCCCCTACGAGGCCGGACGCGGCATCGAGGAGGTCGCTCGGGAACTCGGCGTGAACCCCGGCGACCTCGTCAAGCTCGCGTCCAACGAGAACCCCTTCGGCCCGCCCGACGCGGCGGTCGCGGCCATCCAGCGCGCCGCGGAGCACGCGTCGTCGTACCCGAAGGCAGCACACACCGACCTCACCGACGCGCTCGCCGACCGCCACGGCGTCGAGCCCGCGCAGGTCTGGCTCGCGAACGGCGGCGACGGCGCGCTCGACTACCTCGCGCGAGCGGCGCTCGAACCGGACGACGACGTGCTCGTCCCCAACCCCGGGTTCGCGTACTACGAGATGAGCGCGCGCTTCCACCACGGGGACGTGAACCGCTACGAGCTGTCGCGCCCGGCGTTCACGCAGGACGCCGACGTCGTCTGCAGCCAGTACGACGACGAGCGCGTGGTCTACCTCACGAGCCCGCACAACCCGACGGGGAGCGTGTTCACGCTCGACGACGTCGTCGAGATCGCCGACCGGACCGGCGAGGACACGCTCGTCGTCGTCGACGAGGCGTACGCCGAGTACGCCGACGTCCAGTCGGCCGTGTCGCTGCTCGGTGGCGACGGCGCCGACGAGCACGCGTTCGCCGCCCGCGACGACGTCGCGGTCCTCCGGACGTTCTCGAAGGCGTTCGGTCTCGCCGGCGTCCGACTCGGCTACGCGGTCGTCCCCGACGCGTGGGCTGACACGTACGCGAGGGTGAACACGCCGTTCGCCGCGAGCGAACTGGCGTGTCGCGCCGGCCTCGCCGCGCTCGACGCGGACGACCACGTCGCGAAGAGCATCGAGACGGCGCGATGGGCGCGCGAGCACCTCCAAGACGAACTGGACGCGCCGGTCTGGGAGAGCCAGGGGAACTTCGTGCTCGTCGACGTCAGCGACGCCCGCGGCGCCGAGAGCGCCGACGCGGTCGCGACCGAACTCCAGGAGCGCGGCGTCATCGTCCGGGACTGCACGAGCTTCGGACTCCCCGGGTGCATCCGCGTCACGTGCGGGACCGAAGCGCAGACCGAGCGCGCGGCCGACGCCATCAACGAGGTGCTCGTCGCGTGACCGCGACCGGCCCGCTCCGCGTGGCCGTGACCGGCACCCCAGGGACGGGGAAGACCACCGCGACGGACCGACTCCTCGACCGCGTCGACGCCGGCGACTTCGACGACCTCGACGCACCCGGCACGGACGGACTCGGCGTCGATTCCGTCGACGTCGTCCACCTGAACGACGTCGTGCAGTCGGAGGCGCTGTACGACGACGTCGACGAGGACCGCGGCAGCGTCGTCGTCGACCTCGACGCCCTCGCCGCGTGGGTCGACGAGTACGTCGCGGCGGCCGACGCCGACGTCGTCGTCTTCGACTCGCACCTCGCACACCACCTCGACGCCGACCGCGTCGTCGTCCTCCGCTGTCACCCGGAGACGCTCGACGACCGCCTCACCGACCGCGGCGAGCCCGCCGCGAAGGCCGCGGAGAACGCGGAGAGCGAGGCGCTCGACGTCGTCCTCGGCGAGAGCGTGGACGCGCACGGGACCGATTCGGTCTACGAGATAGCGACGACCGACCGGGAGCCCGACGACGTCGCCGCAGCCATCGCGGCCGTGCTCGTCGGCGACCGCGAACCGAGCGCGGGCACGGTCGACTACATCGAGTACCTATGACGCTCGACCAGCTCCGCCCACGGATATCGGGGCTGCTTTCCCCGTGGGTGCGCGCCGCGAACGCCCTCGGGATGAGTCCCGACGGCGTCAGCGTCGTCGCGTTCGCGCTCGCGCTCGCCGCCGGCGGCCTGTACGCGTACGCCGGCCCAGCCGTCGGTGACGTCACCGTCCTCTACGCCGTCGGCGCGGTCTGCGTCGCGTTCAACGGCTGGCTCGACATCGTCGACGGCGAGCTCGCCCGCGAGCAGGACGTCGCGAGCGACGGCGGCGACTTGCTGGACCACGTCCTCGACCGGTACGCGGACGTCGCCATCATCGTCGGGCTCGCCGCCGGCATCGGCCGGTACGACCTCGGGCTCGCCGCCGTCACCGGCGTCCTCCTCACGTCCTACCTCGGAACGCAGGCGCAAGCGGTCGGCCTCGACCGCGTGTACGCCGGCGTCCTCGGTCGCGCCGACCGCCTCGCGCTCGCCGGCGCCGTCGGTCTCGCCGTCGCCGTCTACCCGAGCGACCTCCTCGGACTGACGCTCGTCGGGTGGCTCCTCGTCGTCTTCGCCGTCGTCGGTCACGTCACCGCCCTCCAGCGGTTCTGTGGCGCCTGGTCGCGGCTCGACTGACTCGCCGGGGGGCACATGTTTTATACGCGGCCGGGAGAAAGGATAGCGTATGGTTCAGTGCGAGATGTGCGGTGCCGAAACGTCGGACCCGAAGACGGTGAAGGTCGAAGGCGCCGAACTCGACGTGTGTTCGGAGTGCGCCGACTTCGGAACGGAAGTGAAGACTCAGAAGCAATCGAGCACGTCCACGAAGTACTCCACGAGCTCGTCCTCGTCGTCGAGCTCGTCCTCGTCGAGCGGTGGGTCCTCGGGGAGTTCCTCGTCGTCGGGCGGCGGTCGTCGACGCCAGGACATGTTCGACGACATGGGCGAGCTCGCCCAGGACTACGACGAACGGATTCGTCAAGCTCGCGAGAAGAAGAGCCTGAGTCAGGCCGATCTCGCGAACGAACTCAACGAGAAGGCGAGTCTCATCCGGAAGATCGAGCGTGGCGATACGCTCCCGAGCGACAAGGTCCAGTCGAAGCTGGAGCGCGAACTCGGTATCGACCTCGACGCCGGCGGGTCTTCTGCCGACGACGAGGACTGGAGCGGCGGGTCGTCCACGAAGACGACGCTCGGCGACGTCGTGAAACGCAAGGACTGAAACTCGGCGACAGCGAGACGTCTGACGCCGTCTTTTTTCAAGTAACAAACTGTTAACCAAACAATCATGGCAGTGGGGGGTTTACTCACAGGCAATGCCTACCGAGGAAGCGGACGAGGATGCGGCCGGTCCGGACCACCCGGACAACGTCCTCTACGACCTCTACGAGACGTACATCGGCGAACCCGAGGAGGACACCGACGTCTACCTCGGGTTCGGCCTGTTCTTCACCGGTGTCGGACTGGGCGTCCTCGCGCTCGTCCTGACCGTCGTTAGCTTCGGCGTACTGGAGCACGGGACCAGCGCGTACTGGCTGTGGTCGGAGTACGCGTTCGCGGCCGGGATGCTCGCACTCCCCGCGCTCATCACGGGCGTCGTCGTCCTCCTGCCCGTCGAGCAACGGGCGGTGTACGCCTCCATGACCGGTGCCGGCCTCAACGTCGTCGCCGTGGCGTGGTTCTGGACGGCGTACCCGGGGTCGTGGAACGAGGGTGACGCGACGACGACGCTCGCCGTCGTCGGCCTGTACGCGGTCGGGCTCGTGCTCGTCGTCGGGTCCACGGGCGCGGCGCTCATCGCGGACCAGTTGGAGCGCTACCAGCAGCCCGGTCCCGCGGACATCCAGCCGATGGAGGAGGACGAAGACGAGGGCGAGACGGTCTCCGATGCGGAGATCGAGGCGGACATCGAGGACGCGATGTCAGGCGTCGAGCTCTCCTGGGGTGGCGTCGAGCGCTCCGAGAACCGGAACCTGAGTTTCAGCGAGGACCCGGACATGGAGGGGACGACGCTCGCCGGCGGGATGGCGAAGACGACGCGGTCCTCCGGCGTCGATTCGCAGATCAACTCGCTGAAGGCGATGAAGGGCGGGGAGAAGAAGACCGCGCGGTCGGAGTCGACGGTCGAGGACCAGACGGCGAAGCTCAAAGAGTTGCGCGAACGCCGGAAGCGCGAGCAGGCCGAGAAGGACGCGGCCGCGGACAGCGCGGGTTCGCTCGGCGGTGGTCGCGACGGACTGTGGACGCGACTGAAGCGAGCGCTCGGCCTCGGTTGAGCGCCCGCTCACACTTCGGTTAGGACGTTCTTAATACTAACCGTCATCGTGATGAAATAATTTCACATAGTTTTATTATCCGGTGGGGTACATGGGCAAATATGGCTAAAGGCCTAGACGTCGGCACGATGAACATCCTGTCCGCACAACAGGATGGTAGCGACACAGTATTCGTCCAGCAGCGGAACTCCTTCGTGGAGATCGAGTACTCGGACATGGCAGAGCAGATGCTCAGCCGGTCGGAGGTCCTCCACATCCGGAAGGACGACAAGGTCTACGTCGTCGGTGACGACGCCCTGAACTTCGCAAATATCTTCAACAAGAACACGCGTCGCCCGATGAAGCATGGGATCCTCTCCTCCTCGGAGAAGTCCGCGATTCCGATGATGAAGCTCATCATCGAGCAGGTCGTCGGCGAGCCGAGCTATCCCGACGAGAAGCTCTACTTCTCCGTTCCCGCGGACCCGATCGACTCCGAGCTCTCGACGCTCTACCACCAGAAGACCATCGAGAGCTTCCTCGACAACATGGGGTACGACGCCGAACCCATCAACGAGGGGATGGCGGTCATCTACAGCGAACTCGCTGACAACAACTTCACGGGCCTGGGCATCAGCTTCGGCGCCGGCATGACGAACGTCTGTCTCGCGTACTACGCGGTCCCGGTCATGAAGTTCTCCGTCGCTCGCGGTGGCGACTGGGTCGACGAGCAGGCCGCGCAGGCGACCGGCACTCCGGTGGACAAGGTCACGAGCGTCAAGGAGAGCGACTTCGAACTCGACTTCACGACGGACGTCGGTGGCGTCGAGGGCGCACTCTCCATCTACTACGAGAACCTGCTGGATTACGTCATCCAGAACGTCGTCAAGGAGGTCGACGAGGAGGACATCGAGGAAGGGCTCGACGTGCCGGTCGTCGTCACTGGCGGGACCTCGAGTCCGAACGGGTTCGAGGCGCTGTTCCGCGACCACCTCGAGGACGCGAACATCCCGTTCTCGATAAGTGGCGTCCATCACGCGAGCGAGCCGCTGTACTCGGTCGCCCGTGGTGGCCTCGTCGCCGCGCGCTCCGACGAGGACGTCGACGAGCCCGAGGAAGAGGCGGAAGCGGCTGCAGCGGACGAGTAACGTCACGACGTCCGGCTTCGTGTCCGACGACTCGGTCGGTCGCGACGGCTTCGGTTGACGCGACCCCGTTGTCGTCCACTTCGTTTTCGACGTTGTCGAGCGCGCTCGTTCGAGCGGCGGCTATCGGTGTTGGTGAGCTTCGAGTGAAGACGTCGGGTCGCCGACTGGGTTCGGTGGTGGATGCCTGTTCGGTCGTTGGCCGTGCGTGTGCTCGGAGTCAGGCGGCTTCCGCGGCAGCGTCCTCCTCGACGTTGTCCGCGTCGGAGTCCGTGTCGTCGTCGGCTGGTCTCGGGTCGCTGTCGTCCGCTGACGCCTCGTCGACGTCCCGGTCCGTGGTCTCCGCGCCCTCGCCAGCGTCCTCGTCGACGCTCGTCTCGTCGTCTACCTCTACGCTCCGGTCGTCGTCAAGCTCCTTCTCCGGCTCGACAGTCGTGTCATCGTCCCCGTCCGCCTCCACGCTCGTCTCGTCGTCCGCGTCCACCGCCGAGTCCCCGCTCGCGGTTGCGTCGTCGCGCTCGTCGGTCGCCCCATCGTCGTCTCCGCTGGCGCTTTCCCTGGTGTCGTCAACGTCCTCGGATGCGTCATCGACCGACTCGTCGTTCCGGCTTGCGGCCTGGGTCGGTTCGTCGTCCGACTCCGGTTCGCTCGCCGGTTCGTGCCTGTCGTCGGCGGCGGCGTCGGGGTCGGCGTCGGCTGTGGTGGACTCGTCGGGGGGAGCGTCGCCTTCGGCGTCCGTGCCGGCGTCGGCTGCGAGGTCGTCCGCTTCGGACTGGTCGGTGTCGGCGCCCGTGGGCGCGTCGCTGGGGACGCGTTCCACGGTCGGCTTCGGGTCGGATTCGGGAGCGTCGTCCGGGACGGAGACGTTGTCCCGGACGCGTTCGAGGTTCCGGACGGCGTTCTCCGACCCGTCGCGCGCGAACTTCGATTCGAACCGCGAGATGGCGTCGTGCCAGGATTCGAGCGTCGCTGGTTTGCTTCGATGTTCGACGTCGACGCCGACCCACCCGCAGGCGTCGCAGCCGTAGGCCTCCCCGTCCGCGAGGGCGTAGTGGCTCAGGGAGGAGCCACAGCGTGGGCAATCTTTCATACGGGAACTGCTTAAGCCGCAATAATAAGTGTGTTCCATTCTCTCATAGTCCGGTAATCCGTAACTGACCCATCCAAAATATTACTATAGGGCATAGACAAAGGCTTTTGTATTCCCAGTATGTATGCGTTGGTACGATGAGCGCGACCCCCTCGCCGAACGTCGAACGGACCATCGAACGCTGCCGGCCCGAAGACGTCACGCCCGTCCAGATCGATGCGAACACGCTCGAATCCACCGCCCCCGAGTACCTCCGCGACCTCAAACGCGAGCTCGCGACCGAGGGCTACTCGGCGTCCACGCTCGCCGTCAGCGCACGGTTCGAGGACGACTGCTCGCTCGCCACGCAGGAGGAGGCGGACCGCATCCGCGGGCACGTCCGCGCCGCCGCGTTCCTCGGCGCCGCGAGCGTCCGCGTCACCTGCGACTCCGTCCCGAACGCCGAGAAGGTTCGACCGGCGCTCGCCGCGTGCGCCGAACGCGCCCGGCGCGAAGGCCTGGCGTTCGAACTCGACGCACCCATCACGCTCGACGCCGAATAGGGAATCGATGCCAACACGTCGCGCGCTCGCCCGCCGCCTCGGCGTCGTCGAGGACTTCCAAGACCCGTCTCCGACGCTCGAACAGTACGCCACCTCGGCGGAGGTCGCCGCGTCGCTCGTCCACGTCGCCGACCAACGCGGTGACCTCGCCGGCGACGACGGCGCGGGCGCGACCGTCCTCGACCTCGGCACCGGCACCGGCATGCTCGCGCTCGCCGCCGCACTCCGTGGCCCCCGTCGCGTCGTGGGAATCGACGTCGACCCATCCCCCCTCCGGACCGCTCGCGAGAACGCCGCTCGCGTCGGCGCGACCGCCGACGTCGAGTGGGTCGCCGGCGACGCCACCGACCTCCCGCTCGCCTTCGACGACCGCGTCGTCGTCCTCTCGAACCCGCCGTTCGGTGCACAGGACGGGAACGAGCACGCCGACCGCGCGTTCCTCGACCAGGTGCGCGACGTCGCCAGCGTCTCCTACACCGTCCACAACGCCGGCAGCGAGGACTTCGTTCGCGCGTACGCCGACGACGCCGGTGCGACGGTCACCGACGCGTTCGCCGTCGAGCTCGACGTCGACAACCAGTTCGACTTCCACGACCGCGCCACCGCCGCCATCGACGCCGAAGCGTTCCGCATCGAGTGGAACCGGACGACCACCGAGCGAGAGTGAACGAGCGTCGCGGGGGCCGAACGATACCGTACGGTCCCGGACGAGCATCGAGTGGCCCGCAGTCGCCGGCCGGCTCGCCGTCACCGGTCCCGTCCGTACTTCTCCTTCGTGAATACCTTCACGCGCGTGTCGTCGACGACAGCGTAGACGTGCCTGCCCTCGCGCTGGAACGAGATCCCCGCGACGGTCGCGTTCCCGCCCTCGGACGGCATCGTCGCGCGTGCGAGCGTCGAGTTGTTCCGCGAGACGACGACGTCGAACCCGCCCTCGTCGGCGACGACGCTCACGTTCTTCCCATCGAGCACCGGGTCTGCGGTCGCCGCGTCGGCCGTGAACGCGAGCGTCGCGGACTGGTTCGGGCGCTGGAGCCACACCTTGTACGTCGTCGGCCCGCCGTTCGCCGACCAGCCGCGACGGACCGCCCACACCGAATCGCGCCAGGTGACCCCGCCGACGTTCACCTGACGTGACCCCCCGAACGCGAGTTGGCCCTTCGAGACCGCGGGATACCAGACGCCGCGGCGTTCGCTCACGACGATGACGCCGGACGCGGTCACGTTCTCCGTCGGCAGCTCGACGAACGGGACGTCGACGGCGGAGACCAGACTGTACTCGGTGCCCTCCGCGTACGTCACCGTGTAGTCGCGTACCTCGACGGGGTTCTCGCCGGGGATGCTCGACGCTTGCGCGGTGTTCAGTTTCGTCGGGAGCGCCATCCCTGCGACGACCGCGAACGTGACGACCAGGCCCGCGAGCGCGACCGTCCGCCACGCCGACCCGGTCCCTTCGAGCAGTCGAAGCGGGTTCGCGGTGCCGTCGCCGCGGCTCGCGACCGCGCCCGCGACGAGCACGGCGAGCACGAACACGGCGACGAGTCCGGGCGCGCGGAACAGCACGAACCGGTCGCTGCTCTCGATGAAGTAAATCGCCCACAGCGACTTCGACACTCCGAAGAACAGCACGCCCGCGTACAACCGGAGGGCGCTCGGTCCTTCGCCGCGACGACTGAACACGACCGCGGCGGCGACGATACCGAGCAGGAGCCCGAGCGCGTGCCCCTGGATGGCGATTCCCGCCCACCACGGCGCGGACGGCGGCGAGGACGTGATTCGCGCGGTCACGATTGGGTTCTGGAGCGCGCTGTAGAACACGCTCGCGACGCTCTGCCCGCCGAGTGCGAGGACGATGGTCGTCATCGGGTAGCGGACGAGCGCGAACCCGGCGAGCGCGAACACGACGCCGGAGAACCCGATGACGGGCCCGAGTCCGAACGCGGCGAGTGCCACACCGCCGACGAGCGCCGCGGCCGGGACGACGACGAACGCGCGCACGAACGGGTTCGTCGCGAGGGACGTGAACGACTGCGACCCGCGCCGGTCCGGGAAGTGACCGTACGCGTACTCGGCGACGGACCCGAACAGGAGCGTCCCGATGAGGTTCCCGACGAGGTGGCCGGGACCGACGTGCGTGAACGACGCGAACCCGACCCCGGTCGGGTAGAACCACGACCACGACCGGAACGGGATGGTGACGGGGTCGCGCCACTGCGCGAACCCGTCCTGAACGAGGAGGTACGCGAGCAGGACGAGACCGGCCGTCGCGAGCGTCCCCCACGGGACGCCCATGACGAGTCGCGACCGGAGTGCGTGCCCCCACGCACCCGCCGGCTCGTCGATGCGGGCGACGGCGTACAACGAACCGGCGAGCGTGAGGACGACGGCGACGACGAACGCGGGCCCGAGCCAGGCGGCCGAGAGCATACCTGACCCGTGGACGTCGAAGGCCAAAAGTACTCGCCGAGACGGCGTCGACGAACCCCGCAACCGTTCGTGCGTTCAAGCTCGTGCTGCTCGGAGTAACGCGTTCCTAGCCGACGACGCGAGCGCGCCGCGGTACGGTCAGCGGTCGACGTGTTGCGGTCAGAGGTCGACGCGGTCGCCGATCTCGACGACCTCGAGCGCCTCGGGGTACGCGAAGGAGTTCGCGTGGCTGTGCAGTACCGTCGGGTCGCCGGTGAGGCCCTTCCACATGTCCCAGTGACTCGGGAGCAGGCGGTCGAACTGGAGGTCGTTCGCCGCTTCGATCACCTGATTCTCGTCGTTGTACCAGCGCGTGCGCTTCGGTTCCCGGGTCTCCTTGTCCGGGACGTTCCCGACGGTCCCGAACGCGAGCACGCCGAGGTCGATGTCGTACTCGCGGCCGATGCGCGCGAACTCGTCGCTCGGCTTGGTGTCGCCGCCGTGGAAGAACGTGCCGGCGTCGTGCTCGAACACGTAACTCACCGGTTGGGTGGCGTCGGGGTCGTGCGCGGCCTCGACGTGCACGGTGAACTCGCCGACGTCGAACGTCTCGCCGACGGCGACCTCGTCGAACTGGGTGGCGTCGACCTCGTAGGCGCCCGGCCAGTGCTCGTCCTCGCGCGCGACGGCGAGACTGTCCGCCGGTGCGTGGAACGTCGCACCGGTGTTCGCGAGGATGGGGGCTTGCGACGGGCCGTGAACGTGGTCCGTGTGCTCGTGGGTCGCCAGGACGGCGTCGGCGGCGTCGACGTCTTCGGGGTCGAACGGCACGGGAATCATCCGTATCGTCCGCGGCGGGTCGCCGAGGCCGACGTACGGGTCGACGAAGATCGTCGTGCCGTCGCTTCCCTTACAGGCGAAGCCGTTACAGCCGAGGTACCATACCGCGACGCCGTCGGGGTCGGCCGCCTCGATCGCTCGCGGCAGCCAATCGCCCCAGTCGCTCTCGCTCATGGTCGGTCCTGCGAGTGGCCGAGTCAAGAGCGTTGGGACTCGCGGGGAGTCGGGAGCCCCGGAAAGGAAGCGGGGACGGGGAAGGGCTGCGGGAAGGTGGACCGAGCGAGTCGTCGAAAGTGGGTAGGTGGGTAGGTGGGTGGGTGGTGGGTTCCGACGAATCGCCGGTTTCGGACTCCGGCCGCGGTCGGTTTGTACGTCGGTCCGCGACCGTCGACCACGTGCAGCACGCCGCTGCACGACCAAATCGTGTCCGTATTCGGATAAAAGAACGGCCTGCCAGGACAAGGACGCGCGCCCAGTCCGCGGAACCCCCGTTTCCTTTAAGTTCGTGCTGTGGATACGGAGGGATATGAGTAGTCAGGTCGACCCGGACGACACCGTGGCGGTGTCCGCCGATGGCATCGCCGTCGAGAAGTCGTTCGCGGCAGACGAGTTCCCCGTTCCCGCGATCCGGTTCGCTATCACGTCGAATCGCGACGAGCCAGTCACCGTCCGCCTGCACGAGGACATCCCGACGGACTTCCCGATGGACGGCGTCGGCTTCCATCCGGACTACGACAGCGACAACTGGACCGCGTTCCAGGACCACCACGTCGAGTACGAGCGGACGCTCGACCCCGGCGAGGAGGTCGTCACCGTGTACGGCGTCCGTATCGAGTCCCAGAGCGACGTCCCGCAGTTCCTCTCCGAGCCGCAGGTCGCCGAGGTCGAAGCCGACGACGACGATACCGGCGAGGACGACGCCACCGACGACAACACCATCGACGACATCGTCGACGACGACTCGAACCAGGTCGTCAAGGACATGATCTCGGGGAAGAGCGAAGGCGTCCCCGGCCTCGACGACGACGACGCGGGCGACGCGGACGACGACGATGACGGGTCCGCGATCGACCTGAATCTCGGGAGCGCGGAAGCGGAACTCGACGCGGATGACGCGGACGCGGAGACGGACGTCGACGACGGCCCCGAGATAGAACTGGACATCGACCAGCCCGACGAGACGGCAGACGACGACGCTGAGGACGAAGCACTCGACGCGGACGACGAGACACCCGACGCCGACGCGGACGACGAGGCACTCGACGTCGAGGTGGACGAGGATGCTGGTAACGACGAAGCAGTCGAGGAGCCTGGCGACGGCGTCGACGAGGCTGCGGCCGACGAGGCCGACGTCGAAGCCGACGAGGATGTAGAAGAAGGCGAGGATGCGGTCGAGGCCGAGGCCGACGCCGATGAGGCTGTCGACGCTGACGAGGATGTCGACGAGGACGAGACCTCCGAGGTCGACGGGGAAGTGGATAGCGTCGACGAAGGCGAAGTGGTCGCGGCGCTGGCCGCTGCGGTTCGCGAGGGCGACGCCGACGACGAGGACCTCGAAGTGGTTCGGGAGACGCTCGCTCCCACCGCAAACGCAGAGGCAGAGACAGACGCAGAGGCGGAGGCGACGGCGGGTGTCGACGCGGACGACGTCGTCGCCTCCGGGAACGTCGCCGCAGCACTCACCGAGGAACTCGACGATGGAACGGTCGGGGCCGACACCCGCAACCGCTTGCGGGACGCGCTCGACGTCGAGCGCTCGGGCCCCGAGGTCGCGAAGGTCGAACACCTCCAGTCGCGCGTCGAGGAACTCGCCGCGTACACGAGCGCACTCGAGGAGTTCCTCGACGAGGAAGGCACCGCGAACCAGCTCCTGGAGGAGTACAACGACGAGGTGTCGGCGCTCCGAGACGACCTCCAGTCGGTGCAGTCCGCCGTCGGAGAACACGACGAGGCGATCGAAGCCATCGAGGGCGACGTCGACGAACTCGGCGACGAGAGCGCCGAAGCCCACGACCGCATCAACACCCTCGAGACCGACGTCACCGCGCTCGAAGACGACCTCGAGAGCACCGCGAACGAACTGGAGACGACGACCCAGGACCTCGAGGATACCACGGACGACATCGCCGCGGACGTCGACTCGGTCGCGGACGACGTCGACGCGCTCGAGACGACCGTCGACGACCACGTCGAGGAGTTCACCAGTCGCGTCGACGACGTCGAGATGGACGTCACGGACCTCGACGAGGACGTGACCGAACTCCGCGACGACGTCGACGCCATCGAGGAGGACGTCACGGAGATCAACGAGTGGCGCGACCAGCTCGGCGAGATGTTCTCCTGAGCATCGGAGGATACCACTCCGTACCGGTCCATAGCGGTCCGTTGCACCGACCACGGTCGAAACGCAATCTGTTTACAGTCGAGACGATAGGTGTCGAGTGATGACAGCGACCGTCTCCGTCGCGGTTCCGCGCAAAGGCCGGCCACTGGAGGCCGTCCTCGAGCGGCTCGCGGCCCGCACCGGCGACACGGACCTCGCCGACGACGTGATCTCGACGCTCCGCTACGAGAAAGCGATCACGAAGGGCACCAAGCGAGAGCATCGCGACGTGTACCAGCGCTTGCGGGCGTACAGCGACATCGAGGACCCGGGCTCGCCGGAGTACACGCTCCTTCGGGACGACCGGGCGGGGTTCCCGCGTCGCGTCGTGTTCGACAGCGTCACGTTCACCAGCGGGGACGTGGACATCCACCTCGTCGGTCGCGAGGAGCCGTTCCGCTCGCTCCGCACGCACTCGTTCGCGCTCGGGTTCGATAGCGCGGACCTCGTCCTGGAGGAGGTCGTCGGTCTCACTCCCGACCCCCTCGAGGACCTGGCGGGCGTGAACGAGCGAATCGACCCGCACGATACGGACGTCCGCGTGGTCACGGGCCTCGGCGATACGGTCTATCATACGTTGATGGCGACGCCGGAGGCGATCGAGGCGTCGTCCCGGTCGACGGTCGACCGCGAGTTCGTCGCGGCGCACGACGGCGAGCTCTGTATCTCGCCGCGGTACGAGCGCCTCGTCGAGGCCGTCCTGGGGACGGCTGCGGTCGAGGGCGTCTCGTTCACGTACGCCGACGACGGTCGGGAGGAGGAGGCCGCCATCGCGGAGTCTGGCGTGGGCGTCTATCTCACGATGAGTGGGTCGACGGCGCGCGACCACGGATTAGAGCTCGGTGAGCGGTTGTTCCCGAGCGAGACGGTCCTGATGTCGAACACGGCGGAGGTGGACGAGGCGGCCGAGCGCGCGATAGCGCTGTTCGAATCCGCGGAGTTGGACTCCGAGCTCGTCGTCCAGTAGCGACGGTCGACCGTCCGTTCGCGTCCCCGACGACACCAGTGTTCGGTATAGCGGCATACGATTTATGAGTCCGGCCTCCGACGTGTATCACGCGAGTCGTCGTGACGGAGAGCACTACCAGAGGCGCGTGAGCGGCCGCTGACGCGTGTCCTCCAGATAGGGCGCAGGGACCGAAGAGAGGTTCAACCATTGCGTGTCGCACCGTCCAGACACGTCAGAAAACACGGCACCTGCGGCGGCGTCCGCACTCGAAGCCCCACGGATTATCGCGGGGAGGAGACATAGGCCACTTGGCGCATTCTCCAGGAGCGACCGAACAGCGCCAGCACCACCAGCGACCACCGGCCCCGACTCGACCAGCGTCGCAGCCAGCGGCCGTCCAATCGAACCCGTTTCACCCCACGAGACCCGATCGCGTGACCCGACCGGCGACACGCTGTCGCTCCCGAGAGCGCGACGACGTCCACTTTCCCAGAACGCGTCGACGAGCGACCGACCGTGTATACTCCCTAAGAAATACCAGATTCCTTCTCTGTTCGTCACCGATGAGTTCGCCGGAACGTTCGGCCCGACACTCGTAATCCGTTGGCTCGAAGAGAACACGATGTCTCTCAGGTATCTTTAATGGTGGTACTATAAACTTCGTTTAAGGGTGCTATGGCTCCGTATATCCTGTGAATCGGGGCGCATTTGGGGCGCTATAGAACAAGATAAAGACCCTTATCCCCGGGTGTGGGATTAGATTCTTGTGGGTGGGCTGAGAGCGTCCTGACGTGACCGAACCCGTCGACGTTCATGCATGGTGGGCGGAATTGTCTGAAGGCTATCATAGACCGATGTGGGCTGCGGAGGGTGTCCGCGCACTGGCCAAGCGTAGTCGAGCGTGCCGTCGTGGGAGGACTCCGGGTGCGTGCTTGGGCAGATGGCAGTTCGCTGTTCGAGACACCCGTTCTGGAGCGGGGTCGAGAATCCCGGTCTTCGGGCCGCGAACCCCAGGGGTTGCGTGTTCGAAACCGGGTTCGATTCTGGGGGGTGTTCGGCGGTGAGCGAGTCCGACGTCGAGCGCACCGTGGTGAAGACGTACGTCCCGGCGTACCAGAAGGAGGCGTGGGTCGAACACGCCGACCGGCTCGACATGAGCCAGAGCGAGTTCGTGCGGACGATGGTGCAGGCCGGGCGACGGGACTTCGCGGTCGACGGCGTCCCCGGCGTGGACGACGAGAACTCGTCGGCGGATGACGACAGCACTCGAGCGACGGACGCGTCCGACGGTGAGGAGCGCGACGACGCGACCGGGTTCGAGGACCGCGTGTACGCGTTGCTCCGCGAGGAGACGCGGTCGTGGGACGACCTCCTCGAGGCGGTCACCGACGACGTCGAAGGCCGGCTGGAGGACGCGCTCCAGTCGCTGCAGGCGGCGAACAAGGTGGCGTACAGCGGTCGGAACGGTGGGTACGAGGCGGTCGAGGAATGAGCGAGCCGGACGTCGACCGGAACGATGGAGGTGGGTCCGAGGACCTCGACCTCGTCGACCGGTACCTCGAGGACCAGCGCTTCCACGGGAAGGCGGAGCGGACGCGAGCGTCCTACGAGCGCGTGCTCCGGGACTTCGAGGCGTTCCTCGCCGACCCCGAGCGAGGGCCGGGTGGACGGTCGGGTACGCCGGACGCGGCGGATCGCCGCGAGTGCATGGCGTGGGTGCACGCACTCCGGGACTCCCACGCGCCGAGCACGGTCGCGTCGTACGCGTCGTACGTCCATCGGTTCTACGCGTACATGACGCAGGTCGGCGAGCTCGCGGACAACCCGATGGCGCTGGTCGTCGAGGAGATGGACGAGGCGATAGACCCGGACCCGACGCGACGGGACGTCTCCCTCGGCGAGATGCGGGCGTTCGTCGCGAGCGTCACGCATCCCCTGGAGCGCGCGGTGATCGTGACGTTACTGAAGACGGGGATGCGCGTCGGCGAGTGCTGTAACCTCGACCTCCGAGACCTGCATCTCCCGGGGTCGTCGGCGAGGGCGGCGTTCGACGCGGACCCCCGCGTTCACCTGGATGGTCGTGGTGCATCGCTGTACGTCTCCTCGGAGCCGTCCCGAGGTGCGGTCGTGAACGGCGAGGAGCGATACGAATCGAACAAGCGCAAGCGCGACACGGTCGTGCCGGTGGACGAGGAGCTCCGTGCGGTACTGGAGGCGTGGCTCGCGGTTCGACCGGACGCGCGGTCCGCCGCCGAACCGCTGTTCGTGGACACGAGCGAGGCGTGGGGCGAGCGCCTGCGGGCCAGCGGCGTCCGGTCGTTCGTCACGCGTCACGCTCGCGACGCCGGCTGGTACCGGACGGGCGGTGGTGCGAGCGAGAACGTCACGCCGCACTACTTCCGGCACTTCTTCACGACGCACCTCCGGGACCGGACGGGCGACCGCGGGGTCGTCAAGTACCTCCGCGGGGACGTCGCGAGCGACGTCATCGACACCTACACGCATGACTGGGGATCGCGCATCGGGGACGTCTACGAGGACCACATTTACTCCGTCTTCGGGTGAACCCGCTGTCCGAGACCCATCGCATAAATCCTATCCTGCTATACGAAATAGTCAGGTTCTGATGGCTTCCGGGATGACGGGAGTCACGTGGCTGAACCCGCTCAGCGGGCGGTTCCGAGCCGCTTTAGCGGGTGGTTCGCCTCCTGGAACGAGCTGACGCGGGTACCAACAGTGCTGTTCGCGTGGCGAATCACGCCGGAGACGCATTCGGGACGGGGGAGGGGTGGAACGAGCGGGCGGCGCGTGCGGCCGTGACGTGAGGCGTCGGGTGCGTGAGCGACGTCACCGTGAGGTGGTCGGGCCGTGCGCTCGACGTCGCTCGTTCCGTCGTCGCCGTTGCGTCCGACCCGTTCGCGGGGACCCAGTCGGGTCGGTCGACCGTGACGCGACCGACGCCACGGAACTGGACGCGCGTCACCGCCCGCCGCTGTCGGCCGTCCTCGACGAACGTCCGTTCGAGAGTGTACTCGACGATCCGGCCCTCCTCGGTGACGAAGAGCGTGAGCGAGACGTCGAGTGTGCGGTCTCCGAACGGGTTCGGTGTCGCGGTCTCGTTCGCGACGACCCTGAACACAGGTTCGTCGACGGAACTCGGGACGGTATCGAGCGCGGTTACCTCGGTGACGTTCGTCGCGGCCAGCCCGGCCTGGAGGATGCCCGGGGCGGCGCGAACCGAGACCTCGGTCGGTGGGACGGGCGCGCCCTCCGGCGAGCGGACGAGCCGGACCGTCGGGTCGTCACTATCGTCGAGTCGCTGCCACTGCCAGACGGCGGACCCGTTCGAGTACAGCTGACGGTGCACGCTCCGGTTCCCGAGCGTGGAGCGCCTGTCCTGCACGTACGTCGACCGGTTGGGTCCGAACGTCGTCGTCCACCGGTCGCTCGTGTACACCGTCCCGTTCGCGTCCCGTTCGACGTGCTCGTACGCGGCCGTGTACGAGAAGCCGGCGAGCTGTCGGTAGTGCGCTTCCACGAGGTCGAATGCTCCGGGAGCGGTGTCGGCCATGGGGTCGAACGCGATGACCGGCGGTCGGTCGGCCGGCGTCTCGGTGGTCGTCCGCGTCGGCTCGTCGACGTCGAACGGTTCGCGCGTCGTCGCGACGCCGCCGAACGACGAACATCCGGCGAGGACGACGACAGCGAGGACGGCGAGGACCACTGACGTCCGGGGCACACGACGTACTCCGTGGGCCACGTAAATCACGTTTCGGTGTACGGAATTCGCTCTCGCACTCACGGTTGCGTCGCGGGCACGGCCGCGGACGTCGTCGACGACGTGCTTTCAGTCGTCGGTCGACTGCGGGTCGGAGACGTCCCGTATCGGCTGCGGGTCGGACCCGTCCCGTCGGTCGGTCGTCGAACGTTCGGCGCGGAACGCGAGTGTTCGCGGGGCGTCCTCGCTCGCAGTGGCGTTCCCCCGAACGCCGTCTGCGAGGCCGGACGCCAGGTCGGCGAGAGCGACGCGGTCCCCGGGGTTGACGGTGTCGGGGAGCGTCGCGTTCTGGGTCGCGTAGGTGGGCATCGTGTCTGGGAGCGCGTGGAGGGCCGCTGCGGGGACGGTGCCGGCGGCGACCGCGCACGCCGCGGGGTTGGCGAGGTCCGCGACGTCGCGGGCGGTGGCGTCGTCGATGCCGCGGAACGCGGGAACGGTGACGGCGGTGGCGTCGACGCCGCTGGCGGCGGTCGCGACCGCGTCACCCGCTGGGACCGGGCCGGCGGTGACGGTCGCACCGGCGGCGGCGAGGGTCGTCACGACCCGCCCGGCTTGCGCGCCGGTGCCGACGACGTGCACGTGGGCGTCGAGCGTCCACGTGGGCGCGGACAGCGGCGTGACGGCGGGCGTGCCCGTGACCGGGTCGTCGACCACGGCGGCGTCGGCGTCGAACGCGTCCGCGACCGTCGTCCGCTCCAGCACGCGGTCGGGTGGCCCGGCCGCGACAACGCCGCCGTCGGCGAGCAGGACGAGGCGGTCGCAGTACCGTGCGGCGAGACTCAGGTCGTGGATGGCGGCGACCGCCGTCCGGCCGTCGTCGACGAGGTCGGCGACGAGGTCGAGGGTGCGGACCTGGTGGTTGACGTCGAGGCTCGCGGTCGGTTCGTCGAGCAGGAGCGCGGGCGCCTCCTGGGCGAGCGCGCGAGCGAGGACGACGCGCTGGCGCTCGCCGCCACTGACCGCGGTGATGGCCTTGTCGGCGAACGCGGCGACCTCGGTGCGTTCCATCGCGCGCTCGACGACGTCGTGGTCCTCGCTCGTCGCCCGGTCGAAGCGCCCGCGGTGTGGCGTGCGTCCCATCGCGACGACGTCGCGCACCGAGAAGTCGAACGCGAGCTGGGTGTCCTGCGGGACGACCGCGATGCGGCGACTGGACTCGCGAGCGCCGAGGGCTTCGACGGCGTCGCCGTCGACGGTGACGACGCCCTCGTTCGGCGAGAGGACGCCCGAGAGGCATCGCAGGAGCGTCGTCTTCCCCGCGCCGTTCGGGCCGACGAGGCCGACGAACTCGCCGTCGTCGACCGCCATCGAGACGTTGTCGAGGATGCGGGTTCCACCGAGGGAGACGGCGAGGTCCTCGATGCGGATCACGCCGAGAGCACCCCCGGTCTGCCGTGCGGTCGATCCGGTCGGTGTGGTCGGTGCGGGCGGGACGATCGATTCGGTCGGTGCTGGCGGGACGGCCGGTGCGGCGGTCGCGCCGTCATAGTTCGTGCACCTCGCGGCGGCGGAGGAGGAACAGGAAGAACGGTGCGCCGACGGCGGCAGTGACGACGCCGACGGGCAGGGTTGCGGCGGTCGAGCGCGCGAGCGTGTCCGTCGCGACGAGGAAGATGCCGCCGGCGAGCGCGCTCGTTGGGAGGAGCACGCGGTGGTCGGGGCCGACGACGAGCCGGAGGACGTGCGGGACGACGAGCCCGACGAACCCGATGACGCCGGCGACGGCGACCGCGGCGGCGGTGACGATGCTCCCGACCGCGAGCAGCACGCGCTTCGTGCGTTCGACCTCGATGCCGAGCGTCCGCGCGTCCTCCTCGCCGAGCAGGAGGACGTTCAGGTCGCGCGTGAACGGGAGGAGGGCGGCGAAGAGGACGAGGACGACGGGAGCGGCGACGGCGACGTCGCCCCACGCGGCGTTGTTCAGGTCGCCCATCAGCCAGTAGATGGCTCGGCGGATGCTCTCGCCGGACTGCACGAGCAGGAACGAGACGACAGCGCCGAGGAACGTCTGGACGGCGACGCCGGCGAGGAGCAGGGTCGCGACGGGCGTCCGGCCACCTTCGGTCGCGATGGCGTACACGAGGAACGCCGCGAGGATGGCGCCGGCGAACGCGGCGGTCTGGATGCCGACGCCGCGCGGGAGACCGAGCGGGCCGGTGACGGCGACGACGACGCCGGGCGCGGTGATGGCGGCGACCGCGCCGAGGGCGGCACCGGAGGAGACGCCGACGATGCTCGGGTCCGCCATCGGGTTCCGGAAGAACCCCTGCATGACGGTGCCGGCGGCCGCGAGCGCGAACCCGACGACCGCCGCGAGGACGATGCGTGGACCGCGGACGCCGACGACGATGAGCTGTTGGGTGGACTCGACGTCGAACGCGAACGGGTACGCGAGTTCGAGGCCGAAGCCGCCCTGGACGGTGACGCCGACCGGGACGGGCATCGCGTTGAGCAGTGCCTTCGCGACCGTCGCGTAGGGGATCGAGACCGGGCCGACGGTCGCCGCTCCTGCGATGGTCGCGACGAGTGCGACCCCGAGCGCTGTGGAGTACCCAATGGCTGCCGTCCCGGCTCGCATCGATACAAAGTCCACTTGCTTTAGGTAAATACTTGTTGCACAAGCCGGGACCTGGTTACGATGACGAAGTCAACCGCCGTTCTCGTAACGGTCCTTGCGTTCGCGCTCGTCGTCACGCCCGCGGCCGCCGCCGTCGGTCAGGGCGCGACGTCGACCATCGACGCAGGGGCTTCCGCCGCACCGGGCGCGACGCACGCGTCCGTCGGTGCGAACGACACGAGTAGGACAACCCAACACTGCACGTTCCCACGCACGCTCCGGGACGCCTCCGGCACGCAGGTCGAGGTGAGCGAGGAACCCGAGCGCGTCGTCACGCTCGGGCCCGCGAGCGCCCAGACGATGTGGGAACTCGGCGCACAGGACAAGGTCGTCGGCGTCACGCAGTTCGCCGCGTACCTCGACGGCGCCACCGAGAAGGCGAACGTCTCCGGCGCCGGCCGGGCGCGCATCAGCGTCGAGCGCGTCGTCGCCCAGCAGCCGGACGTCGTCCTCGCCGAGAACGTCTCCAGCCCCGAGACCGTCTCGAAGCTCCGCGACGCCGGCATCACCGTCTACTACTTCAACAACTCCGAGAGCATCGACGACGTCTACCGGAAGGTCGCCGTCACCGGTCAGCTCGTCGGCGAGTGCGACGCCGCCGTCGACTCGGTCCGCTCGATGAAAGAGGAGATGGCGATCGTCGAGAACGCGACCGACGGCGAGGAACCCCGGAACTTCCTGTACGCGCTGTTCGGATACACCGCGGGCGAGAACACGTTCATCAACTCCGGCTTGACCGCCGCGGGCGGGAACAACCTCGCGGTCGGCGTCGTCGAGTTCCCGCCGAACGGGTACGCGCCGATCAACCCGGAGACGGTCGCGAACCTCAGCGTCGACTGGATCGTCTACCCCGAGACGCCCGCGGCCATCCCGCAGAACGCCGCGTGGAACCAGACGACGGCCGTCCAGGAGGAGAACCTCGTCGCCGTTGACCGGGACCAGATCAGTCAGCCCGCGCCGCGCGTCGTCCTCGCGGTCCGCAGTCTCGCGAAGACGTGGTACCCCGAAGCGTACGAGAGCGCGAACGAGAGCCTCCGCGGAACCGTCGAGGTGGACGCGGACATCTACGCGAGCGCGGACGCCGAGGCCACGACGACGACCACGTCGTCGACCGACGACGCCGAGACCGCCGCAACGACGACCGAGTCGAGCGAGCCGACGACCACGACGGCGGACTCCGGTGACACGCCCGGGTTCGGGCTCGTCGCGATGCTCGCCGCCGCGGCACTCGTCGTCGGCGCCCTCGCCCGCCGCGACTGACGCCGTATCGACGCAGCCGCCGCTTCGGCCTTCTTTCTCGACCCGCGATTCCGGAAAGGTTGTAAGTCCCACGACCGGACCGGTGGGTATGGTCGAGAACGTCCTCTATCCCGCGTACTTCGACGCGACGCTCTCCCGCGCCGACGGGCGACGCGTCCCCGCCGACCTCGCCGTCGACGACCCCGAGGTCGACGAGATAGCAAAAGCCGTCCAGCAGGTCGGGTACGACGTCGTCGTCGAACGCGACAAACAGTACAGCCGCGAAGGCCACCGCGACCGCGGGCGCGTCCTCGTCAAGAACCCCGACGGCGACGCGAAGAACGACATCGTCCAGGCAGCCGCGGCCTACGTGAACGCGCTCCGCGAATGACGACCGTCGTCGCGAGGCGGTCGAGATGAAGCGCGTCGGCGAGGTCGTCCGCGTCGCGCAGGGGCTCGCGGTCGCTCGCGTGAGCGACGACGACCCGCCGCGCATCGGCGCGGGCGTGGTCGACGAGAACCTCGACGACGTCGGGCGCGTCGTCGACGTCTTCGGGCCCGTCACGCGGCCGTACGTCGCCGTGTCCGCGGACGGCGTCGACCCCGCGCTCCTCCTCGGCGAGAAGCTGTACGCGCGCTGACCTGGCATTCTTCCGGCACCGTCACGGAGCGAAACGTACTCCCGGCGCGGACGGGTACTCGCGGGCATGGAAGACCGCACGCGCATCTACGGCGTGGTCGCGTTCGCGATGGCGCTGTTCCTCGGGGTCCAGCTCGGCGGGCTTATCCTCGTCGAGCCGCTGGAGGCCGCGGACAAGGCGTTCACGCAGAACCCCGACGACCCGACGAACTCCATCCTGTACGTCGGCGCCATCCTCGTGATGACGGCGCTGATGCTCGCCGCGTTCAAGTACGACCTCGACTGGATCGTCCGCGGGTTCGTCGTGGTCGCGAGCGCCGGCCTCGCCTGGCAGGTGTTCGACGTCCTCGTCCCCAGTCCGTTCGGGCTCGCGCTCGCCGCACTCGTCGGCGTCGCACTCGTCGCGTACCCGGAGTGGTACGTCATCGACGCCGCGGGCGTCCTCATGGGCGGCGCCGCCGCCGGCCTGTTCGGCATCAGCTTCGGGCTCCTCCCGACGCTCGTCCTCCTCGTCGTCCTCGCCGTCTACGACGCGATCAGCGTGTACGGGACCGAGCACATGCTCGACCTCGCCGACGGCGTGATGGACATGAAGGTCCCCGTCATCCTCGTCCTCCCCACGTCGCTCACGTACTCGTTCCTCGACATGCAGTCACCGGACAACGTCGACACCGGCGACGAGGACGAGGTCGCCGCCGACGGCGGGAACGCGGACGCGTCCGCAGAGCAGGACCCCGCGAACGCGGAACCCGCAGGCGACGCCGAGGACGACACCGCTCTCGACCGGGGCGCGTTCTTCGTCGGCCTCGGCGACGCCGTCATGCCCACGATACTGGTCGCGAGCGCCGCACACTTCCACACCGCCGTCCCGAACGGCCCGCTCCCCGACCTCGGCCTCCCGCTCGTCACGATGAACCTGCCCGCCCTCGGCGCCATCGTCGGCACCCAGCTCGGGCTCGTCGTCCTCCTCTGGATGGTCTTCAAGGGGCGGGCACACGCCGGCCTCCCACTCCTCAACGGCGGCGCCATCGCCGGCTACCTCCTCTGCGCGCTCGCCGCAGGCCTGCCACTGACCGCCGCGCTCGGCCTCTGAACGCGCGGCAGCAGTATCAACTCGATAGAACCAACACGGAACCGGCGACCTGGCGCCCGCCGGATGCTTACCTACCAGTGACACCGAACCGGCGGCCTGGCGGCCGCCGGACGATTACCTACCGGTGAGTGCTTCACTCGCCGGCAGCCACTCGACCTCGGTGCCGAGGTCCTCGTCCGCGGCCATCGCGCGCTCGTAGAGGAGGTACGCGCCGGCGACCGTCTCGATGCCGGTCCCGCCGGAGTCGAAGACCGTTATCTCGTCGCGGCTGGTGCGGCCCTCGGCGGTCCCCGCGACGACCTCGCCGAGTTCCGCGTGCACGTCGCTCTCGTCGACCACGCCCGCGTCCATCGCCGCGATGAACGACCCCGCGTCCTGTGGGACGCGCTCGCGCAGGTCGGGGACGTACGTCCCGCGCTCGATGGTGGTCGCGTCCAGCTCGCGCTTCTCCGGGTCGTACTGACCCATCGCGGTGACGTGAGCGCCCTCGTCCAGGTCCGCACCGTCGAACACCGGCTCGCTCGCGGTCGTCGCCGTTATCACGACGTCCGCGTCCTCCACGGCCGCCGCGGCCGAGGGAACCGCCGCGACCGCCGGGTCGAGGCGGTCGTTCATCTCCGCGGCGAAGTCCTCGCGGCTCTCCTTCGTCGGTGAGTACACGTCCACCGTCTCGAAGTCGCGAACGGTCACGGTCGCGCGGAGCTGCCCCCTCGCCTGCGCACCCGACCCGATGACGGCGAGACTGCTCGCGTCCCGGCGCGCGAGCGCGTCCACGCCCACCGCACCGGCCGCCCCCGTCTTGAACGGGTTCATGCTCGCGCCGTCGACCAGAGCCAGGGGCTCGCCCGACTCGGCGTCGAACAGCGGCGTCGCGAACCACGCGTCCCGGTCCGCGAACCCCGCGGAGTACATGTAGCCACCCATCGCGCCGGTGTCGGGGAGGACGGCCGCGTACGAGAACAGCATCCCAGGCGGGTCCGCGTTCCGGAGCGTCGTCCGCGGTTTCGCGGACGCGCCCTCGCCTCGCTGCCGGTACCCGTCGCGGACCGCGTCCACGAACGCCTCGGGGTCGGCGAGTCCGCTCACGTCGTCGCTCGAGAGGAACAGCGCTGTCATGAGCGTACGTCGGGGCGCGAATCGCAAAAAGGGGCCGGGTAGGCGAGTTGGCTGGGTCGCGGTCGCTCGGGGCCGATAGCGGCGGGTCGGTTATTCGGCGTCGGGGACTGATGTCGTCGGCGTCGACTCCGCGCTGCTGTTGCCCGTGCGGAGGCTCGGTGCGTCGACGGGACCGTTCACGAACATCGCGTGGCCGATGAGGGCGACGGCGACGAGCGCGCCGAGCGTGACGGCGGTGCTGAGCGCGAGGTCGGTTGCGAAGGTGAGCGAGCCGGAGATGCCGAGGAGCGAGAGCGGGATCGCCCCGAGCACGATGTCGTAGTACCCAGTCATAATATACACTAACAGATGCGACACGGGTACTTGTATCTTCGGGTCGAATCCATTCAGTATTCCACGTGTCGATGACTCGTATTTGCCACAGCACACCTGAGTTACATACTCGTAACTTATGAGAATACAACAAGTAGGAAAACGCCCGACATGAAGGGGTTTACCTGAGGTGAACCACTCGGTGGTCGACCTCAGCGTCGGCCCGGACACCCGGGGAATCTACCCCGACCGGTGGGCTCTTGTCGGAGAACGCCCTCGCCGGTCACGTGGACCGGAACGACCGCGCCGTCGTCGGCCTCGCGACAGTCGGACACGCGAGCGTGCACACGTTCGAACTCGCCATCCCCCTGTTCATCCCGCTCTGGCTCGCCGAGTTCGAGACCCTCGACCTCCTCGTCGCGACCGTGCCCTTCGACGCGGCCGCAGCCGGCATCCTCGTCACCATCGGGTACGGCCTGTTCGGCGTCGGCGCCCTCCCCGGCGGCGTGCTCGCGGACCGCATCGGCTCGAAGCGACTCATCGTCGCGTGCCTGTTCGGAATGAGCGGCGCGTTCGTCGTCCTCGCACTCGCACCGACCGCGCTCGCGGTCGGCGCCGCACTCGCACTCTGGGGTGCCGCCGCGAGCGTCTACCACCCCGCGGGCCTCTCGATGCTCTCGCGCGGTGCGAGCGAACGCGGGAAGGCGTTCGCGTACCACGGCATGGCGGGGAACCTCGGCATCGCCCTCGGCCCGTTCGTCGTCGCGGTCGCACTCGTCGTCGCCGAATGGCAGACCGTCGCCATCGCACTCGCCGCACCGGTCCTCGTCGTCGCCGGGCTCGCCACGCGCATCGACGTCGACGAACGCGCCGCCGTCGACGCCGGCGATTCCGACGACGAACCGACCGCCGCGAGCGACGGCGGCGAGGACCGCACCAGCTCCGTCGAGTCGTTCGCGGACTTCACGCTCGGGTCGAAGGAGCTGTTCCTCGGCGGGTTCGCGCTCATCTTCCCGGTCGTCGTCGCCTCCGGCCTCTACTACCGCGGCATCCTCACGTTCCTCCCCGAGGTCCTGTCGACGTACGACGCGTTCGCGGCCGTCGCGCTCGGCGACCTCTCGCTGGAGACGTACCGGTACGCGTACGCGGGCCTCCTCGCGGTCGGCATCCTCGGCCAGTACGCCGGCGGGCGCGTCAGCGACCACGTCGAGCCCGAGCGGGCGCTCGCGCCGGCGTTCCTCGTGCTCGCCGTCCTCGCCGCGTTCGTGCTGCCCGCGGCGAACGCCGGGCTCGTCCCGTTCCTCGTACTCGGCGTCGTCCTCGGGACGATGCTGTTCTTCGTCCAGCCGCTCTACCAGGCCGCCGTCGCCGACCACACGCCGCCCGGGACCAGAGGGCTCTCGTACGGGTACACGTACCTCGGCGTGTTCGGCGTCGGCGCGCTCGGCGGCGCGCTCGCCGGTGCCATCCTCGAGTTCGCGGACGCGGCGGCGCTGTTCGCGACCCTCGGCGTCATCGCGCTCCTGGGCGCCGGCGCGGCGCTCGCGCTCGCGAGACGCGGTGACTGACCGCGACCGGCCGCGCTCGACGCCCGGTCAGCGCCGCGAGCGCAGACGCGAGACGACCGTCGGCCGGACGACGCCGAGCGCGAGCGTCCCGAGTCCCATCATGACGAGCGCGAACGAGAGCGGCGAATCGCCGGCGAGGTAGCTCGTTCCGCGGAGCGTGAGGCCGACGCCGGCCCCGCCGAGCCACGCGCCGACGGTCAGTCTGAGGGTGTCGACGCCGCCCGCGAACGCGCGGTCACCGTACGCGCCGACGAGCGCGGCGACGAGGAACCAGCCCAGGAGGAACGGGGCGGCGGTCGCGAGCACCTGTCCGGGGTTCCCGACGACGTCGACGCCGTGGCGGAGCTCGCCGGCGACGACGAGCGCGAGCAGCGTCGCGACGTCGGCGGCGGCGAGGCTCCCGACCGCTGGCAGCGGAACCGACTCTGCGTCCAGGACGCGAGCGAGGGCGTTCATCGTTCGAAGGTACGACCCCGGGGCAAAGATTCCCTCGGTTCCACCACCAAAGACATTTGTCTCCCGAGACGCGTCGCCTCGGGTATGTGTCCCCAGCAGCGACGCGACCTCCTCGCGCTCGCGGGCGCGGCGGCGACGACGCTCGCCGCCGGCTGTCTCGCCACCGACGAGGGCGAGTCACCGACGACGTCGAGCGATGACGACGGAACGACCACGACCGATGGGCCCGCGGACACGACGGCGGGCACCGGTGGAGCGACCGCGACCGTCGACGGCGAGTTCGCGGCGGCGACGTGGCTTCCCGCGCCGGACGCGCTCGAAGCCGAGGCGTTCTTCGTGTTCGCCGGCGACCTCGACGCGCCGCGGGACGCCGGCGTCGGCGCCCGCGCACTGCAGCGTACGTACACCACGATGGTCCCGGTCCCCGACGACGTCCTCGACGGCGACGACGTCACCGAGTTCGCGTCCCTGCAGGGGTACGCGACCGCGTGCCGGTACGACGCGCCGACGACCGAGGTCCGCGACGCCCTGGCGAGCCTCGCCGCCGCGGCCGGCCCGACAGCGACCGCGGGTGAAGGCACCAGTGCGGCCTCGATGACCGAGGACGAAGCGACCGACGACGGCGCGAGGTCCCAACCGACCGGCGACGCGCCCGACGGCTACGAGGGGTACGTGACCGACGACGGCGTGTGCTGGCTCGGCGCCGACCACCTCCTGTTCGGCCGACACCGCAGGCTCGTCGCCGCGATGTCCGACGCTCGCGAGGGCGACGTCGACCGCTACGCGTCGAACGCGGACCTCGCGGCGGTCCTCGACGCGACCGGCGACGTCGACCTCGTCGGTGCCACCGCGACCAGCCACCAGGTCGTCTCGTCCGCGTCGGCGTACGCGTACGGCTGGCGGTTCGACGACCGCGTCGACCTCGTCGCGTCGTTCGCGTTCGAGGACGCCGCCGCGACCGACGCGGACGCGGTCGCGTCCCTGGGCGAGCGGGCGGGGTTCGCGGAGTACGAGCACGGCGACGTGACGACCGACGGCCGCGTCGCCACGTTCACCGGCGACCTCCCCGTCGCCGACTTCGACCTCCTGAAGCGTGACGACGGCGGCCGCACCGCCACGGCGAACCGCGGCGGCATGCCGCAGGTGTCGTTCGCGTTCGACGCGGAACTGGGAGACGACGGCGAGTGGGACGGCGACGACGACGAGCGCGTCGTCGTCACCCACCACGGCGGGGACCACGTCGACCTCGCGAACGTCGCACTGCGCTACGAGGGCTCGGACGTCGCCGACACCGACGCGTTCGCGTCCACGCGACCGCCGGGCGACACCTGGACCGCGGGCGGCGAGTGGACGCTCCGAGCCGCTACGGCCGACGCGACCTTCGAGTCCGACGCCACCGTCCAGGTGGTCTGGACGAGCGACGGCGGCGACCGGTCCGCAGTGCTCGCGATGTTCGAACTTCCCTGAGAGCGAACGCGGCCGTCGAGAACGAGTTCGCATCGGGACGGCGTCGAGACGCAGCCGTCTAGAGGATGATGCTCTTCTTGCGGACGAACGCGTGGATGCTGGCGTCGATGCCCTCGCGGCCGATACCGGAGTCCTTGTTCCCGCCGAAGGGGATGTCGCCGAGGCCGTGACTGGGGGCGCCGTTGATGCGGACGCCGCCGGCGTCGATGGCGTTCGCCATCCGCATCGCGCGGTCGTGGTCCGCCGTGAAGACGGCGGCGTCGAGCGCGAGGTCGTTCCCGTTCGCGAGGGCGAGCGCGTCCGATTCGCTCTCGAACGTCGTGACGGCCGCGACCGGCCCGAACTGCTCCTCGTGCACGATGCGCGCGTCGTGGGGGACGTCAGCGAGCAACGTCGGCTCGAAGAAGTGGCCGTCGCGGTCGCCGCCGCGGACGAGCGTCGCCCCCTTCTCGACGGCGTCGTCGACGAGCTCCTCCACCCACTCCGCCTGGTCCTCGCTGATGAGCGGGCCGAGCGCGGTGTCTTCGTCGAACAGGTCGCCGATCTGCCAGTCGTCCATCTGCGCCTCGATCTTCGCGACGACGTCGTCGTGGACGTCCTCGTGCGCGAGCACGCGGGAGACCGCCGAGCAGCGCTGGCCGGCGTACTTCAGCGAGCCCTTCGTCGCCGCGGCCGCGGCGGCGTCGAGGTCCGCGTCCGGGAACACGACCTCGGGGGCGTTCCCGCCGAGCTCCATGTGGAGGTTCACCATCCCGGACTCGGAGGCGACGTGCTTGCCGGCGCCCGAGGAGCCGGTCATCGCGATGGCGTTGATGCGGTCGTCGCCGGCGAGGACGTCGCCGATGTCGCTCGCGGACCCGGCGACGTAGTTGAACGCGCCCTCGTGCGGGAGGTCGACCTCGCTGATGACCTCCGCGAGGATGGCCGCCGAGATGGGGGTCTTGCTCGCGGGTTTCAGGACGATGGCGTTCCCCGCGGCGAGCGCGGGCGCGACCTGGAGCGCGGTCGTCGCGAGCGGGTAGTTGTACGGCGTGATGCACAGCACCGCGCCGATGGGCTCGTGCTTGACGATGGCCTCCCAGCCCTCGTGTCCGGCGGTGGTCCCCTCGCGGTACTCGCCTTTCATGTGGCGTATCTCCTCGGCGGCGCGGCGGAAGCGTTCGGCGGCGGAGTCGACCTCGCCGCGAGCGCTCGAGATTGGTTTCCCGGCCTCGCGGACGATGACCTCCGCGAGCTCCTCCTTGCGGGCTTCGAGCCCGTCGGCGATCTCGGTCATCCAGCCGGCGCGTTCGACGACGGTGGTCTCGCGGAGCACGGGCTTGGCCGCCTGAGCTGCTGCGAGCGCGTCGCGTGCCTGTGCGGGCGTGGCCGAGGTGACCTCGGCGAACGTGCCGCCGTCGGCGAGGTCGGTGACGGTGAGGCGCTCGTCGCCGTCGAGCCATTCGCCGTCGACGTACACGCGTTCACGTCGCTGTGCTGCGGTGGTTTCCATGCTAAGACACTACACCCCCAGATTCAAAAGATTTACTCAAGGTCGAAATAACTGCGTTGGGAGCGGGAGTAAACGGAGATAGCGACCGCGAGACCGCATCTCACCCCGATTACGCCCGCCCGAACGAGTCGATCTTCCAGCCTCGATAGCCCACAGACCCGAGGGACGCCGGCGAACGCCGCCTTCGGGACGCGACCGTCGATAAACGACCTCGGCAGCGGCCAGCAGGCCCACTCCGGCGACCGTTCGGCCATCGACGTCGGCCAAGCGACTAACTGTCTCGCCGCCGAACCGTCGAGCGACGATGGAGGTGCCCGACGACGCCCCCGACCGGTGTCCGGTCTGCGACCGCACGTACGACTCAGTCTCCGAGCACGACGCCGGCGTCATGGTGAACCTCCTTGACAACGAGCGCTACCGCCGCGTCTGCTTCGAGCCACGACCCGGCGAGCGACTCCGGTTCTTCCATCACACGCACGCCCAGACCGTCGCACCCGAGGATAATGGGTCGGGGTGAGCGACGGCGGCGTCGCGCCGTCACTCGTGCCCGGACACCCGCACCGGCTCGTACGGCTCCTCGAGGTACGCCACGTCGCTCGCGGAGAGACTCACCGACTCGAGCGCCTCGACGGCGTCCTCGAGGTGCTCGACGCTCGTCGTCCCGACGATGGGCGCGTCCACGTGGTCCTTCTCGAACAGCCACGCGAGCGCGATCTGGGCCATCTTCACGCCCTTCTCCGCGGCGAGCTCCTGCACGCGCTCGTTCACCTCGATACCGCCGCCCTCGTCGTACGGATGCCGGCGTGCGTGCTCCTCGTTCTCGCCGCGGGTCGTCGTCTCGAACTCCTCGTGGGGGCGGGTGAGCCAGCCACGCGCGAGCGGACTCCACGGCATCACGCCGACGCCCCGCTTCTCGCAGTAGGGGAGCATCTCGCGCTCCTCCTCGCGGTACGCGAGGTTGTAGTGGTTCTGCATCGTCGCGAACGACTCCAGGCCCAGCGACTCGCTCGCGTGGAGCGCCTCGGCGAACTGGTGGGTCCACATCGAGGACGCACC
Organism: Halorubellus amylolyticus; assembly: GCF_034808145.1. Classification (NCBI taxonomy): domain Archaea; kingdom Methanobacteriati; phylum Methanobacteriota; class Halobacteria; order Halobacteriales; family Halorubellaceae; genus Halorubellus; species Halorubellus amylolyticus. The sequence continues at coordinate 162,695 of NZ_JAXHGM010000006.1, forward strand.
GACGCTCCGGACCTTCCCGCGCCGCACCGCGTCGTCGAGCGCGCGCAGCGTCTCCTCGACCGGCGTGTCGTAATCCCAGCGGTGAATCTGGTAGAGGTCTATCGCGTCCATCCCCAGCCTCTCGAGCGAGTTCTCGAGCTCCTGCTCGATGGCCTTCCGGGACAGGCCACCCGAGTTCGGGTCGTCCTCGTCCATCTGGAAGTAGCACTTCGTCGCCACCACCGCCTCGTCCCGACGACCCTCCAGGGCCTCCCCGAGGACGCGCTCGCTCTCGCCCGCCGAGTACATGTTCGCGGTGTCGAAGAAGTTGATGCCGAGGTCGAGCGCCCGGTCGACGAGCTCCTTCCCGTCCTCGGGGTCGAGGACCCACGGTCGCCAGTCGCTCGACCCGAAGCTCATACAGCCGAGGCAGATACGGGAGACCTCGACGCCAGTGCTGCCGAGTGTCGTGTACTCCATGCGAGAGGCGACGGCAGCCGACCACAAAACGCTACGCCCGCCGGCGAACCACACGCGACCGATCGTGAACCACGTCCGTCCGGTTGCGAACCGCTCGCACCCGCCGGCGTGGACGCGGAACGCCCCGCGCCCTCGCCCTCAGTCGTGTCGATGGATTGAAGCCACGGACGGCGCGATACGGGAGTATGCGTACCAATACCGCCCTCCTAGTCGTCGCGCTCGCCGTCGTCGGCGTCGGCGCCGCTGGCGTGACGACCGCCAGCGTCGCCCCCCACGACGCCCCGCCCGAGGGCGCGACCACACCCCAGTCGCCCACCGACGCCACCGCCCTCCAGCCCTCAACCGACGCCACCGCCCTCCAGTCGCCCACCGACGCCACCGCCCGCCAATCCGCTACCGACTCGACGCCGGAGAACCTCAGCGTCAGCGTGAACACGCCGCGGACCGTCGCGAAGAACGTCACGCAGAACTACTCCGTCGCCGTCGACGGCGCCGACGGCAACGTCACCGTCACGTGGACGTTCGACGGGGAGACGAAGAACGGCACGACCGTCCAGCACACGTGGGACGACGGCGGGAACGCGACCATCTCCGTCACCGTCGTCGACGGGTCCGGAGCGTCCGTCACGAAGGAACGAACCGTCGAGATCGCGGAGTACGGGAGCGCCGACGACGACCCCGCCGAGTCGACGCCGTTCCGGGCCATCGGGTCGATCGTGATCATACTCGCCGCGATGGTCATCTTCCCCGCCGTCCTGTACCTGTTCGTCCTCCCGACGGTCATGTCGTACATGACCGACGAGTTCTCGTAGGGCGACGACCGCAGCCGCCCCGGTCGGAGCGTCTCCGGTCGAGCCCCGGTCAGCTGCCATCCTGGTCGACTCCTCGGGTCAGATCGTCTCCGGGTCGAGTCGGCCGACGAGCGTCCGCACGACGCCGTACGCCGCCAGTCCCAGAATCGCGTACAGGACCGCGAACGCGATCGTCGTCCGACTCGTCGTTCCGATGGCGAGGCGCGCGACCGTGTTCGCGGGATGCTCCGGGAGCAGCCCGCCGAGGGTCGCGGCGGCGATGATGCCCGTCGAGTACAGGAACTGCGCCTGCCGCCGGTCCGACGACCAGAGTGCGATACCGACGCCGAACGCGACGACCGCGAGCGACAGTCCCGCGACGAGGCAGACGAGCAGCGAGACGTTCCGGACCTCCGTCCCGTTCATTCCGAGGAGGACGAGCCACGCCAGAGCCTGCACGGGCGCGAGACTCGCGGTCGCGAACAGCTTCGCGTCCACGATGTCGCCGATGGAGACCGGGGCGACCCGGAGGAGTTCGAGCGTCCCGCGCTGGGACTCCTCGGTGAGCGAGTCCACCGCGATGGACCCGCTGATGAACACCGGGAGGAACATCAGGAGTGGGACGAGGACGGTGTACGTGAACCCGTAGTAGGGACTGCCGCCCGACCGAACCGGGACGTCTAGCGGCGGTGCGGCGAGGTCGTCGCGGTACTCGAGCCGCAGCCGCTGTTCGAGTTCCTCCATCCCTTCGCGTATCTGGACGACTGCAATCGTCGTCCGGATGTTCTCCTCCGGGACCGTCGCTCGCACCCTGAGTGTCCCGTTCACCGTCTCGTTCGCTAGCAGGAGCGCGTCCACCTCCCGGTCCCGGAACGCCTGTCGAGCGGTCCCCCCGTCGGGGTATCGGCGGACGACGACGCCCTCGTCGTCGCCGAGGACGGCGCCGACCTCGTCGCTGCCGTCGCCCGCCACCCCCACGCCGAGCTGGTAGGTCTGCCCGGCGCCCGGGTCGTACAGCGAGACGAGGCCGACGACGAGGAACGACGAGAACGACGCGACGAACAGCTGGATGAGGAGCGCGAGGACGATGGTCTTCTCCGAGCGCAACGCGGCGAGTTCGCGCTTGGCGATGGCGAAGCGCGCGCCCGCGGACCCCGAGTCGTCGCTCATCTCAGGCCACCCCCGATTGGAAGCCGATGACGACGGCGTTGTACCCGAGGTGCACGAGAACTGCGGTCAGGAACGCGAGCGCGTACGTCGTCCGACCCTTCTGCGCGCCGATCGCGGAGATGGTGGCGGTGAGCACGTGCAGGCCGAGCGGGAGGAAGAGGAGGACGAGGGCGGACAGGGGCGACGCGTCGCTCGGGACGGTCGCGAACGCGACGCGACCGTACTCGACGTTCCCCATCCCGACGAGTTGCACGACGAGCGTCGCCTTCTCCGCGAGGAAGAACCCGAGCCCGGCGGCGACCCCGACGCCGACCGCGGCGAGCGTCGAGTCACCGAACCGGTCGTGCGTGAACCCCGCGTAGCCGGCGAGGCTCTTCGCGAGCTCCTCGACGACCGCGATGGACGTCAACAGGACCGGGAGCGCGATGACGCTCGGCATGGGGAAGACGACGGCGACGACGAGGAGTTCCGCGACGAAGACGAACGGGAGGACGGCCATCGTGACGGCGGCGACCGACCGGTTCGAGTGGACGAACGTCGCGACCGCGTCCAGGGCCTTCGCGCCGAGGCGTTTCTGCGTGAACATGTCCTCCTCGCGGTAGACGCTCGCGCCGACCGCGAACAGGACGAGCGAGGCGAGGTAGAACGGGCCCGTCGAGTACAGGTACTCGACCGCGGTGAACCCGACGTCCCGGAGGTGCCGGACGACGAGCGTGAGCGGACTGATGAGCGCGATTGGCGTGATGTCCGAGAAGATGGCTGGGACGAACACGTACGCGGTGAGGAACACGGAGACGGCGATGGTGACGAACGTGAGCTCCTTGAACGACCGCGCGAACATCCCGCCGACGAACGTCGCGGCGAGGAACAGGAGCGCGATGGGCGTGACCGCCGCGAGGATGGGTGGGACGGCCGCGAACGAGTAGGGGTCGCCGCCGACGACGACGGCGATGCCCGCGCACACCGCGAGCAGCGCGGTGAGGTACGGGAGGGTCTTCCCGGCGATGATGTCGCCTCGCGTCACGGGCGAGACGAGCATGAGCTCCCCGCGCCGGTTCACGCGTTCGTTGATGATGGTGCTCCCGTACGCCTGCACGACGAAGTTCATCGGGACGATGAACAGGAACGCGAGCACGAGCGACTGGAACGGGAACGGCGGGGAGAGCGCACCGGGCGTCCCGGTCGTATCGCTCCCGCCGGCGCCGCTGCCGACGCTCGGCGCCCGAACCTTCCCGTCGCCGCCGAGCGAACCGTCGCCGGCCCCACCACCGCTCCCACCGCTCGAACCGCTCCCGCCACCACCGCCGGTACCGGTGCCACCACCGCTCCCGCCGCTCGACCCGCTCCCGCCACCGGCGCCGTCGACGCCCGCGAACTGGTTCGAGGCGCGCTCGACGTACTGGAGCGTCACCAGCACCGGGAACGCCGCGTACTCCTCGGCGTCCCCGCGGTCGACCTGCGCAGCGAGCTGCCGGTCGTTGTACCGGCGTATCGCGGTCCGTAACTCGTCGTAGGCCGCCGCCCCCTTCCGCGTGTCCGCCGCCTGGAACTGCCCGTTCCGTACCACGACCGAGACCTCGTCACCGAGTTCGCCGCTGGGCGACCCGGCGACGAGGCGCTCGTGGTCCTCGACGACGTCGTGGTAGGGACTGGACTCGTCGACGCCGACGCGATAGATGCCCTCGTCGAGGCTCACGTCCGAGACGAGCGCCGGGCCAGCCGCGACCCCGACCGCGAGCAGGACGACCGCGAACGCGAGCGTCGCCCGGTCGAGCGTGCCGGCGCTCTTCGTGACCTCCCAGCGCGCGATGCGGAGGGTCTTCCGTAGCTTCACGTCTCGACCTCTTCGGTCGGTCGTTCCGCCTCGGACTCGCGCGCGGACTCGACGCGCTCGCCGGCGATGTCGAGGAAGATGTCCTCCAGGCTCGGGTCCTCCGTCTGGATGTCGACGACCCGGCCCCCGTCCGCTTGCGCTTCGCGACGCACGCGCTCGACGGCGTCCATGTCGCCGACGACGACCTGATAGTGGTCTTCGGCGTCGTCGTGCGCGGCGTCCCGAACCGGGACGTCCGTGTAGACGTGGTACGCGGTCTGGCCGTGCTCGTCTCGAATCTCATCGAGCGTCCCACGCGCGATGATGTCGCCGTGGTTCATCACGATGAGGCGGTCGCAGATGGACTCGACGTGATAGAGGTTGTGCGCGCTGAACACGATGGTCTTCCCCTCGTCGGCGAGGTCGCGCGTGAACTCGATGATGTAGTTCGTCGTCAGGGGGTCCAGGCCGGACGCGGGTTCGTCGTAGATGAGGACGTCCGGGTCGTTCACGAGCGACCGCGCGATGGCGACCTTCCGCTTCATGCCCTTGCTCATGTCGCCGATGCGTCGCTCGCGGTGCTCGAGGTCGAGCCGGTCGAGCGCCTCGTCGATGCGCTCGCGGGCGACGTCGGTGGGGACGTCGTAGAGGTCCGCGAAGAACTCGAGGTAGCCGTTCGCGGTCATCTCCTCGTAGAGCGGCGACTCCTCGGGGAGGAAGCCGAGGTTCCGTCGCATGTCGAGCGACCCCGCCGACGCGCCGGCGATCTCGACGTCTCCGCCGGTCGGTTCGACGAGGCCGGCGAGCATCTTGAGCGTCGTCGTCTTCCCGGCGCCGTTCGGCCCCACCACCCCGAACACCTCGCCGCGGTCGACCTCGAACGTGCTGCCGTCGACGGCGACGAACCCGTCGTACGCCTTCCGCAGGTCGTCCACCCGAATCATTCGTTAGGTCGTGTCTTGGGTCGAATACGGGTTAAGCTTCTGGGCATCTCACCGTTCGATTCGACGGGCGGGGCGGGCGAGTCCCGTGATTATCCGCCGACATCTCGCGTATCTGCTCGGCGACAGGTCCGTGCGGGGACCCGGAACGTCTTGTCGGTCGCGCCCGAGGACTCGGACATGGAGAGTCGGGTGCGCGTCGAGCGCGGCGAGTCGGGACGGCGGTACGCGGTGAGTCGCGAGTACGCGGTCCCGCCCGAGCGCGCGTGGTCGGTCCTCGCCGGGACCGAGCACTGGCCGACGTGGGGGCCGACCGTGTCCGCGGTCCGCCCCGCGGACGCGACCGTCCACGAGGGACTCACCGGCGACGTGCAGGTCCTCGGCGGGCCGTGGGTGCCCTTCGAGGTGACGAGTGTCGACGTCGACGACCGCGGCGTCAGGCGGTGGACGTGGTCGGTCGCCCGCATCCCCGCGACCGGGCATCGCGTCGAGCGCGCCACGGACGGCTGTCGCGTCGTCTTCGAGGTCCCGCTGCTCGCCGGCGGGTACGTCCCGGTCTGTCAGCGCGCGCTCGCTGCGCTCGCGACCGCGTTCGACGCGACAGCGTAGAGCGCCGTTCTACAGGCCGATACCGACCGCGTACGCCCACTCCTGGCCGGCGAGGGCGAGCACGACCAGGGACGCGCCGAGCAGGCCGACGTTCTTGAGGAACCCCGTCAGCTCGTCCTGGGTCTGTTCGTCCGGGACCGCCCAGAAGTCGTGCATCATCGGCGTGACGACGACGAAGAACGACGCGAGCGCGCCCGCTGCGAGGACGGGGTACGCGCCGACGGCGAGCAGGACGCCCCCGAACGCGAGTTGGCCGCCCGAGAACAGGACGGCGGCGCGCCCGAACGGGACGCCCTTCGCCTCGGCGTAGCCCGCCATCGAGTCCGTCTGCAGGAAGTGATTGAGGCCCATGAACGCGAGGACGCTGCCGAGGAGGACGCGCCCGACGAGGAGCGCGACGCCCTCGATACCGGTGACGGCCATCAGGCCGACACCCCGGCGACCGTGCTCGTGTGCCCGACGTGCTGTGCGAGTGCCGACCGAACCGCCGATTGTGGTTTCATCACGAAACCTGGTTCGTCAGCGAACCATTTAAGCGGACGCGGACCCGAACGTAATCAGGTAACATCGATGTCTTCAGAAACGACGAGCGCGGTCACGGCGGACGCTGACGACGACGCGGGCGCCTGCCCGGTCGTCGAGACCATCCAACAGATTGGGTCGGAGTGGCGACTCATCGTCCTCAACGACCTCCACGACGGCGAGAAGCGGTTCAACGAACTGAAGCGCTCGACGGACGCGAGCTCGCGGACGCTCAGTCGCGTCCTCGACGACCTCGCCGACCTCGACCTCGTCGAACGACGCGTCGAGAGCGACGCCCCCATCGCGACGTACTACAGCCTGACCGAGAAGGGCGGGGCGCTCTGTCCGGTCTTCGACGAGATAGAGACGTGGGCGACCGAGCACGTCGAGAGCTGTCAAGAGTAGGGGAGTTCGCTGGATACGACGTCCCGCGCCGTCGGAACGAGTGGCATAGGTTGGGAAGGTTCAAAACGCCCGCGCGAGTTCTCGTCGGTATGGACACGTACGACCTGATCACGCGGAACGCCGAGGAGGTCGTGACCGAGGAGGAACTGCGAGCGCTCGCCGACGACCCCGAGGGCAAGCGCGTCTACGTCGGCTACGAGCCGAGCGGCGTCCTCCACCTCGGCCACCTCCTGACGGCGAACATGCTCATCGACCTCCAGGACGCCGGGTTCGAGGTCGTCATCCTCCTCGCGGACGTTCACGCGTACCTGAACGACAAGGGGACGTTCGACGAGATCGAGGCGACGGCGGAGGTCATGCAGGAGCAGTTCCTCGCGTACGGTCTGGACGTCGAGCGGACCGAGTTCGTGTACGGCTCCAGCTACCAGCTCGATGAGGAGTACCTCCTGGACCTCCACGAGATGGCGCGGTCGACGACGCTGAACCGCGCGCAGCGCGCGATGGCGGAGATACAGAGCGGCGAGACCGCGAAGGTCAGTCACGTCGTCTACCCGCTCATGCAGGCGCTTGACATCGAGTACCTCGACCTCGACCTCGCGGTCGGCGGGCTCGACCAGCGGAAGGTCCACATGCTCGCTCGCGAGGAACTCCCGGACGTCGGCTACGAGAGCCGGCCCGCCATCCACACGCCCATCCTCGCGGACCTGACGACGGGCGTCGGGAAGATGTCCTCGAGTTCCGGCGTCACCATCAGCATGGAGGACGACGCTGATGCGTTAGAGGAGAAGGTCAACAGCGCGTACTGTCCGCCGGCGCGCGACCCGGAGCCGACCGACGACGGCGAGGAGCGCGAGAACCCCGTGCTGGAGCTGTTCCAGTACCACGTCTTCCCGCGCTTCGACGAGGTCGTCGTCGAACGCCCGGACGAGTACGGCGGCGACCTCACGTACGACGACTACGAGTCTCTCGCCGACGACCTCGACGCCGGCGAGCTCCATCCCGCGGACGCGAAGGGGACGCTCGCCGCGTACCTCGACGAGCTCATCGCGCCGGGCCGCGAGCGCCTGCACGAACTCCGGGACTGACAGCGACGCCGACCGCGCGCCTTTTTGCCGGGGGCTCTCGAAGCGACGTGCATGAACGACACGCGACTGCGGGTGCTGGACGCGCTCGCGGACGGTCCCGTGACCGGGCCGGCCGTCGCCGACGCGCTCGGCGTCTCCCGCGCTGCGGTCTGGAAGCACGTCGAGGCGCTCCGAGACGAGGGGTTCGAGGTGTCGAGTACCGACGACGGCTATCGGTTGGACGCGGTCCCGGAGTACGGTGGGTTGGCGGTCGCGCACGAGCTGGACGCACCGTACGACGTCGACTACCACGACTCGATAGGGTCGACGAACGACCGGGCGCGCGAACTGGCGGCCGAGGGCGAGCGCGACGTCGCCGTCGTCGCCGCCGAGCAGACGGGCAGCCGCGGTCGCCTGGACCGCGAGTGGACGGCGCCCCGCGGTGGCGTGTGGACGAGCGTCCTCGTCCGGCCGGACGTGCCGCCGGCGCAGGTCCCGGCGTTCACGCTCGCCGCCGCGGTCGCCACCGCGAACGCCGCGCGCGAGGCCGGCGTCGACGCGGGCATCAAGTGGCCGAACGACGTGCTCGTCCCGGCCGACGACGGTGTGACGCGGAAGCTGGCGGGTATCCTCACGGAGATGGAGGGCGAGGCCGACCGGGTGTCGTGGCTCGTCGTCGGTATCGGCGCGAACGTCGACGTCGCCGCGAGCGACCTCCCGGCGGGAGCGACGAGCGTCGCGATGGAGGGCGGCGTCGCGGACCGCCGAGCGTTCGTCCAGCGGGTCCTCGAAGAGTTCCACGGCCTCGTCTCGGGGGACCTCGACGAAATCCTGTCCGCGTGGCGCGAGCGGGCGTTGACGCTCGGCGAGCGCGTGCGCGTCGACACGCCCGGTGGCGTCGTCGAGGGCGTCGCGACGGACGTCGAGTTCCCCGGCACGCTCCTCGTCGAGACCGCCGACGGCGTCGAACGGGTGACGGCGGGCGACTGCGAGCACCTGCGCGCCGAAAACTGACTCACCGAGCGTACGGCCGCCCCCAGGCGGCCGTTTCGGAGTTACCGCGTGGACGGACGACGGCTGTCCCGGTTACTGTCGGAGGACGCCGACGAGGAACGGGAGGGTGGCGATACCGGCGAACACGGCGAGGGTCTCGTGGAAGTACGCGAACCCGAGCACGATCGACAGCAGCGTGAACGTCGCCAGGGTCTTCTGGCGGAGGTCCATCACGCGTCGTCACCGACGCGGACCGTGAGCACGGGGACCTTACTCGCGCGAACGACGCGTTCGGCCACGCTCCCGAGCAGCAGGCGGTCGATACCGCCGCGACCGTGCGTCCCCATCACGACGAGGTCGCAGCCCTCGTCCTCGGCGTACCGGACGATCTCGCGGCTCGGGGACCCGTCGACGACGACGCTCTCGACCGGGACGTCCACGTCGTCGGCCAGTTCTCCGACGCGCTCGAGCGCGCGCTGGCCCTCATCGCCGAGCATATCGCGGATGTGCTCCCAGGATGTCTCCATCGGCATGCTCGAGTAGCTCGCCGTGTTCACGACGTAGAGCGCGTGCAGGGTCGCCTCGTGCGTCGCGGCCAGCTCGACCGCGTGCTCGACCGCGCGCTCAACGCCCACGGACCCGTCCGTCGGTACCAGGATGTGGTCGTACATCGCCCCGTGGATAGTGATACGGTACCAACCGTCATGAATCCTCGCCGCGGTCGACGGTCTCGGTCGCTCCCAGCCGGAGTCACAGCACGACGCGCTCGACGTCGTCGACCGTCGCCCGCCGGACCACGCCCCGGACGACGTCGCGGACGCCGTCGAGGTTGTCCGAGTCCCCGTCGAGCGCGAGGAGCTTCGCGTCCCGACCCGGCGCGACGACCCCGCAGTTCAGGTCCGCGAGGTCGGCGCCGTTGACCGTCGCCATCGCGAGCACCTCCCGCGCCGGGAGGTCCGAGAGCTTCGCCGTCCACTCCATCTCACGGAACATCGACGGCGCGTTCACCATCGCGTTGTCCGTCCCGAGCGCGAGCGTCGTCCGCTCGAACAACGCGTCGACGTCCGGCAGTCCGACCGAGAGCGCCGCGTTCGACCGCGGACACAGCACCACGGGAACGCCCTTGTCCGCGACACGGTCCAGATGGAGCGCCTCGGCGTGCACCATGTGCACGAGGAAGTCCGGGTCCAGGTCCAGTGCCGGATTGATGTCCGAGGCGTCCACCTCGCCGGCGTGGATACCGAACAGCTTCCCCTCGCGCCGCGTCGCGTTCCGCTCGCGGTCGAAGTCCGCGTCGTTCGCGCCGCTCGCACCGAACCCGTCCGCGCGCTCCATCGCCGCCGTCTCCTCGCGGCCGAGCACCACCGACTCGACCGCCGAGCCCGCGCCGGCGCGCTCGATGGCCTCGACGCCCTCGACGCCGCCCTCGCGGAACTCCAGGTGCGCCGCCGTCCCGGCCCGCTCCATGTACGACAACGTCCGCGTCATCGCCGCCACGAGCTCGTCCCGGGTCGCCTCCCGGAGCAACCGATGTTTCAGGCCGTCAGGCGGCGCGACGAGCTCCTCCAGGGTCAGGCCCTCGCCGGCCTCCTTCGCGATGGAGTCCCCGATGTGGGTGTGCGCGTTCACGAACGCCGGCAGCACGATCCGGTCGCTCTCGACCGACGTCTCCTCGACCGCCGTGATCTCGCCGTCCTCGAACGCGACGCGGCCCTCGACGGGCTCGAACTCCCGACCACGGAGGATCGTTCCCTCGAGCGTCCCAGACGCCCTCCCGCTCTCGCCCCCGTCGACCGTCACGCGTCTTCACCCGAGAACGACCCGAGGGTCTCCTGGAGTCCCGACCGCACCTCCGAGACGAGCGCCCCGTCGAGGTCCAAGCCGAGGACGTCCGCGGCGGCCGTCCCGACCGTCTCTGTCTCGCCCGCCGGCGCGTACACGCCGAGGCGCCACTGCGCGCGGTTCGCGGCACGGAGCGCGTCCACGAGCGGCGACTGCTCGTGGAGCACCCTCGCCTCGCCGTTCACGAGAACGCGCGTCGACGACTCCGTCATCTCCGGCTCGCCCGGTACGTCCAAGATGACGTCCTCCTCGGGGACGCCGGCGCGCTCCGCGATCTCGAGCTCGTACCCGCGGACGTCCTCGTGCGCGAGGTCCAGCAGGCTGTCGGGCGTGTCCTCCAGTTCCGCCCAGAGCGCGCGCTTGTGGAGGTCGCGCTCGTCGAACCGTCGCGCGAACGACGCCGTCTCCGGGGTCTCCCGGAGCGCGACGAGGAACCCCGGGTCGTCCATGCGTCGGAGGTCCTCGGCGTCGACGGCCGTGGCCTCGAGCAGGCGCTCCGCGGCCCGCCGCAGCATCGCCTTCGAGATGCGCGTGACGTGGTGGTTGTACACGGTCGGGATCATGAGTGCGCGCGCCACCAGGAGGCTCTCGGCGGTCTGGACGTTCCCCTCGTCGAGCACGAGGTCGTCCTCGCTGTCGAACGTCAGCTCGCGGACGAGCCGCCCGTGGTCGATGGTCCCGTACGGCACGCCCGTGTGGTGGGCGTCCCGCACCAGGTAATCCATCCGGTCCACGTCCAACTCCCCGGAGACGACCTGGCCGTACTTCCCGTCGCCCGCGACCAGGTCCGCCACGCGCGCCGGCGACAGGTCGTGGTCCTTCAGGACGGCCCCGACGGCGCCGCGCTCGAACAGCTCGTGGACGTCGTCATGGTACTTCCCCGTCCGTCGATGCGTGAGCGGTTCCAGGTTGTGACTGAACGGGCCGTGCCCGACGTCGTGCAACAGCGCGGCGGCCTGCACGCGCTTCGCGTTCCGACCCTCGACGCCGAGGTGGTCGAGCGCCTGGCACGCGAGATGGTAGACGCCGAGGCTGTGCTCGAAGCGGGTGTGGTTCGCGCTCGGATACACCAGCGAGGACGTCCCGAGCTGGACGATGTGTCGGAGCCGCTGGACCGCCGGCGTGTCCAGGAGGTCGCGTGCCACGCCACCCACCTCGATGTGGTCGTGGACGCTGTCCTTGATCGTCTTCATGCCCGCCGATTGCGCGCCCTCGTACAAAAAGCAGTAGAATCGTTCGACGCCACGGAGCGCGCGATGCGCCCCCGAAGATGGGCTGCGCCGTCGACCCTAGGCCGCGCCTTCGACCGCGCGGAGGTCCTCGGCGCGCGACCGCGCCTGCTCGACGACCGCTGGCCGCGCCTCGAAGTCCACGAGGACGTCGTCGTCGCCGTACTCCACGTCGTCGACGTTCGCCTCGTCGTGCAGCCACGACACGACGCTCATCGTGTCCTCGGTCATCGGGAGGACGAGCCGTTCGCGCTCCCAATCGGGAAGGTCGGCGACGATGCGCTCGCGCAGCGCGTCCACGTCCAGGTCCGCGAGCCCCGAGACCGCGACCGGGTTCGGCGCGAGCGCGCTGATGGCGTCGCGCTTCCGTTCGAGCTCGCGGTCGTCGACCTCGTCGATCTTGTTCAGGACCGTCACGATCGGCGCCTCGTTGCGCTCGTAGAGCGTGTCGTGGCACGTCACGAGCTTCTCCCGCATCTCCTCGACGTCCTCGCTCACGTCCACCACGAGCAGCACGAGGTCGGCGCGGTAGACGGAGTCGAGCGTCGACTTGAACGACTCGACGAGCCAGTGCGGCAGGTCCGAGATGAACCCGACCGTGTCCGTCAGGAGGACGTCGCGGTCCGCGATGTCCGCGCGTCGCGTCGTCGTCCCGAGCGTCGTGAACAACCGGTTCTCGGACTCCGCGGTCCGGTCGAGGTCCGGGTGCAGGCCCTGGTTCTCGTCGACGTCCATGTCCGCCGCGAGCCGCCTGAGGAGCGTCGACTTCCCCGCGTTCGTGTACCCCGCGAGCGCCACGAGGTCGAACCCGCCCTCGCGTCGGCGCTCGCGCCGGGACTGCTCGGTCTGCTCGATGCGCTCCAGTTCGTCCCGGATGCGGGAGATCTGGTTCTTGATGTCCTGCTCGCGCGACTCGTCGTACTCCCCCAGGCCCATGAACCCCGGGTGCTCGTCGCGCTTCGCGAGACTCGTCTTCGCCTCCGCACGCGGCAGCTCGTACCGCAGCTCCGCGAGCTCGACCTGGAGCTGGGCCTTCCGCGTCTCCGCGCGCTGCCCGAAGATCTCCAGGATGAGCGTGAACCGGTCGAGTATCTCCACGCCCTCCGGGAGCTTCGCGCCGAGATTGAACGTCTGGTACGGCCCGAGGCTGTTGTCGAACACCACCGCCTCGGCGCCGGTCGCACGCACCTCCGCCGCGAGCTCGTCGGCCTTCCCCTCCCCGAAGTGCAACGCCGGGTCCTCCGTTCGCGTCTGGGTCACTGACCCCACGACGTCGTAGTCGGCCGCGCGCGCCAAATCGAGGATCTCCTCCAGGTCCGCGTGCCCCTCGTCGGCGCGCTTCGCGACGACCGCCTTCGTCATCGACCCACCTCGGTCTCGTGACGCGGCCTCGTCGGCGTCGCGTCGGCACTCGCTCCTCGCATCTCAAGCAGGGCCCGCCGCCACCTCGATTGTCCGGATCATATCGAACCGTTGGTCGTCCGCATCCTTGAATCTCTCCCCCACCCGTCGCCGACCCGACGCGGAGACCCGGAGCGCGACCGAATCCGGGTGCGTCTGACGGACGTCAGCTCACGCCACAAACGCCTTATGGCGGCGGCGAGGAATGGGGGGTATGGACCCGTTCGCACTGCAACTGGGCGTCGATCCCCAGCAACTGGGTATCGAATTCGGGACTGGTGGTGTCATAGGTGGGATCATCGGGTTCGCGGCGAAGAAGATCGCGAAGGTGATCGCGGTCATCATCGGCCTGGAGCTCGCGGTCTTCAAGTTCCTCGAATCCCGCGGCATCCTCACCGTCGACTGGGACAAGCTCACGTCGGGATTCATCAAGGCCGGTCAGGACGCCGCCAGCGGCGCCCCGCCGTCGTGGATCCAGACCATCCTCTCGACGCTCTCCGTCGGCGCCGGCTTCACGGGCGGTTTCCTCCTCGGATTCAAGAAGGGATAATCCGCCAGCGAACCGGTCGAACCAGCGGCACTTCTCCTCCGGTCCGTCTCGGTGCTCGTCAGCGACCGCGTTCCGCGGCGAAACCGTTCCGCGACGAACCCATCCGTCAGCGACCGCGTTCGTCGTCGTCCGTCGTCGTCCCGTCGACGATCTCGAACAGGCTGTCGGCTCGCTCGCGCTCGATGTCCGTCTCGACGACCCGTGGCAGGAGCGGTTCGTCGTCGACGACGTACGCGAACGCCGCGACCGCGCCGCCTCCGAGGAGCGAGAGGAGGAGGCTCCCCTGGATGAACCCCCAGCCCGCGACGACGGCGACGACGCCGGCGACGACGAACGTCCGCATCTGGTCGCGCTTCCGCGCTTCCGTCTCGTGAGCGTGCAGAATCTCCGCGCCGCGACCCGCCTCGACCGCGCGGTACGTCGTCGTCATCGGTCGGTCGTCGCGGAAGAGTAAGTGCCACACACCGAGGACGCCCACCGCGCCGAGCACGCCGAGCAAGAGCATGCCCTGGACGAGCGCCGCGCCGAGCACGACCGCGACCACCGTGTACGTCGCGAACGCGACCGTCTGCCGGTGTTTGCGTTCGGCTGTCGACCGCGACGCGGGTTCGTCGAACGCCACCACGTCGACGCGCTCTTCCATGCTAGCGGGTCTTGATGTCGTCCTCGTCCTTCACGATCTGGGTCTCCGCCTGGCCGCTCGTCATGTCGTTGACCATATCGTAGAAGTCGTTCTGCATCCCCGCTGGGAACGTCAGGACGCCGATCCACCCGCCGTCGTTCGTCCACTCCTCGCTCTCCAGGTCACCGTACTGCCGGATCTTCGCCTGCGCCGACCCCGCGTAGTCCGCGGGCACCCGGACCGCGACCGTCACCTCGTCGAACCGGATCGGGATGACGGGCCGGAGCGCGTCCAGCGCGTCGTCGACCTGCTCCTCGACGGGCTCCATCGGGTCGACCTGGAACCCGGCCTGTTCGAGCGCGCTCTCGATGCGGTCCGGCGGATGCGGCGCGTCGTCCATCTGCGGGTTCACGGCGTTGCGCGCGATCTTGTTCACGAGCTGCTTGTGTTTCTTCTCCTGCATCTCGCGGCGCTGCTCGGCCGTGATCTGGATCTCCCCGCGCTTGATGACCTCGGGGATGATCGCCATCGGGTCCGTCGTCTCGAAGACGTCCTCGAGGTCGCTCTCCGCCGGCCGGTCGCCTCGACTCGCGTTCTCGTAGACGTCCTCGGCCGCGATGACGTCCTCCAGGTCGCCGTCGAACTCCCCGCGCTTGATGGAGAGCGCCGCGTCGGGGTCGACGAGGACCTCGAACCGCGTACCGTGGGACTCGAGCCGCGCCGTCACCGCTTCGTCCAGTGAAATCATACCCTGAACTTACGCGGTCGGCCTTAAAAAGGTGTGTCCCGGATGGTCACTGCTCGTCGGCGTCGTCGTCCGCGTCGAGCGCGTCCGTCTCGCCCGGCGCCGCCAGCTCGTCGAGGTGGTCGGCGAGCGCGTCGTCGCCGAGGACGTTCACGGTCCGCGTCTCGACGTCGACCGTCGCCACCGCGACCCGTCCCGCCGACGGCCGTTCGTCGTCGGGGACCGAGATGGCGCGGAGCGCGAGCGCTATCGCACCGTCGAGGTCGAGGTCGGGGTCGTACGCCGCTTCGAGGAACTCCCGTATCTCGCCGCGGTGCGCGCCGACCGCGACCGCCTGCCAGCCGTCGACGGTCCCGGACGGATCGGTCTCGTAGAGCCGGGGCGTGCCGTCCGCGTCCACGCCCGCGACGAGGAGCGCCGCGCCGAACGGTCGCGCCCCACCGACCTGCGTGTACGCCTGCACGAGGTCCGAGACGTGTCGCGTCGCCGTCTTCGCGTCGATCGACTCGCCGTACCGGAGGCGGTTCACCTGCGCGTCCCGCCGGAGTTCGTCGACGAGCCGACGGCCGTCCGCGACGTGGCCCGCGCTCGCGGCCGCCAGGTGGTCGTCGATGGCGTGCAGTTTCTCGACGCTCTCCCCCTCCACGAGGTCGGAGGTCACGCGCTTGTCCACCGCGAGCGCCACGCCCGACGGCGTCTTCACGCCGACCGTCGAGGACCCGCGTTTGACCGCCTCGCGCGCGTACTCGACCTGATACAGCCGGCCGTCCGGCGAGAAGATGCTCGTGCCGCGGTCGTACGCCATCTGGTCGTGTCCGTCCATCGTCTCACTCCACGTCCTCGCTGGTCGCGTACGTGCGGTCGCCGTCGACGTCAACCGCGACGCGGTCACCGCGCGCGATACCCGACCGGCGCTCGCCCGCGAACGCGACCTCTCGTCGGTCCGGACGTTCCGTCGCAGCCGGTATGAACTTTTCCTCGCACGCCCGGATGGTCCCGGACACCCCCTCGATGCCGACGGCGACCGTCGCGTCGTCGACGGACTCGACGCACGCGAGCGCCGCACGGATCGCCTCGACCTCCCCGCGGCGAGCGCGGACGACCGCGCTCCCGTCGCCGTTCCGGAACTGGAACCGGACGACCGTGCCGTCCGCGTCCGCACTCCCCGCGTCGCCGAGGAGGTTCTGGGTGGCGTACCAGAGCTCGCGCTGGAACGCGCCCCGCGAGAACGACTCGTCGGGGTCGGTCTCCAGCGCGACCGCGACGTACCGCCACTTCGGCCGCAGGTGCTTGGGGAGGTGCTTCATCGCGACCCGTCCCCGGCGACGCCGACCGGGTACGCGAGGTCGCCCGCGGCGAGCGCGTCGACGTCGTCGCCGACGAGGACGCCGACCTGCTCGTGGACGCTCGTCGCGTCCGTGAGCGCGAACCCCGCGTCCGTGAACGCCTCCGCGAGGGCGCCGACGGTCGCCGGGTCGTCGACCTCGGGCGAGTAGAACGGCTCGTCGGGGTCCGGGAGGCCGAAGAAGACCACGTCACCGAGCACGAACCGGTCCGGGTCGAGCGCGGCGACCGCGCGCAGCGCCGCGCGCTTCTCGTCGTCCGCGAGGTGATGCATCGCGAAGTTCGACACGACCACGTCCACGTCGACGTCCTCCGGGACGTTCGGGTCGCGGAACCGACCTTCGCCGAACGAGACGTTCTCCAGGCCGGCGTCGGCCGCCTTCTCGCGAGCCCGCTCCAGCATCCCCGCGCTGATGTCCCGGCCGAGGACGCGCCCGGCGTCCTCGGCGAGGGACAGCCCGATGGCGCCCGTGCCACAGCCGAGGTCGAGCACCGTCGCGTCCTCGTCGATGGCGTCGCGCGCCGCGTCGACGACGAGCGAGACGCACGCGCGGTACTCGTCGGTGTCGTTCTCTTGGTCGTCGTACGTCGCCGCCATGTCGTCGAACCGCGCCGCGTGCTCCTCGATGGGTCGCTTCATGCCACGGGCTTGGCGGTCGCGCGTCAAGAACGCCGCGGGTTCGCGCTACGCGTCGCGCCCGTTCCCGTCGTCGTCCACGTCGTCGCCGGTGGACGCCTCGTCGTTGTTGGCCCCCTCGCGGTCCCGGTACCGACCGCGACGCACCCCGGGTTCGACGTACTCCGGCGCGGTCACCTCGCGGTTCCGGGAGGCGAGCCGCCCCCACTCGCGGAGCCCGTCCTCGATCTGTTCGCGCGAGAACCCGATGCGTTCGCCGACCGCGGCGAGCGCGCGCGGTCCGCGCAGGTGACGGTGACTCGTCGCGTCGACGCTCACGACGTACGGCGCGTCGTAGTACTCGACGAGCTCGCGGAGCTTCCGGAGGTCGCTGAGCGCCTGCACGCGCCGGCCACCGGTCGCACGCACCGCGCCCGAGAGGTCGAACTCGACGCGCACGCCGTGCTCGGCGGCGGCCTTCGCCAGCACGTGATTGAAGTCGCCGTCGCCCCGCATCGGGTGCGCGAGCACGTCCACGCGCTCCTGCTCGACCGCGAACCGGTTCATCGCGTTCGTCCCACCGTGCACGAGCAAGAGCGTGTACTTCGGGCGGTAGTTCCCCACGTACCCACTGGCCTGTTGAGGCGAGTTCGCACGCACCTCAAGGCCGTCGACCACGTCGATACCCGTCGCCTCCGCCACCGCGTCGACGTCAACGTCAGCGCGCGCATCGCCGTGATTCCGGACGACGACGCCCTCGTAGCCGAGACTCGCCGCGTGCTCGGCACAGCGCCGGACCGTCGACTCACCGTCCGGTCGCGCGTGCACCGCCTCGTAGAACCCGCGGCCGCCACCCGTCATCGACTCACGCCTCGTCGCCGTCCGAATCGGCTCCCTCGGACTCGTCGGGATCCGGCACGCGGACCCCGTGCGCCTCCAGGGCCTCCAGGGTCTCGCGAGCGTTCTCGACGGCCTTCTCCCGCTTCGCCGGGTACGCCTCGACCTTCGCGCGGAACGTGATGCCCTCACCGCGAGCGGTCTCCCCGCGGAACGCCGCCTGCTTGTCGAGGTGCAGGAAGAACTCGGTGTGCTCGGTCACGCGGTCGTCGAGCTCGTCGACGAGCCCGCCGAGGTCCGGCAGGTTCGCGAGCCGCGACAGCGCGTACCGGACGTCGTCCGCGTTCTCCAGGCGCGCGGAGAGGATGGCGATACGGTCGCCGTGATGGCCCTCGGAGGTCGTTCGCTCCACCTCGACGTCCTCGGGCACGAAGTGACGGAGCGCCTGCTCGACGCGTTTCTCGTCCTCGGTCGCGTACGCGAACGTCCGAACGTCCACGTAGTGGAAGGGAACACTCGCCATAGGCGCTCCAGGGCCGCGTTATTCCTCGTCGCCCTCGGCCTCGTCGTCGACGAGTTCGAGGGAATCTTCGGGGACGCCCGACTCCTGGCCGTCCTCGAAGCTGATGGTGTAGTTCGCGTCGCCGAACATGGACTCCATGACCTGCGTGATGGTGCCCGTCTCGCCGTCGTACTCGCTGTGCTCGTCGTGGAGGACCACGGAATCGTCTTCGTCGAAGCTCATACCAGCGCGTTCCCCCGGCGCGAGTAAAAAGGACTCGATACGAACGGACCCGCGGTCGTCGACGCCGACGCCACCGACCGGCCCTCCGAGCGGTTCACTCGTCGAGTTCGTCGAGCAGGACGTCGGCGGCCGCGGCGGAGGACCCCGGGCCGCGTGCGGTGAGGAGGTCGCCGTCGACGGTGACGCTCGTCTCCGCGTCGAGTTCCGCGTCCCAGTTCCCGCCCGCGGCGACGACCTCGTCCTCGACGTAGTAGGGGAGCTTACGGCCGTCGAGGCGGTCGTAGTCGTCGACGATGCCGTCCTCCCACGCGTTCGGGAACCCGGTGACGTCGCGGCCGTCGACGATGAGGTCGCCCGTCTCGTCTCGCGTAAAGGCGAGGATGCCGACGGCGTGACAGACGACGAGCGCGATGCCGTCCTCGCCCGTGACCGCGGTCCGGAGGGCGTCGCGGGCGTGGACGTCCTGGTTGACGTCCCAGACGGTGCCGTGACCGCCGGGGAACACGACGGCGTCGTACGCGCTCGCGTCCACCGCGGCGAACGGCTCGGGGTCGTTCAGGTCCGTGTCGTTCTCGTGGACGTCGACGACGTGCTCGGCGGTCTCCGCGCCGACCTCGTCCGGGTCGATCGAGCGGTCGTCGACGACCGGCGGGTTCCCGGCGGGCGTGGCGACGTCGACGTCGACGCCGGCGTCCTTGAGCGTGGTCAGGGGTTCGACGCACTCCTCGCCCCAGTAGCCGTCCTCGCTGACGAAGAACAGTGCTCGTGTCATCACCCGCGAGTACGGCGGGGCGGGGAAAGGCAGGTGAGGAAGCGGTCGCGCGTGCCGATACCGACACCGTTGGGCGGGGCGAGCAACCGGGCTGGGTGGACCGAGCCGGCGGGTGCTCTGGGGCACGCGGAGAACGAAGCGCCTTTGGGTGGCGTTCGCATACGGTTCGGTATGACCCAGTCCCTCGCTCGTCTCCACCTCCACGCGCCGTACGGCGGACCGACCAGCCCCGATGCCCCCTCGACGCGGCGATGCCGGTAGACGACCTCTGGTTCCTCGCCGACCGCGCGACCCAGGTCGGCGAGCGCGCGTACCATCGCCTCGACGACCGGCACGACGACTACCTCGCGTGCGACCAGCACCGCGAGGTGTGCCGCGAGCAGTTCGAGCGCGTCGCCGAGCGCGTCGCGGACTCCGGCGCGCCCTACGGCGCGCACACCGTCGTCTACCGCGAGAGCGGCGAGCTCCTGCTCGTGTACCACGAGGGCGTCGACAAGTGGGTCGTCCCCGGCGGTGGCGTGCACGCCGAGGAGTCGTTCCGCGAGGCCGCCGAGCGCGAGCTCGCCGAGGAGGCGGGCGTCGCCGCGGAGTACGAGGGGCTCGCGCTCCTCGGCCGCATCGAGGTCCGGCACGGCTCGTACGGCGTCGCGGGCGCCCTCCCCGTGTTCGCCGCGGAGGCACGCACGCACGAACCCACGGTCGAGGACCCCGACGGGGAGATAACGGACGCGGAATGGTTCGACGTCCTCCCCGAGGACACGCGCGACCGCGAGAACCTGCAGCAGTGGCGAGACCGCGCGCTCCCGGCCTGACCGACCACCGCCCCACCCACCACCGTTGCAAGTGAAGCGTCGAGGGGCGCGAGCGACCGTCACCGCGAACGCCGCGTGGTCACGACCCGACCGCGACCGCTCGGTCGATACCGTCGACCCGGGCCGCTCTCACTCGGGCGCGCCGTGGGACTCGCCGTCGCGCGCGTCCGCCTTCATCCGCCGGAGCGCCGCCTGCGCCTGGCTCGCGTCGTACCCGAAGTAGACGCCGTCCGCGTACTCCCTCGCCACCTCGGTCGCGTGAATCAGGGCGTCGACCTCGACCTCGACCGCGTACAGCTCGATACCGAGGTCGACGCCCTCGGGGATCCGCGACCGGAACCCCTTCGCGATGGTCTCCAGCCAGTACGTCGTCCCGTACGCGGTGTCGTACAGCGGCACGACGAACTCGTCGACGTACTCGGCGAGCGCGTCCACGTCCAGGCCAGCGCGCTCCTCGAGGTGTCCGGGGTACGGGTCCGGGTACAGCGTGAAGTACACCTTCCCGGGGATGCGGTCGCTGGCCGCCGCGACGAACTCAGTGATCGTCGCCTCGCGCCACGCCCACCAGTCATCGAACTCGCTCTCCGCGAACGCCGTCTCGCAATGCTCGCAGTGACAGTACTCCGCGCGCGGGAACCCGACGTCGTCCAATCTGACGTCCGGGTTCGCCGCCGCCGCGTCCTCGATCATCTCCAAGAGTCCCTCGCGGTAGCGCTCGCGACTCGGACAGACGTACCCCCAGTCGAAGTACGGCTGCTCGCGCGTCGCCCGCTCGCCCTCGTCGCTCACCGGCACGAGGTCCGGTTTCGCCTCGCCCGCGGCCGTGTCACCGAAGCACGAGACCATGTTCACGCCCTCGGCTTCGGGCTCGACCGCCCGACCCGTGACGTCCTTGACCTCGTAGAACGCGCGGTCGAACGACGGCCAATCGAGCTCGGGCTCGTTCCGCGTGACGACGCCGTACATACCTCTCGGTGGGGAGCGGACACACGAAAACGGTTCGGAAGCGGGCGGCGCGGACGGCGGCACCGCCCGGACGGCTTACGGTTACTCGGCGTCGTACTCGACTTCGACGGTCTCGTCGCTGCCGGAGAACGTCTTGTAGAGGAGGGCGATTGCGACCACCGCGACCAGGATCTTGACCTTCTTGGACATACCGAAACGTTCGAGCTTTGATTATTTAGAGCTTACTGAAACGAACCCACTCGGATGGCCCGGCCAGCCGGGGAGCGGCAGGACGTTCCGCCCCGAACCCCGACTCGCCGACGATTCGCGTCAGTCGTCGATGAGCGCCGCGATGTCGTCCCGGACGATCGTCTCGCAGTACTCGCAGCGGACGCCGTCCTCGAGGACAGCGAACGCGGACTCGACTGGTTCGTCCGCGGTCGTGATGCAGTTCCGGTTCGGGCACGCGAGCACGCCGGTGACGCGCTCCGGGCGTTCCACGCGGTTCTTCTCGACGACGTCGTAGTCGCGGACGATGTTCACGGTCGCGTCCGGCGCGATGACCGAGAGCACGTCGAGCTCGTCCTGACTGAGCTCTCGCCCCTCGACCTTCACGACGTCCTTCCGCGCGAGCGCGTCCGAGGGGACGTTCATCCCGACGGAGATCTCCTCGCCGCCCGACCCGTCGATGCCGAGCATCGAGAGGACGTTCAGCGCCTGGCCGGCGCGAACGTGATCGATGACGGTGCCACTGCTGATCTTCGAGACGCGGAGTTCCTTGTCGCTCATCGTTCGTCCTCCAGGAGCAGGTCGAGCAGCGCCATCCGCACGGGAACGCCGTTGTGCGCCTGCTCGAAGTAGTTCGCGTACGTGGTCTCGTCGATAGCCGGCGCGATCTCGTCGACGCGCGGCAGCGGGTGCATGACGGTGAGGTCGTCGCTCGCCGCCTCCAGGGTCTCCCGGTCGATCTGGTACTGTCCCGCGACCTTGTGGTACTCGTTCTCGTCCGGGAAGCGTTCGCGCTGGATGCGAGTGACGTACAGGACGTCGAGACTCGAGAGGACTGCCTCCAAGTCGGTGTGCTCGCGGACGTTCGCCCCGGCCTCGTGGAGGTCGTAGCGGACCGACCGCGGGAGCTTCAGCGACTCGGGCGAGATGAAGTGCTGGTGCGCGTCGAAGTTCGTCAACGCGGTCGCGAGCGAGTGCACCGTCCGCCCGTACTTCAGGTCGCCCATGATACCGATCGTGAGGTCCTCGAGGCCCGCTGTCTCCCGGATTGTGTAGAGGTCCAGTAGCGTCTGTGTCGGGTGATGGCCGGCGCCGTCGCCGGCGTTCAGGAGCGGGACGTCGACGTACTCGCTCGCCATCTTCGCGGACCCCTCCAGCGGGTGCCGGAGCACGAGCGCGTCCGCGTACCCCTCGATGACGCGGACGGTGTCCGCGAGGCTCTCGCCTTTCTTCACCGACGACGAGTCGACGCTCCCCATGTCGACGACGTCGCCGCCGAGGCGCTTGATCGCGGCCTCGAAGCTCATCTTCGTTCGCGTACTCGGTTCGAAGAAACACAGGCCGAGGAGCGTGCCCGCGTTTCGTTCCCGGGCGGCCGAGGGATCGGCGTCGAGCTCCGCGGCCCGGTCGAGGACCTCCTCGATGTCCTCGCGCGAGAGCTGTCTCGCCGTGAGCAGGTGGTCGTGACGCATCACCTGAGACCACCCGCCCCCGGCCCTTGAATCAATCCGTTCGGGTCGCCGCCCACCCGCGAGTTGAAGTGCGAACGGGCGGCGACCGCTGGTATGCTCGCGATAGCCGGCGGGAAGGGCGGAACCGGGAAGACGACCACGGCGCTGGCGCTCGCACGCGAACTCGCCGCCCAGGACGCGGGGAGTACCGAGACGCAATCGGTGACGGTCGTCGACGCGGACGTCGACATGCCGGACGTGCACGCGATGGCCGGCGTCGGACGCACGCCGACCGTCCTCGAACGTCCGCGAGGACGGCCGGTCCCGTCGCTCGCGGGCGTCCGGGTCGCGCCGGCACCGCCGCCGGACGCGGCGGACGCGTTCGAGCGCGTCCTCGTCGACCTCGCCGCGGACGCGGACACTCGACGAGGGGCACCGACCGCGGTCGTCGACGCTCCCTGCGGCGCCGGGCCGGACGCCGCGCTGCCGCTCGCGGTCGCCGATCGGGTCGTCCTCGTCACGCGACCGACGCCGGCAGCGGTCCGCGACACCGCGAAGACCGCAGCGATGGCTCGCACCCTCGGAACGCCGGTCGCGGCCGCCGTCGTCGTCGGCGACCGGCCACTGCGGTCACTCGCGGAGGCATTGCGCGTCGACGACGTCGTCTCGGTGCCGCTCGTCGACGAGGACCCGCTTCGGTCGCGTCCGCATCAGGCCAGCGTCCGACGGCTCCGCGCAGTCATCGGACCCTGGCAGACACCTTTTTAGGGAGTGACGGCCAACCGTGGGGTACATGGCGGGGCGTCTGGAGACGGGCATCGAGGTTCTCGACCGCAAGCTCGACGGCGGCCTACCGCCCGGTACCATCGTCGCCCTCACGGCCGAACCCGCGAGCCAGTCCGAACTCATCCTCTACGAGCTCACGGCGGCCCGCGGCAGCCTCTACCTCACCACGGAACGCTCCGATCAGGCGGTCCGGGACGCCATCGAGAAGACGAACGCTCCCGTCGGCTCCCCGACGGTACGGGACATCTCGGGGAGCGAACCGCTCGACCAGGCGAACCGACTCATCCGTGCACTCCCCGAGGGCGCGAACCTCATCATCGACACCGCGAACGTCCTGGAGCGCGGCGACCGGAACCGCTTCCGGAACTTCATGACGGAGCTCCAGACGCACATGGTGAACACGGGCTCGATCGCGATCATGCACTGCATGAAGGAGCGGACGCCGCCCCAGAACCGGTCGTCGACGAAGCACATGTCCGACGTCGTCTTCGACCTGGAGACGCAGGTGCGTGGGAGCGAACTCGAGAACCGCTTGACGGTCCCGAAGTTCCGCGGCGGAACCGCGCTCAAGGAGTCCATCAAGCTCGAACTCGCGGACGAGGTCGCCATCGACACGAGCCGCGACATCGCGTAGCGACCCTTCGGCGCTCGCAGTCCACACTTCCCTCGCAGACCGTTCGTCGCTCGGATACCGTTCTCGACACGTAGCCCCGGCACAGGTCGGCGGTATCGGCGGCGTCGTTGGCGAGAAACGTGAGCGTTCGAAACCAGCACAAAAACGTGAGCGTTCGAAACCAGCACAAATTACAAGGTCCGTTCAGTACGGATGCACAAGGACGACGAACATCGACTCTATAGCGATGATTCCTACCCTACCATGACAGACACACACGACGTGGTTATCGCCGGTGCGGGCCCCGCAGGTGGACAGGCGGCGCGAGACCTCGCGTCTCGCGGGTACGACGTGGTCGTACTCGAGACCGAGGCCGAGGACGAGTTCCCGAGCAGGAGCAACAAATCGACCGCCGGGACGTTCCCGTCGACGATGGCGTCGTTCGGGATCCCCGACGAGGTCGTGATGAACTTCACGGACGACGTCATCCTGGAGTCCCCGAACCATCACTATCGTCGCCATCAACCGGGCGCGGTCCTGGAGTTCGCGGACTTCAAGAACTGGCTCGTGGACGAGGCGGTCGCGGACGGCGCCGAGTACCGGTTCGACGCGCGCGTCTCGAAACCTATCACGGAGGGCGGCGAGATCGTCGGCGTCGAGTACAACGGTGGGACGGAGGTCTACGCGGACATCGTCATCGACGCGACCGGGCCGGCAGCGCCGCTCGCGAAGGCGCTCGACGTCTGCGGGCTGGAACGCGAGAAGCAAGCGATCGGGATCGAGTTCGAGTACGAGAACGTCGACGTCGACGCCGACGGGTACGCTGACCTCGCGGACTCGATGATGCTCCGGCTCGACCACGACATCGCACCGGGTGGGTACTCGTGGATATTCCACACGGGCGCGGACACGGCGAAGGTCGGCGTCTGCTATCTCCAGAACGAGAGTCACCGCGCGAACTCGAAGTCGGGGTACACCATCGACGACTACCTCCAGTACTGGGTGGACACCGACCCGCGGTTCGAGGACGCGGTGAAGCTCGAAGGGAAGCAGCATCGCGGGTCCGCGCACGTCCAGCTCCCCGACAAGATGAGCACGGACAACTTCATGGCCATCGGCGACACGGTGCCGACGGTCGACCCGCTCTGGGGCGAAGGTATCGACAAGTGCATGCGGTCGGGCCGGGTGGCTGCGGCGACCGCGGACCGCTCGCTCACCGACAGCGACCGGGACACGTCCGCGAACGAACTCGCGGTGTACGACCAGCTCTGGCACGACCGCGTCGCGCCGAAGGTCAGCAAGCGGTTGTTCATGACCGAGATGCTGTACCGTGCGTCGAACGACCGCTACGACGCGCTCGTCGACGACCTCCATCAGCACTCGAAGCAGCGGCTCGATTCTGTCAACGAGGGGAACGTCCTCGACATGCTGCGGATGCTGAAGTTCGAGGACGTCTCCATCCTGTATTCGACCGCACGCGACTGGGTCGGGAACTGACCGCCGTCGGGAAAGAGTCTCAGCGCTCGGACTACTGGATTGCCACGCGCCCGAACCGGGGTCGTCGGTCGGTCAGGCGCCCGAGCTGGGGTCGCCGGTCGCTTCGATGCGTCGTTCGTACTTCTCGAGGGCTTCGTCGAGCGCCGCGTCCGCGTCCACGTCGAGCGAGTTCGCGAACACGAGGAGGCTGAACAGCGCGTCACCGATCTCGTCGCGCTTCACGTCCACGTCGCCGTCTCCGCGCCCGTAGTCGGTCGCGTCGCAGGCGTCCGCGGCGAGCTCGCCGACCTCGCTCGCGAGGTCCAGTAGCTGGTACTCGGGGTCGCCGTCGACGTCGTGCGTCGCCTGGAAGTCGGCGACGCGGTCTTGTGCGTCCACGCGAGCCGCGTCACCCGACGCCGGGTTAGTGGTTGTGGAATCCGGCGAGTGAACGCGTCGCTTGTGGGACGCGAGAACGGAGAAGAACGCGAGGTGGTTACTCGTCGTCGAGTTCCGCGGCGATCTCGTCGGCGTCGACGTCGGCCTCTTCGAGCGCTTCCTCGACGGCCTCGGCGTCGGCACCCTCGCCACCGCCCATGCCGCCCATCATGCCGCCCATGCCACCCATCATGCCGCCCATGCCGCCGCCGTCGATGACCTCCTGGACGACCACGCGGTCGACGTCGACGTGACTCATGATCTGCTGGGCGACCTGCTGCTTGCCGAACATCCACTGCTGGTTCATCTGGAGCTGCGGGACGCTCTCGACGTAGAGCGAGCGCTTCTCGACGACCTCGGTCTCGAACTCGGGCTCGGCGTCCTCGTCTTCCTCGTCCGGCTCGACCATCGTCTCCTCCTCGACCTCGTCGGTCTCGATGTGCATCTCGGGCGCGATGTCGAAGAACATCTCGAAGAGCCCGGACGCCTTCTCGACCTCGTCCGTGACGACGTCGACGATCTCGTAGTCGTACTCGACGTCGTCACCGGCGAGCGGGTGGTTGAAGTCCACGCGAGCGCGGCCGCCGATGATGGTGTTCACGAAGCCTTCCTCGCCGTCGATCTGGACCTGCGCGCCGGGATGGCGGTCGTCCTCGGGGATCTTCTCGGCGGAGAGCGTGCGGACGTCGTCCTCGTCGTACTCGCCGAACGCTTCGGCGGCGGGGACGACGACGGTGCCGGTGTCGCCGACCTCCTTGCCGCGGACGTCGTCCTCGACGCTGTCGAAGATGTGGCCTTCGCCCAGGACGATGGTGCGGGGAGCGAACTCCTGATCTTCCTGGTCGATGCCCTCTTCCTCGGCGACCTCCTGGTCGGTCGTGTCGACGAGCTGGTCGTTCTCGACGGTGCGGGCGGTGTAGGCGAGCTTCACGAAGTCCTCGTCCTGCACGCCCTCGGTCTCGTCTGCCTCGGCCGCTGCGTCCTGTGTCTCGGCTTCTTCGTCGGTCATGTCTCATACGTCTCCCAGCCCGCATTTAAGAACCACGTTTTCGACCCGCGAGCGTGCGCCTCGCGTGAGCGGGCCCGCCGGCCGGTTCCGGGCGCGAACGACCACGTTTTTCCGGGTTCCGCCCTGGGGTCGTGGTATGTACGAGGTCGAGATGAAGGTGCGTGCGAGCGGGGATGCGGTCCGGTCGCGGCTCCGCGACGTGGGGGGGTCGCTCTCGGGCGTCGTGTTCCAGGAGGACACGTACTACGACGCGCCTCACCGGGAGTTCGCGGAGACGGACGAGGCGCTCCGGGTGCGTCGGGAGGCGGACCTGGGCGAGGACGCGCCACTGGGTGTCGACGCGGTGATGGACGCGCTCGATGACGGGGCGTTCGACGCTCGCGTGACGTACAAGGGACCGCTCGTTGACGATACGTCGAAGACGCGCGAGGAGTTCGAGACGGGCGTCGCGGACGGGGCGACGATGGCGCGGGTCCTGGAGTCGCTCGGGTTCGCGCCGGCGGCGACGGTCGCGAAGCGCCGGGAGCGCTGGACGCTCGATGGAGTGACGGTGACCGTCGACGACGTCGCGGACGTCGGCGCGTTCGTGGAGGTGGAGACGGAGACCGAGGAGTCGGGCGTGGCTGCGGCGAGGGAGCGGGTCGCCGACGCGCTCCGCGCGCTCGACCTCGACCCCGACGAGCAGATCCGGACGTCGTACCTCGGGCTGCTGCTCGGGGACGGCGAGGAGTGAGGCAGGGAGACCGCGCCGTCGACCGCGGCTACGTATTCCGGCCGGCGTCTCGGTAGTTCACCGGAATCCTGATACTGCTGCCGGTCGGAGTGTTCGGGAACGATGGTGGACGTCGGCGTGCATCGCCTGACGCGGACGCGACTCGGTCGTGCGGTCTACGACGCGCTGGACGCGCTCGGCGTCACGGGGACGTCGATGTACGTGTTCGCGGTCGAGTTGGACGCCGCGGACGTCGACCGCGAACCGCCCGATGACGTCGCGGTGGAGGTGGTCCGAGCGAGCGAGCTGTCGCCGCGGCCGGACGAGGACTTCGCGGACCTCGCTCCGTCGGACTTCGTCGTGCTCGCGCGTGACGCCGCGGCGCCTTCTGCCGACGAGTTACGCGAGTGCGACGCCGACGCGGTCCGGGGCTGGGCGTTCCTGACGCTCGAACGACCGGTCGAGGTGACTGAACTCGCGGCGACGGTGCGGTTCGACGGCGCGTACCTCTGGGACCTCTACGTCGACCCGGCCGACCGTGGACGGGGCTTGGGGTCCGCGTTGCTCGCGCGAGCGCTCTCGTTCGCAGCCGAGGACCGCGTGGACGCGGCGTACGCGCTGGTCGCGAAGGACAACGCGCCGTCCCGGCGCGCGTTCGAGGCGCGCGGGTTCGCCGCCGTGGACGAGGTGGCGTACTATCGCGCCTTCGCCTGGGAGCGCCGGCACGGCCCCCTCCACGGGGACAGAGAATATAGTCTGTAGCCACTATATTTACCCTATACGGAGAGATTGGTCACTGCGAGCGCGTAGGTGGTTCACGAGCGCGCATCCTTCCTGCTGTCGCCGGCGTAGACGCCGGAGACGATGCGGGACCTCGGCTCGTGGGCCCCGTCGCGTACACGACCTTGCAGGCCGTCCGGGTCGTGCTCGCGTTCGTTCTGGGACAGACTCTCGGCTTTCTCCGGCGGAGCCTGCTGGAGCGAGTGGTCGAGCGAGCCGTAGATGAGGGACGAGTGGCACGTGAGGACCCGGCCTGGAGAATAACCCACAGTTATCTTCTTGTGGCTGTTCGTTTCCGCAAGTTATAGAAACCGCGCCGGGGTACGGTTTGGACAATGACTGACCGCAATATTCGCGTGGAGCCCATCGACCGACTGGCCGTCGAGGACCAGGAGGTCGAGATCGTCGAGCGGAAGGGCCTGGGTCACCCGGACTCCATCTGCGACGGTATCGCCGAGAGCGTCTCGCAGGCGCTCGCACAGACGTACCTCGACAGGGTGGGGAAGGTCCTGCACTACAACACCGACGAGACACAGCTCGTCGCGGGGAACGCCGCGCCCGCGTTCGGCGGCGGCGAGGTCATCGAGCCAATCTACCTCCTCATCGTCGGGCGAGCGACCAAGGAGTACGAGACGGAGGACGGCGAGGTCCACCACATCCCGACCGAGCCGGTGGCGCTCGACGCCGCGCGCGAGTACCTCGGCGAGCACTTCCCGGAGCTCGAGTTCGGGACGGACGTCGTCGTCGACGTGAAGCTCGGCGAGGGCAGCGGTGACCTCCAGGAGGTCTTCGGGGAGGACGGGGCGACGGTACCGATGGCGAACGACACGAGCTTCGGCGTCGGGCACGCACCGCTCACGGAGACCGAGACCATCGTGAAGGAGGCCGAACGCCGGCTGAACGGCGAGTACCACGACACGAACCCCGAGCTCGGGCAGGACGTGAAGATCATGGGCAAGCGCGAGGGCGACGAGATCGACATCACGGTCGCGGCCGCGATGGTTGACTCCTACGTCGGGAGCCTCGAGGAGTACACCGAGGCCGTCGAGGGCGTCCGCGAGTTCGTCACGGACGTCGCGCACGAGCACACGGACCGCGAGGTGAACGTGCACGTGAACACCGCGGACGACGTCGACGAGGGCTCGATCTACCTGACGCACACGGGGACGAGCGCGGAGCAGGGCGACGACGGCTCGGTCGGCCGCGGGAACCGCGCGAACGGCCTCATCACGCCGAACCGCTCGATGTCGATGGAGGCGACGAGCGGGAAGAACCCCGTGAACCACATCGGGAAGATATACAACCTCCTGTCGACGCGCATCGCCGAGAGCGTCGTCGACGAGGTCGACGGCATCCGCGACCTCCGCATCCGCCTACTCTCTCAGATCGGGCGCCCCATCGACCAGCCGCACGTCGCCGACGCGCACGTCATCACCGAGGACGGCGTCGCCATCAGCGACGTCCGCCCCGAGGTCGAGGCCATCGTCGACCGCGAGCTCGCGGACGTCACGGACGTCACGCGCAGCGTCATCGAAGGCGAGCTCTCGACGTTCTGACGGCGCGGGCCGCTGCCAGTTGACGTCTCGTTCTCAACAGATCGTGTAGGTTCCGCGGAGTGCGTCCTCGGCGCTGACGACGAACTCGGCCCAGCCGTAGCACTCGCTCGTCTCGATGGTCACGGTCTTGGTCTGCTCCTCGAACGTGCACGTGACCCGGAAGGATTCGATGCCGTCCGGGTTCGCGGTCGCGGTGTCGTACGCCTTCACCTCGCCGTTCGCTGGAATCACGTGGTTCTCGTCGTGGACGACAGTCCCGGTCGCCTCGCGGTACACCTCCAGGGCGACGGTGTGCGCGAGGCCGTCCTCGCCCTCGTTCCCGAGTCGAATCAGCTTCGAGGGGTCGGGCTCGTTCGCCGCTTCCGACCAGCCGAACGAGTCGTCGTCGGTCGTCTTGGTCGGCGTCGACTGGCCGGTCGTGTCCGACGGTGCGCTGGTCGTGTCGGGACGCCCGTCGTCGGGTGTGGTGGACCGGTCGGTCGTGGACGCGCCGGGCTCGTCGTCGGTCAGGCAGCCAGCGACGGCCACGCTCGCGACCGCGCTCGCGGTCGTCGCGAGGAGCCGTCGTCGGTTCATCCGTGGTCGCTGGTCCGGACGACGGAGATGGCGTCGTCCGGGGAGACGACGAGTCGGAGGTCGCCCGTCGCGGTATTCGTCCGGAGGCGCGCGGTCGCGGTCCCCGGGCCGCACTCGGCGGTGACGTGGAACGTCTCGACGCCGTCGGGGGCCGCGTCCGCGAGGTCGTACGCGTCGACGGTTGCGTCGGCCGCGACCCGGTGCGTGTCGTGGTGGACGACGTCGCTGCGGTCGCTGCGGGTGACGGTGACGACGACCGACCGCGTCTCGTCGGCGTCGTTCTCGACGACGACGGCGTGCTCGGGGGCGGGAGTCCGCGTCGGGGTCGTCGCCACGTCGGCGGCGTCTGTCCCGGGAGCGTCTGTCCCGCGCGTGTCGGTCCCGCGTGCGACGGAGGGCGAGAGCGCGCTGCTGGGGGTGGAGGGGAGGGAGCGGCGGCTCATGCGCCGAACCTGTCCGCGAGCGGGTAAGTGCCTTTGGGCGGGTCGTCTGGCGGTGTTCAGATAAGCACTGAAAAGTGAGGAACGGCATTTTCGAAGTGTTCTATGCCAGAAAACGCCGTCCTCAA